>QHSL01000118.1 GCA_003220435.1 Candidatus Rokuibacteriota bacterium | reverse complement strand
CAGCCAGCAGCAGGTTGGCCCCGCTGTGCGTTGTGTTCATGGAGCGGAGGTTAAGAGATGTTTGAGAAGGCCCACATCGACGCGCTGTTTGGCGAGCTGGAGCGGCAGTGGCAGGGGAGTCCTGAATTCGACCGGCTCGCGCGGGACGCACACCTGGGGATCGCCCTGTGCGACGCCGGACGCCCGTTGAAGGATCGGATCGATCCCAAAATCGTGGCGCTCATCGAGAGGCACAGGCCCAAGGCGTAGCACGTCGCCCCTGGGAGGGAATTCCTATCATGGCAGCGAGTCAACAGATCGAAGCCCTCATTCGAGCGCTGGAGCAGAACGTCGAGGCCGGATTGACCTACTTCCAGGGCTCAGGAGGCCAGGCCCGGATCAAAGTTGGACACTGGGGACCGCGCGAGGTCCTGTGCCACCTGGCGTGGTGGCATCAGGCGACAGTCGAAGGCCTGGAGTCTGTCCTGTCCGGTGGCAAACCGTATCGCTTCTACGCCTCGGTCGACGAGATGAATGCCCGGGCCGTCGGTCGCCTGGCCGGCCGAGACATCGCCCAACTCGCAGAGCTCGTGCGCCAGTTGCAGGCGCGGCTGGTAAAGGCGGCGCGGGCCCTCCCCGACCCGAACGCCACCGTCCTGGTCAGTGGCGATGGCACTGGGCGTTCTCTCCTGCAGCGCCTGGAGACGATCGCGCGTCATTGGAGCGAGCATGTCCATGCGCTCCAGGCGCCGAGCGCCGCCTGAGCGAAGGAGCGCGGAGGGGGAAGAGAGGGGTAGGGACATGGAAGAGAAAACGATCCTCACGGAGCTGGGAGTAGCTATCGACACGCTCAAGACACTCGCCCTGGTGACCCTGAACGTCGAGGAGACGCATCCCCTCGCCTTGCCGGAGCCGCCAGCGTCGGACAAAGTCGCCGCGTATGAAAGGCACATGAACGCGATCAGCCAGGAGCTGGCCACGCGGCTCCGGCCTTTGCCGGCCGCCTCGCTGCGCGACTACCGGGCGGGTTTTCCCGACCGAGCAGGAAGCTACCTGCTGGAGCTGGTGAACCAGCTCCTGCGGGAGCCCGAGTATGTCTCCGCCTTTTCCCCCGCTGCCCGGAAGCGCCTGCAGGGCTGCGTCATGGACTTACGAGAACTCTGAGGCTGTTGGGCTCAGCACGTCGTCGCCCAGTGGTTCCTTTGCCCAGCAGTCGCTCGCAATGCCTTATGTGATCACCGACCCGTGTATTGACGTACGGGATCAAGCGTGTGTCACCGTCTGTCCCGTGGCGTGCATTCATTTCGACGCAGGAAAGGACCGGAAGCTCTACATCGACCCGAATGAATGCATCGACTGCGGCGCATGTGAGCCGATGTGTCCGGTTCGGGCTATTTATAGCGAATACGATCTGCCCTACAAGTGGGAGAGGTTTACCCGAATCGATGCGCTCTGGTATCGCGACAAAGATGCGGCACGGGCCATGGTGGACGCCACTCCAAAAGGCAGCTAGTGCGTGCGAGAGAAGGAAGGTTGCAGCATGGCTACTCTAGACGAGCGGTTCCAGAAGGGCTTGGAGATGCGGGGGCGCCTGGCTGGCGGCCAGGGGAGGATATACAAGGGCGCCGTTCCCGCCGCCTATGAGCTGGCTCCGGATATGTACAGGATCAGCACGGAGAGTCTGTACGGTTCCATCTGGAGTCGTCCGGGCCTGGAGCTCAGGTATCGCGCCATAGCGACCCTGACGGTCGCCGCCATCCAGCTCACCACGCAGGTCCGATCACACATACGCAATGCGCTGAACGTGGGTATCACGCCGGAGGAGATCATCGAGGTACTCATGATGGTCGCCTTCTACGGCGGCATACCGGCTGCCTACAATGCCCTGGCGGTGACCAAGGAGGTCCTCGAAGAGCGGGGGATGCACGTTACCTTGCCAGAAACCTTCGATCCCTCGCTAGAGCCCAAGACCCTGTACGAGCGGGGAGTCGCGAAACACAAGGAGTTCATCTCCGACGTCTTCGGCTACCACCCGACGGAGCCGACGCCGGTGGAACGCGCGCTCGACGTTCTGATGCACGAGTACCTCTGGGGGGCCGTCTGGACACGGCCCGGGCTGGATATGAAGAGCCGGATCGTCTGCGCCCTAGCGGCCCTGGTCGTACGGGGACAGTACGACGTGTCCGTCCGTCGGATGATCGAAGGGGCACTGCGTTTCGGCCTCACCAGAACGGAAATCATGGAAATTGGCATGCAGCTGGCGTTCTACGTGGGAGTGCTGCCGGCGAGGGCCTTCATGCACGTCGCCAATACGGTCTTCAGGTCACCTGAATTCTCTCAAGCAGAACCCCGTGGGCGGTAAGGAAGCCGCGCGCTAGAGGCTCGGCATGAAGTGTCCCCGGTGCCACGCGGAGAATCCCGCGGGAATGAAGTTCTGCGGCCAGTGCGCTGCCCCGCTGGCCTCAGTCTGCGCGTCGTGTGGAGCCAGCAACCCTCCCGAGAACAGGTTCTGCGGGCAGTGCGCAGCACTACTCGGTAAGTCTGCCGCCCCTCGCTTCGCCTCCCCCGAGTCCTACACCCCCAAGCATCTTGCGGAGAAGATCCTCACCTCGAAGAGCACGCTCGAAGGCGAGCGCAAGCAAGTGACCGTCCTGTTCGCGGACGTCTCGGGGTTCACCGCTCTCGCCGAGCAACGCGACCCGGAAGACGTCCACCGCCTCATGCATCACGCCTTCGAGCTGATGCTGGCCGAAGTGCACCGTTACGAGGGGACCGTCAACCAGTTCCTCGGTGACGGGATCATGGCGCTCTTCGGGGCACCGATCGCGCACGAGGACCACGCGCAGCGAGCCGTGCACGCGGCGCTGGGAATCCGGAAGGCCCTCGACGGGTACCGGGACGAGCTGCAGCGGAAGCAAGGCACCGCCTTTCAAGTCCGGCAGGGGCTCAACACCGGCCTCGTGGTGGTCGGGAGCATCGGGACCGATCTCAGAATGGACTACACCGCTGTCGGCGACACGACCAACGTCGCCGCCCGCCTTCAGCAGATCGCGGAACCCGGGGCGATCGTGATATCCGCGATGACCGATCGCATGGTGGGCGCGTACTTCCACGTGCGCCCCCTCGGCGAGCTGGCGCTCAAGGGCAAAGCTGAGCCTGTGCGCGCTTGGGAAGTGATTTCCGCCCGCCGAGGCCGGACCCGGCTGGAAGTGGAGGCCGAGCGGGGGCTCACGCCCTTTGTGGGCCGAGACCGCGAGCTGGGTCTCGTGTGCGAGTGCTTCGCCAGGGCCAAGGCCGGCAACGGGCAGGTGGTCTTCATCACCGGAGAACCGGGGATCGGGAAGTCCCGCCTCCTGCTCGAGTTTGGGCGCCGGGTCGGGACCGACGCGACCTGGCTGGAAGGCCACTGCGTGCCGTTCGGCCGGTCCATCGCGTTTCATCCCTTGATCGATCTGCTCAAGCGGAATTTCCGGGTCGAGGAAGGCGATGCGGAGGCAGCTATCGTCAAGAAGATCGAGCGCAGCGTCCTCCTGCTCGGCGAGGACCTTCGACCGATCCTGCCGTATCTTCGGTACCTTCTCTCCGTCGAGCCGGGCCACCCGAGCCTCCTGAGCATGGACCCCCAGCAGCGTCGGCGAGAGATTTTCGAGGCCCTCCGGCGCCTCACGGTCCGGGCGGCGGAAATCCGACCCCAGGTGTTAGTCTTCGAGGACCTCCATTGGATGGATCAGGCGACGGAGGAGTACCTGGTGTTCGTCGCCGGCAGCATCGCGGCGAGCCGCGCGCTCCTGATCCTCACCTACCGCACGGGCTACGTCCATCCCCTCGGCGAACGGACATACCACGCCCGCGTCGCCCTCAACGCGCTCTCAACCGAGGACAGCGTGCGAATGGCCCACGCGGTCCTGGCGGCCGAAGGGCTGCCCGAGGCTCTGAGGGCGCTGATCGTCCGGAAAGCCGAAGGGAATCCCTTCTTCCTCGAGGAAGTCATCAAATCGCTCCGAGAGGTCGGGGCGATCCGCCGGGCCGGGGATCAGTACGTCATGGCCAAGCCGCTCCATGAGATCGTCGTCCCCGACACGATCCAGGATGTGATCATGGCGCGGATCGACCGGTTGGAGGATGCATCGAAGAAGACCCTCCAGTTCTCGTCGGTCATCGGGCGCGAATTCACGCGTCGCCTCCTCGACCGGATCGCGGACCTCCGCGGACGGACGGAGGACCTTCTGGGAGATCTCAAGGCCGCTGAGTTGATCTATGAGAAGGCCGTCTTCCCAGAGCTCGCTTACGTGTTCAAGCACGCGCTCACGCACGAGGTGGCATACAACTCGCTGCTGGTCCAGCGTCGGAAGGAACTTCATCGAGTCATCGGGCTGGCGATTGAGGAGCTTTACCCGGACCGGCTCGCCGAGCAGTACGAGGTGCTGGCCTACCACTTCTCGAAGGGCGAGGAATGGAGCAAGGCCCTGCCCTACCTCCGGCAGGCCGGCGCCAAGGCCGCAGCGCGCGGAGCCAATCGGGAAGCGGTGGCACATCTCGAGCAGGCGCTGGTCGCGTTGGCGCACCTCCCCGAGACCCGCGAGACGATCGAGCAGGCGATCGATTTTCGGTTCGACCTTCGGAACTCGCTCCTTCTTCTGGGGGAGTTCGAGCGGACGCTCGCGTATCTGCGCGAAGCCGAGACCCTCGCCCACGAGCTCGACGATCGACGACGGCTCGGTGAGGTGTCCGCCAATATGACCCACTATTTCAGGTTGGTCGGGGAGCCCGACCGCGCCATCGAGTGTGGGCAGCACGCGCTCGCTCTCGCCACGGGCGTCGGCGATTTCACTCTCTTGATCAAAACGCGGCTCGTCCTGGGTCAGGCTTACCTCGCCTTGGGCGCGTATCGCCAGGCCATGGAGTGCTTCAGGAGCTGCATGGCGTCCGTGGAAGGCGAGCGGAGGAGTGAGCGTTTCGGCCAGCCCGCTCTTCCGTCCGTGGTTTCCCGCACCTATCTGATTTGGTCCCTGGCCGAGTGCGGCGAGTTCGCCGATGGGATCGTCCGCGGAGACGAAGTGATCCAGATCGCTGAGTCGGTTGGCCATCCCTACAGCCGCATTCTTGCCTATTTCGCTGTGGGGGGGCTCTACCTTCGCAAGGGGGAGTTGGACAAGGCGGTACCTGTGCTCGAAGATGGGCTTGCTCTATGCCAGAGCGGGAACTTCCCCCTCCTGTTCCCCACGGTCGCCTCGTACCTGGGCTATGCGCATGCTCTCGATGGCCGCATGGTCGAGGCGCTCCCGCTTCTGGAACAGGCGGTCGAGCAGGGTGCCTCCATGAGATTCATGTTCGGCCATTCGCTCAGGGTCGGCTGGCTCGCGGAGGCGTACCTGCTGGCGGGCCGAAGGGAAGACGCGAGCCCGCTCGCGAAACGGGCGCTGGCGCTCTCCCGTGAGCACAAGGAGCGCCCACACGAGGCGTGGACGCTGCGCCTGCTCGCGGAGATCGCTGCGCATCCTGATCGCCCCGATGTCGAGACGGCCCAAGACCACTACCAAGCGGCGCTGGCCCTGGCCACCGAACTCGGCATGCGTCCCCTCATCGTCCACTGCCACTTCGGCCTCGGCCAGCTCTACCGGCGCACGGGCAGGCGACACCAAGCCCACGAGCACGTCACCACCGCTCTGGCGATGTACCGCGAGATGGACATGCGGTTCTGGCTGGGGAGGGCGGAGGCGGAGATGCGGGAGTTGGCATGAGAATCGTCACGCTCATCCCAGCAGCGAGCATTCCATCATCCCCTGCTCCCCTCCTCACCGCGATCCACTCGTCGGCGCCCCCGCTACGGATCTCGGTTACG
>QHSL01000084.1:5841-58211 GCA_003220435.1 Candidatus Rokuibacteriota bacterium | reverse complement strand
CGTCGTCCGCGAATCAGTCGGGCCACGGCCTAAGACGGGATCGTGACCCCACCGGACCGAGTTCCGGCCAAGCGGCGAAGGTCGATAGCAACGTGGCCAGCCGAGTAGTTTGGCGCACTGACCGGCGTACGGACCTTGTAGAGCTGCGCCTGCCTGCGTAAACTGAGGGTGACCTCGAAGAGCTCCTCCCGATAAGGGCAAACCCGCCGCGAGGCGGGGACGCAAAGCCACGGGTCAGGCGGCACGCCTGATAGCCGGACTACCGAAGGAAGGGAGTTGTCGAGACGAACACGTCAGGGTCGGGATCACTTTCGTTCCCTCGCAGCGGCCCCAACGAATCTCCAGGGATACCCGAATCCGCAGAGAGCAGCGCAGACGCGGCGACCGCGCCGTCGGCGCCGGGCTCGAGAGGCCGGGCAACGCCCACGGTTCTGGTCGTCGATGACGAGCCGTCTGTCCGGGCGCTCCTGACCGACGCCCTGCAAATCGAGGGATTCAAGGTCGTCACAGCGGCGAGCGGCCTGACAGCCTTGGACCACGTGGCGTCGAGGACCTTTTCGAGCGCGATCCTGGACATTCGGATGCCAGAGCTCGACGGGATGGAGACTCTGCGGAGGCTCCGGGAGCTCGCCCCGCGGCTCCCGGTGATCGTGCTCACCGGGTACGGCGACATCCCTTCGGCCGTCGAGACCATGCGGCTCGGGGCGTCCGACTACCTCACGAAACCGGTGCGCCCCGAAGCAATTGGGCTCGCCGTCCGGCGAGCCCTCGAGTATCAGCAGCTCGGCGCCGACGTGGAGGAGCTCAGGCGCCAGCTACGCGAGCACGGCGCGCTCGTGTGGCTCATCGGTCTCAGCCCAGAGATCCAGCAGGTGATCCAGCAAATCGAGCAAGTGGCTGAATCCACTTTCACGATCCTGATCCAGGGGGAGACCGGTACCGGAAAAGAGCTCGTCGCGCGGGCCATCCACCAGCTCAGCACCCGCCGCGAGAAGCCCTTCATCGCTCTGGACTGCGGCGCCATTCCCGACACGCTAATCGAATCGGAGCTGTTCGGCTACGAGAAGGGCGCGTTCACCGGCGCCGACCGGCGGAAGGAAGGGCACTTCGAGCTTGCCGAGGGCGGAAGCCTGTTCCTTGACGAGATCGTCAACTTGCCCATGACGACCCAGTCCAAGCTCCTCCGAGTGTTGCAGGAGCGACAGGTCCAGGTTCTCGGAGGGAGACGCGCGGTCCCGGTCGACGTCCGGATCATCGCGACGTCCAACGTGCCGCTCGAGCGGGAGATGCGGGCGAGCCGGTTCCGACAGGATCTCTATTACCGTCTGACCGAATTCGTCATCACCGTGCCCCCACTCCGAGAGCGACGGGACGACATTCTCGACCTAGCCAAGCGGTTCCTGGCGGAAGCGAGCATGGAGCTTCGGCGGCCTGTCCGCGGAATCTCTGCGGAGGCAGTCCAGCTTCTCCTCCGGCATTCCTGGCCGGGTAACGTCCGGGAACTCCGGAACGTCATCCGGCGCGCCGTGCTCCTGAGCTCGGATGAGATCGGCCCGATGCACCTCCTGCCCCTTCCCGTAGAGGGCACCGCCGAATCCTCCGTCGAAGGAAATCCCCTGCCAGCGAGAGCGTCGATGAAGCAGCGCGCGGACAGGGCCGCCGCCGAGGCTGAGCGGCAGATGAGCCGGCAGGCGCTTCGAGCCGCACGCGGGAACAAGACTGAGGCGGCGCGGATCCTCCGGACGGATTACAAGACTTTGCATCTCAAGATGAAGCGCTACGGCATTCACGCCCGAGAATTTCTCGCGTCGTAACCGCATGTGGCATCCACGCCAGGGGCGAAGCGCCAGAACCCTGGTGCCCGCGCAAGGAGCACGTCGGTCCGCAGCGAGGTCCCGTCACGCGCGGCCTCAGTCTTGGCCTTGCAGACTCCACTTCCGGCACGAACTTGGGCGCGCCGGGCGCCGCTCGTGTCTACGGCGTCGCGCTCCGAAGACACGGCACCGTGTTTGAGTCACCCAGTCACTAGCTCGGCTTCTTTGCTCTCACGGACCCCCCTCACGATCATGGCATCGTCTCGGGGCGCGACACCACCACCCAGTACGCATCGCTCTCACGACGCCAGAGACATCGCGTCGCTCTCAAGTGTGCCGGACAAGGCAACCAAGACACTCAGGAACGCAGCCAAAACGGGACGCCGGGTCGCCGCTACGTGCGCCTGGCAGCGCGACCAGGGGAACCGGGGCGGGGCGAGGCGGCTGGGGTGGGCCCCTATGGGACCCGTGTAGTCAGCGTTGCGAGAGCCAGGAAGTAGGGGCTTCGACCGCTCGCACCAGGTAGCTAGCGTGGTCCCACAGGGGCCCCCCCAGCCGTCTCGCCCCGCCCCGTCTCTAGCGGATAGCGACGCCAGTGCGCACCTGGCAAGCGACCCAGTGCCCCGGCGAAACCTCCTTGAGCGTCTGCTCATTGGTCGAGCACGACGGCACCCGGAGCGCGCAGCGCGTGTGGAAGCGGCAGCCGGAGGGCGGGTTGATCGGGCTCGGCACATCGCCCTCGAGCAGGATCCGCTTGCGCTTCATCGTCGGGTCGGGGATCGGCACCGCCGACAGGAGCGCTTCGGTGTAGGGGTGCCGCGGGTTGGTGTAGAGCTCCTTGGCCGGCGCGATCTCCACGATCTTACCCAGGTACATCACGGCCACGCGCGTGGAGATGTGCTCGACGACCGAGAGGTCGTGGGCAATGAAGAGATAGGTGAGCCCGAACTTCGCCTGGAGATCTTCTAATAGATTCACGATCTGCGCCTGGATCGAGACGTCGAGGGCGGAGACCGGCTCGTCGGCCACGATGAGCTTCGGGCTCACCGCGAGTGCCCGCGCGATCCCGATGCGCTGCCGCTGGCCGCCCGAGAACTCGTGCGGGTAACGCCGCAGGTGGTCGGGCAGGAGCCCCACGGTCTCCAGCAGCTGCACGACGCGCTCCTCGCGCTGCTTCCGCGTCGGCGCGAGCTTGTGGATCACCAGCGCCTCGCCGATGATCGAGCCGACCGTCATCCGCGGATTCAGCGACGCGTACGGGTCCTGGAAGATGATCTGCATTTCCTTCCGGAGCTGGCGCAGCGACCGCTTGTCGAGCGCCGTCACGTTGCGTCCCTGGAACGTGACCTCGCCGGACGTCGCCTCGATCAGCCGGAGGATCGTCCGGCCCGTTGTCGACTTTCCACAGCCGGACTCGCCGACGAGCCCCAGCGTCTCGCCGGGCATGATGTCGAAGGATACGTCGTCGACGGCGTGGACCCGCGCGATCTCCCGCGAGAAGAGGCCGCCCCGGATTGGGAAGTACTTCTTGAGGTTCCGGACCTTGAGGAGCGCGTCTGGCATGGCGAACCTCAGTAAAGGAAGCAGGCCACTTTGTGGCCTGGCCGGACTTCCTTGAGCGGGGGCGTGTTGTCAAAGTGCATGGGTTTCGCGAGGGCACAGCGCGGCGCAAAGCGGCAGCCTGGCTTGATGTCGCCCCGCAGCGTCGGGACGGTCCCGGGGATCGCTTCCAACTTCTGCTTCTGGGTGGCGGCGAGATCGATGCGCGGGATGGAGCGCAGCAGGCCCTGCGTGTACGGGTGGAGCGGCTCCTTGAAAAGCTCGCCGACCGGCGCCTCCTCGACCACCTGCGCCCCGTACATGACAATCACGCGCTGGGCGGTCTCGGCGATGACGCCCATATCGTGGGTGATCAGCAAGATCGCCATTCCCAGCTTGGCCTTCAGCTCGTTCAGGAGCTCGAGGATCTGCGCCTGAATGGTGACGTCGAGCGCGGTCGTCGGCTCGTCGGCAATCAGGAGGTTGGGGTTGCAGGAGAGCGCCATCGCGATCATGATGCGCTGCCGCATACCGCCCGAGAGCTGGTGGGGATACTCCTTCACGCGGCGCTCGGCGTTCGGGATGTGCACGAGCTTGAGCATGTCGACCGTCTTGGCCATCGCGTCGCGGCGCCCCAACCCCTCGTGGAGCCGGATGGCCTCGGCGATCTGCTCGCCGACCGTGAAGACTGGATTGAGCGAGGTCATCGGCTCTTGGAAGATCATCGAGATCTCTTTGCCGCGGATCTTGCGCATCTGCGCCGGGGGCAACTCGAGCAGGTTCTTGTCCCGGTAGTGGATCGTGCCCTCGACGATGCGCCCCGGCGGCTGCGGGATGAGGCGCATCACCGACAGCGCGGTGACGCTCTTGCCGGAGCCCGACTCGCCGACGATCCCGAGGGTCTCGCCCTTGTTGATGTGGAAGTTGATCCCGTCGACGGCGCGGACGACGCCCTCGTCGGTGTAGAAGTACGTTTTCAAGCCCTTGACGTCGAGCAGTCGTTCGGCCATGACGCCCCCTGGCGCTACCACTTGCGGGTGATTTCCGCGAACGCATCGAGCGTACGCACGATGTCCTCCGCGTCCACGTCCTTGTGGGTGACGCATCGGATCGATGTGGGCCCAATTGCGTGGATCTTCACCTTGCGCGCGGCGCACCCCTTGACCAGATCGGTCGTAGCGGCCGTGGACACGGCCGCGCCACCGGCGCGCTCGACGCCGAAGATCACGATATTCGTCTGGACACTCGCCAGGTCGATCCGCAGCCCGGGGAGCCGGGCGATGCCCTCGGCCAGCATCCGGGCGTTCGCGTGGTCCTCGGCGAGTCGGTTCACCATGCGCTCGAGCGAGACGATGCCGGCGGCGGCGATGACGCCCGCCTGCCGCATCCCCCCGCCGAGCATCTTGCGCACGCCCCGGGCGCGCGCGATGAAAGCGGCGGAGCCGCAGATCACCGAGCCGACCGGTGCCGCCAGCCCCTTCGAGACGCAGAACGTGACCGAGTCGACGTCGCGGGCGAACTCCCGGGCCTCGCGCTTGAGGGCCATGGCCGCGTTGAAGAGCCGGGCGCCGTCCAGGTGGACCGGCACCGACGCGCTGTGGGCGACCGCGGCGATGGCGCTGATCTCGTCCGGGGTGCAGCAGGTGCCGCCGTGACGGTTGTGGGTGTTCTCGACACAGACCAGACCCGTCGGCGGGAGGTGAATGTTCGCGGGCCGGATCGCTTCACGGACCTGCTCGGGGCTCAGGAACCCCCGCGCGGTCTTGACGGGCCGCATCTGGACGCTGCCGATGACCGCGGCGCCGGCAACTTCGTAGTTGAAGATGTGCGAGTCGAGATCGAGCACGACTTCCTGACCGGCCCGGGTGTGGCTTACCACCGAGACGACGTTGCCCATCGTGCCGGAAGCGACGAAGAGGCCAGCCTCCTTGCCCAGCCGCTCGGCCGCCATCGCCTCCAGCCGCTTGACCGTCGGATCTTCTTCCCAAACGTCGTCGCCGACCTCGGCGCGGGCCATGGCCTCGCGCATCTCGGGCGTCGGGAGCGTCAAGGTATCCGACCGGAGGTCGACGATGTCGTGCACGTGATTACCTCTGGGCTCGGAGACGAACGACCGCCCGACGGCCCCACTCGGTGAACCCGTACTCGACCGACAGGCGCCGGAGCAGCTCGACCGCCTCGTCCTTCTTGCCCTCGTAGAAGTTCACCTCGGCGAGCAGGAAGAGCGTTTCCGGGATCACGAGGGTCCGCGGATAGTCCTTGAGCACGAGCTCGAGGCGCTGGCGCGCCGCGCTCGGGTTGCCCTGATTGAAGTAGTACGACGCCAC
The DNA here is from genome assembly GCA_003220435.1 of Candidatus Rokuibacteriota bacterium. Lineage (GTDB taxonomy): Bacteria > Methylomirabilota > Methylomirabilia > Rokubacteriales > CSP1-6 > AR31. The sequence goes on along the minus strand of QHSL01000084.1, from coordinate 52,531 downwards.
CCACAGCTCTTTCTGGGCGAGCCGCCCCCGGCAGACGTCGATCTTCGAGAGCGCGTCGGGGAAGTAGCGGCTCTGCGGATACTCCTTGACGAGCTTCCTGAACTGCTCGAGTGCCTTCTGGGTCAGTCCCTGGTCCTGCTCGACCGGCTTGAGCTGATCGTAATAGCTCATCGCGAGCCGGAACTGGGCGAGGTCGGCGATCTGGTGGCGAGGGAAGAAGGACAGGAAGGCTTCGAACTCACGCGCCGCCTTATCGAACTCGCCCTCGCGATAGTACGCCTCACCGATGAGGAAGCGGGCCCGCGGCGCGTGCGACGAGTTCGGATGTCGCTCGACGATCTTTCGGAAGTGCAGCCGCGCCTCGTCGTACCGCTTGTTGTTCAGCTCGCCCTCGCCGAGCTGATAGAGCTCCTCCGGCGGCAGGATCGGCGTCGGCGCAGGCCTCAGCAAAGCGCAGCCGCCCGCGAGGAGCAGCAGGCCCGTCACGAGGACGCGCGCGCGAGTTGGAAGGTACTCTGGCATCGAAATTGGCCAATACATATAGCACACTCTAAAGGGAAAAGCCGTCTGTCCCGCACGAACCATTCCAGAGTAAAATGTACCGGCCCAATGAAGCGCAAGCTGCTGCTCGCCCTCGGCTGCCTGGTCGGCCTGGCGACGCTTACTTACGGTGGTTACGCTTGGTACAACGCGGTCACCTACGTATCGACTGACGATGCGTATGTAGAAGGCACGATCTCCCCGGTCAGTGCCAAGGTGGCCGGCCACGTCGTCGAGCTGAAGGTCCAGGACAACCAACCGGTCAAGCAGGGCGACCTGCTGCTGCGCGTCGACCCGCGGGACTTCCAGGCCAAGCGCGAGCAGGCGCGCGCCGCGGTCGCCACCGCCGAGGCGAACCTCCGCGCCGCCCGCTCCGAGCTACCGCTGGCGCGCGAGGGCACGCGCGCGCAGATCGACCAGGCGCGCGCTGCGCTCCAGGCGTCGATCGTCGGCGTGAAGTCCGCGGAGTCGGCGGTCGACGAGTCGCGCGCGAGGCTCGAAGCGCGCCTGGCCGCCACCGCCGCCATGCGCGCCGACGTCGCCGGCGCCCAGAGCACGCATCGCCAGGCCGCCCGTGAGCTCGAGCGCGCCCGCAGTCTCCTGAAGAGCGACCTGGTAGCGCGGCGCGACTTCGACCAGGCCGAATCGGCCTACGAGACCGCTGGTGCGACCGTCGAGGCGCTGCAGCGGAGAATGGCGCAGACCGAGCGTGAGATCCAGCAGGCGGAGGCCGAGCTCGGCGCCCGGCTTCACGCGGTGGACCAGGCGCGGCAGCGTGTCGCCGAGGCGCGCGCCACGCTGGCGCTCGCCGACAGCCAGATCCATCAGGTCGCGATCAAGGACGCCGAGGTGGGCCGCGCTGAGGGCCGGCTTCGCGAGGCACAGGCGGACCTGTCGGTCGCCGAGCTCCAGCTCGGGCACACCGAGGTACGGGCCCCGCTCGACGGCGTCGTGTCCAAGCGCAGCGTCGAGATCGGTCAGGTGGTCCAGATGGGCCAGCCCCTGCTGGCGCTCGTGCCGCTACAGGACGTGTGGGTGGTCGCGAACTTCAAGGAGACGCAGTTGGCCCGCCTCAAGACAGGGCTGAAGGCACGCGTCGCGGTCGACGGCTATCCGGACAAGACCTACAGCGGCACGCTCGAGTCAATGAGCGCCGGCACCGGCTCTCGCTTCTCGCTCCTGCCCCCCGAGAACGCCACCGGCAACTGGGTCAAGGTCGTGCAACGGGTCCCGGTGCGCATCCACCTGGACGCCAGCGGAGTCGGCAACCCCCACACCCTCCGCGCGGGGATGTCGGTGGTCGTCACGATCCGCGTCCGGTAACCGAGGAGCCGCTCTCGCGGGCCACCGGTGGCCTACAGGAGCTTCTCCATGATGATCGTGTCGACCCACTTGCCGTCGAGCCGACCCTGCTCGCGGTAGAGCCCGACCGTGCGGTAGCCGAGCCGCTCGTAGAGCGCCATGCCGCTCGTGTTGAACGGGAACGCCGAGAGCACCAGCTTGTGGAAGCCGTGCTGGCGGCCAAGATCGTCCAGCTTCTCCAGCAGCACTCGTCCCGCGCCCTTGCCGCGCCAGGCCCGCTCGACGTAGACGGAGATGTCGGCGACGTAGCGGTAGGCCGCGCGCGCGTTGAAGACGTTGAGGCTTGCCCAGGCGATAGGATCGGAACGGTTGGAACGGTTGTCCGCTGACACGGAACGGTTGTCCGCTGACACGGAGCCGGGTCGCGCCTCTCTCAGGCCACCCTCGGTCGGCGCCGGGCTCGCGGTCCCCGCTCCAACAGATTCGCTGGTCTCGGCGACGATGACTGGATGTCTTGGGCTGCGGCTTGCCAGCCACTGGCGGCGCTCGTCGGTCGTGCGTAGCTCGGTCTCGAGCGTCGCGATGCGGTCCTCGATCCCCTGATTGTAGATGCGGCAGATCGCCTCGGCGTCCGCCGGCGCTGCGAGGCGCACACGATAGGCCGTCACGTCAGCTCTCGGCTGTCGAGCCGCCCGTCCTTCTGCAGGCGCGCGAATTCGTCGAGCGTCTGGCGGATGCCGGTGGCGAGGGAGGTTGCGCAGGTCACGAGGATGCGCACGAACGGACTATAATGCCCCTCGTGTTCCAGAGCGAACGCTTCTTCCGCGAAGCGTGGCCGCAGATCTCGCAGTCGGTCGAGTCGACGGACGCGGCGAGCGACGTGCAATGGATCGCCAGCGCCACCGGGCTGGAGTCCGGGGCCAGCGTGCTCGACGCGCCGTGCGGCTTCGGCCGCCACTCGGTCGAGTTCGCGCGCCGCGGGTGTCCGACCACCGGCGTCGACTTCAGCGAGACCGAGCTGGGCCGGGCCCGCAAGGCGGCCGCCGACGCCAGCGTCTCGCTGACGCTGGCCTGCCAGGACATCCGCGACATGGAGTTCTCCGGCGAGTTCGACCTGGCCGTGAACCTGTTCAGCTCCATCGGCTACTTCTCCGAAGACGAGGACCGGCTGGTGCTCGACCGCTTCTGGCGCGCGCTCAAGCCCGGCGGCACCTTCGTGGTGGACACGCGTAATCGCGACCAGTGCGTGCGGTCGCTGCCGCCGGAGGAGCGCATGCGCCGGGGCAGCTCGACGATCCGGGTGGAGAACGAGTTCGATCCGACCACGAGCCGCTGGCGCGCCCGCTGGTGGCGCCTCAAGCGCGCGTCGGCGAAGTCGGAAGAGGGCGCGCAAGAGCTGATCGGCGACAGCGAGATCCGGCTCTACTCCGCCCACGAGCTGCTGGCCATGCTGCGTCCCGAGCGCTGGCGGAAGGTCGAGCTCTTCGGCGGTCTCGACGGCACGCCCTTCTCGCTCGACGCCCGGCGGCTCGTCCTGGTCGCGTGGAAGTAGTAGAATTCGAGGGCCCGCCCGCGAAAGGAGATCCGCTCGATGGCCACTGATCCGCGCCCGCTGGTCGTGCTCGCCGGTCCGATCCACCCCGACGGCAAGGCCCTTCTCGACAAGGAAGCGCGGGTGGTCGTGTGCGAGGACGAGACCGAGGCGGGCCTCGTGAGGGTCGCCGCCGAGGCCCAGGCGATCCTGTTTCGCATCCGGCCCGACTGCACCGAGAGTCTGATGGCCGCTTGCAAGCAGCTGAAGGTGGTCGGCCGCCACGGCGTCGGGCTCGACACCGTCGACATCCCCGCGGCGACCCGGCTCGGCGTCGCGGTGGTCCACGCGCCCGGATCGAACTCGCAGGCGGTGGCCGAGCACGCGCTGATGCTGATGTTGAACTGCGTGAAGCGCACGCTGGCGGTCGACAAGGCGACGCGCGGCGGCGACTGGGGCGCACCCCGCGCCGGAAACACCGAGCTCGCCGGCAAGACCCTCGGCATCGTCGGCGTCGGCAACGTCGGCCGGCGCGTCGCGAAGTTCGCCGGCGCGATCGGCATGCGCGTGCTCGGCTACGACAAGTACGTGCCGGAAGACGAGCTGTGGCGCCGAGGCGTCGAGCCGGTCGCGAGCCTCGAAGCGCTTCTGCCACAGGTCGACGTGCTCACCTGTCACACGCCGCTCACGCCCGAGACGAAGCACATGATCAACGGGAAAAGCATCGGGCTCATGAAGCCCGGCGCGATCTTCATCAACACCTCGCGCGGCCCCGTGCAGGACGAGCGGGCGCTCTTCGAGGCGCTGACGCGGGGCAAGCTGGCCGCCGCCGGCCTCGACGTCTGGGAGGACGAGCCGACGTCGCGCGACAACCCGATCCTCAACCTCCCGAGCGTCGTGTGCTCGTCGCACGTGGCCGGCGTGACGCGCGAGGCGACCCGTCAGGCGGCCATGCAGGTCTCGGGCGAGATGCTGCGCGTGCTCCGGGGCGAGCGGCCGGACGTGCTGGTGAATCCGGACGTGTGGCCGCGTCTCGGCCGGAGGTAGAATCGTCTCATGCCGATCGACACTCGCCATCCGCGGGAGATCCGGCAGGACATCCGGGCGGGAAAGCTGAGCGGCATCACCGCGGGCCTCGGCCAGAACTACGTCCAAGCTAATCTGGCAGTGCTCCCGCGCGACCTCGCCTACGACTTCCTGCTGTTCTGCCAGCGCAACCCGAAGCCGTGCCCGCTCATCGAGGTGACCGAGGTCGGCTCGCCGGAGCCGGTCGGCGCGGCGCCGGGCGCGGATCTGCGGACGGACATCCCGCGCTATCGGATCTACAAGGACGGCGTGCTCGCCGACGAGGTGACCGACGCCACGCCCTACTGGCGCGACGATCTGGTCGCGTTCCTGCTCGGCTGCTCGTTCACGTTCGAGTGGGCGCTGCTGGACGCCGGCATCCGGCTCTGGCACGTCGAGCAGGGCAAGAACGTGGCGATGTGGCGCACGTCCATGCCGTGCCGGCCCGCCGGCGTCTTCCACGGGCCGATGGTCGTCTCGATGCGCCCGATCGCGGCCGGCCACCTCGCGCGAGCGGTGACCGCGAGCGCGCGCTTCCCCGGCGCGCACGGAGCGCCGGTGCACATCGGCGATCCCGCCGCGATCGGCATCACGGACGTGGCGCGGCCGGACTGGGGCGACGCGCAGCAGTTCGGCGCCGGCGACGTGCCGGTCTTCTGGGCCTGCGGCGTCACGCCCCAGGCCGTCGCGCTTGCCTCGAAGCCGTCGTTCATGATCACGCACAGCCCGGGGCACATGTTCATCACGGACGTGCCGAACTCCGCGCTGTCAGCGATCTAGCGCGTTGCGGTTCCTGCCGGCGGGCGATCTCGCAGTCTCCGTCGAGCTCGGCCAGGAGATCAGCGTGGACGTCAACACGCGAGTCCGCGCGCTCGAGTTCCTCATCCAGCAGAAGGGGCTCACCGGCGTCGTCGAGACGGTGCCCACCTTTTCCTCCCTCCTCGTCTACTACGATCCTCGAGCCATCGCCTACGAGCCCCTGTGCGCGTCGATCGCGGAGCTGGTCCCGCAGGCGACGACCGGGGTGCTGCCGCCGGCGCGCACGGTGGAGCTGCCCTGCTGCTACGACGCGGAGCTCGGCTTCGACCTCGAGGCGGCGGCCGGCCGCCTCGCGCTGCCGGTCGACGAGCTGGTGCGACTGCACGCCAGCGCCGAGTATCTCGTGTACTTCATCGGCTTCACGCCGGGGCTGCCCTACATGACCGGCATGCCCGAGCGGATCAACATCCCGCGCCTGGACACGCCGCGTACGAAGACGCCGCCGGGCAGCGTCGGAATCGGCGGGATCCAGTGCTGCATCTACTCGGTCGAGAGCCCCGGAGGCTTCTGGATCCTCGGGCGCACCCCGCTGCGACTCTACGACGCCGACGCGGCCGAGCCGACGCTGCTGCGCCCGGGCGACCGCGTACGATTCCGTCCGATCGCCCGCGCCGAGTTCGACGCCATTGCCGCGGCGGTCGCGGCCGGACCGTGGTGATCGCGTGATGATCACCATCATCGACGCCGGGCCGCAGACCACCGTGCAGGACCTCGGCCGCGCGGGCCAGCTCCGCTACGGCATCCCGCCGTCGGGACCGGTGGACCGCTTCGCCTTCGTGCTGGCGAACCGGCTCGTCGGCAACCCCGACAGCGCCGCCGCGCTCGAGTGCACGCTGGTCGGGCCGCGCTTCGAGGTCGACCAGCCCGCCGCGATCGCGGTGACCGGCGCCGACATGCCCGTGACCGTGAACGGCCGGGAGGCGCCCGGATGGACCACGATCGCGCTCGCCGCGGGCGACGTCGTCAAGCTCGGTCCAGCGCGCTCCGGCGTGCGGTCGTACGTCGCGTTCGCGGGCGGGCTCGACACGCCGCCGGTGCTCGGGTCCCGCTCGACGTACCTGCGCGGCCGCCTGGGCGGACTCGAGGGGCGTGCCCTGCGGAGCGGCGACGTGCTCCGCGTGGTCGTCTCCGCAGCGCCGCCCGTACCCGCGCGGCCGCGGCGCGTGGCGCCGGAGGCGAGGCCAGCTTACGGCGCCGAGCTGACGGCCCGCGTGGTACTGGGTCCCCAAGACGACCGCTTCACGGATGCGGGGATCCGAACGCTGCTCGGCGATACTTACGAGGTGCAGCCGCAGTCGGACCGGATGGGCACGCGGCTGCGCGGGACCCGGATCGAGCACGCGCGCGGCCACGACATCATCTCCGACGGGATCGCGCCCGGCTCGATCCAGGTGCCGGGCGACGGCCAGCCGATCGTGCTCCTGGCCGACCGGCAGTCGACCGGGGGCTACGCGAAAGTGGCGACCGTGTGTTCCTTCGACGTCGGGCGCGTCGGCCAGCGGCGGCCCGGACAGACGCTGCGCTTCCGCGCCGTCACGGTGGCCGAGGCGCACCGGCTGCTGCGAGAGTCCGACGCGCTACTGGAGATCGCGGTGAGAGAGGAGAGCGCATGAGCATCGACAAGGAGCTGAGCGAGTACACCTCGAAGACGAGCCGCTCGCGCGTGCTGCACGAAGAGGCGCTGGCGGTCATGCCGGGCGGCAACAGTCGGACCACGACGTTCTTCGACCCGTATCCGTTCGCGATCCTGCGCGGCCAGGGCGCGCACGTCTGGGACGCCGACGGCGTCGATCGCCTCGACTTCAACGGCAACTACACGAGCCTGATCCTCGGCCACGCGCCCCAGGACGTCGTGAAGGCCGTGCAGCAGGCGGCGGAGAACGGGCTGTCGTTCCCGGGGCCGACCGAATACGAGGTGCGCTTGGCCGAGGCGCTGACGCGCCGGGTGCCGTCGGTACCGTCGATCCGCTTCACGAACTCGGGCACCGAGGCCACCATGAACGCAGTGCGGCTGGCGCGCGCGTTCACCGGTCGCGCCAAGATCGCGAAGTTCGAGGGCGCGTACCACGGCACGCACGACTGGGTCATGGTGAGCGTCAGCGGCGACGGCAAGGGCGCCGGCAGCCGCCGGCGGCCCAAGGCGGTCCCCTGGTCGTCCGGGCTGCCGCCGGCGGTGCTCAAGCACGTCGTCGTGCTGCCGTGGAACGACGCGGACGCGTGCGCGGAGATCCTGGAAGAAGAAGCCGCGCAACTGGCATGCCTGATCGTGGATCCGATGATGTGTAATGCCGGCCTGATACCGCCGGTCGACGGGTTCCTGGCGCGCCTGCGCGAGATCACCGAGCGACGTAATATTGTGCTGATCTTCGACGAGGTGATCTCGTTCCGGACCGCGTGGGGCGGCGCTCAGGAGCGCTTCGGGATCCGGCCCGATCTCACGACGTTCGGCAAGATCATCGGCGGCGGCCTGCCGGTCGGGGCGTTCGGCGGCCGGCGCGACATCATGGACTTCTACGACCCGCGCAAGAGCGGTGCCCGCATCAGCCACGGCGGCACCTTCAACGCGAACCCGGTGACGATGGCGGCGGGTCTGGCCACGCTGAACGCCCTGACCCCCGAGGCGTACGCGCGACTCGACGCACTCGGCGAGCGCCTGCGCGGCGGCGTGACGCGCCTGCTGGCCGGGACCCGGCGCAAGGGCCAGGTGACCGGGCTGGGATCGCTCTTCTGGTTACACTGGACGTCCGAGCCGCTGAGCGACTATCGCTCGGCGAAGCCGAAGGAGGCCGACGCCCCGATGCGCGTGTTCCTGGGGCTCCTGAACGAGGGGATCCTCACCACGCAGCGCGGGCTCGGCGCCTGCTCGCTCGCGATGACCGACGAGGACGTGGACCGCTTCGTGAATGCGCTCGCGCGCGTGAACGCCCGAACGTAAGGAGTTCGCCATGGCCAAGATCATCGACCTCAACTGCGACATGGGAGAGAGCTACGGCCGCTGGACGCTCGGCGCCGACGAAGAGATCATGCCCAACATCACCTCGGCCAACGTCGCCTGCGGCTTCCACGGCGGCGACCCCCACGTGATGCGCAAGACGGTGGCGCTGGCGCTCCGCTACAACGTGGCGGTCGGCTCGCACCCCTCGCTGCCGGACCTGATGGGCTTCGGGCGCCGGGTGATGGATGTCACCCCCCAGGAGCTGAAGGACTACCTCTGCTACCAGACCGGCGCGCTGCGCGAGTACCTGCGCGCCGCCGGCAGCGACCTGCAGCACACCAAGCCGCACGGCATCCTGTACAGCATGATCGAGAAGGACGAGCCGCTCGCCACCGCCGTGGGTGAGGCGGCGAGGGAGTCCGGCCGCGATCTCATCCTGATGGCGCTCGCATCGGGGAGCTACGATCGGCTCGCCCGCAAGATGGGCGTGCGCGTGGCATCGGAAGGGTTCGCCGACCGCGCCTACAACGTCGATCTCACGTTGGTCTCGCGCAAGCTCCCGAACTCGCTCATCATCGATCCCGAGCGTGCCGCCGCCCAGGCCGTGAAGATGGCCATGGAGGGCAAGGTGCGGACGATCGACGGCGTCGAGGTCGACATCTCGGTGCAGACTATCTGCTGTCACGGCGACACGCCGGGCGCTCAGCGAATCGTCAAGGCCGTTCGCGAGGGGCTCGAGCGCGCGGGCTGCCAGGTGAAGCCACTCCGCGACTGGCTGCCGAAGGCGTGAGCGACGCGCCGCTCAAGCGCACGCCGCTCCACGCCGCGCACGTCGCCGCGGGCGCGCGCATGGTGCCCTTCGGCGGCTGGGACATGCCGGTGCAGTACCGCGGCATCCTCGAGGAGCACCGGACCGTGCGCGGCGCCGTCGGCCTCTTCGACGTGAGCCACATGGGCGAGTTCGAGTGCGAGGGCGCCGCCGCCCTCGCCGCGCTGCAGTCCGTCACCACCAACGACGTCGCGGCGCTGAAGATCGGCCAGGTCCAGTACTCGGTCTTCTGCTACCCGAACGGCACGATCGTCGACGATCTGACCGTGTACCGGCTCGCCCCCGATCGCTACATGGTCACCGTGAACGCCTCCAACCTCGACAAGGACTACGCGTGGGTCACCGACCACGCAACGTCGGCGCGCTGGCGCAACGTCTCCGACGAGACGGGGCTGATCGCGGTGCAGGGGCCGAAGGCCGAGGCGCTGGTGGGCCGGCTGGCTGATCGCGACGTGACGAAGATCGGCTACTACCGCTTCGCGCGCGGCGCGGTGGCGGGCGTCGCCGCGCTGATCTCGCGCACCGGCTATACCGGCGAGGACGGGTTCGAGCTCTACACGGCTGCCGCCGACACCCCGCGTCTCTGGGCGGCGCTGCTCGACACCGGCCGCGCCGACGGGGTGGCGCCGATCGGCCTCGGCGCCCGCGACACGCTACGACTCGAGATGAAGTACGTGCTCTACGGCAACGACATCGACGACACCACCAACGCGCTCGAGGCCGGCCTCGGATGGGTCGTCAAGCCCGCCAAGGGCGACTTCGTCGGCCGCGACGCCCTCGAGAAGATCCGCGCCGAGGGCGTACGCCGGCGTCTGGTCGGGATCGAGATGGTCGACAAGGCGATCGCCCGCCACGGCTACCCAGTGCAGAAGGACGGCCGCGCGGTGGGCATCGTCACGTCGGGCTCCTACGGACCCTCGGTCGACAAGTACATCGCGATGGCGTACGTGGAAACCGCGCTGGCCTCCGTCGGCACGGAGCTGGCCGTCGAGATCCGCGGGCAGGCGAAGGCCGCGCGCGTGGTCAGGACGCCCTTCCACCCCTCACGAGTGAAGAAGGCATAGCCATGGCCAACGTTCCCAAGGACCTCAAGTACACACGCGAACACGAGTGGGCCAAGCAGGAGGGCGACCGTGTGCGCGTGGGGATCACCGCCTACGCCCAGGAGCAGCTGGGCGACGTGGTGTTCGTCGAGCTGCCGAAGGTCGGCGCGAAGGTGACGGCCAGCAAGAATTTCGGCGTGGTGGAGTCGGTGAAGGCGGTCTCCGATCTCTTCGCGCCGGTCTCCGGCGAGGTGGTCGAGATCAACGGGGAGCTGTCGCAGAAGCCCGAGACCGTCAACCAGGACACGTACGGCCGGGGCTGGATGATCGTGGTGAAGCCCTCGAACGGGGGCGAGTGGGACCAGCTCCTGACCCCCCAGCAGTACGAAGAATTCCTCGCGCAGGCGGCCCACTGATGGCGTCCCGCTACATCGCGAACACGCCCCACGAGCAGAAGCAGATGCTCGGTCTGATCGGCGCCGGCTCGATCGAGGATCTGTTGGTCAAGATCCCGGCCAAGGCGCGCCTGCCGCGGCCGCTGGGTGTCGCGGCGGCGATGGCCGAGACGGACCTCATCCGCCACTTGAAGGCCCTCGCCGGAAAGAACGCCGACGCCGACAGCCACGTCTGCTTCATGGGCGCTGGCTCGTACGACCACTACACGCCGAGCCCCATCAACCATCTGATCTCGCGGGGCGAGTTCTTGACGGCGTACACGCCGTACCAGCCCGAGGCGAGCCAGGGGACGCTGCGGACCATCTACGAGTACCAGACGATGATCGCCGAGCTGACCGGCATGGACGTGGCGAACGCGTCGATCTACGACGGCGCCTCGTCGCTCGGCGAAGCGGCGCTGATGGCGCACGCGGTCACCGACCGGAACGAGATCGTGCTGTCGCGCAGCGTGAATCCGCTCTACAAGCGCGTGACCGCGACCTATTGCGAGGGGCCGGCGATTCGTCTGCGCGACGTCGCCGCGCCGGACGGTGTCACCGACCTCGCGGCGGCCAAGAAGGTCGTCGGCGCCAAGACCGCGGCGCTCGTCGTCCAGACCCCGAACTTCTACGGGTGCCTCGAGGACGTCGCGGCCGCCGCCGAGCTTGCCCATGGCGCCGGAGCGTTGCTGGTAGTGGTTGCCGATCCAGTAAATCTTGGGGTGCTTGAAGGGCCGGGGAAGCTCGGCGCCGATATCGTGATCGGCGAGGGGCAGGGGCTCGGCGTGCCGATGAGCTTCGGCGGTCCCAACCTCGGCGTGTTCGCCGCGAAGAAGGAGCTCGTGCGCCGGATGCCGGGACGTCTGGTCGGCGCCACCGTGGACAGTGACGGGGCGCGCGGCTTCGTGCTCACGCTCCAGACGCGGGAGCAGCACATTCGCCGCGCCAAGGCGACCTCGAACATCTGCACGAACGTGGCGCTCTGCGCGCTGATGGCGACCGTGTACCTGGCGACACTGGGTCGACGCGGGCTCGTGCGAGCGGGAGAGCTGTCGACCGCGAAGGCCCACTACGCGGCCGAGCGGCTCACGAAGATCCCGGGTGTCTCGCTCCGCTTCGCGGCGCCGTTCTTCAAGGAGTTCGCGCTGAAGCTGCCGAAGCCGCCGGAACGGATGGTGACGCGGCTCGCGAAGCAGGGCTTCCTGGCCGGCGTGCCGCTCAAGACCTTCGAACACGCGCTGGCCGATTGCCTGCTGGTCGCGGTGACCGAGAAACGCACGAAGGCCGAGATCGACGCCTTCGCCGAGGCGCTCGAGAAGGCGGTGGCCTGATGGCCCACACCGCCGCGGCCGCCTACGACAAGCTGATCTTCGAGCTCTCCTCGCCCGGGCGCGTGGCCTGGTCGCTGGCCGATGCCGACGTGCCCGAGGCCGATGCCCGCAAGCTTCTTCCCGAGAAGCACCTTCGTAAGGACGCGCCGGCCTTGCCGGAGGTCTCCGAGTTCGACGTCGTGCGCCACTACTCGCGGCTCTCGCGCATGAACTACGGCGTCGACACGCACTTCTATCCGCTCGGCTCGTGCACGATGAAGTACAACCCGAGGATCAACGAGGACATGGCTCGTCTGCCGGGCTTCGCGCGCCTGCATCCCCTGGCGGCGGAAACGCTCGCCCAGGGCGCGCTGGAGCTCATGCACGCGCTCGCGTGGGACCTCGCCGAGATCGCCGGGATGGACGCGGTCTCGCTCCAGCCCGCCGCGGGCGCCCAGGGCGAATTCACTGGCGTGCTCATGATCCGCGCTTATCACCTGTCGCGCGGCGAGAAGCGCACGAAGGTCCTGATCCCCGACTCCGCCCACGGCACGAACCCCGCGTCCACCGCGATCGCCGGCTACGAGGTCGTCGAGGTGAAGTCGCTCCCGAACGGCGAGGTGGACGTGAACGCGCTCGCCCGCACGCTCGACACCGACGTGGCGGCGTTCATGATCACGGTACCGAACACGCTCGGGATGTTCGAGCCGCGTATCGTCGAGATCACCGAGCTCTGCCACGCCAAGGGCGTGCAGGTCTACATGGACGGCGCCAACCTCAACGCGATCCTCGGGATCACGCGCCCCGGCGACCTCGGCTTCGACGTCTGCCACTTCAACCTGCACAAGACCTTCACGACCCCGCATGGCGGCGGTGGCCCCGGCGCCGGGCCGGTCGGCGTCAAGGCGCACCTGGAGCCATTTCTTCCGGTGCCGGTCGTCACGAAGGACGGCGACGCGTACGCGCTCGACTGGAAGCGCCCGAAGTCGATCGGCAAGCTCCAGGCCTTCTGGGGCAACTTCGGCATGCTCGTGCGCGCCTACACCTACATCAGGACGATGGGCCCCGATGGCCTCCGCGCGGTCTCCGACAACGCCATCCTCAACGCGAACTACATCATGAAGCGCCTGGAGAAGGATTACGACGTCGCCGTCCCCGGCCCGTGTATGCACGAGTGTGTGGTGTCGGCTCGTCGTCAGAAGAAGCTGGGCGTGACGGCTACCGATATCGCGAAGCGCCTCCTGGACCTCGGGTTCTACGCGCCGTCGACCTACTTCCCGCTGATCGTCGAGGAAGCGCTGATGATCGAGCCGACCGAGACGGAGGCGAAGGAGACACTCGACCAGTTCTGCGACGCGATGATCCAGATCGCGCGCGAGACGGAGGCGAACGCCGCCGTGATCCACGACGCGCCCCTGACCACGCCGGTGCGCCGCCTCGATCAGACGAAGGCCGCGCGCGAGCCCGATCTGCGCTGGAGCCGCCGGCCGTAGCGCCGGCGATGCTCGAGGACGCCCGGCGGAAGGGCATCTATCGCGCGCTGCACCTGGCGGACGTCGTGGCACCGGGCTGCCGGTGGGGACCTCCGATCTCTCGATCCAGTCGTTGGCGGACGAGCAGCTCCGCGACGTGCGACCGCTATACCGCGACGTGGCCCGTGTCACCAGACGCGGCGGCATCTTTTTGCTCGTGGGTTTTCATCCGCAGTTCCTGATGGCCGGGGTGCCCACGCACTTCGATCGGGCGTCGGGCGAGTCGGTGACGATTCGCAGCTACGTCCATCTCTTCAGCGACCACGTGAAGGCCGCGCACGCCTCCGGCTGGTCGCTGCGCGAGATGGAGGAAGGCCTGGTCGACGAGGCGTGGCTGCGGAAGAAGCCCAAGTGGGAAGCGTACAACGGACTGCCGATCAGCTTCGCGATGGTGTGGCAGCTCGACAGGTAGACGCCGTCGCCGAGAGGGGAGAGCGGGCGCCGCGGTCCCGTGCGATGCTATGGGCGTGACCGACAGCCCGCGAGCCCCGACCTGGCGCTTGCTCGTGACTGAGCCCGCCGACGGCGCCACCAACATGGCGATCGACGAGGCGCTCTCGCTCGGGCGCCGGGCCGACACGTCGCCGCCGACGCTCAGGTTCTTCGCGTGGGATCCGCCGACCGTGTCGCTCGGCTTCGGCCAGCTGCTCGGCGACGACGTCGACATGAGCGCCTGCGGTCGTCTCGGCGTCGGGATCGTCAGGCGCCCCACCGGCGGCAGCGCCATCTACCACGACGGTCCGGAGCGCGAGCTCACGTACAGCGTCGTGGCCTCGGCCGACGACCTCGGCGGCGTCGCGGGGCTGCTCGAGACCTATCGCTGGATCGGGCGGGCGCTGCTCGCGGGCCTGCGGTCCCTGGGCGCGCCGGCGGAGATGATCGCCGTGGCCGGCAATGAGGAGCCGACGCCGGCCTTCTGCTTCGCACGCACCGGGAGCTACGAGATCGAGGTCGCCGGGCGCAAGCTCGTGGGCAGTGCCCAGCGCCGACGCGGCACCACGTTCCTCCAGCACGGCTCGGTGATGCTGGGCGTCGACGAGCCGCGGCTGCGCGCGCTGTTCCCCACCACTGCGGACCCGCTCGCGACGATGACGACGCTCGAAGCCGCGCTCGGTCACCGTCCCAAGTTCGACGACGTCGCGACCGCCCTCGCGGCCGCCTTCGAGACCGAGCACGGGCTCACGCTGAGGCCCGACGGCCTCACCGCCGACGAGACGGCTCTCGTTGAGGGGCTCGTGCGCGAGAAGTACGCCACCGACGCCTGGCTCGCCGGCCCCGCGTGAGCCGCGAATATCCGGACTATCCCAGAGTTGGCGTCGGGGCCGTCATCCTGCACGAGGACAAAGTCCTGCTCGTCCGGCGCGGCCAGTCGCCCTCGTTCGGAAAATGGAGCCTGCCCGGCGGCCTGGTCGAGCTGGGCGAGAGCACGCGCGAGGCGATCGCCCGCGAGATCGTCGAGGAGTGCGGCATCGGCATCCGCGTCGTCGACGTGGCCGGCGTCATCGACCGGGTCGTGCACGACGCCGCCGGGCGCGTCCGCTATCATTACGTGCTGGTGGACTACCTGGCGTATCCGGAGTCCCTGGACGTCGTGGCGGGCAGCGACGCCGGCGACGCGCAGTGGTTCGACATCGAGCGCGTGGCCGAGCTCGACACGACCCAGGGGCTGCTGGACATGATCCGGAGGGGCGAGGCGCTGCGACGGACCGAAGCGTTGCGAGGAGGAGACAGCGAGTGAAGGTCGATATCAGCACCAAGCGTCTGGAAGACGTCGCCGCCGAGGCGCTCGTCGTCGGTCTGTACACGGGGGAGACGCGGCTGCCGGAGCGTCTGGCGCGCCTCGATCGCGCGGCGCAGGGCCAGCTCAAGCGCGTGCTCGACGCCGAGAAGTTCGGAGGCAAATCGGGGCAGGTGACCCACGTCCACACCGACGGGCGGCGCATCGTCGTCGCCGGGCTCGGCCCGCGCGCCGAGACCACCGCCGAAGTGCTGCGCCGGGCCGCCGCCGCGGGCGTGCGGCGGGCGCGGGACCTCGGAGCGCGCACGGTGGCCGCCGAGGTGCTCGGCGACCGGCTGACGGCGCGGCAGCGCGCGCAGGCCGTGGTGGAAGGCGCGATCCTCGGCACGTACTATTTCGACCGCTACAAGCGCGAGAAGGCGGACAAGACCGTCACCGAGCTCCGCATCGTCGAGCCCGACGCGCGCCGTGCGCGCGAGGCGGCCGACGGCGCGCGCCGGGGCGAAGCCTTCGCACTGGCGACGTCGTTCGCGCGCGACCTCATCAACGCGCCGGCCAACGATCTCCATCCGACCGACCTCGCGCGCGCCGCGACCGAGCTCGCCAACGGATCGCGGCTGAGCGTCAAGGTGTATGAGCGCGCGGAGTGCCAGGAGATGGGTATGGGCGCGTTCCTCGGCGTGGCGGCGGGCAGCGAGCAGCCGCCGAAGTTCATCCACGTGACCTACAGCCCGGCCGGCCGGGCCGCTGCCGGCCGCAAGCGCAAGAAGGTCGTGCTCATCGGCAAAGGCATCACGTTCGATTCCGGCGGCCTCGACCTCAAGCCCCCCGACGGAATGCTGAGAATGAAGTACGACATGGCCGGCGCCGCGGCGGTGCTCGGCATCATGCGCGCGCTGCCCACGCTGAAGCCGGCCATCGAGGTCCACGGCCTGATCGCCGCGACCGAGAACATGCCCTCGGGCTCCGCCATTCGTCCGGGTGACGTGCTGCGAGCGATGAACGGCACGACGATCGAGATCGGGAACACCGACGCCGAGGGGCGGCTGACGCTGGCCGACGGGCTCTGCTACGCGAACACCCACGTGCAGCCCGACGAGATCATCGACATGGCGACGCTGACCGGCGCCTGCGTCATTGCGCTCGGTCAGCTCTGCTCGGGGCTGCTGGCGAACAACCAGCCGCTGGCGAACCGGCTCATGAAGGCCGCCGACGCCGCGGGCGAGCGGCTCTGGCAGCTCCCGCTGATCGACGAGTATCGCGAGAACCTCAAGAGTGAGGTGGCCGATCTCAACAACGTCGGCCCGCGCGGCGGCGGCGCGATCACCGCGGGGCTCTTCTTGAAGGAATTCGCGGGCAAGACGCCGTGGGCGCACCTGGACATCGCCGGGCCGGCCTTCACCGAGAAGGACCTGCCGCTGGCGCCGAAGGGCGCGACGGGCTACGCCGTCCGGACGCTCCTGACGTATCTCGCGGAGTAACGTGGGCGGCGCGGTCGACCTCCACTCGCACACGACTGCGTCCGACGGCGCGCTGACGCCCCGCGAGCTCGTGCGGCTGGCCGCGAAGCACGGCGTGCGCGTCCTCGCCGTCACCGACCACGACTCCACCTCCGGGCTTCCCGAGGCGATCGACGAGGCGCGCACGCTCCCGCCGCTCGAGATCGTCCCCGGGCTGGAGATCAACTGCGACGTGCCCGGCGCCGAGATCCACGTCCTCGGCTACTGCCTCGACTGGGACGCCCCATGGTTCCAGGCGTTCCTCGGCGAGCAGCGCGAAGAGCGTCGGCGCCGTGTCCACCGAATCTGCGAACGGCTCGCCGAGCTCGGGATGCCGATCGATCCCGCCGAGGTCTTCGCGCTCGTGAAGGAGGGCTCGGCCGGCCGCCCGCACGTGGCCCAGGCAATGGTGAATCGCGGCTACGTGAAGACGGTCCGGGAGGCGTTCGACCGCTATCTCTCGGCGAGCGGCCCGGCGAACGTCCCGCGCAAGCGGCTCACGCCGGTCGAGGCCGTGCGGGTCATCCGGCGCGCGCGGGGCGTGCCGGTGCTGGCCCACCCAGGGCTCGCGAATCGCGACGAGATGATCCCCGAGCTGGTCGAGGCCGGCCTGCTCGGCATCGAGACGTACTATCCCGAGCACTCGGGAGCGCAGACGACGGCATATCGCGAGATGTGCGCACGCCTCGGTCTCGTCGCCACCGGCGGCTCCGACTTCCACGGGCCGCAGCTCAGCCGCGCCCATCACCCCGGCTTCCAGTCGGTACCGGAGAGCGCCTGGCAAGAGCTGCGGAGCCGCCTCGAATCCATGTCAGGCCAGTCGTGACCATCACCCTTCAAGCCCAGATCTTCGGCTTCACCGACTGCCAGGAGACGCGCAAGGCGCAGCGCTTCTTCAAGGAGCGCGGCGTCACGGTGCACTTCGTCGACATGGAGGAGCGTCCGGCGGCGCGCGGCGAGCTGCGGCGCTTCGAGGAGAAGCTCGGCGCCGCGGCGCTGATCGACCGCGAGGGGCCGCGCTTCAAGGCGCTGGGCCTGCGCGTGGCGGGCGACTCGCCCCAGCGTCTGCTGGAGAAGGCCCTGACCGAGCCGCGCCTGCTCCGAACGCCGCTCGTCCGCTGTGGCGGCCGCGTCGCGATCGGCCACGCGCCGGACGCCTGGCAGACATGGATCGACGCGGAGAAGCAAGCAGCTGCGCCAAGAAGCGGTGGGAAGCCGTCGTGACCCCGCACCCGTTCAGCATCCACGTGGACGACGCGGTGCTCGCCGATCTGCGCGCCAGGCTCGACCGCGTGCGCTGGCCCGACGAGCCGCCGGAGGCGGGCTGGAAGTTCGGCACGAGCCTCGCCTACATGAAGGAGCTGGTCGACTACTGGCGCCTGAAGTACGACTGGCGTCTGCACGAGGCGGGCCTGAACCGGCTGCGCCAGTTCACCGTGGACCTGGGCGGGATCGATCTCCACTTCGTCCACGAGCCCGGCGTGGGGTCGGCGCCGATGCCGCTGCTGCTCTCGCACGGCTGGCCCGGGTCGATCGTGGAGTTCGAGCGCCTCATCCCGATGCTCACCGATCCGGCGCGCTTCGGCGGCGATCCGGCCGACGCGTTCACGGTCGTGGCGCCCTCGCTGCCGGGCTACGGGTTCTCGTTCCGCCCGAACCAGCCGCGCTTCGGCGTCGAGGAGATCGCCGACGTCTTCGCGCGGCTCATGGGCGATGTGCTCGGCTTTCGCCGCTACGCCGCCCAGGGCGGGGACTGGGGCGCATTCATCACCTCGGTGCTGGGACTCCGGTATCCCGATCGGCTGGCCGGCATTCACGTGAATCTGCTGGCGGTCCGCCGCGACCCCGCGCTGCCCGACGCGCCGAACGAGGAGGAGCGCGCGTACATCAAGCAGCTCCAGCACTGGCTGCGCGAGGAGACAGGCTATCAAGGAATCCAGGGGACGAAGCCGCAGACCCTGGCCTACGGTCTCACCGATTCACCCGTCGGACTCGCGGCGTGGATCGTGGAGAAGTTCAGGACGTGGAGCGACTGCGACGGCGACGTCGAGCGGCGCTTCTCGAAAGACACGCTGCTGACGAACGTGACGCTCTACTGGGTGACCGGCGCGATCAACTCATCGTTCTGGCCTTACTACGCGCGCCTCCACCAGCCGTGGCCCATCCCCGACGGCAAGCGCGTGACGGTGCCGACGGCCTACGCCGCATTCCCGCGCGAGATCCTTCTACCGCCGCGCGCGTGGGCCGAGCGCGCTTACAATATCCAGCGCTGGACCCCAATGCCCTCCGGCGGCCACTTCGCCGCCCTCGAAGAACCCGAAGCCCTCGCCGCCGACATCCGCGCCTTCTTCCGCCCCCTCCGTTGACTCACGCACTCGCGCCAACGCCAGAACGGTACGCGCGCCGTCAGACCGCGCCCCACTGGAAGCCGCGCGCTACGCTCGAAGCTCGCGACCGCCGCACGCTCCGCGCGCAGCTAGCCTCCGCGCGAGAGAGCCATGCCCCAGTAGCCGTACCAATCCTGAAAAGCTGGTGCTTACGCCGAAGAGAGCGGAGACGGAGGAGGGCGGCGGGTGGCGGCGGGGATCGCAGCGACCCGTTTCCTCCAAGCGGCGCCGGACGGGCCGCACCCAGATGGAGCCCAGCCGCGAAGGGACCGCGGACGCGTGCCGCGTGGTCGCGCGACCCCCGCCGCGACCCGCCGCCCTCCCCCGACGCCGAGCCTATGAACCGATAAGCTTGCGAGCCTTAGCAGCGTTGCCGACGGTAATGACGACCGTGGCCCCCCCGCGGCCAGCGGTAGTAGCGTAAGCGGACCTGATGTTGACGCGTCCGCGCGCCAGCTTCTCCACGAGCCGCGCGAGCGACCCGGGTTTGTTGCGCAGGCGCTTGGCGAACGCGACCTCCTCGACAAAGCGCACGCGCGACTTGCGCAGCGCCCGCTTGGCCGCGACCGGGTTGCTGACGGTCATCCGGATCTTCCCGCGGCCTGCGGCCTCGGCGGCCGACAGCGACAGGATGTTGACGCGGGCGTCGGCCAGGGCGCGGCTGATGCCGGCCAGGACGCCGGGCTTGGACTTAAGTGACAGGACGAGCTGAGTGGTCTTGGCCATCGCGCGTCTCCTTCTTTCCCGCCTCAGTGAGCTGCACGCCTCCCCTTGTTACAGCAGGGGGTCACGGCCACGAGCAGGCCATCGCCGGCGGGCCCGCCGCCAGTGCCAAACATACGCCGAATGCGGCCCGATAGTCTCCTGTGGATGACGGCGGGGGCCGGCCGTCGGTGTGTCAGCGCGTGTAGCCGGGGAACACGCGCTGAACGCGGGCCTGGTCGTTGATGGCGAGCATGCCGGTGACGAGGCGGCGCGCGGCGCCCCGCACCGCGACGAACGTGATCCTGGCCGTCGCGACGATGGTCCCCTCGACGCGCGCCTCGACGTCGGTCTCCCAGTAGCGCTGGTCCCCGGCGCGCGCGTGCACCGCCGCGCGGGCGCCCTGCACCATGACGGGCGGTCCGAACGGCGCGGGCCCGTGGAGGGTCACCCGGAGCTCGGTCGTCATTCCCGACTCGCCGGTCTTGAGCGCGCCGAGCCAGAAGGCGGCCTCGTCGAGCAGCGCGGTCAGCGCCACCGGAGCCAGCGATCCGTCGGCTCGCCGAAAGGCGTCGCGGGGCTGCCACGTCGTCCGCACCGCGTCCTCGTCGAACACGAGCTCGGCGCGGAGGCCGAGCGGGTTGTCGGTCCCGCACGCGAAGCACGCGCGCGAGATCGGCAGCGGTTGAGCGCCGTCGCCCCCGGGCGCGGGCGGAGGGGGCGGCGCCTCCGAAGCCGGCGTGACGCGGCCGTCGACGAGGACGCCGGTGCCGTCCGCCAGGACGAACGTCTCGGTCGAGTCGGCGCGGGCGCGGGCGATCGTGAGCGGCGTGCCGAGAGGAACGCGCCGGCGGTAGACACCGGACACCTCGCGCGCGCCGACCGCGCCAGCGAGGGCGTCGAACACGGCGAGCACCGAGCCGCCATGGGCGGTATCGGGGAGCCCCTGGAACAGGGGATCGAGCGTCAGGATCAGGTCGGGGCCGCTGGCCTCGACGGCGCGGCGAAGCGTGGCGTCGACCGTGGTCATGCGTATAATTTCCGAGTGTCGACGCTCATTCTAGCCGACAAGCCTTTCGTTCAGGCGACCATCACCAACTTCTTCTTCTTCCTGAGCCTGAACTGCTTCATCCTCCTGCCGCTCTACGTCGAGAACGCCGGCGGCACTGAAATCGAGATCGGCCTCGTCATGGGGCTCTACAATGCGGTGGGCATCTTGTGCCAGCCGCTGGTGGGCCCGTGGGTCGACGCATTCGGCCGGCGGCCCTTCATGCTCGTGGGCGCCGGCCTCGTCGTGGCGGCGGCGCTCCTGGCGACCGCCGCGCCGTCGATCCCGATGCTCGCCGTCGTGCGCGGGCTCCAGGGAATCGGCTTCTCGGCGTTTTTCGTGGCGAACTACTCGTACGTTCTCGACCTGACGCCGCCCGAGCGGCGGGGTTGGGCGCTCGGGATCTACGGAGTCGCCGGGCTTGTCGCGACCGCCGTCGCGCCGCTCATCGGCGAGGCGATCGTCCGCAAGCTCGGCTTTCGCCCGCTCTTCGGGCTGGCCGCCGCGCTGGCGATCGTGGCGGCCGCGCTCGTGTGGCGGCTGCCGGGCGGGCGCCCCGGCGGGCCGCCGCCCCTGGCCGGATCCTTCTGGGAGCGGGGCGGGCTCGACGAGCTCCGCCACCGGCACATGGCGGTGACCCTCTTCTTCGGTCTCGGCGCCGGCACGATCTTCGTGTTCCTGCCGACCTTCGCCGACAGCCTCGGCGTGGAGACCCTCTCGCTCTTCTACACCGCGTTCGCCGTCGCCGCGATCGGCGTGCGCGTGTTCGGCGGCCGGCTGATCGACACGCACGGACGGCGTGCGGTGATCGTGCCGTCGATGTTCGTGTACACCGGAGCGACCGCGCTGCTCGCGCTCCTGGGCTTCCTCGTCACCCGCACCAGCCTCACGCCGGTGGTTCCGGTGCTGTTCGTGGCCGGGCTGATGTCAGGCGGGGCGCACGGCCTGCTCTATCCGGGACTGGCGGCACTGGTGACGGACCACGCGCCGGAGACGAGACGCGCCGTGATCGTTGCCATGTTCAGCGCGGTCTTCCTGGTCGGCCAGACGGCGGGGTCGTTCACGTTCGGTTACGTCACGCACGCCATCGGCTACGCGTTCATGTGGACCATGCTGGCGTCGCTCTTCCTGCTCGGCACCGCGCTCAGCATGTCGCTGACCGATCGTCGCGCCCCCTGACCGGCGGCGCTATACTGACTTCACGTTTTGAGACAGGAGCCGGCATGAAAACGAACGTCCGTCTCGGTGTGGTGGCGCTACTGATGCTCGGGATGCTCGGCGTCCCCGGCCGGGCGGACCTGGCCCCCGACCGGCCCGACGTCGCGCCGCCGAAGCCGACGGGCGCGCAAGAGGTGGACGTGGTCGCCGTCATGATCGACCAGAACACGCAGCAGCCGACCGTGGTGCTTCAGGGCAAGCGCGACCGGCGCTCGGTGATCCTCGCCATCGGCCTCGCCGAGGCGACCGGGATCGCCGTCCCGCTGCAGGGCGTGACGCCGCCGCGGCCGCTCACCCACGACCTGTTCCTGACGCTCTTCGGCCGGCTCAAGGTGACGCTCACGCGTGCGGTGATCACCGACCTCCGCGACGACATCTTCTACGCGACCGTCTACCTCAATACCGGCGGCCCCGACTTCCAGCTCGACGCGCGACCTTCCGACGCGATCGCGCTCGCGATCCGCGCGAAGGCGCCGGTGCTGGTCGAGGAGCGCGTCTTCGACAAGGCCGGCGGCGCCGCACCGCCGCGGCGGCCGTCGATTTGACCGACATGGCGACGACGCCCGAGCGGACCGATCAGGAGTGGGCGCGCGAGCGGCGCCTCGAGGACGTCTTCGCCAAGCTCGGGGAGAAGTTCGGCGACCTCACCGGCCGGGTCGAGACGAAGATCCGGACCACCGTCACCTTCGACGACGTCGGCGGGCTGCGAGACGCGAAGACCGGGCTCCAGGGCTACTCCCTCGCGCTGTCCAACCCGGCCCTGTACGAGCAGTGGGGCATCGAGCCGCCGAAGGGCGTGCTCCTGTACGGCCCGCCGGGCACCGGCAAGACGAAGCTCGCGCAGGCGCTCGCCACCACGTCCGAGGCGATCTTCTACCACCTCAAGCTGATGAACCTGACCTCGAAGTTCGGCGCCAACACGGGCGACCTGCTCCAGGAAATCCTCCGCGTCGCGATGGCCGAGGGACCGGCCGTGCTGTACCTCGACGAGGCCGAGGCGCTCTCGCTGGAGCACCTGCTGCCGCCGCCCCAGGCCCGCGAGGCGAGTGCCCGGCTGGTGGCGGCGCTGTGCGAGAAGCTCGACGCGATGCAGACGGCCGCGCGCATTCTGGTGGTGGCGTCGACCACGCGCACCGACGCGCTCGACCCCGCGCTCGTCGCGCCGGGGCGGCTGGACCGGCTGATCGAGGTCGCGCTGCCCCAGCCCGACGACCAGAGGGAGATCCTGGAGCTCGTCCGCGCCCGGACCGAGCGAAAGGCCGGGCGCTCGCTCTTCGAGAAGATCGACTACGACAAGATCCTTCCGGTCATGGGCGGGATGAGCGGCGCCGACATCTCCGTGATCGTCCGACGCGCTCTCGAGACCAAGGTGCGTCGCGCCGCCGAGCACAAGGACACCTCGCCGGTGTCCACGGTCGACCTGCTCGACGCGATCGACGCATACAAGGGCGTGCGGGGGGTCGTCGAGAAGATCCGCTACGGCCAGTATCTGTAGATGATCGCGTCCACGATCCTGCGCGTCCGCTACAAGGACACGGATTGCATGAAGGTCGTCTACTACGGAAATTACCTCACGTACTTCGAGGTGGGTCGCGTCGAGTTCCTCCGCCAGCAGGGGCTCGCGATATCCGACGTCGACCAGCGAATCCATCTTCCGGTCGTCGAGGCGCTGGTACGCTTCCGCAAGCCAGCGCGACTCGATGACCTGCTGGAGGTGCGCTGCTGGGTGAGCGAGTGCAAGCGAGCGAGCTTCCGGTTCGGTTACGAGATCCGGAACGAGGCGGGCGAGCCGGTGGCCACCGGGTCGACCCTGCACGCGTGCGTGGATCCCGCCACGAGCGCCATGGTCACGGTGCCCCCCTGGCTCCAGGAGCGGATGCCGGTCGTTCCGTCGAAATGAGGGGCCGACCCATGTATAATTCGTGACCGCCTCGGTATGATCGAAGTCGAACGCCTCACCAAGCACTACGGACCCGTCGCCGCCATTCGCGACGTGTCGTTCAACGTCGCCCCGGGCCAGATCGTGGGCTTCCTCGGCCCCAACGGCGCCGGCAAGTCGACCGCCATGCGCATTCTCGCGTGCTTCATGCCGGCCTCGAGCGGCCGGGCCCGGGTCGCCGGGCACGACGTGCTGAGCGAGTCCATGGAGGTGCGCCGGCGGATCGGCTACCTGCCGGAGAACGTACCGCTCTACACCGACATGCGCGTGGCGCCGTACCTCGACTTCGTCGCCGAGGTGAAGGGCGTGCCGCGGAGCGACCGGAAGCGACGCGTCGCCGACGTGATGGACCGCTGCAGGGTCGCCGACGTGCAGAACCGGCTCATCGGCAAGCTCTCGAAGGGCTACCGGCAGCGGGTGGGGCTGGCCCAGGCGATCGTGAGCGACCCGGAGGTGCTGATCCTCGACGAGCCCACCATCGGGCTCGACCCGAAGCAGATCACCGAGATCCGCTCGCTGATCAAGTCGTTGGCCGGCCAGCACACGGTGATCCTGTCGACCCACATCCTGCCGGAAGTCTCGATGGTGTGCAGCGGCGTGATCATCATCAACAAGGGCTCCATCGTCGCCCAGGGGCCCATCGACACGCTGGTCGAGCAGTTCTTCCCGACGGCGCGGGTCGAGGTGGAGATCGTCGGACCGCCGCCCGCCGTCCGCGAGCGGATCCGCGCCATCGCCGGTGTCCTGTCGGTCCAGGACCTGGCCGCCGCCAACGGCGCCAGCCGGTTCGTCGTGGAGGCGGCGCGCGACCGCGACGTGCGGTCCGAGATCTTCCAGATGGCGGCGCAGCAGCGGTGGGAGCTGCTGGAGCTCAAGCGGGTGGGGATGACGCTCGAGGAAGTCTTCATCCGGATCGTCGCGGGCGAGGAAGCGGAGGAGGCGCCGCGGTCGTGAGAGTGTGGCCGATCTTCAAGAAGGAGATGCGCCTCTACTTCACGTCGCCGGTGGCGTGGGTGGTGTTCACGATGTTCCTGCTGATCGGGGGGTACTTCTTCTATTCGATCTTCGCCTTCTACACGCTGGCCTCGATGCAGTCGGCGATGAACCCGGCGATGGGGCGCGACCTGAACGTCACCGACAGCGTCATGCGCCCGCTCTTCTCGAACATCAGCGTGATTTTATTGTTGCTGATGCCGCTGGTGACGATGCGGCTCTTCGCCGAGGAACGGCGCTCTGGGACGATCGAGCTGCTGCTGACGTACCCGGTGCGCGACGGCGCGGTGCTGGCCGGCAAGTACCTGGCGGCGTTCGCGCTCTACGCGATCATGATCGCGCTCACCATGCTGTACCCGGGGATCGTCGTCTATTTCGCCCGGCTGGAGTGGGGGCCGGTGCTCACCGGGTATCTCGGGCTCCTGCTCATGGGCGGGACGTTCATCGCCGTCGGCGTGTGTGCGTCGTCGCTGACCGAGAACCAGATCGTCGCCGCGATCACCACGTTCGGCGTGCTCCTGCTCCTCTGGGTGCTCGGCTGGAGCGCGGACTATGCCGGGGGCACCGCCGGACGGGTGCTCCAGCACCTCTCGCTCCTCGAGCACAACGATAGCTTCGCGAAGGGCGTCCTCGACACCAAGGACATCATCTACTACGCCAACTTCATCGTGCTCGCGCTCTTCCTGACGCTCCGCTCGCTCGAGGCCCGCCGGTGGAACGGATGATCAGGCGGCTCGCCGACTGGGGCGGCTACGTCGGGCTCGGCGTCCTGGCGGCGGCGGCCATCCTGCCTTTCGTGCGCCCGGAGTGGTACCGGTTCCGGTGGACGCTCGTGATCGCGGGTGTACTGCTGGTCCTGGCCTCCCTGGTCGCGCGGATCGAGGACTTCCGCGGGTTCGTCGGGCGCCGTACGGTACGCTACGGGGTGAACACGGCCGTCGCGCTCCTGCTCGTGCTCGGCGCCACCGTCGTCGTGCAGGCGCTGTCGTTCCGCCACAGCACGCGCTGGGACCTCACCGAGAACAAGCGCTTCAGCCTCTCGCCCCAGACCATCCAGCTGCTCGGCGGCCTCAAGACCGAGGTGAGCGCAGTCGCCTTCTTCCGGAGCGACCAGCCCGGCAAGCGCGTGGCCGAAGATCTCTTGAAGCAGTACGCGCGCTACTCGAACGGCAAGCTCACGTGGCGCAGCGTCGACCCCGATCGCGAGCCCGGCCTGGCCCGCCGCTACGGCATCGAGTCGTACGGGACGATCGTGCTGGAGACCAAGGCGAAGTCCGAGAAGGTGCTCGACGCCGAAGAAGAGAAGCTGACCAACGGTCTCGTCAAGGTCACGCGCGAGGGCAAGCGCACCGTCTACGTCATCCAGGGCCACGGCGAGTCCGATCTGGCCAGCAGCGAGCGGCCGGGGTTCACCGAGGCGAAATCGGCGATGGAGAAGGCCAACTACGAGGTCAAGCCGCTCGTGCTCGCGCGCGAGGGCAAGATCCCGGATGACGCGACGGTCGTGATCCTCCCGGGCCCGCGGACTGATTTGTTAGCGCCGGAGCTCGCGGCCCTCGACGCCTACGTGGGCCGCGGCGGCAAAGTGTTCGCGATGGTGAACCCGTTCCAGAACGAGGGGCTCAAGAAGCATCTCCTCAAATACGGGCTCCAGCTCGACGACGACCTGGTGATAGAGCAGAACCCGATCGGGCAGGTCTTCGGCATCGGACCCGAGGTCCCCATCGTACAGCAGTACGAGTCGCACCCGATCACGCGCGACATGGGCGGGATCATGACCCTATTCCCGCTCACCCGCTCGATCACCGCGCTCAAGACCCCACCCAAGGGCGTCAACGTCCAGATGCTCGCGCGCACGAGCCCGGGGAGCTGGGGCGAGACCAACCGCGCGGACCTCAACCGCGGGGTGGCGCAGCCCGATCCGCAAGACCCGAAGGGCCCGCTCGCCGTCGCGGCGGTCGCGACGCTCGAGAAGGCGCGCATCGTCGTCTACGGCACGTCCAACCTCGCCGCCAACCAGTTCCTGAACATCCAGGGCAACCGCGACTTCTTCCTCAACACCGTGAGCTGGCTCGCCGAGGAGGAAGACCAGATCTCGATCCGCCCCAAGGACACGAAGCAGACTCCCGTCTTCATGAGCGGGAACCAGGCCCAGGCCGTGTTCCTCTTGCCGGTGGTGGTCCTGCCCGGACTCGTGCTGGTCGGCGGGATCGTCGCCGTCATCCGCCGCCGCGCGGCGAACTAGCCCTTCCGCAATGCGTTGGCAGACGACCGCGGTCCTGGCCGTCGTCCTGATCGCGCTCGGCGTCTTCTACTACGTCTACGAAGTTCGCTTGGGCCCCGAGCGCGAGAAGACGGAAGGCCGGAAGGGGCGCGTCTTCACCGCCGAGGCGGCGGACGTCACCGACGTCGAGATCAAGCGTCCGGACTCGACCGTGAAGGCCAAGCGAGAGGGCGACGGTTGGCAGCTCCTCGAGCCGGTGAAGGCGCGCGGTGACCGCACGCCCATCGACGAGACCGTGAACTCGGTCGTCACCGCCCGCATGGACCGCGAGATCGAGGCCAACCCCAAGGCGCCCGGCGATTTCGGCCTCGACAAAGCGGCCGCCGAGGTCACGCTGCGGTTGAAGGACGGCAAGCAGATCGGGCTCACGCTGGGCGCCAAGAGCCCGACCGGCGTGTGGGTGTACGCGCGTGAGGCCGGCAAGCCCGCGGTATTCGTGGTGGGCGAGTCCATCCTGCGCGACGCGACCCGTCCGCTCGCCGAGTTCCGGGACAAGACCGTGCTGGCGTTCGACCAGAAGGACGTCACCGCGGTCGAGGTCGTCGCGAAGGACGACACGCTGAATCTCGAGCAGACCGACGGGCGGTGGAAGCTCACCCGGCCGCGCGCGCTGCCGGCCGACAACGACACCGTGCGCGACTTTCTCGAGAAGCTCCGCTCGGCCCGGGTCAAGGAGTTCGTCTCGGAGGCGCCGAGCTCGCTCAAGTCGTTCGGCCTCGACCGGCCCGTGCGGGTCGCCATCCACACCGGCCGTGACAAGGACCGCGCGACGAAGGCGCTCCTGTTCGGCAGCGTGGATGCGACCAAGAAGGGTGTCTACGCGATGCGGGACGGCGAGAAGGGCGTGATGCTGATCCCCGAGGAGGCGTGGACGGCGGTGCCCAAGAACGCCGCGGTGCTCCGCAGCAAGGTCGTGATCGACGTCGATCGCGACAAGGTCACGAAGGTCGAGCTCACCGGGCCGAAGGGCGCCGTGACGATGGCGCGGGAGAACGAGCGCTGGAAGATCGTCGCGCCCGAGGCGCTGCCGGCCGACCAGGTCGAGGCCGGTGCCGTCCTGTTCAAGCTGCGCGAGCTGAAGGCCCAGGCCTTCCTCACCGAGGACGCCTCCGGCATCGCCCGCTACCTCGCGAAGCCCACCGTGAAGGTGAGCGTCACCGAGCAAGGCGCGCCGGCGCCGCGGACGCTGCTGCTGGCGCCCTCGCCCGAGAAACGCGGCGGCGCCCCGACCGCGTATGCGGCGCTCGCAGGCCAGGGCCCGGTGGTGCTCGTCGACGGCAAGGCGCTCGAGGACCTCGCCCGGTCGCTCGACGACCTGCGCGACCGAACGCTCCTGCCCGGGCTCGACCCGAAGGACATCAAGCGCGTGCGGCTGCGCGCCGGCGCCCAGACGCTCGTGGTCGAGCGCAGCGGCGAGCTCGACTGGAAGCTGGTGGAGGGTGCCAAGGGTTCGGCGAAGGCGGCGACGGTCGACAATCTGCTCTACGCGCTGCGCGCGCTGAAGTGGAAGACGGTCGCCGCGCCGGGCGGCGAGGAGCCCGCGAAATACGGTCTGGACGCGCCGGCCCTGGAGGTGACGCTGCTGAAGGCCGACGGCGCGGAGCTCGGTGCGATCCTCATCAGTGGCAAGCGCGAGGGCGACGTCGCGTGGGTGAAGCTGAAGGCCGGGCCGGCGATCTACGCCGTGGACGGCAAGGTGCTCGGCGACCTGCCGAAGGTGCCCGACGACTTCAAGGGCTGATCAGATCAGCAGGCCGATCTCCCGGTAGCGCGGCGAGATCCGCTCGGAGATGAGCCCCAGCCGCTGCAGGCGGGGCATCAGGTTGTCCTGGAACAGGAAGCTGTTGAATGCCTTCGTCGTCTGGGAGTGGGCGACGCTGTCCAGCCAGAACGCCTCGCCGTCGAGCCCCATCTCGTTCCAGACGTTCTTCACCGACTGGAACCCCGTCCGCTCGTCGCGCGCATACATGTGATCGCAGGCCCTGAAGGTGAAGTCCTCGAGGAACTCGCGCTTCGACGCCTCCATGTGGGGAATGGAGCGCCGCAGCGCGAAGTAGCCGAAGTTCACGTGCCGTCCCTCGTCCTGGAGGATGTAGTCGAGCAGCTGCGAGAGCGTCTGATCGCCCGTCTGCTTGCGCATGACGTTGAACGCGGCGATGGCGAGCCCCTCGACGATCATTTGCATGCCGAGGAGCTTGAGCTCCCACAGGTTGGTGGCGAGGATCTCGTCGAGCAGCGATTTCAACAGGGGATCGACCGGATAGATCTTGTGGAGCTTCTTGACGTAGCGCTCGAAGACCTCGACGTGGCGTCCCTCGTCCACCACCTGGGTCGAGGCGTAGAGCTTCGCGTCCAGCTCGGGAATCGAGTTCACGAGCTGCCCGCACACCACGAGCGCGCCCTGCTCGCCGTGGAGGAACTGCGAGAGGCGCCAGGCGGAGAGGCGGATCTCCGCCTCCTTCTGCTGCTCGGTGGTGAGCTTCGGGAAGAAGTCAGTGCCGAGGAACGCCATCTGCACGTTGAGCACCGGACCCTCGGTCCCCACGGGCCGGCTCCAGTCGATGGCGGTGGACGCGTTCCACTGGTTCTTCTTGGCGGTCTCGTACAGCGTCTCGAGCTCCTCGTGGGTCGGCGCGTAGTCGTAGTCCCACAAGGTCTCGAGCTGGTAGGTCACCCGGCGGGCGGCCGCCGTCTGCGCTGTCGTCATGCGATCACCTCGATGCACACTGGTCGAACAAGGGGCCTCATTCTACCCCGGCCGCGGCGGCGCGCGCCCGGATCCGCGCGCGCACCCCTTCGATCAAGGGCTGGAGATGGGACGCGTAGAACGCCTCGCCGAAGCGCCCGTCCCACATCGCGCCGTGACTGTCGCGGGAGCACCGCGAGCAGACCTCGAGCACTCGGGCGCGGCCGAGGCGCTCGATCTTGAGGTCGGGCGCCCGCGGCGCCGCGCGGGCCTCGAAGCCCTCCCAGTCGGCGAGCCGGTAGTACGAATCGTTCTCGTAGAGGAAGATGACTCCCGGAAAGCGCGCCCGCTCGGCGAGCTGGGCGATCTCGGCGGCCCGGGCCACCGCGACCTCGGTCGGGTGTGGCAGCTGGCCATGGCAGGTCGGCGCGAAGGCGACGACCGCGCCCACGCCCGGGTAGGTGAATGCCGCCGCTTGCAGCGATCCCCATCCGCCGCAGCTTTGACCCACCAGGATGATGTTCTCGAGCGGCACCCCGTGGCGCCGCCGGAACTGTTCGACGGCCGATTCGATGTAGTCCCCGTGCTGCGTGCGCCCGAGGCGGGAGGTGTTGCGCACCTGCGAGAACAGCGCGACGTCGGAATTTCGGTCGACGGCGAGCTGGAGGATCGGGGGGACCAGCGCTTCGTAGGTGCCGGCCCGCTCCCGCGAGAAGCCGTGGTTGTAGATCAGCACGATGGTCCGCGACGGGTCCGCGCGCTCGGCCACGGAGGGGCCGGCGAACCGTCCCTCGACGGGAAACCCGCACGACGTCGCGGCCAGCGTGAGCGCCGCGAGCAGCGCCGGGCGAACGAATGGCGCGCGCATGCCTCGTCATTCTAGCGTGGTCGATGGGGGTGGAGTAGGATGGGAAGCGTGCCTGACGAGGGAATCTACCTCGAACAGATGGAGCTGGGGCCGATGCAGAACTTCGTCTATCTCGTCGGCGACCCGGTTGCGCGCGAGTGCGTCGTCGTCGACCCGGCGTGGGAGATCGAAACGATCATCGACACCGCCCAGGCGCGGGGCATGACGATCACCGGCGCGCTCGTCACGCACACCCACCAGGACCACGTGGGCGGCAGTCTGGAGTCGTGGGGCATGCCGGGTCGGATCCCCGGGGTCGAGGACCTGCTCGAGCGCGTGAGGGCCAAGGTGTACGTGCACAAGGCCGAGCGCGAGTTCCTCAAGGGCTTCGGCTCCGACCTCGTCAAGGTCGACAACCACGACAGCCTGAAGATCGGGCGCCTGACGCTGACGTTCATGCACACGCCCGGACACACGCCTGGCTCGCAGTGCTTCCTGATCGACGGCCGGCTCGTGTCGGGCGACACGCTGTTCATCGGCTCGTGCGGCCGGACCGATCTTCCCGGCAGCGACCCCACCGAGATGTACTACTCGCTCACGCAGCGGCTGGCCGCGCTGCCCGAATCGACGATCCTGCTCCCCGGCCACAACTACGGCGGCCCGTCGTCGACGATCGGCGACGAGAA
This sequence comes from Candidatus Rokuibacteriota bacterium, assembly GCA_003220435.1. Lineage (GTDB taxonomy): Bacteria > Methylomirabilota > Methylomirabilia > Rokubacteriales > CSP1-6 > AR31. The sequence goes on along the minus strand of QHSL01000084.1, from coordinate 21,164 downwards.
GCGCGCGAATCCCTTCATGCGCTACGCGTCCCTCGGCGACTTCCTGCGCGTGATGGGCGGCGGGCGGATCTCGGCCCCGTAGTCGCGCACGCCTCGTAGCGGGCGCGGACCTCGCGCACGAACGCGAATTTCGCTCGCGCGCCGGCGTCGAACGGCAGCGGGATCTCCAGTCCCCACTTCGTCCCGATCTTTGCGTCCGCCCAGCGGGCGTCCCCGCGGACGTGGAAATGCAGGAAGGGCCGGCAGCGGATGTAAAAAATGCCCGGCCGCGTCTCCTGGACGCCGGCAAAGCCACGGATCGTGGCCAGCACGTCGGCGATGCCTCGCAGATTCTCTGACGATGCGTGTGCCATGCCGTCGAGCCTCCTCATCTGATCGCGCTCTCGCCACCGTCGACCGCCAGGGTCTGGCCCGTGATGTAGCGGGGGCACGTGGCGAAGAACACCACCGCCGCGGTGACGTCGGCGACGCTCTCCTCCCGACCGCGGGTGAGCTTCATCCAGCGTGCCCGCGGGAACGAGGCGGGGCGGAGAACCGTGCCCGGGGCGACACAGTTCACCGCAATGCCGCGCGTTCGGAGCGCCGCGGCCAGACCCCGCGTCAGGAACTCGATCCCGACTTTCGAGAGCGCGTAGGGGATGAAGTCCGGACGCGCTCTGGCCGCGCCGCCGTCGCCGATGTTCACGATGTGGCCGCCGCGCCGCCGCATCACACGGGCGGCCGCCTGGCTACAGAAGAACGCGCCACGGAGATTGAGGTCCAGCAGGCGGTCGTACTGCGCCGGCGTCGTGGCCGCGAACGGCGCGCGCTCGTAGAGGGCGGCGCTGTTGACCAGCACGTCGAGACCGCCCAGGGCCCGCGCGGCCTCGCCCACCAGCCGGCGCGCCGACGCGGCGTCGGCGAGGTCGCCGCGGACGGCGGCGGCGCGAGCCCCGGCGGCGCGCAGCTCTGCGACGGCGCGCCGGGCCGCGCGCCCCGAGCGATGATAACCAATCGCGACGTCCATCCCGGCACGCGCCAGCGCCAAGGCGATCGCGTGTCCGACGCGGATCGCGCCGCCGGTCACGAGCGCGCGCGCCCGTTCTCTGCCGTCGCTGATGGCGCGAGATGCTATTCTCGAATGAATCATGGCTACCGGGCTCAAGAACTGGCTCAAGTCCCGCTTCATCGCAGGGTTCTTCTTCACGGTTCCGGTGTTCCTCACCGCCTGGCTCCTGTGGATTTTCTGGAGCCGCATCGACGACGTCTTCGGTCCCATGTACGAGAAGATCGTCGGACGCCCCGTGCCGGGTCTCGGGTTCCTGACCGCGGTGGGCATCATCCTCCTGATGGGCACGATCGCACGGAACGTCGTCGGCCGTCGCGTACTCGCCTGGGGCGACATGATCTTGCTGAGGATACCGATCTACCGGCGGCTCTATCCCTCCATCAAACTGCTGATCGACTCCTTCTCACCCGAGCGACGGAGCACGTTCGGCGCCGTCGTGCTCGTCGAGCACCCGCGCCAGGGCGAGTACGCCTTCGGCTTCGTGACCAGCCAGGTCCTCGTCGACACGCCGCACGGCAAGCGCGAGATGGCGACCGTGTTCATCCCGACGAACAACCTCTATCTCGGTGACGTCGTGGTCGTCCCGCGAGACGACGTGCTCCAGACGGGCCTCCCCGTCGAGGAAGGCGTGCGCATCATCCTGTCGGCGGGCAACGCCACGCCCCGACAGCTCCCGAAAGCCTAGCCGGCCCCGCGTTCCGGAAAATGACGGCGCGTCCACTCGGCGACCGCCTGGCCGAGTGGAAAGACCTTGCCGAAGAAGAAATGGTCCGCGCCCTCGACCGCGACCGTCTCGACCCACGGGAACCGCGCCTCGAGCTTCCGGAAGTCGTCGACGGGGCAGTAGCTGTCCGCCGTGCCGGCGACCATGAGCGTCGGCACGCGCCGCCCTTCGAGGCAGCCGAAGTCGTACATCGCGAGCGGTGGCGCGATCAAGACCATGCCGGCGACCCGCGGGTCGCGGCAGCCGACGAGCGCAGAAATTCGGGCGCCGAACGAGTAGCCCGCGAGCGCGAGCGGCCGGCCGCCCACCGTCTTCGCCAGAGCATCGAGCGCCGCTACCGCGTCTTCCTGCTCGCCGATGCCCCCCGCGTGGCTCCCGGTCGAGCCGCCCACTCCCCGGAAATTGAAGCGGAGGGTGGCGATGCCAAGCTCGGCGCACACTTCCTGGACGCGCACGACAACCGGGTTGTCCATGTCGCCGCCATACAGCGGATGGGGGTGGCAGATGACGATACCGCCACCCGGAGAGGGCGGCGCGGAGAGTCGGGCCTCGAGGGTCAGCTCCCTGCTCACGTCGATGACCAGGGGCTGTTCGGATATCATGCCGCCATGAGAATACGGGTGGGGGGCGGGGTCGTCCAATCATCGTGTTGAGTTGCCTCTTTGTCCGCCGCCGGATTGGTGCCTACCTCGATGGGGCCCTCGACGGGAGAGCCGCGCGGTCGACCGCGCGACACCTGAGTGGGTGTGCCTCCTGTCAACGTGAGGCGGAGCAGCTCCGGCGCCTGCGCGCCCTGCTGCAGCGGAGCCGAGCCCCGAGCTCGAGAGTGGCCGATCCGGACTGGAGCGGCTTCTGGCCAGCGATCATCCGCGGCGTCGAAGACGCCCGTCTGCGAGCGCCGGCGTCCGCTGCGCGCCGTCAGAGCTGGCGGCGGCCTGGATGGGCGCTCAGCGGCGCCCTGGCCGCGGTCGTGCTCGTGTCGCTCACGCTCTGGCAGACAGTGTTCGTGCCGCTCGTGCCCGAAGGTCCCGTCGTCGTCAGCTCGGCCCACACCGAGGATCCGCGGGGGACCGTCATGGTCTACTCGACTCACGAGAAGGACGTGACGGTCGTCTGGGTCCTCGGTTTAGAGGACTAGTGACTGCTCAGCGGCCTCTGAGGGACGAGAGGCGCTCGCGGGCCAGAGAGGTCTCTTCCGCTCGCGGGAAATTGTCGACGAGGTACTGCAGGCGAGCCTGGGCGAGCGCGGGCTGCTTGAGGTCGATCAGCGCGAGCGCTTCCTTGTAGAGCGCGGTCGGCACCTTGTCGGCCCGCGGGTAGTTCGCGAGCACCTTCTTGAACTCCTGCACGGCCTGCTCCAGGGACTCGGAGGCCCTGTCGCCCTGGGCGGAGTCGGTGAACCCTCGCGCGATCGAGAGATACGCCTCGCCGATCCAGTACTGAGCGCTGCCGGCCAGCTCGTGATCAGGATAGCGCCGCAGGAACTCACGGAACCCGGCGATCGCGAGCGAGTAGCTTCCCTTGCTGAAGTCGATGTACGCCGCCTGGTAGATGTCCTGAGGCTGGAGCGAGCCCGTCGTCGGTCGTGACGGCGGAGCCGTCGGCGGACCCGGCGCGGCGATCATCGGCGGAGCGCTCGCGGGCGCCTGGGTCGATGGCGAAGGACTCGGCGGCACGGAGCCCGGAGCCCGCGGAGCGCCGCCGGGCACGAGCGAGGGATTCACCGTACGAAGCTGGCGACCCACCGTGTCCAGTCGGGCCCCAAGCTCCTCGATGCGGGCCGAGAGCGTCGTCAGCGTATCGGTGAGGCTTTCGACCTGCTTCGTGAGCGCCGTGACCTGTCGCTCGTTCTCTCCGGCCTGCTCGCGCACGCGCCGCTCGATTTGGGTCGACAGCGAATCGACTTCGGCCTTGGCGCGCTGCGCGGCCTGCTGCGTGGTCGCCATGTCCTGGCGGATCTGGAAGACGTCCTGCTGCGTCGCGATGCCGGTGGCCTCGTGCACTTCAGCGCAACCGCCCAGCGACAGAACGGCGCCGAGGAGGAGGACGGCGGCCCGCCTCCCCGGCGGGACCTCACACACGCCTAGCGAGGCTTGACGAGGAAGTGCCCACGCCGATTCTTGCTCCAGCACGACTCGTTCTTTTCGTTGCAAACCGGGCGCTCCTCGCCGTAGCTGATGATGGTGATGCGGTTCGCCTGGACACCCTGAGAGACGAGGTAGTTCATCGTCGCCTTGGCGCGGCGCTCGCCGAGCGCCAGGTTGTATTCGTTGGTGCCGCGCTCGTCGCAATGCCCCTCGATCAACACGAGATTGTCGGCGTTGGTCTTCAGCCACGTCGCGTTGGCGTCGAGGGTCTTGGCGTCCGCGGGTCTGATGTCGTACTTGTCGAAGTCGAAGTAGACGTCCTTGAGGGCCGCCACCGCCATGAACTCCTTCGGTGCGGGCCGCGGCGCCGGCGCGCTAGCCGGCGCGGGCGTGCTGGGGGCGGGAGCGGGAGCGCTCGGGGCCGGTGCCACGGGCGCCGGCGTCGCTGGCGACGTCGCGGGAGGCGCGGAGGGTGCCGGCGCCGACGCCGCCGACGTCGTCGCGGGCCGCTTGGCGCAACCGGTCACGATCAGCCCGAGCAGCAACGACATCACCATGAGGTGCCCAGCGCGAATCAGCATGACCCCTCCTTCGGCCTCACCTCGGGGAAATTCCCGCTTGCAGGCCACAATCGTATCACGGCAGGCGCGGTGACCAGGTAGGACTTGTGGCGTCGCTGACCCCCAACGGGATCTGCGTCAGCGACGAGCCGTCGAGGAGCATGACGTAGAGCTGCCAGCGCCCGCTTCGGTTCGACTGGAACGCGAGGTGGCGCCCGTCGGGCGCCCACGAGGCCCCCTGGTTGTCGCCGGGGCCGGCCGTGAGCGGGCGGGGGTTGGCGCCGCTCACGTCGATGGCCCAGAGATCGTGCGTGCCCTGGCGCTGTGTGTACACGATGATGTTGCCCTTCGGCGACCAGCGTGGCTGAGTGTGGAATCCGGACGACGTGAGCTGGCGCACGTTGGTACCGTCGGCGTCCATCACGTGGATGCGCGGCTGGCCGGCGCGGTCGGAGACGAAGGCGATCTGCCGGCCCGTGGGCGACCACACCGGCTCGGTATCGATCGACGCGTGGCGGGTGAGACGTTCCAGCTTGCCGGTCGCGACGGTGAGCACGTAGATCTCCGGGTTGCCGTGCATCGAGAGCGTCAGCGCGAGGAAGCGTCCGTCGGGGCTCCACGCCGGCGACGAGTTGATCCCCGCGAACGCGGCGAGCGTCTGCACCGGACGCTGCGGCTCGAACGGAAACATGCGGAACAGGTCAGGATAGCCGTTCATGAACGAGGTGAAGGCGATCGAGCGCGCGTCCGGGCTCCACACCGGCATGAGATTGATCGAGCCGTTGCGGGTCGCCGGCACCGCGCCGGCGCCGTCGTAGTCGGCGACGATGATCTCCTTCGCTCCAGGCCGTCCCCCCACGTACGCGATCTTCGTGTCCGCGATCCCGGGCTCGCCGGTGAACTGGAGCACGATCTCGTCGGCGATCCGGTGCGCCAGGCGCCGCGCCTGGGGCGCCGCCGCGTCGAACTTCTTCGACGCGATCAGCCGGTAACCTGGCGACGTGAGGTCGTAGAGGCGCATCTCGGCCTCGAGACGCTCGCCGCGGACCGCCAGCAAGCCGTGCACGGCCGCGTGAGCGCCGGCCGCCGCGAACTCGCTCCATCGCCGCTGGAGCTCCTCCGCGTTGTTCGCCGGGACCGGCTCCACGCCGGCGACGACGCTGAAGAATCCCGACACCGTCAGGTCGTTGCCGGCGACCGCCGCGAGCAGCTTCGCGTGACCCGCCGCATCGGCTCCCGAGACGACCGTGAAGTTTGGGATCGCGATGTTGAGCTTCTTGCTGCCGCCGCCGGTGACGTTGATGTAGACGTCGACGCCCTGCGCCGGCGCCGACGGCGGCGGCCATGGCCCGAGCGACGCGACGACGACGAGCCCGACCAGAACGGCTGCGAGGACCGTCCGTCTCACCGAGCTATCCCCCTGTTGGATCGAAGACGAACTGCAAGCCGATCCGCAGCACCGACTTCTTGAAGTCGACGGGAAGCGGCGGGAACGGGCCGGCATCGTTGATGGCTCTGAGGGCGATCTGGTCGTAGAAGGCGTTGCCCGAGCTCTTGTCGATCACGACCTGGTTGAGTCGACCATCGCGCCCGATCTCAAACACGACCGCCGGCTGCTGGCCCGGGATCGCGCGTCCGTTCCATCGCTCCTGGATCTTCTGGTGAACCTGCCGGATGTAGTAGGCGTACGGGAAATCGCTGACGTTCAGGGCGACCGGACCGGTGCCGGCGGTGGATCCGGCGGGCGTTCCGAGCGGCGGTGGTGGCGGCGCGCTCGCTTCGCGTCGTGCGGGCGCCGGCGTCGACACCTTCGCCGGGGCGGCGCTCGCGGCGGTCGGGAGCTCCTTGTCGTCGGGGCGCGGAAGCGCCGCGGCGCGTGTCGGCAGGCCGCGCTCGGGCAGGCCCACCGACTCGCGCGCCGGAAGATCGCGGGCCGGCAGGTCGCGCGAGGCATCGCGTGCCGGCAGCTCCGGCGGTCGCGGCTTTACGTCTTCGACGCGCGGAGGCAGGGACGCGCGACCCTGCGCGGAGCCCACCGCCGCGACGGCGGGCACGAGGTTCACGATGACGGGTTTGGTCGGCGCGCTGCCCCAGAGGATGGCCGCGGCCGCCACGACCGCCAGGAGAACGACGTGCGCGGCCGCCGACACGAGGGCCGGCTTGAGCGGCAGGCGGCCCTTCTCAAGGGCCGGGCCGATGTGGTACCGCACACGCAGACCCACTGAGGCCAACGCCGTTGGGGTCTCAGCGCTCCCGAGCAGGCTCGGTCACCATCCCGAGCCGCTCGATGCCCGCGCGACGTACGCGGTCCATCGTCTCCACGACGGCGCCGTATGCGAGCCCGGCGTCGGCCTTCAGGTAGAGGGTCTTGTCGGTCCGATTGGCGAACGTGCGGCGGAGCTCCATCTCGAGACCGCTCGACGACAGGCGGCGGTCGTTCAGATAGAGCACGTTGTCCTTGGTGACGGTCAGCACCAAGCGCTCCTCGACGGCCGTCGGCCTGGACGCGGCCTTCGGCAAGTTCACGTCGATTCCGCGGTACATCATGGGCGCCGTCAGCATGAAGATGAGCAGCAGGACGAGCACCACGTCCACGAGCGGGATGATGTTGATCTCGGCCAGGTTCGTGCCGATCCGGCGCGCGCTGGGTGATTCGTCGATCTTAAACGCCATCTTTGGCGGTTCGTCCGACCTTGGCCGGGCGGCTGAGGAGGTTGAGCAGATCCAGCGTGAAGCCTTCCATCTCTACGGCCCAGTGCTTCACCCGGTTGACGAGGTAGTTGTAGCCGATCACGGCCGGGATCGCCGCGCCGAGCCCCGCCGCGGTCGCGATGAGCGCCTCGGAGATGCCGGGCGCGACGACCGCCAGGCTTGCCGAGCCCTGGGCGCCGATGCCGTGGAACGCCGCCATGACGCCCCAGACGGTGCCGAACAGGCCGATGAACGGCGTGGCGCTCGCCGTGGTCGCCAGGAACGGCAGATAGTGCTCGAGCTGGGCGATCTCGAGCGCGGCCGCCCGCCGCAGCGCGCGATTCACCGCCTCGAGCCGGTCCGCGTTCAATCCCTCGTCGAGATCGTCGAGCACCTTGTCGAGAACCTCGGGGATTCCCGAGACTTCCTGGTAGGCCGCGAAGTAGAGCTGCGCGAGCGGGCTCTGCCGGAGCTTCCGCGCCGCGCTGTGCACCACCGACGGACGCCGCGCTTCGCGGAAGACGCGGAGGAACTCGAACGTCTGACGCCGGATCCGCCGGAACTGCCACGTCTTCTCGACGATGAGCGCCCAGCTCACGATCGAAAAGATCATGAGCACGATGAGAACGAACTTCGCGATCGGACCCGAGTTCCAGACGAGCGCGAGAATGCCAGAACTGAGTGCGTCAGCAGGCACAGGCGCTCCTTATTGTTTGCGTTCCGCGCATCGTAAGCATTATAACCACAACCGTGGCGTGCGCCCGCGTCCTATGGCTCGTGCTGATCGCGATCAGTGTGGGCGCGCCCAGCGCGGCGGCGCAGGATGCCCGGGCCGCCGTCGAAGCCTTCGTGAGCCGGCTCGCCGACGTTCGCATCAGCGACCTGGTGATCCAGCAAAGCCTCACCCTCTACCATCAGGACGGGCGGCACCCGATCTCCGCCGGCGAGCAGCGCATGCTCTTCAAGCTCCCGCAGCGCCAGCGCCTCGAGCAGTTCCTCGAGGGCCAGCGCGAGGTCCAGGTGACCGTCGGCAACCGCGCCTGGGTGCGTCGGGCCGATGGCAAGGTCTACGACGCCCCCGTCGTCGAGCCGGTGCGGGCGCTCGCGAGCGTGATCGTTCCGTTGCAGCGGCGGGCCGCCGACTTGCTGGCGGACTGGCACGCGCGCGGCGTGCGGGACGACGTCAGCCACGTGACGCAAGTGGGAGGGCGATCGGTCACGGTGATCGGCGCCCGCCCCGGCGAGCGCGACGTGCCCGCCGTCTGGCTCGACGCCGAATACGGCGTCGTCCGCCTCGTGACCCGCGAGCGGCTGCCGAACGGCCCCAAGCTGGTCGACCTGGCGCTCTCGGAGCATCGTCCGCTGACCGGGGCGTATTTTTTTCCTCGCCGCCAGGAGGCGTTCATCGACGGGAGGCTCCTGGTGCTGATCACGGTCCGCTCGATCCAGGCCAACACGAATCCCCCCGACGCGCTCTTCGATCCCGAGGCGCTTCGCCGGGAGCACTGATGCACTTCGCGTTCCTCGGCACGTCGGGCTCGATCCCGTCAGCCGTTCGCGATACGACGTCGATCGTGTTCGTCGTCCCGCAAGGGGCGATGCTGATCGATTGCGGGGGCAGCCCGATCCAGAAGCTCCGGCGCGCCGGCGTCGACCCCGACGCGCTGGCCGTCGTCGTCATCACGCACATTCATCCCGACCACGCGTACGGTTTGCCTGCGCTCGTCCGCAATCTGTCCGTGCTCGGACGCCGGGCGCCGATGACCATTTACTGTCGGCCGGAGCACGTGGAGCCCCTGCGGAGTCTGCTCAGCCTGTTCAACACGCTCGAGCGTCCGGGGATGTTCGCGCTGACGGTACGCGCGATCGCGCTCGCCGAGGGCGCCCGCGCCTTCGACCTGGGCCCTCTGGCCGTGCGGACCTCGCCGAACGTGCACGGCACGATGCCCAACTTCGCCGTGCGGGTCGACGCGGCGCGAGGCCGGAGCGTCGTCTATTCGTCGGACACGCGGCCCTGCGACGCGGTCGTTGCGCTGGCCGGCGGCGCCGACACGCTCGTTCACGACGCCACCTACTCGGAGCGCGATCGCGGCCACGTGGGCGCGCACTCGACGGCCGCGGAGGCCGGCGACGTCGCGGCGCGCTCAGGCGTGCGGCGGCTGATCCTCGCGCACATCGGCGCCGAGTACCACGACGACGTGGACGCGCTGGCGGCCGAGGCGCGCGCTCGATTCGCCGGCGACGTCGAGATCGCGCGCGAGCTCGTTCCCTATCCGCTCTAGCGCTCGGCGGCGCGGCGCCCGTGTCGTGGGGGCGGGGACGACCCGGCGCGACCACGACGGCTGCGATACCGGGTGACCTGCTTCACTGCTCCAGGCGCGGCAACGCTGACTACACGGGTCGCGCCGGGTCGTCCCCGCCCCCACGACACAGGCGATACTTCGCCAGGCGACATTCCGGCAGACTGGGCTCGCGAACGCCCCTCGCCCGGACGCGGGCGTGGGGATCAGCGGGAGACGTGGGGGTTGCCGGCGATCCAGAAGCGTAGGCGGAGGTGGGCGGCGCGCGTGATGCCGATGCGGGGGCCCGCGACGACGCGGAAGTCGCGGGGCGCATCGGGAGGCTCGATCGTGAGACGCCCGCGCGTGAGGTCGGCGCCGTTGTCGCGCCAGGTGATGCCGAGCGCGCGCGTGAGGTTGCCGGGGCCGCTGGCCAGCCGGCGCGCGCCGGGCTTGACCCGGCGCCGCCTGGCCATGGCCGAGAGGCCGACGACGGGCTCGAGCGCGCGGACGAGAACGCACCCCGGCTGTCCGGCCGGGTTCGCAATCGCATTGAAGCAGCAGTGGATCCCGTAGTTCAGGTAGACGTAGGCGAAGCCACCCGGTCCATAGAAGAGCGAGTGGCTGCCCGGTCTGAACGCGGCGTGGGAGGCGGCGTCCTCGGGCCCCAGGTACGCCTCGGTCTCCACGATCCGGCCCGCGGTCACCGTGCGCCCGCGTCGCGCGACCATGACACAGCCGAGCAGGTCACGCGCGACGGCGCGGGCTGGCCGCAGGTAAAAGCGTCGGGGCAGCGGCACCTAGGCTAGGCGCTCGGTGACGAGGCGCCTGAGCGAGTCGTGGTCGAAGGCGATCCCCGTCCGGCCGGGCGGCTCCGCTTCCGTCTTCAGCCCCGTTTCGCTGATGATCGCGCAGACGGTCTGTGCCGGATCGAGCTGCTGCTGCGCGACGAGGCGCGCGAGCACGGCCAGCGTGGCGACGCCGGTGGGTCCGGCCCAGATGCCCTCGACCCGCGCGAGCTTCCGCTGGGTGGCGAGGATCTCGTCGTCCTCGGCGTCGCCGGCCAGCCCCTTGCCCTCGCGCAGCAGCCGCAGGACCCACTCGCCTTTCTTGCCGGGGTTGCCGGCGGCGAGCCCCTCGGCCACGGTGTAGCCGATCGTGAGCGGGATGATCGCCGTGCCGTCGCGGAACGCGCGCGCGACGGCGTTCGCTCGCGTCGCCTGGGCCGCCACCATCATCGGCGCACGCGCGATCCAACCGGCCTCGCGCATCTCGCGGAAGCCGCGCGCGGTCGCGATGAACGTCTCGCCGACCGCGACGGGAGCGACGACGACGTCGGGCGGCGTCCAGCCTGTCTGCTCGGCGATCTCGTAGGCGAGGGTCTTCTTGCCTTCCTGCTTGTACGCGTTGCGCGAGGCGCCGCAGTCGAAGAACAACCGCTCCTCGACGAGCCGGTCCCAGATCGAGATGAGATCGTCGTAGACCCCTTTGTAGATGACGAGATCCGTCGTGGTCGCCGCCATGTGCAGGAGCTTCGGCGCCGACGCCCGCTCGTAGGCGAAGATCAGCGAGCGGAGCCCGGCACGCGCCGAGTAGGCGGCGATCGACGAGCCGGCGTTGCCCGAGCTGACGACCGACGTGGCCCGGTAGCCGAACTGGAGCGCCGCGCCCACGGCGGTGGCCGACGACCGGTCTTTCACGGTGCCGGTCGGGTTCGGCCCGTCGAACTTCAGCAGCAGCCGGCGCACGCCCATCTCGGCCGCGAGCCGGGGGCAGTCGAGGAGCGGCGTGGCGCCCTCGCCGAGCGTCACCCGATGCGCGGGATCGCCGATGGGCAGGACGGGCGCGTAGCGCCAGAGCCCCGTGCCCCTCAAGAGAGCCGGCCCGTCCTTCTCGAGGCGAGCGATGTCGTACCGCAGCTCCAGCAGGCCGTGACACCGCTCGCACTCGAGCCGGTAGGTCAGCGGGTGCGCGGCGCCGCACTCGATGCAGGTGAGGCTCTGCGCCAGCGAGTCGCTCACGACCGCTTCCCGAACGTGGTCTCGACGGCCTCGAGCATTTCCTCGATCCGGTGGCGGAGCGTGTGCTCCGCGAGCGCGCGGCGGCGGGCGTTCTCACCGATGGCGCGCGCCTCGTCCGGACGGGCGACGTAGTGATCGAGGTGGCGGCGCAGCTCGCCGAGGTCCCGATAGACGAGGATCTCCTCGCCCGGCTTGAACAGGCTCGTGAGATCCTCGCGGTAGCTCGCGAGCTGGCACCCTCCCGCGGCGGCCAGCTCGAAGGTGCGGTTGTTGGTGCCGACGATGTCGTTCATCGGGTGGTGGTGGTTCAGCGACACCGTCGAGGCGGAGTAGACGAGACGCTTCGTGTGTCCCCACACCGGACCGCCAGCGACCATCCGTCGGATGGCCGGATCTTTGGCGTGCCGCCAGCCGGCGCCCCAGATCCGGAGCGGATAGCCGGCCAGCGCCTGCACGAGACGCTCACGGTAGGCGTATCGGCTCCCGACGAGCGAGACGGCGGCGCCGTAGCGCACGCGCTCCTCGTTGGTCGGCGTCACCGGATGGTGATCGGCCGGGATGCAGTAGAGCGGCATGTAGCGGACGTTGGCGAGGCCGACCTGCTGCAGGCTGATCAGCGCGTGGCGGTCCTTGGTGAAGAAGAGGTCGTAGGGCTCGATGCACTCGAATGGGAGCATCCAGAGCGGGTTGTCGGGGAAGTAGTTCACGAAGAGCGCGTCGCTCCGACCCTTCAGACGCCGTATCGCGTCGGGCGTGATTGGCCCACCCTTGACGACGAGTACGATCGACGGCTGGAAGCTCACGCAGGCGCGCTCGAGGCGACGGAGGATGAGTCGCTGGTAGAGCGCCTTGGAGCCCCGGTTCTTGTAGAGCGTGTTGTCCCGGCGGTAGGCGAACGTGCCGACCTCGTGCCCCAGCTCGCGTAGCTCGACGGCGAAGTCCATCCCCATGAGCCCGGGGCGCTCAAACGGAAGAACTATCAGCCAGCGCACGCGTCGTAGCGTAGCACACGCTTCTGAGTCGGCCGGGGGGTGGGCCGGGGCGCGGTGGGCCCCGCGCAACCTGCTAGCCACAGTGCGTCAGGGGGTGTCTCTCGGTCGGCGGCTCTAGCGAGGCTGACTACACAGGTTGCGCAGGGCCCACCGCCCGCCCCCGCCCCGGCCCACGTGCGTCGGACTCGCTCGGCCTGAGCGCCACGAGCAGCGCCGAGTTCGGCGTAAGCGCAGCGCGGTGTCACTTGGTCGGCTGGTTCAGGCTGCGCTGAGCGGTGCACGAGCAGCGGGTTGCTGGCCCAGAGGACGAGGCCCGCGGTTAGGCGACGGCGGTGGAGAGGGCTTGGCGGAATCTTGTGGCGATCAGGGGGTCGAAGAGGGCGGCCGTTGCGACCAGCGCGGCGTCGGCACCCTCGTGGATGAGCCAGGTCGCGCGCTCGACCGTCGAGATGCCGCCGACGGCGAGGATCGCCCGGTCCCAGGCGCCGGCCTTGCGCCACGCCAGTAGCTCCTCGACCTGGCGCGATGCGACCTCGAACGTCTGGGCACCCACGATCTCCGCGCGCTCGCGACCGGGCCCTTCGAACGCGGCGGCGCCCTTGTCGTCGACGACCCGTCGCGTCAAGCCGTGGACGAGCACGAAGCCGCTGGCCCACGGCGCGAGCTTGGTCGCCGTCTCGTGGAGCAGCCGCGGCGTCCTGAACGCGCCGAGCTTCGCCAGTACCGGCACGGCGACTGTCGTCCGCACGCGATAGAGGATGTGGGCCGACAGCGGCACGTTCTCGCAGATCATCTGGAGCTGCTCGGAGAGCGGGTTGGGTGTCGCGAGATGGACCTCGATCGCGTCGGCGCCGCTTTGGGCCGCCCACCCCGCGCAGCGGGCGTAGTCCTCGATGAGCGACTCCATGTCGCCGCCAGGGACCGACGAGCCCATCACGCTGACGATCAGAAGCTGGCCCGGCCCCTTCCGCTCCCTGGCCCGCCGGACGTCTTTGCGCCACACGGCAGGCTCCATCGACGGCTCACCGAGAGAGATGGCGATTGTGGTGTTGCCGTTGATGGCTGACCGACGGGAAACGACCGCAGCCTGCTCGAGGTTATCCACAGGCCGGATGTTGGGGAGGCCGTGAGCGGGCCGATAAGCCGACCGCACCGTGGCATAGGTCAGGATGTCGAAACCCAGCCGCGCGTAGCCTTCGACCCACTTCGAGTTCAGCAGGGGCCCCGAGGCGACTCCCAAACGCGAGTTGATGGGTCGCCCCAGGAGCCGTCCGCCCTGCCCGTGGGGCAGTCGCCGCACCTTCGGCAGTGCCGGAGCGTGCGAGTAGTTCCACTGATACGATCGATCGAGACGATAGGCGCTGCTAGAAATAGCCCTGCCACTCCTTTTCCACAGAACTCATCCTGCAAGCGTCCATTATATCAGATACTTACGAGTCGTGCTCTACTGAAACGCGGGTGTCACCTCCCGCGCGATGAGCTCGAGTTCGCGCATGATGTGGGCGTGCGGCATGCCCGGGAAGAAAGTCCGGCAGATCAGATGAGTCATTCCGTACTCCGCCACGAAGCGCCGGATCTGTCGGACGCACTGGTCGGGGCCTCCGATGATGAAGCGGTCCTCCATGAGCCCGTCCAGATCGGTCGCGATCGAGGCGTCGATGAAGGGATGGCGCCAGCCGCCGGCGTACTCCCTCCGGTACGCGATCATGATGTGCTCCTCGGCCAGCTCCCGGGCCTTCCGGTCGGTCTCGGCGATGATCAGATCGCGGGTCAGGGGCCACTCGGGAACGGGCTCGGCTCGGCCTGCGGCGCGGCGGTTCTCGAGGAACCGCTTCTTGGCCGCGAGCAGCCGCTTGAGATCCGCGGTCGGCCCGGGGATCCAGTTGTCGGCCAGGGTTGCCGCCCGGCGGAGCGTGATGTCGCCCCAGCCCCCGATCCAGAGGGGCGGGTGGGGCCTCGTCACGGGCTTGGGCTCGAGCCTGCCGTCGACAGTGTAGTACGCGCCCTTGAAGCTCACTCGCTCCTGGGTCCAGAGCGCCTTCATGATCGCCAGCTGCTCCTCGAACCTGGCACCGCGCCGTTCCAGCTCTACGCCGTAGAGCGCGAACTCGTCCGGCTTGTACCCGATCGCGATGCCGAGGGTGATGCGCCCGCGGGACATGACGTCGAGCATTGCGACGTCCTCCGCGAGGCGCACCGGATGGTGGAAGGCGGCGACGACGATGTCGGTGCCGAGCATCATCCGCGACGTGCGCGTCGCAAAGCCGGCGAGCACCGTCAGCGGCGACGGCCAGTAATGGTTGGTCACCGAGTGGTGCTCTTCCATCCACACGGAGTCGAGGCCGAGCTCTTCGGCTCGGGTGACCTCGTCGAGCGCTTCCTTGTAATACACACCGCCTTCGATGGGGATGAAGCCGACCTTGAGCCTGGCCATATCGCCTCCTCGAGGCGATCCGATCGCCTCCCCGTGGCGAGGCCGAGCCTAGCACGTGGTCCGGCGGCGAGCCGGGTCGACCGCGACGCGAGTCACTTGACAGGCGGATGCTCTCCGATCAATCGTGTAGCACCCCATCGGGAGGAGGTCGTCCGATGCCAAGCATGAAGGGCTATCACGCGCTCCGGAACCTGCCCGAGGAGAAAGTCACGGACAAAATCACGCGACGGATCCTGGTCGGCGACAAAGAGATGATCGTGTGGTGGTCGATGAAGGCGGGCGTCCACGCGGCCGCCCATCAGCACCCGCACGAGCAGCTCTTCTGGGTGGTCACGGGGAAGATGGAGTTCCGTCTCGGCAACGAGAAGCGGACGTGCGGCCCGGGCGACCTCGGCGTGATCCCGGGCGGCGTCGAGCACGAGGCGTGGTTCCCCGAGGACACCGAGGTCGTCGACATCTTCGCGCCGCCCCGCGAGGACTTTCTCAC
>QHSL01000084.1:0-5834 GCA_003220435.1 Candidatus Rokuibacteriota bacterium | reverse complement strand
TGCGCGCGCGCTACCCTCTGGCCCTCGGCCCACGTCGACGGGACGCTGGCGCTGGGGACGGCTCTAGGACCCCTTGTCAGGAGACGTGACATGAGCAGAGCAGTTCTCGCAATCCTCGTCCTGTTCCTGGTGCTGTGCCTCGTGCCGGCCTCGGGCTCCGCACAAGTCAAGGGTGTCTACTGGACGACGAGCGGGATGTTCGGTCCGTTCCCGCTCTCGGAGCTGATCCCGTCGCTCCCCAAAGACAAGGGGAGAGAGGTCACGATCCCGGTCAACATGTGGGTGATCGATCACCCGAACGGCCTCGTCATCTTCGACACGGGAAACAACGCCGCCGTCTCCGACGGCAAGTGCAAGGCGCACTGGGCCGCCGGCCTGTGCGATCTGCTGAAGCCGAGCCAGAAGCGCGATGACGTCATCGACGCGCAGCTGAAGAAGCTCGGATACTCACCCGACCAGGTGAAGGCGGTCGTCACGTCGCACGCGCATCTCGATCACATCGGCAACATCAAGCTCTTCCCGAAGGCCGTCCACGTGATCCAGAAGAAGGAGCTGTACCAGGCGTGGTGGCCGGAGAAGTTCCAGGGGCGCGAGGGCGGCGTCTTCGTGATGGCCGACTTCGATGGCCCGGCCCGCGGCTTCAACTACCTGGAGCTGGACGGCGACTACGATCTGTTCGGCGACGGTAGCGTGAAGGTGATCACCACCCCCGGCCACACGCTCGGCCATCAGTCGCTGAAGGTGAGGCTGGCGAGTGGCAAGACGCTCATCATGGCCCAGGACGCGATCTGGGTGAAAGAGAACATGGAAGGCTACCCGGCGGGCATCAATTACAGCGTCAAGGACTACGAGGCGTCGATCCAGCGCCTCAAGATGATCCGAGACCTCGAGAACGCCGAGCTCTACTTCGGTCACGACCCCGATCAGTACAAGCAGGGCGGCGGCAAGTGGCATAGGTAGCCCGCGGTCGTCCCACGCAGGCCGCGCCCAGGGCCGGCGTGGGACGATAGCCCCCGCCGTGAGTCCTGCTTCAACCGCGATCGCCCTCGAATCCGTTTCCAAGCGGTACGGCTCCACCACCGTCGTCCGTGACCTGTCGTTCACGGTCGAACGCGGCGAGATCGTCGGGTTCCTTGGCCCCAACGGAGCGGGCAAGACGACGACGATGCGGATGATCGCTGGGTTCATCACGGCGACCTCGGGGCGTGTCCTCGTCGGTGGTCACGACATGGCCACCGAAAACGTGCAGGCGGCGCGCCAGATCGGCTACCTCCCCGAGCGACCACCGCTGTACGACATCCTCGACGTGGCCGCGTACCTGAAGTTCGTCGCGAAGGTCAAGGGCATTTCGCGCTCCGACGTCCCCGCCGAGCTCGAGCGTGTCACGGCGGCGTGTCGGCTCGAGACGGTGTTCCGGCGCGAAGTCTATAAGCTCTCGCGCGGCTACCGGCAACGCGTGGGGTTGGCTCAGGCATTGCTCGGTCGGCCGCAGGTCCTCCTGCTCGACGAGCCGACCGCGGGGCTCGATCCCGGGCAGATCCACGAGACCCGCGAGGTCATCCGGTCGTTCGGCGAAGATCATGCGGTCTTGCTGAGCACGCACATCCTGGCAGAGGCGACGCTCATCTGCCGACGCGTGGCCATCATCAACCAGGGGCAACTCCTCGCCATCGATTCGCCGGGCGGGCTGCAGCGGGCGGCGGAACAGACCAACGTCGTGACGCTCCAGATTGCGGCGCCGGCGCACGACGTCCGCGAGACGCTCGTGTCGCTGGACGGCGTGCTCGACATCGACGTCCAGCCGTGCGCGGGTCAGCCAGAGCTGCTGACCGTGCAGTGCCGCATCGAGCCCAAAGAGGGGCTGGAGGCCGCCCTTGCGCGCGCCGTGGCCGCTCGCTGGGACCTGCATCGGCTGGAGCGGCAACAGCCGACGCTGGAAAACGTCTTCCTGCGGTACGTGAGCCGCGCGGCCGGCTCCGGAGATGTCCGGTGACCGGCATGCTGACCGTGTACCGGAAGGAGCTCGCCACGTACTTCCGGTCGCCGATCGCCTATTTCGTGGTCGCGGTGTTCCTGGTCGGGACCGGTTATTTCTTCCTCTACAACATCTTCCTGACCGGCGACGCCACGATGGCCAGCACGTTTCTGAACATGGGCGTGCTCCTGCTGTCCGTGACTCCGCTGCTGTCGATGCGGCTGTTCGCGTCCGAGTACAGCGCGGGCACGATGGAGCTGCTGCTGACGCTTCCGCTCCACCCTTGGCAGATCGTGCTCGGCAAGCACCTCGGCGCATCCTGTTGGTGATCGCCGCCGGGACCGGCATCGATCTCGTGCCGCTCTATCTCTTCGGCAATCCCGAGACGATGACGATCGTGTCGGGCTACCTCGGGTTCGTGTTGCTCGGCGCGGCCTGCCTCGCCGTCGGTCAGCTCGCGTCGGCGCTGACACGCAACCAGATCGTCGCGGCGCTCATGACGGCGGCCGCGCTGCTCGCGTTCTGGTTCGTGGGCCACCTGCAGAGCTTCCAGACGTCGCCTGCTCTGCGGAGCCTCACGGCGTACCTCTCGTTCGGCCTTCATTTCGCCGATTTCATCCAGGGCCTCGTCCGCACCGAGGCGATCGCCTTCTACATGGTCGTCTCCGCGATCGCGCTGATTCTGAACGCCAGCTACCTCCAGTGGCAGCGCTGATATGGACCGGCGGTTCCACGCGGGGCTGATCCTCCTCGCCGGCTTCGCCCTCCTCGCGACGGCGCTGAGTCTCCAGACGCTCCTCGTGGAGACCGCCTGGTGGACGATTGCGATCGGCGCGGTGGGCGTTGTGCTGGCGGGTTTCGGCGGGTACGCCCTACGCGCCGATCTACTCGCGTTGTGCCGGGGCCGGCGCGGCGAGATCGCACTCTACACCGCCGGCGCGCTTGGCGTGCTCATCGTGCTGGCGCATCTGTCCGTGCGCTATCCGTTTCGCTTCGATCTGTCCGCGTCGCAGCGGTATTCGCTGTCCGCCGCGACGATCACGATGCTCGAGAAGCTCGACCGGCCGGTCCACGTTGTCTTCTTCCACGACCCCATGATGCGGGAGACGGTGGAGCTCTACGAGCTGATCGCGAAGCACACGCCCCGCGTGACGCTCGAGTTCTACGATCCCGTGATCAATCCCGCCCAGGCCCGCATGCGAGGGGCGCAGTTTGCGGGGACGGCGGTTCTGGAATCCGACGGGCGTCGGCTCCAGGTACACGGGGGCAGCGAGACCGACATCGCCAACGGCATCCTACGCGTGTCGCGGAGCGTCACGCAGCGCGTCTGCTTCCTCGAGGGTCACGGCGAGCCGGATCCCTTCAGCCTCGAGTCCCATGATCACCTCGAGGGCGCGCCCGGACATAGCCACGGCCTCGGCGCGAGATACGTGTTGCACGAGCAGCACGGGATGGCGAAGGCACGCCATGCACTCGAGACGCTGAACTATCAGGTCGAGAAGGTGTCGCTGCTGCAAGGCCGCGATGTGCTCGCCGGCTGCGCGTTGCTCGTCGTCCCGGGCCCGAAGGTCGCGCTGCTGCCGATCGAGGTCGCCGCCGTCGGACGTTACCTCGCCGCCGGCGGTAACGCGTTCTTCATGCTCGATCCCTTCGTGCGAACGGGACTCGAGCCCCTGATCCGCGACTACGGTGTCGTGGTCGACGACGACATCGTGATCGACGAGGCGAGCCACTTCTGGGCGGACATGTCGTCGCCGGCCGTGACCGACTACAACCGCCACCAGGTGACACGCGAGCTGCCGCTGACGTTCTTTCCCGGGGTCCGATCACTCTCGCCCACGCGCGAGCGCGTGGCGGACACGGCGGTGTTGCCGCTCGTCAACTCGTCGAAGAAGAGCTGGGGTCAAGCGAATCGCGACCGGATCGAGTTCGTGCCGGGGCGGGACGAGCCCGGTCCCAGGACGCTCATGGTGCTGGCGTTGCGGCGCGGCGCCGAGGATGGCCCGGGCCCACGCCGGTCGCGCATCGCGGTCGTGGGCGACTCGGACTTCGCGACCAACTCCTTCTTCCACATCATGGGCAACGGCACGCTGTTCGTGAACACGATCAACTACCTCGCGGCCCAGGAAAGCCTGATCGGGATCCCGCCGAGCACGCACGATCTCCCCCGAGTCAACCTCACCAATCGGCAGATGAAGGGCACGTTCTTCCTGGCCGTCGTCGTCGTCCCGGCCGTCTTGTCGATCGTGGGCACCGCCGTCTGGTGGAGGCAGCGGTGAGGGGACGCCGAGCGCCCGTGGTCTGGATGGTCCTGGCGGTGCTTCTGGCGATCGTCGGGGTGATCGAGTATCACGACTCGAAGGCCTCGCGATCCGCGCGCGCTGCCCGCGTCGACGAGAGCATGCTGATGCCGGTGCCGATCGACCAGGTGGGGGCGATCGAGGTCGCCGACGCGGGGACGCTGCATCGCTTCGAGCGCGATGCCGGGGGCGCGTGGTTCTATCACGGCGTCCACACCGGGACCGAGGCCGCGCACGAGCACGCGACCGATGCGGCCACCGCCGCGCGTATCGAGGCGGCCTTCCGGGCGTTCGGCCGCACGCGCATCGAGCGGCGGCTTCCGCCCGGGACGGATCCGCGTCGCCATGGGCTGACCTCGCCGCGGACGCTCGTGATCATCTATCGGCGGAACGAGCGACAGCCGCTCGGGCAGTACGCGGTCGGCGATGTCGCGCCCGACACCGTGAGCCGCTACGTAGACATGGTCGGTGGCGCGGGTATCGTCACCATCCCGGGCTACCAGGTCGACAACTTGCTGAACCTGGTTTCTGCCGTCCGCAGCGCAGCGCCGACGCGATGAGCGCCCGGCCGGGGGTTGTCGGCGGTTTCGCGCTGCTCCTCGCGGTCGCCGCAACGAGCGACGCGGTCGCCCACACCGGAGGCAGCACGGGCTACGCGACGCTGACGATCGATCGCGGGACGATCCGCTACACGCTGACCCTGTGGCCGGCGGCGCTGCCGCCGGCGATCGGGGAGGATGTACGGCGGGTCCGTGCCGAAGATGCCGCGCCGCGTGACCGTCTCCTGGCGAGCCTTCGAGACAAGATCGTCCTCATCGCCGACGCGCAACGCTGCGTGGTGCGAACGGTCACGGTCGCGCCCACCGCCGGCGAGAGCGTGATATTCGTCCTCGATTACGTCTGTCCGGCCGACGTTCGCGACCTCCTCATCCGGGACAACATCTTCGACGCCCTCGGCGCCGACCACCACACGCTCGCGCGCGTCGATGCCGCCGGCCGCACGTGGCAGTTCGCGTTCACGCCGGAGTCGCGTGAGGGACGCCTCCGCGTCGACAGCACGGGCGCCGGGACTGGCGCCGTGAGCTTCCTCCGGCTAGGCATCGAGCACATCCTGACCGGCTATGACCATCTGCTGTTCCTATTGGGCCTCATGCTTCCCGGCGGCGGCGCGCTGGCACTCGCGAAGATCATCACGGCGTTCACCATCGCCCACAGCGTGACGCTGTCGCTCGCGGTGCTGGACATCGTGGTCCTTCCCGACCGCCTCATCGAAGCGGTCATCGCGCTTTCGATCGCGGCTGTCGCGGCCGAGAACCTGTTTCGGCGGGCGACCGTCACGCGTCGCTGGATCGTCAGCTTCTGCTTCGGCCTCGTGCACGGATTCGGATTCTCCGCGGCGCTGCGCGAGATGGGCCTGCCGGCCCAGGGGCTTTTGCTCTCGTTGTTCGGGTTCAACGCGGGTGTCGAGCTGGGGCAGGCCCTCGTGGTCGCCGTCGCCCTTCCGGCTTTGGTGGCGGTCCGCCGGGCCGGCTACGAGCGCCGGCTCGTCTGGGGCTCGT
>QHSL01000002.1 GCA_003220435.1 Candidatus Rokuibacteriota bacterium | reverse complement strand
GGCAGGAACATCACCGGCTTTACCACCACCAACGTCGAATTGAGCGCGAAACGGCTAGAGTTCCTCAAGGCCGCGGTGCCTAACCTCACACATGTGGCTGTGCTCGTAAATCGGACCAATCCGCAGGCCCCGTCGCTCCGGAAGCAAACCGAGAGGGGGTCCTCGTCTCTAGGGCTGGAGATGCAGATCCTCGAAGTGGAGAGCGCCGAGAATCTGCCCAGGGTGTTCAAGTCGATCGTCCCACGGGTCGGTGCTCTATTGGTCCTCCCAGACCCATGGCTGGGCTCGGGGGACAGGCAGGTTCAGATCGCTGCACTGGCACTCAAGCATCGCCTCCCCACAATGGAGAGGGATCGGAGCTTCGTCGCGGCTGGCGGCCTGATGAGCTACGGACCGAACTCGACGGATCTTTTTCGAGAATCCGCACGCCATGTCGACAAGATCCTGAAAGGTACCCAACCTGCCGACCTTCCCGTCGAGCAGCCCACGAAGTTCGAGCTCGTGATCAACCTCAAGACCGCGAAGGCGCTCGGCCTCACGATCCCGCAGTCCCTGCTGGTCCGGGCGGATCAGGTGATCGAGTGACGCTCCTGGCCGACCTCGGCTGGAGCGCGGAGGCCGACGGCGATAATCGCAAATATCACTTGCGGAGGGCAACCATGCGCACGCTCGCGAGCGGAATGTCGATCGTCTTGCTCCTCGCGCTCGGCCCAGGAATCGTCACGCCGCACGTATCTGCGCAGGCGAGTGCCGTGGATCCCGCCTCGTTGATTGGAGAGTGGCGCGGAACAATGATGCCGCGCGGTTCCAGTGCCGGCCGCGGGTCCGCCCGGGGTGGCGACTACGTGTTGACCATCACGAGTGTCAAGGGGAACACCGTCCGCGGCCAAATCGTTGGGCCGGACGAAGGTTCGTCCGGGCAGCTCAAGGGGACCCTTGAGAAGGGCACGCTGCACTTCACGGGAGGCGGCGGCTCCAAAACGCGGTTGACCATCAACGGGGATTCTATGGAAGGCGTTCGCGAGGGCGGCGGCGGCAGCCGAAACGAGTGGACAGTCAGTCTTAGCAAGATGAAATAGCCCATTCATGTCTCATCAAACCTTGGGCGCGGACCAAGTGATCGAGTAGCGCCGTGCTCGACCAACGCGGCCAGCTCCTGCGAGCAGCCCTCGGCTTCGCCGGGCTTCCGCGCCCGTCCTACGACCTCTCCCTGTGGGCCTTGCGGTCGTGGCTCGACTCGTGGGACGGCATCGGCCACGTCGCGGTCGGCATGGCCCGGCAAGGCCACGATCTTCAGCTCACCCGTTACGACGAGCGCGGCTGGCGTGCGACGTTCTACGCGAGCGGAATCGAGCACTCGCCCACCAGCGCGACGGGCACCGGCTGGGAGCGTACGCCGTGGCACGCGACGCAGAGGGCGGCGTGGGAGGCGTTGAGGGAAGCCGGTCTTCGTGAAGTATTGGGACGGGCTCACAATAAGCTCGATTAGGCGAGGTTTCATCTCGATTATCTGACTTCGGCTGTTCAGCAATCCCCGCTAGGTGGGCTGCAGGGCCCGCGAGAAAACGTATGGTGCGGCGTTCGACCCGTACCGCGCGAGTCGCCCGATCAGTTCACCAATCCGGGGGCTATCTCCTCTCCTTCAGGAGCCAGTCGATCACGGCGCGGGGATCATGTTCGTCCGGACGCGGAGGCTGCGGCGAGGTTCCCGAAGGCCGCGCAGGTTGTTGTGGCTGTGGCGGCTCTTGCATACGGGGTTGTTCAGGTAAGGGCGTTGGCGTCTGCGCGGTTGGCCGGCCCTCCGAGGGAGGTGGTTGCGCGGAACGGTCTCGAAGCTGGTCAGACCCGGTCTGCATGGGCAATGGCGCAGTCCGTGGGGCCGGCTGTCGCAAGGCGACAACGGAGAGATTCGCACAACCACTCGCCACGGCTGCAATCAGAAGAACCACAATGGGCCTGGAGTGGCCCAACCGCCACAACATTTGGCAGGAAACGTAAAGCCGGCAAGAGGGTCTCGTCAAGTGGCCATACCTCGCGCTTGCTGTAGGCAATCCCGGCCGCATCGAGGGTCCGGCCGGCCTTGTCGTCGGAGGCGATGAGGTCGTGAAGGCCTCCTCCTCGCTTCAGAACGCCGCGCGCCACGCGCCGACCACAGCCGCCCCGGCGGCGGCGGCGAGTAGCCACTGGACCGGCGCCGGCGGAATCTTTTTGATCGTGAGCGCCGCAATCAGCCCGAGCCCCCCGCCCAGGAGGAAGCCGAAGAGGTGGGCGAGGAGATCGGCATGCGGCCCGGTGCCGAGAAGCGCCAGGAGGGCCAGGCTTGCCGCGATCACGACCCATGACTTCCTCCCGCCCGCTCCCGCGCGGCCTCCGATGATGCGCAGGGCGGCGAGGATGCCAATGGCGCCGAAGGTGGCCGTGGATGCACCGACGGAGACATGATCGCCGCCGTGGACAGCGGCGGTGACGGCGTTACCGCCGGCGCCCGCCAGCAGGAGCAGCCACAGCCCGACGCCGGGCCCGAGGTGCCAGCACACCGCGGTCATCAGCACTACGGTGGCGGCGGCGTTACCGGCCAGGTGGGGCGCGTCGGCGTGCAGTGTCAGCGCGGTGATCGCTCGCCACCACTCGCCCGCCATCATGCGCGTCGCGTCCGCGCTGCCGCGCTCGAACCACGCGCTGCGCACCGCGCGCGGTCCGGTGATCGCAAAGAACCCGATCAGCAGGAGTGCCACGACGGCGCCGACGATCGTCATGGGGCGCGACGACGCAGTCTCGTCGCGGCGGCTCGTGCTCTCCCTGGAGTTTTCCTGGTCGTAGGCGGCGAGACTCGCCAGGGCGGAGGGGGCATCGTCGGGGGGGACGATCACGGCCCAGCCGTCGAGGCGCCGGCGCAGCCAGTGCGGGGTGCCGGCGGCGGCCAGCACGACGGCCCACTCATCGGCTCGCTGACGGCTCGATGTCACACGCACCGCCGTCCCCGGCCCCTGCATGCTCGTTCACCTCGGGACGTTCGTAAATCGGATCTGACCACCCGAGGAACGTTCGTGCTCGGCCGGATTCCACGACGGTCCCGCGTTCGACAGACCCGCGAGCATGTAGCCCACGTTCCGAGGGAGATTCCACCAGACCCCCGCGCGCGAGCCCGCGAGCCGGCGGACGATCGATCTCGGCGAGTAGAGGCGGCGCGCGACCCACTCCGTCCCTGCCTCGAGCTCCGCCGGCGACATGAGGGCGGGCTCGAAGACGGCGTGTTTCTTCCCATCGTACTTTGACCAGTCTGTGGTCAGGATTCTTCCGTCGGCGGACAGGCGACGGAAGGTCGGAGTCCCGGGCATGGGCACGACCATGCTCACCGTTGCGACGTCGACGCACGCCTCGTCGAGGAACTCGGCGGTGCGGCGGAAGATCCCGACGTCGTCCTGGTCGAAGCCGAACATGATCCCGAGGTGGACGGCGATCCCGTGGCGGTGCAGGAAGGCGATGAGCCGGCGGTAGTCGTCGACGCGGTTGTGCGCCTTGTTCGCCGCCTCGAGGCTCTCCTGCGAGATCGATTCGAGGCCCAGGAACAGCGCCTTGCAGCCGCTCCGCGCCGCGAGCTCGACGAGCTCCTCGTCGCGCGCGGCGTTGGCGGTGCACTGGCTCGTCCACCACTTCCCGAGCGGCGTGAGGGCCCTGAAGAGCTCCTTCGCGTAGCGCGGGTTCGCGCCGATGTTGTCGTCCCAGAACACGACCGCGCGCGTCGGGCTCGTGGCGACTTCGCGGACGACCTCGTCGATGGGACGGTATCTCATGGTCCCGGGACCGTAGAGGAGCGGGATCGAGCAGTAGTCGCAGCGGTGGGGACAGCCCCGCGTCGCGATCGTGACCGACTTCCCGTATCGCCTTCCCTTGATGAGGTCCCAGCGCGGGGCCGGCATGCCGGCCAGCGATGCCTGCCGACTCGAGACGTAGACCGGCTCGAGCTTTCCGCGCCGAGCGTCGTCGAGGACGCGCGGCCACATGTCCTCGGCCTCGGCGACGACAACGGCGTCGGCGTGGCGCGTGGCCTCCTCGGGAAGAGCGGTCGCGTGCGGTCCTCCGATCACGACGGGCACGCCGCGGCGGCGGAACTTCCGGGCGAGGTCGTAGGCGTGCAGGGCGGACGGCGTCGGCGCAGTGATCCCCACGAGGTCCGCCGGGGCGTCGAACCGCACCGGCTCGACGATCTCGTCCGTGTGTGACACCTCGTGCTCGCGCGGCGTCAGGGCCGCGATCAGTGGCATGGTGAGCTGCGGGAACTGGATCAGCCGGCCCTGGCGGAGGCGCCGCGACGCCGGCGACTCGGCGGTGATCAAGTGGACGCGCATGAGCCGGATCGTACAGCAGCGACACGTACACGACCACGCGATCGAGATCTGCTCACCCCGTGCGGAAGGTGAGAGAAATGACCACGCGGGGGACGATGGGCCACAGCGGTGGTGCAGTTCCGTCGGCATGACGAGTTCGTTACTAACATTGACAAGCTCTAGGTTAGCGCAGATGATCCGTGCACCGCCTTGACCCTCCGGCCCTCGTGGTGGAGGCAGACTGTGCCCGAGTCCCGCCAGCTCCATCGAAACGAATGCTGTCGTAGTCCGCCCGCCCGATCGCACCGGTGGCCAAACTCTGGACGCCCATCAGAAGGTTCGTGACGAACGGAGGACACCATGCCCGAGCAAGATAACCTTCGCATCGTCCGAGAGGGCTGGGACGCTTGGAATGCCCATGACGTCGACGGTGCATTGAAA
Source organism: Candidatus Rokuibacteriota bacterium (assembly GCA_003220435.1). Classification (GTDB taxonomy): domain Bacteria; phylum Methylomirabilota; class Methylomirabilia; order Rokubacteriales; family CSP1-6; genus AR31. The sequence goes on along the minus strand of QHSL01000002.1, from coordinate 14,166 downwards.
GTCCTCGATGAAAAACACGTCTGGGAAACTGATACGCTCCCCGCACCCGTCGTCGGCCGTGATGGCTACCGGCAGGCGATGCAGATGTACCTCACAGCCTTCCCGGACCTTCGCTTTTCGATCGACCAGCTACTCTCTAGCGGAGACTATGCGGTGACCCGGTACACGGCGACGGGAACCCATCGGGGCGACCTGATGGGTATCGCCCCAACAAACCGGCGTGCTGAGACGCATGGATGCACGATCGCCGAAATCAAGAACGGCAAGATCATTCGCAGCTGGATTTACTGGGACACCGGCCATCTGCTGCGACAGCTCGGGATCATGCCCGCATCTTGACGGGTTGCCGGAACACGACCACCTTGCTGGTCTGCGAGCGTCGAGTCCTCCTCGGCGCTCGTGGTGCGTTTGGGCCGGGGAAGCTCAGCTTACCGACGCAGAGTGCAGCCAGGTCCCAGCTCAACGTCCAGCGCGAGTCTGCCGTTTTCGCTTTCGCCTGACGGTGGTGCTGCTCCGGCGCCCTTTGTTTTCCCGGCCTGCGGCGCGACTACCCGGGCTCGCGCCCACGGTCCCCGGGGGGCTGCCCACGTGGGGCAGGGGAGCGTGTTGCGCGGGCGTTGCATCACATGCTGCGATCTGCCACGATCTGCAACGCGGTGAAACGCAGATTACAAAGAAAGGAAAGTGCAGGTCAGTCGCGGGCTTGACGGTGTCGCGCGCCCGGAGCACGATCGGATTGGTGTTGCCGGTCTGGGCCGGAACGATCCGAAGGGGGCGGCCGGTGCAGGAAAGACGTGCTCGCCAGGCACTCCTGATGCTGTGCCTGTTACTCGCGTCGTGCGCCACGGGGCCGGCGAGCTCCGACCGACCCGCGGCACCACCCCCGCTCACTCGGGAAGATCTGCGCTGGCTCAACCGCGTGACCTACGGCGTCGACGCCGCGACCGTGGCCCGGTATCGTCAGCTCGGCCGCGCGCGGTTCCTCGACGAGCAACTCAGCCCGCCGGTCGAGGATCCATCGGAGCTGGCGGCTGCGATCGCCGCGATCCCGGTTACGCAGCAGAGCGCACAGCATCTGCTCCGGGCCGCCCGCGCCGAGCAGCAGCGGCTCAACGCGCTGCCGAGCGAGGACGAGAAGCAGCAGGCGCGCACGGCGCTGAACCAGGCGGCCAATCAGGCGACCTACGAGACCGCCAAGCGCCACCTCATGCGGGCGCTGTATTCACCGGCGCAGCTTCGGGAGCAGATGACCTGGTTCTGGATGAATCACTTCAGCGTCTTCTCCGGCAAGGGGACGGTCCGCTGGACGCTCGCCGATTACGAGGAGCGCGCTGTGCGGCCACGCGCGCTCGGCTCGTTTCGCGACCTGGTCCTGGCGACCGTGAAGTCGGCGGCGATGCTCGACTACCTCGACAATGCGCAGAGCGCGTCAGGACGAATCAACGAGAATTACGCGCGCGAGCTGATGGAGCTGCACACGCTCGGCGCCGCAGGCGGCCCGAGCGGCTCGCGCTACTCCCAGCAGGACGTCCAGGAGCTGGCGCGCGTGCTCACCGGCGTCGGCGTGAACGCAACTGACGCCGTGCCGCAGTTCTCCCGCGAGCGCCAGGCGCTCTACGTGCGCGAGGGGCTCTTCGAGTTCAACCCGAACCGTCACGACTTCGGAGCCAAGACCGTGCTCAATCAGCGCTTCGCCGGCGGGGGCTTCACGGAGGTCGAGCAGGCCGTAACGCTCCTCTGCCGGCAGAGCGCCACCGCGCGCTTCATCAGCGCCAAGCTGGCCCGGTATTTCGTCGCCGACGATCCGCCATCGGCGCTGGTCGACGCCGTGTCCGGAACGTTCCAGCGGACCGAGGGCGACATCGCCGCTGTGTTGCGCACGATGTTCCTGTCGGCTGAGATCATCGGCGCGCCGGCCGACACCGGCAAGTTCAAGGATCCGATGCAGTTCGTCATTTCGTCTCTGCGGCTGGCCTATGACGGCAAGGTCATCAGCAACTACCGACCAGTGGTCGGCTGGCTCAACCAGCTCGGCGAACCGCTGTACGGGCGCGTGACGCCAGACGGGTACGGGCTGGTCGAGACGGCCTGGGCGAGCTCCGGTCAGCTCGTCAAGCGGTTCGAGATCGCCCGCGCGATCGGCAGCGGCAACGCGGGGCTTTTCAATACCGAGGACAACCGGCCCGGACCGCGCACCGGGTTCCCTATGCTCACCAACCGATTGTTCTACGAGGCGATCGAGTCCACCCTCGGCGTCCGGACGCGCGAGGCGCTCGCGCAGACGGCCTCTCAGCAGGAGTGGAACACGGTGCTGCTGGCCTCGCCCGAGTGGATGCAGCGCTGACCGACAGAGCGGTGAGGACGGAGGGCGTCATGCAACGACGCACAATGCTCAAGCTCGCGGTGGCCGGCGTCGCCGGCGCGATGGAAAGACTTCCGGTTGTCGCATCCCGTGCGTACGCGGCCCCCGGCGCCGCCGACTCGAAGTTCTTGCTGGTCTTCCTGCGCGGCGGCTACGACGCCGCCAACGTCGTCATCCCGGTGGGCAGCCCGTTCTACTACGAGGCGCGACCGACACTCGCGGTGGCCGAGCCCGATCCGAGCAATCCGCACGCAGCGCTTCCACTCGCCCAGGCGGGAGAGGCCGTCCACTGGGGACTGCACCCCGCGCTGAAGGAGAGCATCTACCCGCTCTGGCAAGCCGGCCAGGCCGCCTTCGTGACCTTCGCCGGCGCGGAGGACATGAGCCGTAGCCACTTCGAGACGCAAGACCGCGTCGAGGCCGGGCTCTCGCCGGCCATCGCGGGTGCGGGACCGCGGAAGTATGGGTCGGGTTTCATGAATCGGCTGGCCGCCTCGCTCGGGGGAGCCGCGGCGCCGGTCGCGTTCACCGATGGGCTGCCGGTCGTGATGACCGGCGACGTCGTGGTCCCGAACGTCTCGCTCAAGGGCACCGCTCGCGCGCCGTTCGACGAGCGGCAAATGGCCGTTCTGGCAGGCATGTACGCGGGGACCCGCTTCGAGCATCTGATCAGCGAAGGCTTCGAGCTTCGCAAGACGGTCGCGGAACAGGCCGAGATGATGGCCTCCGGCGGCACCAGCAGTGAGATGCAGGCCGCCAATCGCAACGCGATCAGCGCGCGGGGGTTCGAGCTCGAGGCACGACGCATGGCCGGGCTCATGCGCGACAAGTTCAACCTCGCGTTCATCGATGTCGGGGGCTGGGACACCCACGTCAACGAGGGCAACGCGCAGGGCCAGCTCTCGAATCTGCTCGGCAACCTCGGCCAGGGGCTGGCCGTATTCGCAGAGCAGATGGGGCCGGCGTGGAGCAAGACCGTCGTCGTCGTGATCTCGGAGTTCGGCCGCACTTTTCGTGAGAACGGCACGCGCGGCACCGACCACGGGCACGGCACTGTGTACTGGGTGCTGGGCGGCTCGGTGCGCGGCGGACGCATGGCGGGTGACCAGGTAGCGGTCGAGCGCGGCACGCTGAATCAGGACCGCGACTGGCCGGTGCTGAACGAATATCGCTCCCTCTTCGGCGGCCTGTTCAAGGTCGTGTTCGGGTTGGACGCGGCCCGGCTCGACAAGGTGTTTCCCCGCACGAGAGCGCGGGACATCGGGCTCGTGTGAGGGGAGTCGTGGATGAGCACGCACTGCGGGAGCTGATCGAAGACGTCGAGGCAGGCCGGCTGAGCCGCCGAGCGTGGCTGCAGCTGATGATCCGAGTCGGCGTCACGGCCCCGATGGCGGCTCGGATGCTGGCGTCGAGCGGCATCGCCCGGGCGCAGTCCAAAGGGCCCGCGTTCACGCCGACGCGACGGGGCGGCGGTGGAACCCTCCGCTTGCTCAACTGGCAGGCGCCCACCATGCTGAACCCGCATCTGTCCACCGGGCTCAAGGACACGACGGCGGCTCGCCTGTTCCACGAGCCGCTCGCCAGCTTCGATGCCGAAGGAAACCTGGTACCGATCCTGGCCGCCGACATCCCGAGCGTCGACAACGGCGGTCTCGCGAAGGACGGCACCTGGGTGATCTGGAACCTCAAGAAGGGTGTGACCTGGCACGATGGCAGACCCTTCAGCGCCGACGACGTGGTCTTCAACTGGCAGTACTCCGCCGATCCGGCGACCGCCGCGACGAGCGTCGGGCTGTATCGCGACCTCAAACGGGTGGAAAAGCTGCACGACCACGCGGTCAAGGTCGTCTTCCCGAAGCCCACGCCGTTCTGGGCGGATCCGTTCTGCGGCAACGCGGGAATGCTGATTCCACGCCACCTCTTCGAGCCGTACCACGGCTCGAAATCGCGCGAGGCCCCCTCCAACTTGAGGCCCGTGGGTACTGGGCCGTATCGAGTGGTCGACTTCAAGCCTGGCGATATGGTCCGCGCCGAGATCAATTCCTCGTATCGCGTCGTCAACCGGCCGTTCTTCGACGCGGTGGAGCTGAAAGGTGGCGGTGACGCGGTATCGACCGCGCGCGCCGTATTGCAAACGGGTGAGTACGACCTCGCCTTCGGGCTGCAGGTCGAGGACGAAATTCTCCGACGCCTCGAGCAAGTCGGCAAAGGACGCTTGATCATCACGCCCAGCAGCGCCGTCGAGCATATCCAGTGCAACTTTGCCGACCCGTGGAAAGAAGTGGACGGCGAGCGCTCGAACGTCAAGGCTCCCCACCCGCTGCTTACCGATGCCGCCGTCCGCGCGGCCCTCGGCCTCCTCGTCGATCGGGCGACGATCCAGGAGCAGATCTACGGGCGCCTGGGGCAGGCGACGGCCAACTTCCTCAACATGCCGGCGCGGTTCGTGTCAGCGAACACCGCGTGGGAGTTCAGCGTCGACAAGGCCAACCATGTGTTGGAGAGCGCCGGGTGGAAGCGCGGCGGCGACGGCGTGCGCGCCAAGGACGGCAAGCGACTCAAGCTCCTCTACCAGACGGCGACCAATGCGCCGCGCCAGAAGGTCCAAGCCATCATCAAGCAGGCGTGCGCCAAAGCCGGCATCGAAATCGAGCTCAAGGCCGTCGTCGCGTCGGTCTTCTTCTCGTCCGATCCGGCCAACCCTGACACGTACCGCCATTTCTACGCCGATCTGCAGCAATACAACACCAGGCTGGGGCGGCCCGACCCCAAGCTGTTCATGGAGCAGTACACCTCGTGGCGGATCGCCTCGCGGGAGAACAAGTGGTCAGGATCCAACACAACCCGCTGGCGCAACGAGGAGTACGACCGACTGTGGAAAACCGCTGACACGGAGATGGATCCCGTGAAACGGGCCGCGATGTTCATAAGGATGAACGATCTGATCGTTCAGAATGTCGCCGTCATCCCGTTGTTCCGCTGGAACGAGGCCGTCGCCGCGTCGACAAGCCTTCAAGGAATTTCTCCATCACCCTGGGAAGGCTATCTCTGGACCGTCGCGTCCTGGGTGCGTCAGCTAGCAGCCCCTCGGACTGGCGCCTGACCGTCCTTGCCGGCGATACGAGGGGGATGACGGACGCGGACGCGGGCAGATCCGAAGACCGCGAGGAGCGGCAAGCAGCGTCTGGGTAGATTCAAATCACCTGAATCGTGTACACGCCCTCAAACTGGTTAAGGACGCCCCGAGCCATCTTGTCCGGAAAAGGTCTTCTTGACCTGAAGATCAGAGCTCGTGCGATGGGCTCCGGACCCTCGATACAGCGTTTCCCAGCATGGAATCTCGAGAAGGCCGTTCGGTTCGATCTTCAGATCGTCGTCGCGGATTGCGGTGGCACACCGAAAAGTCGATGCCTGGAAAGCTGCGGACCAGCCTGGTCAGGTGCAAGCCGGTGCCCGATACATCCCGGAGCCGAAGCAGACATCTCCATTTGGTTCCGTCCGAATACCGTTGCAGTGTGAGACCCGTCGCCGCCCAGTTCGGGCCAGCCATCGTCGCAGGATGTTTGAGCCCGCTGTCCGGAGTAGCGCACGCGACAAGAACAAGAACGCCGAGGGCAAGCCACCGCCTCATTGGGGCAACCTAAAGCCGGCCACGGCGTCTCGTCAACGGTATTCGCGACATAAGCGCCTGATGCGCGGGCGTTCTCAGGTTGCGCGGCAGTCGATCACTTCACTCTCGGTCAGCACGAGATCGAGGCGGACGTCGCTGGGGGTGGTAGGCACGGCGGCGATTTCCTGGGCCGCAAGGGCGATGCCGGCCGCGACCACCGGCTTCTTCTCCCGCAGCTTCGCGATCGTCAAGTCGTAGTAGCCGGCGCCATAGCCGATACGGTGGCCGTGGCGATCGAACGCGAGCAGCGGCACGATCAGGATGTCGGGCTCTACCTCCGGTGCCTCGGGGCCGGGCTCGCGGATGCCCCAAACGCCGGCGACCAGCGGCTCGCCCAGGCTCCAGGCCCGCATGATCAGCGGCTTGCCCTTTCTGGCGACCACCGGCAGCGCGAGCTGGGCTCCCGACGCGGCAAGCTTGCGCAGCAGGGGAATCGGGCTGATTTCGCTCTTCATCGGGAAATAGCCGGACACGACCGTGCCGGACGCGACCGCGAGGGGGAACTCGCGGGCGGCGATGGTCTCTGCCGCACGCTGACGCTCAGCCGGCGGGAGCGCGTCGCGGCGTGCAATCGCCTCCCGCCGGAGCTCGGCCTTCGCGCCGGCAATCGAATCGTGCGACCCTCGATTGAACTTCTTCGTCAATGAATTCCCCGTTTGGTGGTGAAGAACGAATCGCGTTTCTCTAGGCTCGCGCAACACTCCAGCGCGCGCTGTGGCTCAGAAGCTTCTCACACTGGACGTTTGGCGGTAAGGCCGCCAACAAGTGGCTAGGGGGAAAGCCGGGGCACCCTCGTCAAGGAGCGCGATCGCGCCTCGGCACCCAGGCGCCACCGAAGGACGCTGCGGTCCGCGGTGGTCGCGCTTAGAATCGTGACCGGGGCACGACGCGGTTGCGGAGAAGGATCGTGCGAACGATTCGGTTGCGGCTGCTGCTCGCTGCCGCGCTGCTGCTCGCAGCGGCCTGTACCTCCGTCTCATCGCCGGCCGGAGTTGCATCGTGCCCGCCTGCGTCTGATTGTCCGAGTTGCCCTGCCTGCGCGCCGCCGAGACCGGCGAGCCTGGAAGCACGCTACGAACCGGTCGCATGGACCGATATTCCGGGCTGGCGTGACGTAACGCTCGCACCCAGTTTGCGCGCGTTTCTAGTCGGGTGCGCGAAACTGGGATCGGCGAGCGCCTGGCAGCTCGTCTGCGAGCGCGCACGGAGTGTATCGACCGAAGACGAAGGCGGAGTCCGCGGCTTCTTCGAGCTCGAGTTCACGCCCTATCGCGTGGTGTCTCCCGAGCAGTCCGACCGGGGCCTCGTCACAGGCTACTACGAGCCCGTTGTGCAAGGTCGACTCAGGAAGAGTGGGGATTTCGTCTACCCAGTCTACGGCGTTCCCGACGATCTCATCGTGGTCGATTTGGCCACCGTGTTCCCCGAGCTCAAGACCTTCCGACTGCGTGGGCGCCTCGAGGGCAAACGCCTCGTGCCGTACTACTCGCGTCGCGAAATCGAGGACCGCGGCGCTCGGGCCGACAGCGCTGGCTCCGACGTGTTTGCACCCGTTCTGGCATGGGTCGCGGACCCGGTCGAGCTCTTCTTCTTGCACATCCAGGGTTCGGGCCAGGTCGAGCTCGAATCCGGTGAGCGCATGCGACTTGGCTACGCCGACCAGAACGGCCATCCTTACCGCTCGCTGGGCCGCTACTTGATCGACAAGGGTGAGCTCACGCTCGAGCAAGCCTCGATGCAAAGCATCAAGGCCTGGACCCGGGCTAATCCGGACAAGGTGCAGGAGGCGCTCAACGCCAACCCGAGCTACGTGTTCTTCCGCCCGTTGCCGGCGGGGGACGGCGGGCCGTTGGGGGCGCTGGGGGTGCCCCTCACCGCGGGTTACAGCCTCGCGGTCGATCCACGCTACATCCCACTGGGGGCGCCGGTGTTTTTGGCCACGAGCTACCCGCTTTCCGACCAGGCGCTCGAGCGGCTGATGGTGGCCCAGGACACCGGCGGGGCTATCCGGGGCGCTGTGCGCGCCGACTTCTACTGGGGAACTGGCGAAACGGCCGGCGAGTTGGCCGGACGGATGCGGCAGAGCGGTCGCGTGTGGCTCTTGTGGCCGCGCGGCGAGCGTCCACCGAGAGGCTCTGCGGGTACGTCCTGACCCGCTGTAACTCGGCTCTCGTGGTAGTCTCGGAGACCGCGACCGCACCGACACCGAAGAAAGGGCACGACCATGAGACTCGGCGTGGTGTTTCCGCAGACGGAGATCGGTTCTGACCCCGCGGTGATCCGCGACTACGCGCAGGCAGCCGAGGGAGCCGGCTACGATCACCTGCTCGTCTTCGACCACGTGCTCGGCGCCAAGCTGGAGCGCTTCGACAAGCTGGGACGCCGCCCGCCCTACACCGACGAGAGCCCGTTCCACGAGCCCTTCGTGCTCTTCGGCTATCTCGGGGCCTGCACGCAGCGGCTGGAGCTGGTGACCGGCATCGTCATCCTCCCCCAGCGCCAGACCGCGCTGGTGGCCAAGCAGGCCGCGGCGGTGGACGTCCTCACCGGCGGGCGCCTGCGTCTGGGGGTCGGCATCGGCTGGAACTACGTCGAGTACGAGGCGCTGAACGAGGACTTCCACACCCGGGGCCGGCGCGTCACCGAGCAGATCACGGTCATGCGCAAGCTCTGGACCGAGCCGGTGGTGACCTTCGATGGCGCCTACCACCACCTCGACCGCGCCGGCATCAATCCGCTCCCTGTCCAGCGGCCCATTCCGGTGTGGCTCGGCGGCATGGCCGAGCCCGTGCTCAAGCGCGTGGCCCAGATCTCCGACGGCTGGTTCCCGCAGTTTCAGCCCGGCGACGAGGCGCGGCAGATTCTGGGTCGCGTGCGCGACTACATGAAGGACGCGGGCCGGGCGCCCTCGGCCGTCGGTATAGAAGGGCGGTTCGCCTTCTCCATCGGCGGACCGGCCCAGTGGGCTCAGCGCGCTCGTGAATGGCGTGACCTCGGCGCCACCCATCTTTCCGTGAACACTATGGGCTCCGGGCTCTCCCCACGCGACCACATCGACGCGATTCTCAAGATGAAGCAGGTGCTCGATAGTCTGTAGGGGAGAAGCCGAAGAAGTTATCCACCAGAATCCACACATTCCACCAAACTATTTCGCCGCCCGGCTTGACAGGCTGGTCGTTCGAGTACGACGATGCGCGCGTCGTGTTGCTGTTCATTCGACTCAGATCGTTGCTCTTCGCGTTGTGTCCGGATCATCCGGTGGCACTCTGCGGGACGTGCCACCGAGCTTACACGCCCGAGCAGCTCGGGACCAAGATCGGCGAGGACTGCTATCTCTGCCGCGACTGCGGAGGCGATCTAAGAGAGTCGGTCGTCGCCCACGCGCGAACGTGCGCGAATCTCGTACCGCAGAAGCCACTGGCGCGGATGTCTGTCACCAGCTCCGCGATCCCCCTGGCGGTTTCGGAGCGCTTCGCAACTCGGCGGAGAGCTCGGCTCGAGCTGGATGCCCACGCAGCCCCGCGCCCACGAGCCTCTTGACGACGATGGGGGCTTGGGTGAAAGGGCGATGACACTCACCGTCATCGGTGTCCGTCCCGTAACAGCGCGGCCATAGACTCCACCGCCGGTGGTATCGGGGAAGTCCGCGGATCACAACGTATCTTGTCAGGGAGATCCCTGATACAACCCCTTGGCACCGGCTTTGCGGTAGAGCCCACCCGATTCGATCCGATGGGCTCACAGGCGCACAAGACCGGATGTCGGCGAAAAGCGCACGCAATGTGCCAGACCCCTCATGCTGCCACAGCTCGCGCGAGGCTGTGCGTGAGAACGCTTTCTAGGAATCTCCCAGCGTTTCGTCTCGCTGGACGCGGCGTCTTCTGACTCGTCGACCCAATTGCCGGTCCGCTCCACTCGTAGCCCGAAACGCGTGGGATTCACCGAGGATCTCAGCGCGGTCACCGAGCGCTTGCCGTTCCTGCCCGTTGCCCGCCTGCGCAGTGCACTCGTCGATCCGGGGGATGCAAGAGACGCATGCCGAGAAGCTGGCGTAACGGAGGTTTGCGTTCGGAGTTCGTCCGATGGCTTCGCGCTATCGGTATGGCACTCAGCGGAGTCCTCCTCGTGGCAGGCCCCGGCCACGCGGGCGTCCTCGATGCCTCGTGGACCGCGCCGACCACGAATACCGATGGGAGCCCGCTGACGGATCTGGCGTCCTATCGCGTCTACTACGCTGCAGCGGCGACGGATCCCTGTCCCGGACCTGCCTTCTTCCAGGTCGCATCGCCGACGCCGAGCCCCGGGCCCGGCACGACCGTGAGCCTCAGGCTCACGGGGCTGACCACCGGCACTCTCTACTATGTTTCAGTGACCGCCGTCGACGCGACCGGCAACGAGAGCGCCTGCTCGGTCGCCGCGAGTGCCGTCGCCCAAGCCACGTTCACCGTGAAGCCGACCGCCAGCGTGAGTTTCGGGAGCGTGAGCGTCGGGAGCTTCGCGGATCGAACCTTCACCGTGCAGAGCACGCGCCCCGGGACGATCTCGGGGACCGTCTCGGCGGTCGCGCCCTTCGGCATCGTGTCGGGGAGCCCGTTCACGCTCAGCGGAGCCGGGGCGACCCAGACCGTCACGGTGCGCTTCACCCCGACCACGGTTGCGACCGCGACCGCGAACGTGACCTTCACGGCGGCTGGAGACAGCGTCTCGCGACTGGTGACCGGCATCGGTATCAATCTGTCGGACACGACGCCGCCGAGCGTGACCATCACCTCGCCTCAAGGCGCTTCGGGCTATAGCACGAGCAGCTCTCCCATCACGCTCGCCGGAACGGCGTCCGACAACGTCGGGGTGACCCAAGTGACGTGGTCGAACAGTCGTGGCGGCAGCGGGACGGCGACGGGGACCACGAACTGGACGGCCAGCGGCATCGCCCTCCAACTCGGCTCGAATGTGCTGACCGTCACGGCTCGAGACGCCGCCGGCAACATCGGGACCGCGGCGATGACAGCGACGCTGACCATCGCCTTCACCTTCACCGACGATCCGCTTGTCGCTCAGAGCACGCTCGTCCAGGTGGCCCATTTCGTGGAGCTCCGAGCGGCCATCGATAGCCTCCGGACGGCCCTTCAGCTGATGCCGTTCGGCTGGACGGACGCCGCGCTCGCGCCGAGCACTGGACTCAAGGTGGTCCACGTGACCGAGCTCCGGACGGCGCTGAACGAGGCCTATCAGGCGGTCGGTCGGACGGCGCCGACGTACACCGATCCCGCCGTTACGGCGGGGCTCACCGTCATCAAGGCCGTCCACCTGAACGAGCTCCGCGCCGCCGTCCGCGGGCTGCCCTGAGGACGTAAGCCGGGAACGCCACTCGGGGACCGCTGGCCAACCTGCGCCGTGATCGGCTATACTGTCCCGCGTGCCGAATACGGAACGCAATTCCGATAACCGAACGCGTCGCCCGGCCGCTCCCCGCGGGCGCGCGCGTCGCGCGGGCACGGACGGGGGGCATCGCGCGGCGAACCGCGTCGTGGACATCCTCGAGCTGCTCGCGGCAAGCCGGGACGGCCTCGGCCTCCGCGAGGTGAGCGCGCGCCTCCGGGCGCCGAAGAGCAGCCTGCTCCCACTTCTAAGAGCGCTGACCGCGCGCGGGTACCTGGCGCAAGGGCGCGCCCTCGAATACCGCCTCGGCCCGGGCGCGCTCGATCTCGGGGCGGCCGCGCCCGCGCACCGGGACCTGGTCGAGGTGGCGCGGCCGGCGGTGGTCGAGCTCATGCGGCGGACGGGGGAGACGGTGTTCGTCGGCACGCTCGGCAGCGACCGCGCGTCCATCGTCTACGTCGACAAGGTCGAGAGCGACCACGTGATCAGGTACGCGGCCGGGGTCGGCGATCGCCGTCCGCTCCACGCGACCTCCAGCGGCAAGGTCATCCTCGCCTTTCTCTCGCCGGATGAGCGCGAGCAAGTGTTGAAGTCGCTATCGCTTGCCCGCCACACGGAGCGGACGGTGACGAGCCTGCCCGCGCTGCGCGCCTCACTCGAGGCGATCCGGCGGGCCGGCGTCTGCGTGACCACCGACGAGCTGGTGCGGGGCGCGTCCGGGATCGCGGCGCCGGTCTTCGACCGCTACGGCCGCGTCGCGGGCGCCTGCGCGATCGGCGGGCCCACGGATCGGGTGGGCCCCAGGACCCGCACGCTCGCCACCGAGGTGACGGCCACTGCGCGGGCCCTCTCGGCGCGGCTCGGATACCGCCCGCGCGACGGGAAAGAAGCCGGCGTGAGGACGGCACCGTGAGCGTCACCGACATCGGGGAAACCTTCCGCCGGATCGGCGCCGGGCGCCGGCGCCGGCGCACCGTGGCCCTCGCCCTTCTCGGCGTCGTCGTGGTGGTCGTCGGCGCGTACGGCGTCCGGCTCTGGCGCTACTGGGACCGCCATGTCTCGACCGACGACGCGTTCGTCGAGGCCCACGTCTCGCCGGTGAGCTCGCGGGTGCGCGGCACCGTGGTGGAGGTGCTCGTGCGCGACAACCAGGAGGTGCCCGCGGGCGCCCCGCTCGTGCGCTTGGACCCGCGCGATCTCGAGATGAAAGTCCATCAGGCGCGAGCGGCGCTGGCCACGGCGGCCAGTAATCTCAAGACGGCCGCCGCGGGCGTGCCTATGACCGACGAGTCCACCCGGAGTCAGGTCGCCCTCGCCGAGGCGACGGCGAAGGGCGCGGCGCTCGGCATCGACGGCGCGCGGCGCGTGATCGACGAGCGTCGCAGCCGGCTTCTGGCCCGCCGGGCGGCCGTGCAGGCCGCGACGGCCGACGTCGCCGCGCGCCAGGCGGACTTCGATCGAGCCGGCCTCGATCGCGGCCGGATGCAAGAGCTGCTCGGCCGCGAGCTGGTTTCGCGTCAGGAGTTTGACCACGCCGACAGCGCGTTCAGGATGGCCGGCGCGGCCCTCGAAGCGGCCCGGCGACGCCTCGACGGCGCACGCGCCGAGGTGGCTCAGGCCGAGGCCGAGCTGGCCAGCCAGGAGGTGGCGCTGGCGCAAGCGGCCCGGCAGCGCGAGGCGGCCGAGGCGGGGCTCGGGGACGCCCGGAGCCGCCGGGGCGAGGTGACGATCCGCAGCGCGGAAGCGGCCAGCGCGCAGGCGAGGATGGCCGAGGCCCGCGCCGCTCTGCAGGAGGCTGAGCTCAACCTCGAGTACGCGACGATCCTCGCGCCTGTCGACGGCCGCGTGACCCGGCGCACCGTGGAGGTGGGCCAGGTCGTGCAGCCGGGCCAGCCCCTGCTCGCCGTCGTCGACGCCGGCCACGTCTGGGTGATCGCGAACTACAAGGAGACGCAGCTCACCCACGTCCGCCCGGGCCAGCGGGCGGCGATCTCGGTCGACACGCACCCCGGTCTCGTGCTCCGGGGGCGGGTGGACTCGATCCAGAGCGGCACCGGCTCACGGTTTTCCATCCTTCCTCCCCAGAACGCCTCGGGCAACTTCGTGAAGGTCGTTCAGCGCATCCCGGTGAAGCTCGTGCTCGAGCCGGGGCAGAACGGGCACGCGCTCCTCGTGCCCGGCATGTCCGTCGTCCCCGTCATCGAGCTGCGGTGAACCCGAGCCTCCGGCGCGCCATCGTGGCCGCCACGATGATGATGGCCACGATCCTGGTGATCCTCGACGTTACGATCGCCAACGTCGCCCTCGATCACATGCGCGGCACGCTGTCGGCCGCCGTGGACGAGATCACGTGGGTGCTGACCGCGTTCCTCGTCGCCAACGCCATCAGCGTGCCCATTACCGGGTGGCTGACCGACCTCCTCGGGCGCAAGCGGCTCTTCATCGTCGCCACGGTGGCCTTCACCCTCACCTCGGCCGCGGCGGGGGCCGCGCCCAGCCTGGCCTTCGTCGTGATCGCGCGGTTCCTGCAGGGGCTGGCCGGGGGGCCGCTCGTGCCGCTCTCGCAGGCGACGATGATGGAGACGTTTCCCGCGAGTCAGCGCGGGATGGCGATGGCCGTCTGGGGCATCGGCATCATGTTCGCGCCGATCGTCGGGCCGACCCTCGGCGGCTGGATCACAGACAACTGGAGCTGGCGCTGGGTGTTCTACATCAACGTGCCCGTCGGGTCGGTGGCGGTGCTGCTGGCGTGGCT
>QHSL01000083.1 GCA_003220435.1 Candidatus Rokuibacteriota bacterium | reverse complement strand
TATCTCGAGCCCGCCCCCGGCCAGGCAAGCCTCAACCTCCTGAAGATGGCTCGGGAAGGCCTGCTGATGGAGCTGCGCGTGGCGATCGACAAGGCGCGGAAGCAGAACGCGCCGGTCAGGCGCGAGGGGCTCAGCATCAAGCAGGATGGCCGGATGGCGCAGGTGACTCTCCAGGTCATCCCGATGAGCGGGCCCGCCAGGGAACGCAACTACCTCGTGCTCTTCGAGCGTGTTCCCCGGTCGAGGGGGCCGGGAGCACCGGGACGCGGGGTTCCCCGCCCGGTCGCGCACCCGAGGCGGCACATCGAGAACCTCCGCCACGAGCTCACGGCGACCAAAGAGTTCCTGCAGTCGATCATCGAAGAGCGCGAAGCGGCGAACCAGGAGCTCCAAGCGGCCAACGAGGAGCTCCTGTCGGGCAACGAGGAGCTGCAGAGCACGAATGAAGAGCTCGAGACAGCGGAGGAGGAGGTCCAGTCGGTCAACGAAGAGCTCACGACCGTGAACGAGGAACTGCAACACCGAAATACCGAGCTCTTCCAGCTCAACAACGACCTGAACAACCTGTTGGCCGGCGTCAACATTCCGATCATCATGCTCAGCAGCGATGCGCGGATCCGCCGGTTTACTCCCACGGCGGCGAAGGTCCTCAATCTGATCCCGGCCGACCTCGGCCGGCCGATCGGCGACATCAGACCGGGCCTGGATCCACCCGACCTGGAGCAGGTGTGCAAGCACGTGGTCGACACTGGAACCGGCGTCGAGCTTGAAGTGAGGGATCGAGACGGGCGCTGGCATTCGCTGCGGGTCCAGCCCTACACGACGACGGACAACCAGATCGACGGCGCACTGATGACGCTGGAAGACATCGACGCGCTCAAATTGAGGTTCGAACAGGTCTCGGCGGCACGCGAGCATGCCGAGACGATCGCGAACAGCGTGCCGCTACCGCTCGTGCTCCTCGATGCGGACCTGCGCGTCACGTGGGCCAGCCGCTCGTTCCATGAGACGTTCCAGCTCACGCCCGAGGAGACGATCGGCCACTTCGTCTACGAAATGGGAAACGGCCGGTGGAGCCTCCCGGCGTTGCGGAGGGCGCTCACGGAGGTGCTCGAGAAGAACGTCGGGTTTCATGAGTTCGAGGTGGAGGACGACGACGCGCGCGTCGAAGCCAAGACGATGCTCTTGAACGCGCGCCCGATGCAGGGGGCGCAGAAGGTGGGGCGCATGATCCTCCTCGCCGTCGACGACATCACCACGCGGAAACAGGCAGCGCGGCAACTGCCTCTCTGAATGAGGTCCGCTCTCGGAGACTCTCCGAGAGGACGAAAAATGGCATTGAGGTCTCAGCCTGTTCTGGATGGCCTCTGGGCCCGCCTCCTGGAAGCGCTTTCCGGCCAGCTGGCGCCGGCGGTCCTCGATTCGTGGCTGCGGCCTTGCCGTCTCCTTGCCGTCGAAGTCGACCATCTGCGGATTGGCGCCCCGAATCCGCTCGCGCGTGACTGGCTCATGCAGCATCACCTCCAGGCCTTGCAAAGCGCGGCGGAGAAATGCCTGGGTGGTCACCGGCAGGTGTCGATCGTCGTCGACGATGCGGCGGCTACGGTGCCGGACCGGCCCGCCTCAACGACGCCGGCACCCCTGCCGGACGGCACGGCCGAACGCTTGAATCCGCGCTACACTTTCGACACCTTCGTCGTCGGATCGTCGAACCAATTCGCCCAGGCCGCCTCTCAGGCCGTCGCGGAGCTTCCGTCGCGCGCGTACAACCCGCTGTTCATCTATGGCGGCGTCGGCCTCGGCAAGACGCATTTGCTCCACGCAATTGGTCACCGGACTGGCCAGCTGTTTCCCGGCACGGCGGTCGTCTACGTCTCGTCCGAGCACTTCACCAATGAGCTCATCAATGCGATCCGCTACGACCACACGGCCGCCTTCCGCGCGCGTTACCGGACGATCGACCTCCTTCTGATCGATGACATTCAGTTCATCGCAGGCAAGGAGCGGACCCAGGAGGAATTCTTCCACACCTTCAACGATCTCTATGAATCGCGAAGGCAGATTGTCCTCTCCAGCGACTCCCCGCCGAAGAGCATTCCCGACATCGAGGAGCGCTTACGGTCGCGCTTCGAGTGGGGCCTCATCGCCGACGTCCAGCCGCCGGACTTCGAGACCAGGGTCGCCATCCTCAAGAAGAAGGCGGCCCTCGAGCGCGCCCTGCTGACCGACGACGTCGCCTACCTGATCGCGGGTCGAGTCAAATCGAACATCCGCCAGCTCGAGGGCTCGTTGACGCGGATGATCGCGGTCGCGGCGATGACGGGTCGCGACATGACCGCGGACCTCGCCCAAGAGATCCTCTCTGACCTCTGGGGCGACGAAAAGACGATCATCCCGATCGAGCTGATCCAGCGCAGGGTCGCCGAATTCTTCGGGATCAAGCTCTCTGAGATGAAGGCCAAGAATCGGGCGAAAGCGGTGGCCTTTCCCCGTCAGGTCGGGATGTACCTGACACGGCAGCTCACGCACACCTCGCTCGCCGAGGTCGGCCGCGCCTTCGGCGGCAAGGATCACACGACGGTCCTGCACGCGGTCGGCAAGATCCAGGCCCTTCTTCACGACGACCCCAGGCTCCGAAAGACCATAGACGGGCTCATCGAAAAGCTCACCCCGTGATTCGAATCGCGACCATCTCGTCGCCCGCCCTGCGGAACTGAGGGCGATGGCTCCGATATGTTCCTGAGAAGCACGCGCCCTTGACGCCCGATCCCCTGGCAGGTCGGTTCCCCTTCGAGAAGCGTTCGATACTGTTGCTTGCGATCTTGCTCGTGGCGCTCGCCCTGCGGCTCGGCTGGCTCACGTTCTTCACGGAAGCCATCAACGGAGAGGGCGCGGAATACGCCCGGATCGCCGAGAACCTCGCAGCGGGGCGAGGGTATGTCGGTATCGCGACGGAAGGGCGCGAGTTGATGCTCCCTCCCCTCTATCCGGCGCTCATCGTGGCCGGGTCCGTCCTCACCGGCGACTTCTATCACGCGGCCGAGCTCATCTGTCTCGCCGCGGGTGTTCTCGCGCTTCTGCCGCTCTTCGGAGTCGCTCGCGACCTGTACGGCGACGGGGTGGCCTACCTCGCCGTCGGGGTGGCCGCGCTGCATCCGGTACTCATCAGATTGTCCGCGACGACGTGGAGCGAGAGCCTCTACATCGCGCTGGCACTGTCCGGCATCTATTGGGTCAATCACGCGCAGCTCTTCTTCAGAGACCGTTCTTGGCTGTTGGCGGGAGCCTTCGTCGGCCTCGCGTACCTCACGCGGCCCGAAGCGATCCTCTTTGCGTGCATGATCGTGACGCTGCAGTTTCTGCTGTACCAGTCGCGAAGCCTGGTCAGCGCGCGCCAGGTGCTCCTGTTCGCCGGCGCGTTCGTCGCGGTGGCGGCGCCGTACATCGTCTATCTCTCGGTATCGACTGGCGAGTTTCGGGTCGAGGGGAAGACCATCGTCAACAATGAGCTGGGACGGCGCGTGCTTTCCGGCGTCGAATCGGAGCGCGCCGCGTACGAAGTCACGGAAAACCTGGAAGAGAAGGGCGTGTGGATGCGATCGAATGCGGACATCGCCCGATCCTCAGGATCGGCAAACTACGGAATGACCGCGCGGCTCATGCTGTCGAGCGGGACCCGGAATGTCGTCAAAGCCGTCAAGGCCTTCGCGACCGAGCCCTTTCTGGGCGCACCGCTGACCTTGCCGTTGGCCCTCCTCGGGCTGATCAGAGGTGCCTGGACTCCGGCCCGGGCGCGCGGAGAGCTCGTGCTCCTGCTCGCCGCTTCGGGCACGCTGATCACCCTTACGACGTTGATCCATTATTCCAGCGCCCGCTTCTATTTCCCGCTCATCCCGCTGCTGGTGCTGTGGGCGGCCAAAGGCATCAACGAGCTCATGGGCCTTGCGCTGACGCGGCGATTGGGGTTCGGCGGGCGGGCCGTCGGGGCGCTGGCGTTCCTCGCCCTCGCGTCACTCTTTGCGTTCGGCAACGATGACACCAGAGTATTCGAGGCGGACACCGGTCCGCTGAACCGCGAGATACGGAGCGCCGGAGCGTGGTTAGCCGCGCTGCAGGGTCACAAGACGATCATGGACGTCGGCACCACGCTGGCGTTTCACGCGGGCGCCAAGTACGTTCCGATGCCCTATTGCGACTCGCGCACGGCGTTGAGGTACGCGGAAAAGAAGCACGTGGACTTCATCGTCGTCCGGAGTCGCGGGAGCAGCAGGCCGTATCTGCAGGAGTGGCGTACCACGGCCATTCACGAGCACAACGTGACGCTGGCCCACGTCTCCGGCAGCGATCCGCGTGACCAGGTCTTGATCTATCGGCTCGACAAATCGAATTGAGTCGGGCCGATCGGCCGGATCCGATTTCGGCTAGTGCATGAAGATCTGATTTTGAAAGGCCAATGCGCGGCGCGTCGACTCCGCCTCGTGCTTGAAGAACACGTACGCGTCG
The DNA here is from genome assembly GCA_003220435.1 of Candidatus Rokuibacteriota bacterium. GTDB lineage: Bacteria > Methylomirabilota > Methylomirabilia > Rokubacteriales > CSP1-6 > AR31. The sequence continues at coordinate 96,204 of QHSL01000083.1, read as the reverse complement.
CGCCAGGCCCCGCCGATGCTCCGGATCGTCTGGAGCCAGCGGAGCAGGTCGGCGTCGACGTACTCGACCGCGCGCAGCCGGAGGTAGCCGAACTCGGCGGTGGCGACCGCGGGCGTGGCACCCTCCTCGGTGTCGGCGATGCACAGCGCGGCGTTGCGCGCGCGCAGCAGCGCGTACACCTCGTCGTCGAACCAGCTCTCGTGACGGAACTCGAAGGCGACACGGAGCGCGGCCGGCAGCTTCGCGAGCACGTCGGCGAGCCGGTCGGTGGCCTTCTTGAAGTTGGGCGGGAGCTGGAAGAGCAGGGGACCCAGCTTGTCGCCGAGCGTCTGGGCCACCTCGCAGAAGAAGCCGAGCGGCTGATCGACGTCGCGGAGCCGGGAGAAGTGGGTGATCTTCTGCGGCGCCTTCAGGACGAAGGTGAACCCGGCGGGCGCCGCGGCGCCCCACCCGGCGACGGTTTTGGCGTTCGGCATCCGGTAGAACGTGTTGTTGATCTCGACGGTGGTGAAGCGCTCGACGTAGTAGGCGAGCATCTTCGACGCCGGCAGATCCTTGGGATAGAACGTCCCCTTCCACTCCGGATAGTTGTAGCCGGATGTTCCGACGTGGAACTTCACTGCAGGAGCGCCTCGAGCGGCGTGGCCTTCTCGCCGATCGCCGCGGCGACCGCCGGGTGCACGACCTTCCCGCTCCAGACGTTGACGCCCCGGGCCAGCGCCGAGTTGCCGCGCACGGAGGCCCTCAGCCCCCGGTTCGCGAGCTCGAGCGCGTAGGGCAGCGTCGCGTTCGTGAGCGCGAACGTCGAGGTGCGCGGCACGAGCGCCGGCATGTTGGCCACGCCGTAATGCACGACGCCGCTGACGACGTAGACGGGATCGAGCAGCGTGGTCGGATGGATCGTCGCCACGCAGCCGCCCTGGTCGACGGCGATGTCCACGACCACCGAGCCTTCCTTCATCTGCGCGACCATCTCCTTGCTGACCACCACCGGCGCCCGCGCGCCCGCGACCAGCACGGCGCCGACGAGCAGGTCGGCCCGTCGCACGACCTGATCGATGTTGAAGCTGTTCGACATGAGCGTGGCGACCTGGCCCCGGAAGAGATCGTCGACGAGCCGCAGCCGGTCGAGGTTCACGTCGAGCACGGAGACGTCGGCGCCGAGGCCGACGGCGGTCTTCGTCGCGCTGAGCCCGGCCGTGCCCGCGCCGAGGATCACGACGTTGCCGGGCGGGACGCCGGGAACGCCCGAGAGGAGGATGCCGCGGCCGCCGTGGGCGCGGCCGAGATAGAACGCGCCCTCCTGGACCGAGAGCCGGCCGGCCACCTCGCTCATCGGCGTGAGCAGCGGCAAGCTCCCGTCGGGGCGCTGGACCGTCTCGTACGCGACCGCGATGGCGCCGGTGGCGCGGAGCGCGCGTGTCAGCTCGGGCGCCGGCGCCAGATGGAGGTAGGTGAAGAGGACCTGGCCCGGCCGGAGGTGGCGGCACTCGGGATCGAGCGGCTCCTTCACCTTCAGCACCAGCTCGGCGCGTCGCCAGACGGCGTCGACCGCGACCAGCTCGGCGCCAACCGCCACGTACTCGTCGTCGCGGATGCCGCTGCCGGTGCCGGCGTCGTGCTCGACCAGCACGGCGTGCCCCGCCTCGGCGAAGGCCCGCGCGCCGGCCGGCGTGAGGGCGACGCGCTGCTCGCCCGGCTTGATCTCGCGCGGGACGCCGACGATCATTGGGCCGCCGTCCCGGCGAGGAAGTCGCGGATGTAGCGGTTGACCAGCTCGGGCGACTCGTGGATCACCCAGTGCGAGCCGTCGGGCACGCGCCTGACCGTGAGATCGGGGACGAACTTCTCGAGACCGTCGAGGTTCCCGGTGAGCAGCGCCCGGTCCTGCTCGCCCCAGATCACGAGCGTCGGCACCCGGACGATCAAGCGCGATGGGTCGGCGCCGAAGCTGCGCGCGGGATCGCCCTCACCCGAGGGCGGGCCGACGCCGGCGGCCCGATAGTAGTTGAGCCCCCCGGTCAGGGCGCCCGGCTGCGACCACGCCTCCCGGTACGCCGCGCGGTCGGCGGCGGTGAAGCGCGGGCCGAGCTCGCGCTCGAACATCTCGACGAGCCGCGCGTGGTCGTTGGCGGCCAGGATCGCCTCGGCCTCCGGGCTTCGGAAGACCAGCATGTAGCGGCTGGCACTCTGCTGCGCGGGGTTCCGGCGGATCTCGCGCTCGAAGATCGCCGGGTGGGGCGCGTTGACGATTACGAGCTTCTCGAGTCGCTGCGGGTGCGCGATCGCGAAGGCCCAGGCGACCACCCCGCCCCAGTCGTGGCCGACGAGGACGAATCGTGGATGACCCAGTCGGGCCGCCAGCGCGCGGAGGTCCTCGACCATGTTGGCGACCCGATACTGGGCGACATCGGCCGGCTTGGCCGAGAGGTTGTAGCCGCGCATGTCGGGCGCGACCGCCTGGTGGTCGCGGCCGAACTCGCGCAGCTGGTCGCGCCACGCGTACCAGAACTCGGGGAAGCCGTGGACGAACACGATGAGCGGTCCCCGGCCCTCGGTCACGTAGTGCAGGTGCACGCCGTTGACGTCGGCGTAAGCGTGGTCCATGTCACCTCAGGTATATCAGGAAAAACTGCGCGAGGCGCGCGTCGAACCCGTCGGGCAGCTCGCCGTGACGGCCGCGATCCATGAACACGACCTCAGCCCGCGCGTTGCCGCCGAGCGCCTGGCGCAGCCGCTCGGCGTGGGCGAACGGGATCTGCTCGTCCCCACGGCTCGCGATGAGGAGCACCGGCACCGCGAGGGCCGCGCATGCGCGCTCGGGCGAGAGCGCGGTGACGTCGTGGCCGAGGAACAGGCGCGCCCAGGCGCGCAGCAGCAGGACGAAGGGGTACTTCAGCGGGCCGAGCCACCCGTAGAGCTCGTACGCGAGCGACTTCAGATCCGCGAACGGCGCGTACGCGGCCACCGCGCGGATCCGTGGATCCTCGGCCGCGGCCAGGAGCGCCACCGCGCCGCCCAGCGAGAAACCGAAGACGCCCACCGGTCCGTGCCCGCGCGCCACGAGGACATCGATCGCCCGCCGCAGATCGCCGCGCTCCCGGAAGCCGATGGTGGTCGCGCGCCCGCCGCTGTCACCGAAATATCGCTGGTCGACCAGCAGCACGGTGAAGCGCGGCGCGAGGGCGGCCGCGATAGGAAGGAGGTCGGCCTTCTCGGCGGGATAGCCGTGGAGCAGCACGACCGCCGGAGCGCCGGCGCGGGGCACGAGCCACGCGGCCAGCTTCACGCCGTCGTCGGCGGTGATCGTGACGTCCTCGACGGTCAGCCGGAAGTCCTCGGGACGGAGCGGAGCGGCGATACGCGGCGGGCGCACCGCGAGCCAGAAGCTCATCAGGCTCAGCAGCACGAAGCCGCCGGCGCCGAGGGCCGTCACGTAGACGAGGAGCTTCACGGTGTATGATCATCGCCGTGCTGCCCGTGAGTTGTCGAGACGAGACGCCTTCCGTGAGATCGTCGGCGACCGAGCCCGTGAGGCGCTGATCGCCGACACGACCCTGGGCGTCCTGGCGTCGCTCGGTTCGGCGCTGATGTGGGCGGTGACGAGCATCCTGGCGCGCTCGCTGATGCCGGGCATCGGCTCGGTGGCGGTCAACGCCATCCGCTCGACGATCGGCGGCACGCTCCTCGTCCTCTGGGTGCTCGCGACCGCGGGCGCCGGCGCGTTCACGGGAGCTTCCCTCGGGGCCTGGGTCCTGCTCTCGCTCTCGATCGTGACCGCCATCGCGATCGGCGACACGGTGTTCTTCGAGAGCACCCGCGCGCTCGGGCTCGGCCGCGCCATGACGATCTCGACGACGTATCCGATCGGCTCGGCGGCGATCGCCGCGGTGTTCCTCGACGAGCCCATCACGCTGCCGATCGTCGGCGGAACGCTCCTGACCCTCGCCGGGATCACCGTGATCCTCGCGCCCTGGAGGGGGCCGGCGCCCGAGGAGCGCTTCTGGTTCGGCGTCGGCACCGCGACGCTCGCGTCGGTGGCCTGGGCGGTCTCGACGGTGCTCGTCAAGCCGCCGCTTGCCGAGATGAACCCGGTGACAGCCCAGGCGATCCGCTTACCGCTGGCCGCTGCGCTGCTCTGGGTCACACCGTGGGCGCGCTCGGCGCCGCGCGAGTTCGCGCACAGCTCCCGTGGTGCTCGCCTACGCGTGGCGGTTCTCGGTGGGCTGACCGCCATCAGCTCGGTCACCTTCGTCGCCGGCGTCAAATATGCCGGCGTCACCGTTGCGTCGGTGCTGTCAGCGACGGCGCCGATGTTCGGGATCCCGCTCGCCTTCATCTTCTTGAACGAGCGCCTGACCTACCCCGCGCTCCTCGGCAGCGCCATCACGATCGCCGGCATCATCGTCCTCCAGCTCTGACCCGTCACACGCTCGCGACGTCAGGCATCGCGCCCGCCCGACCTCTGGCCGCAGAGAGCTCGTCGGAGCTGTCCGTTGCGTGAAGCGGCCGGCGGGGCGCGGTGGCGGGGAGGTGTCGCCGGGACCCGTTCCCGTCACGCGGCGGCGGGCGCCGCGCGCTGAGATGGAGCAGCCGTCGCGGGTCGGCGCACGCGTGCCGCGTGGTCCCGGGATACCTCCCCGCCACCGCGCGCCCGCCGGCCACCGCTACGGAGAAGAGAGCCGGTAGACGACCTCTCCGCCGACGAGCGTGAGCACAGGCGCGATCTGCGCCATGCGTGCTTCAGGACACGCGAAGACGTCGTCGGAGAGCACGACGAGATCGGCCAGCTTGCCGACGGCGAGCGAGCCGAGCGAATGCTCCTGCCGCGACGCGTAAGCGTTCCACGTGGTGAACGAGCGCACCGCCTCGGCGCGCGTCATCCGCTGCTCGGGCTGCCAGCCGCGCTCCGCACCGCTCTGCGGTCGCCGGGCGACCGAGGCGTAGATCCCATGGAAGGGGCTCGGGCTCTCGACCGGGAAGTCGGAGCCGCCGGCGATGACGACACCGGTGTCGAGCAGCGAGCGCCAGGCGTACGCGCCGCGGAGCCGCTCCGGCCCCAGCCGCTCGGCGGCCCACTCCATGTCGGACGTGCAGTGGGTCGCCTGCATGCTCGGCAGGGCGCCGAGCTGTCGGAAGCGGGGGATATCGCGCTCGGTCAGGATCTGGGCGTGCTCGACGCGAAAGCGGTGGTCGCGGCGGGGCGCGCGGGCAAGTGTCTGCTCGAGCGCGTCGAGCGCAAGCGTGTTGGCGCGGTCCCCGATGGCGTGGACGCAGACCTGGAAGCCGCGCTCCGCGCCCGCGAGCGTGAGCTGCGCGATCTCCTCGGGAGGGATCAGAACGAGTCCCGTATTGCCCGGGTCGTCGCAGTACGGCTCGTGCAGCGCGGCGCCGCGCGAGCCGAGCGCGCCGTCGATCATCAGCTTGAGAGCGCCGACCACCACACGGTCCTCGCCGAACTTCTCGGGTCCCCGCTCGCGGTAGTGCGCCCAGGTCGACTCCGAGCGCGCGGCGACGGCGGCGTAGTTCCGGAACGGAAACTGGCCTCGCTCGACGAGCCGACGATAGGAGTCGAGGGCGTAGAGCTCCGCGCCCATCTCGTGGATGCCGGTGAGCCCCGCCGCGAGACACTCGGCGATCGCCTCGCGCACGGCCTGATCGAAGCGCTCGTCGGAGGGCCGGGGCTCGGCGCGCTGGAGCAGGCGCTGCGCCGTGTCGATCAGCACGCCCGTGGGCTCGCCGCGCCCGTCCCTCATGATCCGCCCACCGCTCGGCTCCTCGGTCGCGGCGTCGATGCCGGCCGCGGCCAGCGCCGCCGAGTTCGCCCACGTGGCGTGGCCGTCGATGCGGGTGAGCGAGACGGGATGGTGGGGCGCCGCGCGATCGAGCGCGCCCTTCGTGGGCCACTCGCGTTCGGGCCACCGGTTCTGATCCCAGCCGCGCCCGCCGAGCCACTCGCCGCGCGGGAGCGTGGCCGCCCGCGCCGCGACCCGCTCGGCGACCTCGGCCTCCGAGCGGGCGCCGCCGGCGTCGAGGCTCAGCCGCGCGCGGGCCAGGTGCATCAGGTGGCCGTGGGCGTCGACGAGCCCCGGCAACGCCGCGCGACCGCCGAGGTCGATGGCCTCCTCCGCGGCGGCCACGTTCACATCGGCGCGGCGCCCGGCGAAGGCGATGCGTCCGTCACGCACGACCAGCGTGTCGACGACGGGGTTCGCCTCGTCCAGCGTGTAGATGCGCCCGTTCGTCAGCAGCACGCTCAGCCTGCGGCGCGACCGGCGGCCACGACGTTGCGGATCAGCCGCAGCCCGACCTCGTCGCCGAAGCTCATGATCGACTCCGGGTGGAACTGCACCGCGGCCAGCGGCAGCGAGACGTGCTCGATGGCCATGATCACGCCGTCCTCGGCCGACGCCGTCACGCGCAGCGTCGCCGGGAGCCTGTCCGGCAGCGCGAACAGCGAGTGATAGCGCCCGGCGGTGAACTCCTTCGGCAGCCCGTCGAAGATCCGGCCGCCGACCACCCGGATACGCGACGCCTTGCCGTGCATGGGATAGTCGAGCACGCCCAGCTCGCCGCCGAAATGCTCCACCATGCCCTGCAGCCCGAGGCAAACGCCGAACACGGCCAGACCACGCCCGATCGCGGCCGCCAGCGTGCCGGAGACGTCGAAGTCGCTGGGCCGGCCCGGGCCGGGTGATAACACGACCAGGTCGGGGCGGAGGTGGTCGAGCGCGGCGTGCGGAAAGCCCGCGCGCAGGGTGACCACGTCGGCGCCGGTCTGGCGGAAGTAGTTCGCCAGCGTGTGAACGAACGAATCTTGATGATCGACCAGCAGGACGCGCGCGGCCGCCGGATGGCGTCGAGAAAGGCCGCCGCCTTCATCTGCGTCTCGCGCTCTTCCTCGTCCGGATCCGAGTCATAGAGCAATGTGGCGCCGGCGCGGACCTCGGCGATGCCGTCCTTGAGGCGGACCGTGCGGATCGTGAGGCCGGTGTTCATGTTGCCGTCGAAGCCCAGCAGCCCGACCGCGCCCCCGTACCAGGCGCGCGGCGACCGCTCGTGGTCCTCGATGAACTGCATCGCCCACGTCTTCGGGGCGCCGGTGACGGTGACCTCCCACGCGTGGGCGAGAAAGGCGTCGAGCGCGTCGAAGCCCTCGCGCAGCCGGCCCTCGACGTGGTCGACGGTGTGAATGACCCGCGAGTACATCTCGATCTGCCGCCGCCCGATCACGCGCACGCTGCCCGGCCGGCAGATCCGCGACTTGTCGTTGCGGTCGACGTCGGTGCACATCGTCAGCTCCGACTCGTCCTTCTCGGAGTTGAGTAGCCGCTGGATCTGCGCGGCATCGCCCAGCGGGTCGTCACCCCGCGCGATCGTGCCGGAGATCGGGCAGGTCTCGACGCGGTCGCCGTCGACCCTGACGTACATCTCGGGTGAGGCGCCGACCACGTATTCGTCGGCGCCGAGGTTGAAGAGGAAGCCGTACGGCGCGGGGTTGCGCTCGCGGAGCCGGCGGAACAGCTCGGACGGCGGGATCGCGCACGGCTCGAAGAAGGTCTGCCCGGGGACGACCTCGAACAGGTCGCCGCGCCGGAACGCCTCGCGCGCGAGCCGGACGCCGGCGGCATACTCGCCCGGCGCATGATCGCCGGCGCGAGGCGCCGTCGCGGCGGCTGCGTAGGGTCGCACGCTGCCGCCGCGCGGCAGCCCCGCCGTCGACGTCCCGCCGTGCTCGAAGTCGTATCGCCGCCGCTCGGCCCGCTCGCGTCGATGGTCGACGATGATCAGCTCGTCGGGTAGGTAGAGCACGAGATCGCGCTGATCGGCCGGTCGCGAAAGCCGGAGCCGAATCGGCTCGAACTGGAACGCCAGGTCGTAGCCGAACGCGCCGTAGAGGCCGAGGTGCGCATCTTCAGAACTCGCGAAGAGATCGATCACCGCCCTCAAGATCGTGAAGACGGAGGTTTGCTTGCTCCGCTCCTCCTCGGCGAACCGCTGGGTCGGCGGCGCGATCTCGCCGGCCAGCCCGGCCTCGGTGCGCTCCGTCCACGTGACGGCAGGGAGGGCAGAGAGCGCGGCGGCGACGGCCGGCAGCAGCGCCCGCCCGCGCTCGTTCAGCGCGGAGATGCGGACCGCGGCGCCGCGCGATGTCAGCTCGAGCGGCGGATCGACGAACCCCATGTCCCAGCGCGTGTAGCGGCCCGGGTACTCGTAGCTCGAGGCCAGCAGCACGCCTCGATGGCTGTCGAGTCCGTCGATGACGGGCTCGATGGCCGAGTCGACCGGGAGGTCCTCGACCGTACGGTGAACGGTGATGCCGCCGCGGGTGACGTACCGCTCGGTGCGCATGACGTGTCTTCTCCCTCTTCTGTAGCCGCGCCTCGGCCGGCGGGGCCCCAGCCCCGCGACGGCCTGCGGCGCGCACCACGGGGAGCGGCGGCCCAAGACGCGAAGGACCGCGGCCTCGCTGCGAGGCGGCGGTCCCTGAAACGACGAAGCCGCCTCGTTCTGAGGCGGCTCCCTGTTCGGTTACGAACGATGCCCGGGGCCGCCTATTGGGGCGGCCACCACCAGCGCTGGGCCAGCGTCGGGCGAATCATGGGCGCATCTTGCCAGTCCCGTGTCGCTACGTCAACCGGCGCGCGCTGGGGGTGAAGTCGAGCGCTACTGGATCACCTGATTTGCCTGCAGGATGAGCGTCTGCGGAATCGTCAGTCCAAGCGCCTCGGCAGCCTTGAGGTTAATCACCAGGTCGAACTTCGTGGGCTGCGCGCGTTAAAACCGCCGGCGGCCGGCCATCGCGCGCTTGCGCAGGCGGAGCGATTTGGGCGTGACCTCGAGCAGCTCGTCCTCGCGGATCCACTCCAGCGACTGCTCGAGGTTCATGACGTGCGGCGGCGTCAGCTTGACGGCCTCGTCCGACGTTGACGCGCGCATGTTGGTGAGCTTCTTCTCCTTGGTGATGTTGACGTCGAGGTCGTTGTCGCGGGCGTTCTCGCCGACGATCATGCCCTCGTAGGCGTCCATCCCCGGGCTCACGAAGATCACGCCCCGCGCCTGGAGGTTGTCGATGGCGTACGCGGTGGTGCGTCCGCCCCGGTCGGAGACCAGAGCGCCGTTCTGGCGATGGGCGATGTCGCCCTGCCAGACGTCCCAGCCGTCGAACAGGTGATTGAGCAGGCCGGTACCGCGCGTGTCGGTGAGGAACTCGGTGCGATAGCCGATGAGGCCCCGTGCCGGGATCCGGTACTCGAGCCGCACGCGCCCGGTACCGTGGTTCACCATCTTCGCCATCGCGCCCCGGCGCGGGCCGATCTTCTGGGTGACCGCGCCGATGTACTCCTCGGGAATGTCGATGACCAGGTATTCCATGGGCTCGAGCGTCTGGCCGTTCTCGACCCGCGTGATGATCGTGGGCTTGCCGACCTCGAGCTCGAACCCTTCACGCCGCATCATCTCGATCAGGATCGCGAGCTGGAGCTCGCCGCGGCCGGAGACGCGGAACGTGTCGGGTGAGTCGGTCTCCTCGACGCGGATGCCCACGTTCACCCGCCGCTCACGCCAGAGACGGTCGCGCAGCTGCGTCGACGTCACGTACTTGCCTTCTCGCCCGGCGAACGGTGACACGTTAGACGAGAAGAGCATCGACACCGTCGGCTCGTCGATGCGGATCAGCGGGAGCGCCCGGGGAGTTTCGGCGTCGGCGACCGTCTCCCCGATTTCGATCGCTTCGATACCCGCGATCGCGACGAGATCGCCCGCGCTCGCCTCGGCGATCTCGGTGCGCTTCAGCCCTTCGTAGCCGTACAGGACCGTGACCTTGGCGTACTCGACGGAGCCGTCGCGGTGGACGACGGCGACCCGCTCGGCCTGGCGCACGCGCCCGTTGACGATGCGGCCGATGAGGAGCCGGCCGACGTAGTCGTCCCAGTCGAGCATGGCCACCCGGAACTGGAGGCCCGCGTCCGGCTCGAAGCGCGGCGGGGGCACGGTGGCCAGGATCGTCTCGAACAGCGGCTCGAGCGAGCGCCCGGGCTCTGCGAGGCGCAGGGTCGCCGTGCCGGTGCGGGCGTTGGTGTAGAGCACGGGGAACTCGAGCTGGTCCTCGGTCGCCTCGAGATCGATGAACAGGTCGTAGATCTCGTCGAGGACCTCGGGGGGCCGCGCGTCGCTCCGGTCGATCTTGTTGACGACCACGATCGGCGGCAGTCCAGCCTCCAGCGCCTTCTTGAGCACGAAGCGGGTCTGGGGCAGGGGCCCCTCGGCGGCGTCGACCAGGAGCAGGACGCCGTCGACCAGCGTCAGCGTGCGCTCGACCTCCGAGCCGAAATCGGCGTGACCAGGGGTGTCCACGATGTTGATGCGGACACCCTTGTAGGTGATGGCCGTGTTCTTGGCCATGATCGTGATGCCCTTCTCGCGCTCGAGGTCGATGGAGTCCATGATCCGCTCGGGCACCGACTCGTTCTGGCGGAAGAGGCCGGACTGCCACAGCATCGCGTCCACGAGGGTGGTCTTGCCGTGGTCGACGTGGGCGATGATCGCGATGTTTCGGACGTTCTCACGCTGCTGCATCGGTCCATCGTATCACGTCGGAGTGACGGTTCCGGCCGTCCGGGCATGTATAATGACGCCGCGCTCATCAATAATCTCCTCCGGAGGTTGTCTCGCATGAACCGCCTGCTCGTCCTCGCCGCCGGCCTCATCCTCGTCGCCGCGCCGGCCCTCGCGCAGGACAAGCCCGGCGCCGCGCCGATGGTGGTGTTCACGCTCGAGAAGGGCGGCGAGATCACGCTCGAGCTCTTTCCCGCCGACGCGCCGAAGCACGTCGAGAACTTCCTGAAGCTCGTCAAGTCGGGGTTCTACAACGGGCAGCGCTTCCATCGCGTCGAGCCGGGGTTCGTCGTCCAGATCGGCGATCCGCAGTCGAAGACGCTGCCGATGAACGACCCCAAGATGGGCAGCGGCGGACCCGGCTACACGATCAAGGCGGAGTTCAACAGCCGCAAGTTCGAGCGCGGCGTGCTGGGGATGGCGCGGTCGAGCGATCCCAATTCGGCGGGCAGTCAGATCTACCTCATGCTCGGCGCCGCCCCTAGCCTCAACGGCCAGTACACCGCGTTCGGCCGCGTCGTCCGCGGCATGGAGCTCGTGGACACCGTCAAAGTCGGCGACCGCGTCAAAACCGCCAAGGTGAAATAAGGGACATCACCAGATAGGGTTGACATCCCCGAACGTCGGGCGCCGGGCCCTGCGAAGGCGCCCCGACGGCGAAAGGCGAAAATGAAGCAGACAGGGATCATCACGCTCGAGAAGGGCGGCGAGATCCGGATCGAGTTCTACTCGGCAGACGCGCCGAAGACCGTCGAGAACTTCGTCACGCTCGCCAAGAAGGGGTTCTACAACGGGCTGACGTTCCACCGGGTCGTTCCCGACTTCGTCGTGCAGGGCGGCTGCCCGAAGGGCAACGGCACCGGCGGCCCCGGCTACCAGATCAAAGCCGAGTTCAACAAGCAGAAGCACGTGCGCGGCAGCGTCGCGATGGCGCGCAGCCAGGACCCCGACTCGGCCGGCAGCCAGTTCTACATCTGCTACGGGACCACGCCTCACCTCGACGGCCAGTACACCGTGTTCGGCAAGGTCGTGGCGGGCATCGAGAACATCGACAAGATCAAGCAGGGAGATCGCATGACGTCGGTGGCCATCGTCGAGGAATAGCGCGTGGCCTGGTCCCTGCTGATCCGGAACGGCTCGCTCATCGACGGCAGCGGCGCGCCGGCGCGAGCGGCCGACGTCGCGGTCGAGGGCGACCGCATCGTGGCCGTCGGCCCCAAGCTCGCCGGCCAGAGCACTCGCGTGATCGACGCCGCCGGGCAGGTGGTGACGCCCGGCTTCATCGACATGCATTCGCACTCCGACCTCTTCTATTTCGGGTGTCCGTCGGCGGAGTCGAAGGTGCGACAGGGCGTCACCACGGAAGTCGTCGGGATGTGCTCGTTCTCGCAGGCACCGATGCGCGCCGAGCAGCGTGAGATCGTCCGAGGCTGGGCCGGCGGCATCGGCGCCAGCCTCGATTTGAAGTCGGAGTCGTTCGCGCAGTACCTCGACGCGCTGCGGGCGGTGCGGCCGTCGGTCAACGTCGCGCACTTCGTGGGCCACGGCGCGCTGCGCATCGCCGCCATGGGATTCGAGGCGCGGCCCGCGGGCGCCGACGACCTGAAGGGGATGCAGCGGCTGCTCGGCGAGGCGATGGACGCCGGCGCCTTCGGCTTCTCGACGGGCCTCGTCTACGCCCCGAGCGCCTATTCGGACACCGCCGAGCTGATCGCGCTGGCCAAGGCCATGGCCCCGCGCGGCGGTTTCTACTTCTCTCACATCCGCGGCGAGTCCTCGATGCTGCTCGACTCCATCAACGAGGCGATCCGCATCGGCGAAGAGGCCGGCGTGTCGGTGCAGGTCTCGCACGTGAAGGCCTCCGGGCGTGAGAACTGGCCGAAGATCGACGCCGCGCTGCGCCTGTTCGAGGATGCGCGGGCGCGCGGCGTCGACGTGCTCGGCGACGTCTATCCGTACAACGCCGGCAGCACCAAGCTCGACAACATGATGCCGGCGTGGGCCCACGACGGCGGGACGGCCAAGCTGATCGAGCGGCTGGGCGACCGCGCCATGCGCCGGCGCATCGTCGAGGAGTGCCTGATCGACGGCGAGCGCTGGGGCACGGTGTCGCAGGGCGGGATCGGCTTCGACCAGGTCTTTATCGCGACCTGCCGACGCCGCGAGCTGGAGGGGTTGAACCTCGCGCAGATCGCCCGCCAGTCGGGGATGGCGCCGGCCGAGACCCTGATGAACCTGCTGCTCGAGGAGAAGTGCACGATCGGCATGGTCAGCTTCTCGCAGTCGATCGAGAACGTGGCCAAGGTGCTCGCTCACCCGCTGATGATGATCGGCTCTGACTCGATCCCGCTCTACGAGGGCGACGGCGACCGCCCTGGCAAGCCGCACCCGCGGACCTACGGCACCTTCCCGCGCGTGCTGGGCGAGTACGCCCGCGAGCAGCGACTGTTCTCGCTGGAGAGCGCGGTGCACAAGATGACGGGCATGCCCGCCGCGCGCTTGCGTCTGCGCGATCGAGGGCTCGTGCGCGAGGGCTACGCGGCGGACCTGGCGATCTTCGATCCGCGCGCCGTCAAGGACGAGGCGACGTTCGCCGACCCGCATCGGTACCCGAGCGGGATTCCCTACGTGGTCGTCAACGGCTCCGTGGTCGTGGACGGCGGCCGAATGCAGCCGCTCGGCACCGGGCGCGTCCTCACGCCGTGAGGGGACACGACCGGTCTCAGCTCTTCTGGGTCCTCGGCGGCACCGCGGTCATGGTCCTCGTCGACCTGGGGCGTCGCATCCTCACCAGCAACGACGAGGCGCGCTTTCCCCTGCTGGCGCAGGAGATCCTGGCCCGGAGCGACTGGCTCTTCCCGACGCTCAACGGCGCCGTCTATCACAACAAGCCGCTGCTCTTCGCCTGGCTGATCGCGCTCGTCTCGTGGCCGTTCGGTCACGTGACGCAGCTCACCGCCGTGATTCCGTCGGCGGTGGCCGCGTTCGGCACCGCGCTCGTCATTTTCGGCGCCGGCCGCGACATGTTCGGGCCGGAGGCCGGGAAGTACGCCGCGCTGGTCGCCATCACCACCCAGGGCGTCTTCCTCCATGGGAGGCTGCCGATGCCCGACATGCTGCTGACGTTCTTCATCACCGGGAGCCTCTGGATGCTCTGGCGCATGCGGCGCGGGGCGCGGTGGGCGTGGGTGGGGTTCTACGCGTTCGTCGGGCTCGCGTTCTGGTCCAAGGGGCCGGGCGGCTTCCTGCCGCTCGCGGTCGCGCTCGCGTGGGCGGTCGTCGACCGGAGTCCGGGACGGTGGCGCGCGCTCCGGCTGCCGGGCGGGCTCGCGCTGCTCGCGCTGATCGTCGCGCCATGGCCGCTGATCGGACTCGCGCTCCATTCCCCCGGGCTGCGCCGCGCGGTCATGCAGAACCAGCTCCTCTGGTACCTTCCCCAGGCGTTCCGTCCCGGCGTCGTGGCCGAGCCCGTCCAGAACGCGTTCGGGATCCTGTTCCCGTGGGTGCTCCTGACGCCGCTCGTGCTCGTCGAGGCGTGGCGGCGCGTGCGCGAGCGGGGCGCGGAGCGGGACGCGGTGTTCCTGCTCCTCGTGTCATCGGCAACGATGTTCGTCGTGATCGCCCTGTCGCACCAGCAGCGCTTCCGGTACTACCTGCCGCTCGTGGCGCCGATCGCCCTCCTGGTCGGCTGGTGGGCGTCGGGTGTCGTGGAGCGAATGCCGGTGCCGCGCATCCCGTGGCGGGTCTACGGCGTGGCCGGCGCGCTCCTGGCGGCGACCGGCGTCGTGGCGGCGATCTTCCGACGGAACGCGCTGCGCGAGCTCGCGACGGACTGGCTGGCCTACGCCGCGCAGGCAATCGTGCTCGTCGCCATGCTGGCGGCCGTCGCGGTCGCCCTGGCCGTGGGCCCTTGCGCCGGCCGCATGAGGCGGGCGGTGGCCGCGGCGTGGGTGGGCAGCGCGGTGCTCGTCGCGTCGGGGTACCACTGGGACATCGAGCGGCGGAACGCAGCCTACGACTATCCGCGGCTCCAGGAGCGAATGCAGCCGATCCTGCGCGAGACGCCGGTGGTCGCCACGCTCGGGCTCGCCGACATGCCGCTCTCCTTCTATCTCGGGCGGCGCGTCGTGCCGGCGGTCACGCACGCCGATCTCCGCGAAGTTGTCCGCGGCGCCACGCCGGCCGTCGCGATCGTCAGCGACCGCGCGCTCGCGTCAATGGGGGCGGACGACGCCTTCACCGTCTTGCTCCGCGACAACATCGCGTCTCGCCCCATCGCCGTCGTCGGGTACCGTCCCGCATCACCGCAACGCCAATAGGAGTCACGCCATGAACACCGGACAACTCTTCATCGGGGGTGGCTGGCGCTCGCCGGTCACCGGGGAGACGTACGCGACCATCAATCCCGCGACCGAGGAGCCGAGCGCGCAGGTCGCCCGCGGCGACGAGCGCGACGTCGAGCTGGCGATCGCGGCGGCGCGCAAGGCGTTCGACACGGGGCCGTGGCCGCGGATGAGCGCGGCCGACCGCGGCCGGATCGTGTGGAAGCTCGGCGACCTCATCATGCAGAACCTCGACGAGATGGCCCGGCTCGAGAGTCTCAACACCGGCAAGACGCTCTTCGATTCGGGGAAGGTCGAGATCCCCTTTGCCGCGGAGGTCTTCCGGTACTACGCGGGCTGGGCGACCAAGATCCACGGCGAGACGCTCGGCCTGCGGGACAACGCGTTCACCTTCACCTTGCGCCAGCCCCTCGGGGTGGTCGGCGCGATCGTGCCGTGGAACTTTCCGTTCCTGCTCTCCTCCTGGAAGATCGCGCCGGCGCTCGCGGCCGGCAACACGGTGGTGCTCAAGCCCGCGTCGCTGACGCCGCTGACCGCGCTGAAGTTCGCCGAGCTCACCCAGGAGGCGGGCCTGCCGGAGGGCGTGTTCAACGTCGTCACGGGGCCCGGAGGTCAAGTCGGGATGGCGATGGTGCGCGACCCGCGCGTCGACAAGATCGCGTTCACCGGCTCGACCGAGGTGGGCAAGGGGATCATGCGCGAGGCGGCCAGCACCCTCAAGCGCCTCTCGCTCGAGCTCGGCGGCAAGTCGCCGAACATCGTCTTCGCGGACGCCGACATGGAAGCCGCGGTCAAGGGCGCGTTGACCGGCATCTTCTACAACAAGGGCGAAGTGTGCGCCGCCGGCTCGCGCCTCTTCCTCGAGGACACGATCCACGACGAGTTCGTGTCCAAGCTCATCGAGCGCGTCAAGGGGCTCAAGGTGGGCGACCCCATGGACAAGGCCACCCGCATGGGGCCCGTCGTCTCCCGGCAGCAGATGGAGACGGTCCTCCGCTACATCGAGGCCGGCAAGCAGGAGGGCGCGCGACTGGTCGCGGGCGGTGGGCGCGCCAATGTCGGCTCCGGCAAGGGCTACTTTATCGAGCCCACGATCTTCGACGGCGTCACCAACCGCATGAAGATCGCGCGCGAGGAGATCTTCGGCCCCGTCCTCTCCGTGATCCCGTTCAAGTCGATCGAGGACGGCATCGCCGAGGGCAACGCGACGACCTACGGGCTCGCCGCCGCGGTGTGGACGCGCGACGTCGCGAAAGCGCTCAAGGCGGCGCGCGCCATCCGCGCCGGCACCGTGTGGGTGAACGCGTACAACCTGTTCGACGCGGCGCTGCCGTTCGGCGGGTTCAAGGAGTCGGGGTTCGGGCGCGAGATGGGGTCGGCGGGCCTCGAGCATTACACGGAGACCAAGACCGTCTGGGTGGATCTCTCGTAGCACGGTCGTAGCGCGGTGGCGGGTGTACGTTGGATGCCGGGGACTGAGGTGAGCATGAGTCGCAGGTCGAGACGGCTGATCGGCGGCGTGGTGCTGGGGGTCGCCGCGCTCATCGCGATCGCGTCGGCGGTGCGCGCGCAGCACCAGGGGCACGGCCCGCCGCCGCCCGCCGCCACGCCGCGGACGCCTGCGGCGGACGGAGCGGGGTCGCGCAAGGTGACCATGGAGGATCTGCATCTGTCCGGGGGCGTGCCGCTCGGGTGGAAGTTCGCGTTGCCGTCGGGCGATAGCGCGAAGGGGCGACAGGTCTTCGCCGAGCTCGAGTGCTTCAAGTGCCACGTGATCCAGGGTGAGAGTTTTCCGACGAGTGGTGGCGACGCGAAAAACGTCGGCCCCGAGCTGAGCGGCATGGGCGGCGTGCACCCGGCGGAATACTTCGCCGAGTCGATCCTGTCGCCGAACGCGGTCATCCTCGACGGCCCCGGCTTCATCGGCCCCGACGGGAAATCGATCATGCCGAGCTACGCCGACAGCCTGAGCGTGGTACAGCTGGTCGACCTCGTCGCGTTCCTCAAGAGCCTCACGAGCGGCGGACACGAGCACGGCGCGGCGCCGTCGACGAAGACGGAAGGCGACTACACCGTGCGCCTCGAGTACCGCGGCGGTGATCAGGGCCCCGGCGATCACGGGGGCCACGGCGGTCGCGCGGCGCCGGCCGGCGCGCCCGGACACCTGATGGTGTTCGTCAGTGACCGCGTGACCGGCGAGCCGGTGCCGTACCTCCCGGTCACGGCGACGATCCGCGCGGCCGGCGCGCCCGCACGGGTAGTGAAGCTCTCACCGATGGCCGGCGGTCAGGGCTTCCACTACGGCGCCAACGTGGCCCTGCCGGCTGGCGCGCACACGATCACCCTGACCATCAGGCCCGCGACCATGCCGGTGATGGATTCCGCCAGGGGCCGCTTCGCGAAGCCGGTGACCGTCGTCTTCGAGCGCTAGCCGGCCGCCGACTTCGCCGCGGCCAGCGCCGCGTCGTAGTTCGGCTCGGACCCGATCTCCTTCACGTACTCGACGTGCTTTACCTTGCCGTCCTTGCCGACCACGAAAACCGCGCGCGCCGTGAGGCCGGCGATCGGCCCGTCCTTGATCTCGACCCCGTAGGCGGGACCGAAGGCGCGCTCGCGGAAATCGGAGAGCGTCTTGACGCTCGTGACGCCCGCGGCGCCGCACCAGCGCTTCTGCGCGAAGGGCAGGTCGCGGCTGATGGTCCAGATCTCCACGCCGGCGCCGAGCTTCGCCGCTTCCTGATTGAAGCGCCGGGTCTCGGTATCGCATGTGGGCGTGTCGAGCGACGGCACCGAGCTCAGGATGACCACCTTGCCCTGTGCCTCGCTCAGCTTGACGGGCTTGAGCCCGTTGTCGAGCGCGGTGAAGTCCGGAGCGGACTGGCCGGGCTTGAGCTCGGGTCCGCCGAGCGTGATGGGGTTGCCGCGGAGCGTGACAGCGCCTTTCCGATCGTCAGCCATTGGGTATCCTCCCGGGGAGATTCTAGTACACTCGTCGATCGGGCACGATTCGGGAGGGCGCGTCGTACATGGACCTGGTCGTCGAGGGCGTTCGTCAGGCGCTCGTGCTGCTGTTCGGCGGCGACGGCGAAGTCTGGTCGATCCTGCTCCTCTCGCTCCAGGTGTCCGCGAGCGCCACGCTGATCTCGCTGCTGATCGGAATTCCCGCGGGCGCGGCGCTGGCGCTCGCGCGCTTCCCCGCGCGCGGTCTCGTCGTGAGCGCCGTGAACACCGGGATGGGTCTGCCGCCGGTGGTCGTCGGGCTCTTCGTGACGCTGCTGCTCTGGCGCAGCGGCCCCCTCGGCGCCTACGAGATCCTGTACACGCCGGCGGCGATCGTGGTCGCGCAGGCCGTCATCGCGTCGCCGATCGTGACCGGCATCACGCTCGCGGCCGTGGGCCAGGTGCCGCGCGAGTTTCGGCTCCAGCTGCTGGCGCTCGGCGCCTCGCGGCCGCAGATGGTGTGGATGGTGCTGCGCGAGGCGCGCCTGCCCATGCTCGCCGCGGTCATGGCCGGCTTCGGCGGGATCATCTCGGAGATCGGCGCCTCCATGATGGTCGGCGGCAACATCAAGGGACAGACACGCACGCTGACGACCGCGATGGTGCTCGAGACCGGCAAGGGGAACTTCGACGTCGCGATCGCGCTCTCGCTCCTGCTGCTCGTGCTGATCTTCCTGGTGAACTGGGCGTTGACCACGATCCAGCAGCGCCGCGTGCTCTAGGAGCGCGGTCCATAGAATAGGAGAGAATAGGGCGTCATGGGGAGTCGCCGACTGCTCGTTCTTGCCCTCGCGTGGCTGGCTGTCCAGCCCGCCTCGGCCCTCGCGGTCGAGCTTCCGTCGCTCACGGTGTTCGCGGCGGCCGACCTCACCTTCGCGTTTCGCGAGATCGCGCCCCGGTTCGAGAGGGCGACCGGCGCGCGAGTGACGCTGGTGTTCGGATCGACGGGGAATTTCGCCCACCAGATCCGCCAGGGGGGCCCGGCCGACGTCTTCTTCGCCGCGGATCAGGCGTTCGTCGACGCCCTGATCGCCGAGGGCGCGCTGCTCCGGGAGACGCGGACCCTGTACGCTCAGGGCCGCATCGTGCTCGCGACGGCGCGGGTGTTCGGCCCCAAGCTCACCGAGCTCCGGGGCCTTCTCGATCCGAGCGTCCAGCACGTGGCCATCGCGAACCCTCTGCACGCGCCCTACGGCCGCGCGGCCGAGCAGGCGCTGCGGCACGCGGGGCTCTGGGACACGCTGCGCGCGAAGCTCGTGTTCGGCGAGAACATCCGGCACACGCTGCAGATCGTCCAGACCGGCGCGGCCGAGGCGGGCATCGTCGCGCTGTCGGTCGCCGACGTCCCCGAGATCGACTGGGTCCGGATCGACGCGGCGGCGCATGCGCCGCTCGACCAGGCCGCCGCCGTGGTGCGCCGAAGCCCGCGGCCGGAGCTCGGCCTCGCGTTCATCCAGTTCGTCAACGGAGCCGAGGGCCGGCCGATCATGAAGCGCTTCGGATTCATGCTGCCCGGGGAGTTCTGACGCGATCGTGGATCTTTTCCCCCTCTGGCTCTCGCTGCGCGTCTCGCTGAGCGCGACGGCGCTCACCCTGCTCGTGGGCGTGCCGATTGCGTGGCTGTTGGCTCGCCGGCGCTTCCCCGGGCGCAACGTGCTCGAGGCGGTCGTGGTGCTGCCGCTGGTGCTGCCGCCCACGGTCCTCGGCTACTACCTCCTGGTCCTCGTCGGCCGGCGCGGCCCCCTCGGTCAGGCGCTCGCGTCGATCGGGCTCGAGCTCGCCTTCACCTGGGGCGCGGCAGTGCTCGCGGCCGTCGTCGGCTCGATCGCCCTCGTGATCAAGTCCGTGCAGGCGGGCTTCGAAACCGTGGACGTGCAGCTCGAGCAGGCGGCGCGCACGCTCGGCCGCTCGGAGTGGAGCGTGTTCTGGAGCGTCGCGCTGCCCCTCGCCTGGCGCTCGGTGCTGGCCGGTACCGTCCTGGCCTTCTGCCGCGCCCTCGGCGAGTTCGGCATCACGCTCATGGTGGCCGGCAACATTCCCGGGCGGACCCAGACGCTGCCGCTGGCGATCTACGACCGCGTGCAGGCGAACCTCATGGACGAAGCGAACGCGCTCGCCCTCGTGGCGGTCGGCATCGTCGTCGTGCTGCTCTTCGGTCTGAGCCGTCTGGCGCGGCTCCGGTACTGACGATGAGCGGCACGGTCTCGGTGGCGATCGAGAAGCGACTTCCCGGCTTCACGCTGGACGTGCGGTGGGAGGCGGAGCAATCGGTGATCGGCCTGTTCGGGCCATCGGGCGCGGGCAAGACGCTGACACTCCAGTGCCTGGCCGGGCTCATCCGGCCCGACGCCGGACGCATCGTGGTGGGTGATCGCGTCTTCTTCGACGCGGCGACGGGCGTCGATCTGCCGCCGCAGAGGCGGCGCATCGGCTACGTGTTCCAGGGCTACGCGCTGTTCCCCCACCTGACCGTCGCGCGGAACATCGCGTTCGGCCTCCGCGGCCGCCCCCGTGCCGACCGCGCGCGGCGCGCGGCCGAGGTGATCGAGCGGCTCGGGCTCGGCGGCCTGGAGCGGCGCTATCCGGCCGAGCTCTCGGGCGGTCAGAGCCAGCGCGTCGCGCTCGGGCGGGCGCTCGCGATCGATCCGGCGCTCTTGCTGCTCGACGAGCCGCTGTCGGCGCTCGACGCGCCGCTGCGCCGCGCGCTGCGCGACGAGCTTCGCGAGATCTTGAGAGCGTGGGGGACCGCCGCGGTCGTCGTGACCCACGACTTCACCGAGGCGTACCGGCTGGCCGATCGCATCGTGGTCTACGAGAACGGCCGGGTCGTCCAGGCGGCGCCGCGCGCCGAGCTGCTGTGGCAGCCCGCCTCCGAGATCGTCGCGACGATCATGGGGCTTCGCAACGTGCTCCACGGCACCGTGATCAAGGCGACGCCCGATCGCATCCAGCTCAGCTGGCGGGGCCAGACGCTCGAGGCGGTGAACTCGCCGACGCGCTCCTACCTGCCGCCGCCCGAGAGCCCGATCGCCTTCTTCATCCGTCCCGAGTACGTGCGGCTCGTGCGGAAGGACCGCGGCGCGCCCGATCCGCACCACATGAACCTGATGCGCGGCCGCATCGTGGGCGAGGCGGACTTCGGGACGGTGTGGATCCTCCGGCTCCGGCTCGACGCGGCCGGCGAGCCGGCCCAGGGCGGGTTCGACCTCGAGGTCGAGGTGCCGCACCTCGTGTACGAGATCCTCGACATCGAGCGCGACCGTCACTGGGAGTTCTCGATCCACCGGGGCTCGATCCACGTGCTGCCGGCCTGATGAAGCCGGCGGTGATCGCGCTGACCGACGTCGGCGTCCGGTACGGCGGCGTCGACGTCCTCGACGTCCCCGCGCTCGAGGTCTTCGAGGGCGAGATTCTCGCAGTGATCGGCCCCAACGGCAGCGGCAAGTCGACCCTCCTGCGTGTCGTCGGCCTGCTCGAGCGTCCCACGCGCGGCGCCGTGCGCTTTCACGGCACGCCGGTCGACGCGCGCCGCTCGCTGGCCGAGCGTCGGCGGATGGCGACGGTGTTCCAGCAGCCGCTGCTGGCCGACATGACCGTCGCCGAGAACGTGACGCTGGGCCTGCGGTTCCGCGGAGACGCGATCGACGAAGCGCGCGTGGGCCGCTGGCTCGAGCGCCTCAACATCGCGCCGCTCCGCGACCAGCGCGCGCGCACGCTCTCCGGCGGTCAGGCGCAGCGCGTGGCGCTGGCGCGCGCGCTCGTGCTCGAGCCGGCGGTGCTGCTGCTCGACGAGCCGTTCTCCGGGCTCGACGCGCCGTCGCGGGCGGAGCTGCTGCCGGACGTCGGCGCGATCCTGCGCCAGGATCGCGTCACCACGATCCTGGTCACGCACGACCGTGGCGAGGCGCAGGCGCTGGCCGACCGCGCCGCGGTGCTCATGGGCGGCAGAATCCGCCAGCTCGACCACACCGCGCGGGTCTTCCACGCCCCCGCCACCGAGGAGGTCGCGCGGTTCGTCGGCGTCGAGACGATCGTGACTGGCCGCGTGATCGCGCGCGAGGCGGGCGTGACCGTCGTCGAGGTCGCGGGCCGGAAGCTCGAGCTGGCCGCAGCCGCGCGCGTGGGCGAGCACGTGCGGGTCGGTGTCCGGCCGGAGGATGTCACGCTGATGCTCCCGACCGAGGTCGCGCCGCTGTCGAGCGCGCGGAACTACCTGACGGGGACGATCGTGCAGCTGATCCCCTCGACGCCGGCGATCCGCGTGGTGGTCGACGTCGGCTTTCCGCTCGTCGCCACCGTGACCGCGCGCTCCGTCGCCGACCTGGGGCTGGCCGAGGGCACGCCGGTCACCGCCGCGTTCAAGGCGAGCGCGGCGCACCTGATCGGCCTGGGGCGCACCGTTTCCGGATAACTCGCGGGTTCTCGCGGGTTCTCTTGACACTTCGGGGCGCCCGGCGCTATAACGACCTCAAGTTGTGCAGCAACGGCTCCTCCCCCGCACAAGGAGGCCTCGTATGGATCAGGAGTCCCTCATCGAGCGACTGATGGCCGAGAACGAGGAGTTCCGCCGTCTCCGTGGCGAGCATCGCGGCTACGACCAGGAACTGGAGACGCTCAAGGGAACG
Organism: Candidatus Rokuibacteriota bacterium; assembly: GCA_003220435.1. Classification (GTDB taxonomy): domain Bacteria; phylum Methylomirabilota; class Methylomirabilia; order Rokubacteriales; family CSP1-6; genus AR31. The sequence continues at coordinate 73,619 of QHSL01000083.1, read as the reverse complement.
TCCTTGCTCTCGGCGGATCAGCAGTGGCGCATCAGCGAGCTCAAGAAGCTCAAGCTGATGGCCAAAGACCGGATGGAGGCCATCATCCGGCACGTTCGCTCCGGCGTCACGGCCTGACGAAGCCGCGGTCGCCGCGGTCGTTCCGCGGCCTCTCCCACCTCTCCGCGGAGGGCGAGGCGCGCATGGTGGACGTCTCGGAAAAGCGCGAGACGGTCCGCGAGGCGGTGGCCCGGGCCCTCCTCCGGATGAAGCCCGCGACGCTGCGGGTGATCCGGCAGGGCAACGCCCCGAAGGGCGACGTCCTCGGCGTCGCGCGCACCGCCGGCATCCTGGGCGCCAAGCGCACCCCCCAGCTCATCCCGCTCTGCCATCCGCTGCGCATCACCGGTGTGGACGTCACGTTCAGCGACGACCTGCGCCGCGGCGAGCTGACCATCGAGGCGCGCGTGCGCACCGTGGACAAGACCGGCGTCGAGATGGAGGCGCTCACCGCCGCCGCGGTCGCGGCCCTGACCGTCTACGACATGGTGAAGGCCGTCGAGCGCGGCGTGACGATCGCGAAGATCCAGCTGCTCGAGAAGTCCGGCGGCAAATCCGGGATATGGCGCCGACGGTAGTGCGGGCGGGTCGGAGCCGGGTCGCGCCTTGCCGGCAGGAAGCGCGCGTGCGGAGCCGGCTCGCATCTCTCTCAGGCCACCCTCGGTCCAAGCCGGCCTCATGGCACCCGTTACAATAAAGACCGCGCTGATCTACTCGGACGCGTGGACGCGGTTCGATTACGGGCCAGAGCACCCGCTGCGCATGGAGCGGCTCGGGCTCACGTGGCGCCTCATGCAGGCCTGCGGGCTCACGACGCTGCCGGACGCGGTCGTGCGCGCGCCGGAGCCGGCGCCCGAGCAGGAGATCGCGATCTACCACGGCGCCGAGTACCTCGCGGTGCTGAAGGCCTGCAACAGCGGCCGGGCGCCCCAGCTGGCGGCGCGTTTCGGCCTGGGCCCCGGCGACAACCCGGTGTTCCCCGGCCTCTGGGACGCCGCGCGGCTTTGCGCCGCCGGCTCGCTGCTGGCCGCCGACCTGGTCGCCGACGGACGCGCCGACCGCGCGTTCCACTTCGCGGGCGGCTTGCACCACGCGATGCCCTCGCGCGCGTCGGGCTTCTGCTACGTCAACGACGCGGTGCTGGCCATCTTGAGATTGCGGGCGCGAAGCCTGCGCGTCCTCTATGTCGACATCGATGCGCATCACGGCGACGGCGTCCAGCACGCGTTCTACGGCGACCCGAACGTGCTGACGATCTCGACCCACGAGCGCGGCGACTATCTCTTTCCCGGCACCGGCTTCGTGGAGGAGACGGGCTCGGGCGCGGGCGCCGGCTATTCCGTCAACCTTCCGCTGGAGCCGTACACCGACACGTCGGTCTACCAGCCGGCGTTCGAGCAGATCGTGCCGCCGCTCTTCGCCGCGTTCCGTCCCGACGCGGTGGTGGCCCAGCTCGGCATCGACTCGCATCGCACCGATCCGCTGACGCACCTGGCGCTCGACGTGCAGGGCTTCGCGCACGCGGTCAAGCGCATCGCCGAGCTCTCACCGAAGCTCGTGTGCCTGGGCGGCGGCGGCTACGACCTGCCGAACGTGGCGCGCGCGTGGACGGCGGCGTGGGCGGTGCTGAACGGTGTGGAGCTGCCGTCGGTACTCCCGGCCTCGTTCGCCGGCGACGTGCGGCGCTACCACTTCGCGACCGACTCGATGTGGGACCCGCCCGATCCGCTCCCCGAGCATCGACACGTGCGCGCGCAGGAATACGCGCAGCGCCAGGTCGACGCGATCCGCCGCATGATCTTCCCGCTGCACAAGCTGTAGATCGCAGGCCGCCTCAGCGAGTACGCGTTATGTACTTGGTAGTGGGGAGCCGGGCCTGCTACCAAGAAAGTGTGGCCTCGTCAGCCCCTGGTGAGCAGCTGTTTCATGAAAGCTATTGATCTGCTTCGACATCGCATTGCCTCGGCACAAGGGATCTCGGTCAGTCTAACTTTTGATGATCTCGACAGGGTAGAAACCGGCGTGGATGAGACGCTCCGTCGTATCGCGGTCTCAGAGACGGTCGACGCCGCTGCGACTGAATTAGATCGTTTGGGCCAGATCCAGGAGCTCTTGGCGACGCTGTGCTTCAGGCATGGCGTGACTCTTACGCCACGTTTGCGAAGCTTGGTGCACGAGTTCGACCGACCAGATGACCTGGATCTTCGAGCGTCCGCCTTTGCAAGGATCAGGGCTGGAGAATTCATCTGATCTGCTCCGATTCGCGCTGAGGTTCCCTCTACTTCAAAAGTCGCCCGAAGAACTTGGTTCTCACCGGGGCGGCTAGCGACAATCGGTCTGGCGATCGGATACCTGGCGTATGCGCGATTGGACATTGATTCGGCGGCGCCGGAAGATGAGTCTGTTGCTACACTCGGGTCGGGAGGAACGGAGTGATGTCGGCGCGAGTCATCCTGACCTACGACGACTACGCTGCGTTGCCGGACGACGGTCGCCGGTACGAGCTGTACGAGGGCGAGCTCATCGAGATGAGTCCGTCGCCGCGGCCGCGCCACCAAACGGTCATCGGCAATCTCCACGTGCTCATGGCCGAGCACGTCCGCGGCCGCGGGCTCGGCGAGGTCTATCTCTCCCCGATCGACGTCGTCCTGAGCCGCATCACCGTGCTGCAGCCGGACCTCGTCTACATCGAGCGCGGTCGGCTCGGGATTGTCACCGAGCGAGCGATCGAGGGCGCCCCGACGCTGGTTGTCGAGGTCCTCTCGACGTCGACGGACGCGCGTGACCGTGGAGTGAAGCTGGCGCTCTACGCGCGATACCGTGTGCCGTTCTACTGGATCGTCGACCCCGTCGGCCGGAGCGTGCAGGCGTTGCCCCTGAGCGGCGAAGCCTACGAGGCCGTCGCCCGCCTCGACGAGACGGCGCCCGGAGCCTTGCCACCGCTGACCGACTTGATGCTCGATCCGGCCGCCGTCTGGCGGTGATCCGTCAATTCGCCGGCGACCCGACTAGATCCGCGGAATGCGCTCCGGGATCAACCCTCCCGGCCGCCACCTCAACACCACCACCAGCGACGCCCCGATCAGGAACTCCCGGACCGCCGCGACCTGCACCGGCCGCAGGCCCGGCAGCCAGCCGGTCGCAAAGCGCGTCGACTCCATGAAGAACACGACCAGCAGCGCGCCCACCACGGCGCCGCGGTTGTCGCCGGTGCCGCCGGCCGTCAGCGCCAGCACCGCGTAGATCGTGATCAGCGGGGTGAAGCTGTCGGGGGCGACGTACGAGATGTAGTGACCGTACAGCGCGCCGGCCGTGCCCAGGATGCCGGCGCTCACCGCGAACGCCTGCACCTTGAACGCGACGACCGGCTTGCCGGCGATCGCCGCGATCTGCTCGTCGTCGCGGATCGCGCGCAGGACGCGCCCGTACGGCGAGTAGCGAATACGCTGGAGCAGCCAGAACGCCGCCGCCACGAACACGGCGACGATCGCGAGGTAGATCAGATTGAACGTCTCCGGGGTCACGCGCCCCCGCCAGGGGCCGGGGATGCCGGAGATGCCGTCGGTACCCTTGGTCAGCCAGATCTCGTTGCTGGCGACCAGGCGGACCACCTCCGAGAAGCCGAGCGTGACGATCGCCAGGTAGTCGCCGCGCAGGTTGCGCGTGGTCAGCGCCATGACGACGCCCGCGCCCGCCGTGAGCGCCGCCGCCGCCCCGACGCCGGCGGGGATCGGCGCGCCCAGATTGACGGTGGCGAGCGCCGAGACGTAGGCGCCGAACGCGAAGAAGCCGACGAGGCCCAGGTTGATCATGCCCGCCATGCCCCAGACCAGGTTCAGCCCGAGCGCCATCAATCCATAGAAGCCGGCGAACGTCAGCATCGCGACCAGGTAGTTCCTAATAGGCGCGCTCCCCGAGGATCCCGCGCGGCCGCAGCGTGAGCACCAATAAGATGGCGACGAAGCCGACGGCGCTGCGGTAGGCGGGCGCCAGCGCGACGAGCGAGAGCTCTTCGGCGACGCCGATCGTCAGCGCGCCGACCACCGCGCCGGGGATGGACCCGAGGCCGCCGACCACCGCCGCCGCGAAGACCGAGAGGATCACGCGGAAGCCGGTCAGCGGGTCGATGCTCGTGTCGAGGCCCAGCAGCATGCCACCCACGCCCGCCAGGCCCATGCCCACGAAGCTCACGAGCCGCCCGACCCGGTCGGCGTCGACACCCTTCACGTTCGCCAGCGTCGGGTTGTCCGCCACGGCGCGCATGGCCTTGCCAGTGCGCGTCAAGGCGAGGAACAGAAAGATCGCCGCCATCGCGATCAGCGCGATGACGAGGTTCTGGAATTGCTGCGGGCCGATGCGAATCGCCGCCACCTGCCAGTCGCGCTGCAGCGGCAGATCGTAGCCGCGGTGGTCGTTGCCGAAGACGAAGCGCACGACGTTCTCGAGCGCGATGTTCAGCGCCACCGCGGCGATCGCGGTGGTGATCGCGCCCGCCGGGCGCAGCGGCCGCAGGACGAACGTGTCGCTGAGCACGCCGACGAGGCCGGCGACCGCAAAGGCGACGGCGACGGCCGCCCAGGCCGGCAGGCCACCCGCGGTGTTCGCGACGTAGCCGCCGAAGGCGCCGATGGTCGCGTGCGAGGCCAGGGCGAAGTTCGGGAAGCGCAGGACGGCGTAGATCGCGGTGAAGCCGATGGCCGGCACCGCCAGGACCGTGCCGGCCATCAGCCCGTTGACGAGGAGCTGGAGCAGCTCAGCCAATTTTCAGGAGCTTGAACTTTCCCTTCTCGGCCTGCTCGTAGCGGAACTTCGTGTCCATGATGTCGCCGATCTCGGTGAAGTCGCACGGGCCGCTGGCGCCCTCGTAGTTCACCGCCTTGCCCTGGGCGAGGAGCTTGAGGCCCTCGACCGCGCTCTCGACCTTGACGCCCGGCCCCTGCGAGATCTTGCGCACGTGATCCCGGATGGCGGTGCCCGTCGCCTCCCCCTTCGCGTGCGCGATGGCGAGAATCACGAGGCTCACGTGGTCGTGAGTCTGGCAGGAATAAGGATCGATGTCGTCGGTGCCGAGAGCCTTGGACAGGCGCTTGTAGGCGTCGGAGTCGGGCGAGGGCGACGGCGCCCACGTGTAGGTGCCCTCGGTGACCTCGATCGGCAGCGAGCTGAGGAGCTTCTGGTTCACCGCGAACGCGGGCGCGACCTTGCCGCCGCTGTAGCCGGCCTTGAACAGCTCCTTGAGCACCACGGTGACGTCGGGGGTGTAGCCGTTCACGAAGATCATGTCGGGCTTGGTCTTGAGCGCCTGGTCGATCTCCGAGCGAAAGGTCGTCTTCTCGCGATCGTACACGACGCCACCCACCACTTCGGACCCGCCGCTAGCCAGCACTTCGGCGACACGTTTCTGCACGGGCAGCGCGTACGGCGTCTGAGCCGAGAGCACGAACACGCGCTTCACCTTCTGGGTCAGCAGGAACTCGCCGAGCTTGGTGGCCTGCAGGTGCCCGGTGGGCTGGGTACGGATCAGGTAGCCCTGGTGCGGCAGGAGCGTGATGCTGTCCGCGCCCGACACGGTCGTGAGGAACGTCTTGCTCTCCCAGCAGAGCGGCGCGACGGCGGTCGTCACCCCCGAGGCCCACGTGCCCATGATCGCGGCGACGCGATCCACGTCGATCAGCTTGCGCGCGGCGCGCACGCCCGCGTCGGGGTTCGTCTGGTCGTCCTCGCTCGCGAGATGCACGCGGCGCCCGAGGACGCCGCCGGCCGCGTTGACCTGCTCGACGACCCATTCCATCGCCTTGCGCATCGACGGCCCATAGTTGCCGCCGCCGCCCGTCAACGGAGTGAGGGTGCCGAGCTTGATCGCCTCGCCCTGCGCGCGGGCGCGCGCGGGGATGAACGTCGAAGCGGCGAGGGCGGCGGTGCCCCCGAGAAGCGCGCGGCGAGAGATCGTCATGTCAGCCTCCTGAGAACGTCGGCTCCGTGAACCATCAGCCTGGGAAATCTCAGCCCCCGAGAAAGATTCGGCGCACGTCGGGGTCGCGGGCCAGCTCGGCTGCGGGACCGCTGCGGCTGTTGCGCCCGTCGACCATGATGTAGCCGCGCTGCGCGATGGCCAGCGCCTCGAGCGCGTTCTGCTCGACCACCGCGATGGACACGCCATCTTGATTGATCGCGCGGATCGTTTCAAAGAGTTTCTCGGCGGCGGCCGGCGCCAGGCCGGCCGAGGGCTCGTCCAGCAGCAGCACCGCCGGCTCGACCATGAGCGCCATCGCCATGGCCAGGATCTGGCGCTGGCCGCCCGAAAGGGTGCGCGCGGCGTGCCGGCGCTTCTCGGCCAGCGGCGGGAAGCGCGTGAAGATTGCATCGATTTTGGCGCGACTGCCGTGCGGATCCACGTAGCCCCCCATCTCGAGGTTCTCGCGCACGGTCATCGTCGGGAACACGTTCTGCTCCTGCGGCACGAACGCGACACCGAGCGCGCTGATCTCGCGCGGCCGCCGGCCATGAATCGGCACGCCGCGCAGGTGCACGCTGCCGCGGCTCGGAGCCAGGATGCCGGCGATCACCTTGAGCAGCGTCGACTTGCCGGCGCCGTTGGGCCCGATGATCGAGACGATCTCGCCGGCCTGGAGCGAGAGCTCGACGGACTTGAGGATCTCGTCGGTGGCGGTGTAGCCCGCGACGAGCCCGTCGACGCTCAGGAGCGGGCGGGGATCGGTCACGACACCCACGTGCGCCGTCCCATGTAGGCTTCCTGCACGGGCGAGCTGGCCGCGACCTCCGCGAACGTTCCCTCGGCGAGCCGGCGGCCGTCGGCCATGACGATCACCGGCGCGCAGAGCCGGGCAATCATGTCCAGGTGGTGCTCGATCACCAGAAACGTCAGCCCGTCGCGCCGGAGCGCCTCCAGGTGCGCGGCGATCTCGTTGGCGAGGGTCGGATTGACGCCCGCGATCGGCTCGTCCAGCAGCACGAGCTTTGGATCCGTCATGAGTGCGCGGCCCAGCTCGAGGAGCTTCTTCTGCCCGCCCGAGATGTCGGCGGCCGCGTTGTCGAGGACGCGCGTCAGGTCGAGGCGCCGCGCGACGGCGACGGCGCGCTCCCGCAGCTCGCGCTCGCGGCGGCGAACGCCGGGCGCGCCCAGCACCGCGTCGACCAGCCGCTCGCCGGGCTGGGAGCGGCCGTAGAGCATCAGGTTCTCCAGCACGGACAGCCGCGGGACTCCGCGGGCGATCTGGAAAGTGCGGACGAGCCCGCGCCGGCTGATCCGGTCGGCGCGCCAGCCGGTGATGTCCTCGCCGTCGAACACGACGGTGCCGGCCTCGGGCTCCACCACGCCGGACACGCAATGGAAGAGGGTGGTCTTGCCGGCGCCGTTGGGCCCGATCAGGCCGGTGATCGTCGCGCGCTCCACCGTGAGATCGACTCCGTTCAGCGCCCGGACGCCATAGAAGCTCCGCTCCAGCCCGCGAACGCTGAGGAGGGGAGGCACGCGCCTATCATAGATGACGCGACGCCGCGTGCGGCGTGCGTTACACTGAGCCAAGCGTCGTGCGGCGGCCGCGCACGCCGCCCCGTGGCCATGAAATTCACCCTACGTCTCGTCAGTGCGATCTGGCTCTCGGTGATGCTGGTCATCGGGGCATTTGCCTATTTGCAGATCCGCGACGAGCGCGAGCGCCTCGTCGGCGACCTGCAGCGGCGCGCCGTGCTGATCGGCGAGGGGCTGAGCGACGCGCTCGAGCCCGCCGCCGCCCGGCAGTCCGGCGCCGCCGTCGAGCGGATCCTCAAGAAGCTCGGGCCGGCCCAGCGGGGCATCGCGGTCTACGACCGGTTCGCCACGCTGATGGCCGCCACGCCGGACATCGCGGGCACCTTGCCGCCGTCGCTGCCCGAGGTGACCGACACCGTCTCCCGGAACCTCCCGACCCAGGGATTCCGCGTGATCGGCGACGTGAACCGCTTCGTGTACGCGACGCCGCTGATCTACGAGAACCAGCCGGTGGGCGCGGTCGCCGTGTTCCTCGACGCCTCGCACCTCGAGCGGATCGAGTGGGACCGGTGGAGCTTCAACGCGGTCCGGTTCCTGGTGCTCGCCGCCGTCATCTCGATCATCGCCGCGCTCGTGGTGAAGGTGAGCATCACGCGGCCGATGGCCGAGATCTCGCAGTGGACGCGCGCGCTCCGCAGCGGGCGCCCGGTGCCACCGCCGCCCAACGTCGCCGACGCCAACATCTTCGGCCCGCTCGCGCTCGAGGTATCGCGCCTCGCCCGCAGCATGCAACGCGCCCAGGCCGCCGCGCAGCAGGAGGCGGCGCTGCGCCTGGCCGGCGAGAGCATCTGGACCGAGGCGCGGCTGAAGCAGTTCGTCAGCCAGCAGCTCGACGGCCGGCTGCTGGTGGTCGTCTCGAACCGCGAGCCGGTGAGCCACGTGTGGCGGGGCAGCCAGATCCACGCGCAGGCGCCGGCCAGCGGTCTGGTGACGGCGATGGATCCCGTCATGCGCGCGTGCGGCGGCGTCTGGGTCGCGCACGCGAGCGGCGACGCCGACCGCGAGACCGCCGACGCGCGCGGCCGGCTCGGCGTGCCGGTCGACGATCCGCGCTACACGCTGCGCCGGGTGTGGCTCACGAAGGAGGAGGAGCAGGGGTACTACTTCGGCTTCGCCAACGAAGGCCTGTGGCCGCTGTGCCACATCGTGCACACGCGCCCGACCTTCCGGCCGGACGACTGGTCCTACTATCTGGAGGCGAACCGAAAGTTCGCCGAGACGGTGCTGGACCAGATCAGGGACGCCGAGGCGCCGCTGGTCCTGATCCAGGACTACCACTTCGCGGCGCTGCCGGCGCTCATCAAGGCCGAGCGCCCCGACGCGCGGGTCGCCATCTTCTGGCACATCCCGTGGCCGAACTTCGAGGCGTTCGGGATCTGCCCGTGGCAGCCCGAGCTGCTCGACGGCATGCTCGGCGCCGATCTGATCGGGTTCCACACGCAGTACTACTGCAACAACTTCCTCGAGACCGTCGACCGGGCGCTCGAGGCGCGCATCGACTGGGAGCGCTACGCGATCACGCGCGGCGACCACGAGACGTACGTGAAGCCGTTCCCGATCAGCGTCGCCCCCGAGTTCGTCGACGAGCCGCCCCGCATCTCGCGCGCCGAGCTGCTGCGGCGGCTGGGGATCTCCGCCGAGTTCATCGGCGTCGGGGTCGAGCGGATCGACTACACCAAGGGCATCCCGGAGCGCTTCCGGGCGCTGCGGTTCTTCTTCGAGACCTATCCCGAATACCGCGAGCGCCTCGTGTTCGTGCAGCTCGCGGCGCCCAGCCGCTCGACCATCAAGCGCTATCAGGACATCCAGCGCGAGGTCGAGGACACCGTGCGCGAGATCAACCAGATGTTTCAGACGAAGACCTGGCGGCCCATCCTCTATCTGAAGGCGCACCACGAGCACCGCGACATCTGGGCCTATTACCGTCACGCGGACTTCTGCATGGTGACGTCGCTGCACGACGGCATGAATCTGGTCGCGAAGGAGTTCGTCTCGGTCCGCGACGACGAGGACGGCGCCCTGATCCTGAGCCGCTTCGCGGGCGCCTCCCACGAGCTCCGGGACGCGCTGATCGTGAACCCGTACGACCTCGCCGGCATGGCCGAGGCGATTCGCACCGCGCTCGAGATGTCGCCGGACGAGCGGCGCCTCCGCATGCTCCGCATGCGTCACTCCGTCGTCGAGCACAACATCTACCGGTGGGCCGGGCTGCTGCTGAGCGAGCTGGCGCGGATTCCCGTCGAAACGGCGGGAGTCAAGGCCACCTGAGCCTCCCGGTGCCCCTCCTCGACCGTCTCGACCGCGAGCTGGGGGAGGGCGCCGGCCTCGTCGCGATCTTCGACTACGACGGTACGCTGACCCCCCTCGTCTCGACGCCGGAGGCCGCGGTGCTGGCGCCGTCGGTTCGCGCGACGCTGGCGCGTCTGGCCCGGAGCGAGCGGGTACGCCTGGCGATCCTGTCCGGGCGCGGGCTCTCGGATCTGAAAGCGCGCGTCGCCCTGAACGACGTCGTCTACGGCGGCTGCCACGGGCTCGAGATCGCCGGCCGCGATCTCCGCTTCCGTCACCCGCGCGCCCGAGCCGCGGACATCGCGGCGACGCGGCGCGAGCTCGCCGACGCGCTGCCGGCGGTCCCGGGGGCGCGCCTCGAGTACAAGGGGCTGGCGGTGACGCTGCACTACCGTGGGGTGCGGCCGGAGCGCTGGTCGCGCGTGCAGGAGATCGCGTCCTCGGTGCTGCGTCGCCGCCGCACCGTCACGGTGATCCAGGGTCACCGGATCTTCGACTTCATGCCGCGAGTCGGCTGGAACAAGGGGCAGGCGGCGCGCTGGATGGTGCGCCGGATGGCCTCGACGCTGCCGCGCGGGCGCGTCGTCGTCCTCTACGCCGGCGACGACAACACCGACGAGACGGCGTTCGCGGCGCTACGCCACCGGGCGCTGACGATCCGGGTCGGCGCGACGCCGACCGCGGCCCAGTACAGCGTGCAGGGCGTGCGGGACGTCCAGGCGCTGCTGCGCCGGATGGCCAGCGCGCTCGCCGCCTGACGCCGCCGATGGCGCCCCGCGCCGCCGCCCGGCCCTTCACGTTCACCGGTTGCGTCGAGCTCCGACAGACGCTCGACGTCCACGCCCTCGATGAGCGCGAGCTCGGGCACCGCCTCCAGGAGGTGCCGGCCGAGTCGATCTTCTTCCACACGTTCGGGTACTTCCTCCGTCACCGCCCGGTCACGACCGCCTACGGCAACGACTTCGCGCGCTGGGCCGCCCTCGAGCTCGGCGATCGCGCGCTGACCGAGCGCCTGGCCATCGTCGATCCGTTCGCGTTTCCGGCGGTGGATGCGCTGCGCGAGCATCTGGTCACGATCGTCCAGGACCATCTGCGCGGGCGCGATGAATCGCGGCGCGTCGAGTTCTACCGGGCGTTCCACTTCCAGCGGTCGCACCTCATCGAGGTGCCGATCGGGCTGACCGCGACCAGCCTCGCCGAGTTCCGCGCCGGGCTGGCCAGCGTCGACGCCAGCTCGATCTATCTGCACGTCGTCGAGACGCGCGCGCGGTCCGAGCGGAGCGCGGGCGACTTCGCGGAGTGGTTGCGGAGCTCGCTCGATCTGCCGGCGCTGGCCGAGCGGTTCGACCGGCTCGATCCGTATCTGACGACGCTCGAGCGGGTCCGCGGGCGGCTGCTGGGCCTGCTCGACGAAGCGCTCGAAGCGGAGCGCGCGTGAGCCGGCTCGACGACTACCGACGGGTGGCCGGTCCGGGCGCGGTGGACTTCATCCTGCGGCTGGCCGAGCAGGTCCAGGGGCGTCGGTTCCTCCACGTGACCGGTGGGCGACTCGGCGGCGCGACCGAGATGGTGCGCGCGGCGGTGCCGATCCTGAGCGACCTCGGCCTCGACACGCGCTGGGAGGTGACCGGCGGCGACTCCGCGTACTACGCGACCGCCCGGACGCTCCAGGCGGCACTCGAAGGCGCCGAGCGCGTCCTGAGCGAGGAAGGGCTGGCGCGCTGGGGCGACATGAACCGGCTCAACGCCAAGAAGATCGACCTCGACGCCGACGTGATCCACGTGCACGACGGCCAGCCGGCGAGTCTCGTGGCCGATCGCACCGCGGGTCGGTGGGTCTGGCGCTGCTCCTTCGACTGCGCGGGCGCCCAGGCCGGCACGTGGTCCTACTTCCGTCAGCTCGTCGATCAGTACGATGCCGCGGTCTTCGCGCTGCCGGGGTTCGAGGCGCGGCTGGCCGTGCCGATGTACGTCATTGCGCCGTCGATCGATCCGCTCTCGGAGCGCAACCGCGAGCTGGGGCCGCGCGAGATCGGCGAGATCCTGGGGCCGCTGGGCGTGGGGCGCGACAAGCCGTTGCTCGTGCAGATCGGCCCGTTCACGCGGGCGCACGACCCGCTCGGGGTCGTCAACGCGTACCGGATCGTCAAGCGCCACCACGACGTGCGGCTCGTGCTGGCGGGGATCGGCGACGGCGAGCCGGAGCGGCCCGAGCTCCTGTCGCAGCTGCTCGAGGCTGCTCACGAGGATCCGGACCTCGTCGTGCTGGAGCTGCCGTCCGAGGCGCATCGCCAGATCAACGCGCTCCAGCGCGCGGCCACGATCGTGCTGCAGAAGTCGGTGCGCGCCGCGTTCGATCTCTGGCCCGCCGAAGCGATGTGGAAGGGCAAGCCGGTGGTCGGCGGCTACGCGGGCGGGCTCGCGCAGCAGATCATCCCGGACGTGACCGGCCACACCGTCCACTCGGTCGAGGGCGCCGCCTTCTGCATCCGTCACCTGCTCAACAACCCGGAGCTGATCGCGCGCATGGGCGCCGCCGGGCGCGAGCACGTCCGGCGATCCTTCCTGATCACGCGCCACCTCGTCGACGAGCTGGCCCTCGTCGTCCACCTGACCCGATGAGCCCGGGCGGCGACGGACCGGCGCTGCCGCCCGACGTCGAGCGCCAGCTCGAGGGCACGCCGCCCGCGGAGATCGCGGTGAGCCTGGCGACCTACAACAACGCCGCCACCGTGCCCGCGGTCGTCGAGGCCATCCGGGCGGGGCTCGAGAAGCACTTCGCCGGCGTGCCGGCGGTGCTGATCAGCGCCGACGCGGGCTCGTCCGACGCGACCGTCGAGCGCCTGGCCGCCGCCGGGCTCCCCGTCGTGCGGGCGGCCCACGAGGCGCCGCTGGCCGAGCGCGCCGCGGTGCCGTTCCACGGTGTCCCGGGGCGCGGCGCCGCGCTTCGCCTGGCGTTCGCGGTCGCGCGGCGGCTCGGCGCGCGGGGGCTGGTCGTGCTCGAGGCCGACGTGACGTCGATCGGCGGCGACTGGCTCGAGCGGCTCCTGCGCCCGGTGCTGGAGCACGGGACCGACCTCGTGATGCCGATGTACGAGCGCCACCGCTACGACGGCACGATCACCAATCTCGTCCTGGCGCCGCTGGTCGGAGCGCTCTACGGCCGGCGCCTGCACCAGCCGCTCGCCGGCGCGCGGGGTCTTTCGGGACGGCTCCTGGATCGTCTGGTCGCCGATCCCGGCTGGCCGCCCGCCGGACGGAGCATGACGGATCTCTGGATCGAGGGCATCACCCTCGCCGAGGGCTTCACGCTCCGCGAGGCGCTTCTGGGCCGGTGGCGCGTCGAGTCGAGCACGCGCTCGGCCGATCTCCCCGCGATGGTGGCCGAGACGCTCGGCGGGATCTTCGGGGTAATGGACATCTACGAGGCGCTGTGGCGCGACGCCGTCGGTGGCGAGGCGGAGGCGGGCGCCGCGCCCCTGCTCCCGTCGGCCGAGCCCGTGCGGATCGACGTCGAGCGGATGATCGGCGCCTTCCGACACGGCCTGCGCGACCTCGGCTCGATCTGGGAGCACGTCCTGGCGCCCGAGACGCTGGGCGACGTACTGAGCCTGCCGGCCGACGGCGCGGAGCGGTTCAGGTTCCCCGATCCGCTGTGGGCGCGCGTGGTCTACGACTTCGCGCTCGGCCACCACTACCGCGTCGTGTACCGCGACCACCTCCTGCGCTCGTTCGTCCCGCTCTATCTCGGCCGCGCCGCGGCCTTCGTGATCGCGACGGCGCGGGGCGACGGAGCCGCGACCGCGGCCGCCCTCGACGCCGTCAGTGGAGCGTTCGAGCGGGAGAAGCGCTACCTCGTGGACAGCTGGCGATGACGCCCGGCCGTGCCCGCGACTGGTACAAGGACGCCGTCTTCTACGAAGTCCACGTGAAGGCGTTCCGCGACGCCAACGGCGACGGCGTCGGCGACTTCGCCGGGCTCACCGAGAGCCTCGACTACCTGCAAGAGCTGGGCGTCGACTGCCTGTGGATCCTCCCGATGTACGCCTCGCCGCTCAAGGACGACGGCTACGACATCTCGGACTTCTACACCGTGCATCCGTCCTACGGCACGCTGGAGGACTTCCAGAAGTTCCTCGACGCCGCGCACGCGCGCGACATGCGGGTGATCACCGACCTCGTGGTGAACCACACCTCGGACCAGCACCCGTGGTTCCAGGCTTCGCGCTCGGATCGGGCGTCGCCGTACGCCGACTACTACGTGTGGAACGATTCCCCCAACCGCTTCGCGGACGCGCGCGTGATCTTCGTCGACACCGAGAAGTCGAACTGGACGCTCGACCCCCAGCGCAACGAGTACTACTGGCACCGGTTCTTCAGCCACCAGCCCGACCTCAACTACGACAACCCGGCGGTGCGCCAGGCGATGCTCGACGTCATGCGCTTCTGGCTCGACCGGGGGCTCGACGGATTCCGCTGCGACGCGGTGCCGTACCTGATCGAGCGCGAGGGCACGAGCTGCGAGAACCTGCCCGAGACGCACGCGGTCCTCAAGGAATTTCGCTCGGTGATCGACCGCGAGTATGGGGGCGACCGAATTCTTCTCGCCGAGGCCAACCAGTGGCCCGAGGACGTCCGCCCTTACTTCGGCGACGGCGACGAGTTCCACATGGCCTTCCACTTTCCGCTGATGCCGCGCCTCTACCTGGGCCTGCACCTCGAGGACAGCCGCCCGATCACCGACATCTTCACCCACACGCCGCCGATCCCGTCGCCCTGCCAGTGGGGCCTGTTCCTGCGCAACCACGACGAGCTCACCCTCGAGATGGTCACGAACGAAGAGCGCGCGTTCATGTACTACGCCTACGCGCGCGACCGGGAGATGAAGCTGAACCTCGGGATCCGCCGGCGCCTGGCCCCGCTCGTCGACAACGACCGCCGCCGCATCGAGCTGCTGAACTGTCTGCTGCTCACGCTGCCCGGCAGCCCGATCATCTACTACGGCGACGAGATCGGGATGGGCGACAACGTCTACCTCGGCGACCGGAACGGCGTTCGCACGCCGATGCAGTGGTCGCGCGACCGCCACGCCGGCTTCTCGCGCGCCGAGGCCGTCGAGCTCTTCCTGCCGGTCATCACGGATCCGGTCTACGGCTACGAGGCCGTGAACGTCGCGGCGCAGACGCGCCAGCCGGCGTCGCTGCTGAACACGATGCGGCGGCTGCTGGCGGCGCGCCGGAAGTCGCCGGTCTTCGGGCGCGGGTCCATCGACTTCCTGCGCCCGCACAACGCCAGGATCCTGGCGTACGTGCGCCGTTACGAGGGCGAGACGCTGCTGATCGTCACCAATCTCTCCGCGGCGCCCCAGCCGGTCGAGCTCGACCTCGCGCGCTTCGCGGGGGCGACGCCGATCGAGATGCTGGGCGACACGGTGTTTCCCACGATTCGCCAGGCCCCGTACTTCCTGAGCCTGGGCCCGCACGGCTTCTACTGGTTCCGCCTGGATCGACCGGGCGACGGCGACGAGCCGTATGGCATCGAGGCCACGCCGATCTGACGGCGCGCGGATCGTCGCGGCGCTGGAGCGGGCGGTGTCGCGCGAGCTGCCGCGGCGGCTGCCGCTCCAGCGATGGTTCGGCGACAAGGGGCGCGCGATCCGCTCCGTCGCGCTTCGAGACTGCGCGGCGCTGGGCGAGCGCGGCTGGCTCGTCCTCGTGGACGTGGCGTTCGCCGCGGGTCCTGACCAGACGTACTCGGTGCCGCTGGTGCTCGCCCGAGAAGAAGTCGCGCCGGGAGCGCTGTCGATGACGCTCGAGGTCGGCGAGTCGCCGACGCTCGCGATGGACGCGTTCGACGACCCGGAGTTCTGCCGAGACCTCCTCGGAGCGTTCGAATGCCGGCTGGCCGTGCCGACGCTCCGCGACGGCGTCGTGCGGTTCGTTCCCACCGAGCGCTTCCCGGCTCAGACCACCGGGAAGGCGCCCCGGCGGCTGACCGCGGAGCAGTCCAACACGTCGGTGTTCTACGACGCCGCGCTGGTCCTCAAGGCCATTCGACGAATGCGACCCGGGATCGCCATCGATTGTGAGGTCGGCGCGTTCTTGACCTCGCGCGCGCGGTTCCCCCACGTGCCGCCGCTGGCCGGCGCGATCGAGTACGCTCCCGCCGCCGGGCCCCCGACCACGCTCGGAGTGCTCCAGGGCTACGTGCCGAACCACGGCGACGGATGGAGCTGGGTCACCGCTCACTTGCAGGCGTGCCAGCCGGAGCGCGTCGACGCGCTGTCGGAAGACGTCTTCCGCGAGCTGCGCGGCCTGGGCGCGATCACGGGCGAGCTCCACCGGGCGCTCGCCTCCGACCCCACCGACGCCGACTTCGCGCCGGAGCCGATCGCCGCCGCCGATACGGTCGCCTGGAGCGAGCGCGTCGCGGACGACGTCCGTCGCACGTGCGAGCTCGTGCGCGGGCGACTCGCCGGGCTCCCGCCCGCGCTCGCCGCCGCCGCCAGGGCGTTGGTCGCGTGCGAGCCTGCGCTGATCGCGCGAGCCCGCGATCTCGCGATCCTCGGCGGCGAGCGGTGCGCGAAGATCCGCGTGCACGGCGACTATCACCTGGGCCAGACGCTCCGGACCGATGCGGGCTTCGTCGTGCTCGACTTCGAGGGCGAGCCCGGCCGAGCGGTCGCCGAGGGGCGCCGTAAGCAGTGCGCGCTCGTGGACGTCGCCGGGATGCTCCGCTCGCTCGACTACGCGGTGCAGGCGACGCTGCCGCCGTCCGGCGCCGCGGGGGAGGCGGGCGAGCGCTGGGTCGAGCGCGCAGGGGGCGCGTTCCTCGATGGATACCAGGAGGCGGTCGCGCGAGCCCCCCTGCCGCTGCTCCCCGCCTCGCCCGCCGGGTTCGGGCGGGTGCTGTCGGCGTTCGAGCTCGACAAGGCGCTGTACGAAGTGCGGTATGAGCTCGACAACCGGCCGGCGTGGCTGGCCGTCCCGTTGCGCGGCCTGGGGCGGCTGCTCGCCCGCGAGCGAGTCCCGTCGTGAGCCTGGGGACCCTGCGCGCGACGCGGCTCGTCCGGGCGCTCGTCCTCCTGACCTTCGCGGGCTGCGCCGGGAGCCCGAGCGAGCGCGGGCCGGTCACGCTCGTGTTCAAGTACGCGCGCATTCTCGGCAACGCCGATCCGCTGCCGTCGCTGCTGCGCGAGTTCGAGGCCCAGCATCCCGGGGTGCGCGTCAAGGGCGAGGCGCTGCCGTGGGCGTCGGACGACCAGCACCAGTTCTACGTCATCAACCTCGAAGGCCGGAGCCCGGGCTTCGACGTGATGATGCTCGACTGCATCTGGGTCCCGGAGTTCGCGCGCGCGGGATGGCTGCTCGATCTCACGCCGCACCTGCAACCGGCCGAGCTCGCCCCGTTCTTCCCGAGCGCGGTGGCGGCGGCGACCTACGACCACCGCATCTGGGCGCTGCCGTGGAACATGAACGTCGGGCTCCTGTACTACCGGACGGATCTCCTGGCCAAGCACGGGCTCGCGCCGCCCGAGACGTACGAGGCGCTCGTCGAGCAGGTCCGCCTGATTCGCGCGCGCGAGCGCGATCCCGCGCTCGACGGGTACCTGTGGCAGGGCAAGCAGTACGAAGGGCTCGTCGTCAACGTGCTGGAAGCGCTCTGGGCCAACGGCGCCCGGCTCATCACGGACGACGGCGACGCGTTCCCCGAGCCCGCGCGGGCTGCGGACGCGCTTCGATTCCTCCGGGGCCTGATCACGACGGGCGTGAGCCCCGCCTGGACGACCGCCGCCGACGAGGAGCTGAGCCGGCGCGCCTTCGGCGACGGACACGCGATCTTCCTGCGCAACTGGCCGTACGCGCGGGACCTGTTCGAGGCGGAGGGCTCGGCCGTGCGCGGCAAGGTGGCATTCACCACGCTGCCCGGTCGCGCGCGCGGCGAGCCCGGTGCCGGCTCGACCGGCGGCGCTCACCTCGGCGTGTCCCGCCGGAGCCGCCATCCGGCGCTCGCGGTCGCCCTGGCGCGGCACCTCACGAGCGAGCGGGCGCAGCGGGCGATCGCGCTCGGCGCCGCGCTCTCGCCCACCCGCCAGGCGCTCTATCACGATGAGGAGCTGGTGCGCCGCAATCCGGCGATGCCCCGCCTGCACGCGCTGTCGCTCGCCGGGCGTCCGCGGCCGGTGACGCCGTACTACCTCCTGGTCTCGGCGACGGTGCAGCCGGAGTTCTCGGCGGCGCTCGTCGGCGTGAAGGTGCCGGAGCGGGCCATCGAGGACACCCGCGTCCGGCTCGGGCATTTCCTCGGTGCCCTCCGGTGACCCGACGCGAGGCCGCCGACCGCCGGCAGGGAATGCTGCTGCTCGCCCCGACCGCCGTTGCGCTCGGCGCGCTCACGGTGTACCCGGCCGCCTGGGTGCTCTGGCTCTCGCTCCAGCACCGGGTTCCGATCTTCGGCGTCTCGCGCTTCGCCGGCCTCGACAACTTCGCATTCCTCACCATCGATGCGCGCTTCTGGAGCGCCGCCCACACCACCGCGGTGTTCACCGTGGCGTCGGTCGCGCTCGAAGTGGTGCTGGGCGTCGCGGCGGCGCTCGCGATCAACGCCCAGCGGCGCGGTCGCGCGGTGGCGCTCTCGTTCCTGCTGCTCGCGTGGGCGATGCCCGCGGTCGTCGCCGCCAAGCTCTTCGAGTGGCTCTATCACCCCGTGGCCGGCCTCATCAACGTGGCGCTCGGGCGGCATGCCCTGAACTGGCTCGGCGATCCCGGGATCGCGCTCGCGGCGGTCACGCTGGCCGACGTCTGGCGCACGATGCCGTTCGTCGCGATCCTCTGTTACGCGCGGCTGCTGGCGATCCCGGCGGATCTCTACGAGGCGGCGCAGGTGGACGGCGCCGGCCGGCTCGCGACGCTGACGCGGATCACGCTGCCGCTGCTCGGCCGGATCCTCCTGCTGGCGGTGCTGTTCCGGACGCTCGACGCGCTGCGCGCCTTCGACATCATGTTCGTGCTGACCGGCGGCGGTCCCGCGAACACGACCGAGACGCTCACCGTCTACGCCTATCGCGCGCTCTTCCAGACGCTCCAGCTCGGCTTCGGATCGGCGCTGAGCGTGGTGGTGTTCGTCCTGGTGATGGGCGTCGCGTGGGCGTACTTGAGAATCCTCCGGACGGGCTCGGTGGCGGCATGAGACCGACGCCGCGGACCGTCGCCGACCTGGTGATCGTCGCGGCGCTGGCCGCCTACGCGATTCCGTTCTTCTGGCAGCTCCTGACGTCGTTCAAGCCCGAGGCGGAGCTGCTGCGGATCCCGCCGCTGCTCCCGAGCCACCTGACGCTCGCGCATTACCGTGTCGTGCTCGAGCAGAGCCTGATGCCCCGGGCACTCGCCAACAGTCTGGGGATCGCCACGCTCACGACCGTTGCGGCGCTGGTGGTCGGGCTGCCCGGCGCCTACGCCGTCGCCCGTCGCCCCGTCCCGGGCAAGCGGTGGCTACTCCTGGCGATCGTCGCGAGCACGGCCTTCCCCCAGATCGCGACCGTGAGCCCGCTCTATCTGTTGATGCGCGCGCTCGACCTGCGCGACACGTGGACGGGCCTCGTGCTGGTGCACGCCTCCTTCGCGCTGCCGCTCACGGTCTGGCTCCTGGCCGGGTTCATCCGCGAGATCCCGATCGAGGCGGAGGAGGCGGCGGCCGTCGACGGGGCGGGCCTCGCGAAGACCTTCCGCTGGGTGGTCGTGCCCCTGCTGGCGCCGGGGCTCGCCTCCACGGCGCTCCTGACGTTCCTGTTCAGCTGGAACGAGTTCCTGTTCGCCTACACCTTCACCGTCTCCGAGGCGAGCCGCACGATCCCGGTGGCGCTGGCGCTCTTCCCCGGCGTCTTCGAGGTGCCGTGGGGCGACATCGCCGCGGCGTCGATGCTCGCGAGCCTCCCGCCCGTGCTGATCGTCGTCGCGCTGCAGCGGTTCCTGGTCCGGGGCCTCGTGGCCGGCGCGGTGAAGGAATGAAACGGAGGGTGCATCCATGATGGATTTCTGGCGCGATCTCGTCGTCTCGGCGTTCCGCAACATGACCGCGACGCTCGGTGCGGTGATGCCCAGCATCCTGGCGATGCTGACGCTGGTGGCGCTCGGCGCGCTGCTCGGCTGGGTCGCCGCGGCCCTCGTGACGCGGGTCGCCCGCGCCACCGACTTCGATCAGCGCGCCCGGACGTGGGGCCTCACCTCCGCGCTGGCGCGCGCCGGCGTCTACCGGCCGCCGTCCCAGGCGCTGAAGGTCGTGGCCTTCTGGGGCATCTTCATGATCTTCGCCACGATGGGCATCGACGCGCTGGCGATTCCCGGCGCGGCCGGCGCCACCAGCATGATCCTGCGCCTGCTGCCGCGCCTGCTCTCCGCGCTGCTGATTCTCGTCATCGGCTGGCTCGCGGCCAACTTCGTCGCGCAGGCGGTGCTGGTCGCCGGCGTGAACGCCGGGCTGCTCCGGGCGCGCCTGCTGGCCCGCGCCGTCCGCTGGCTGATCTTACTGTTCATCTTCGCCACCGCGCTGACCGAGATCGGCATCGGCCGGGACATGGTGCTGATCGCCTTCGGCATCATCTTCGGCGGACTCGTGCTCGCGCTCGCGCTGGCCTTCGGCTTCGGGGGACGTCATCTCGCGCGCGAGATTCTCGAGCGGGGGAAGCGGCGGGAGCGCGAGCCGGCCGCGCACGACACCATCACGCATCTCTAGCTCGTCGCGCTCGCAGACGCCGGGTGGGGGTCGGGGCATTGGGGACGGGGTCGTTCGACCACGCGGCACGCGTCCGCTGGCCCGTCGCGGCTGGGCTCCATCCCGGCGCGGCGCGTCCGTGACCGCTTGGAGGGAACGGGTCGCATCGACCCGTCCCCAATGCCCCGCCCCTCACCCGGCGGGGTCGCTCGCGACGGTGGGATTCGGGACGCGTCGGACGTCGACCTGCTGGCATCGCCCGCACCGGCCTGGTCGGGGGTGCGGGGCGACGTGCTAGAGTGGCGGGAGAAATGCGAGGAGGGAAAGGGATCGTGAGCGGCGTGCTCATCACGCTCGAGGGTGTCGAGGGGTCGGGGAAGACGACCCAGATGATGCGGCTCGCGCGATGGCTGCGGGAGCGAGGGCGGCCCGTCGAGCACACCCGCGAGCCCGATGGCACCCGGCTCGGCGGCGCCGTGCGGCGGCTGTTCGAGCAGCGTGGCGTGCGCCCAGAGCCGCTCGTCGAGGTGTTCCTGTTCATGGCGGCGCGACATCAGCACGTGAGGGAGAAGATCCGGCCGTGGCTCGAGCGGGGGCGCGTCGTGCTCTGCGACCGGTACACCGACGCGACTGTCGCGTACCAGGGGTACGGCCGCGGCGTCGATCCCGAGCTGATCCGCGAGCTGAACGTGCGCGCGACCAGCGGGATCCTGCCCGACCTCACGCTGCTGTTCGATCTCGACCCGGCCATCGGGTTTCGGCGCATCGGGCGGCGGCGCCTCGACCACTTCGAGCGGGAAGCGCTGGCGTTCCACCGCCGCGTGCGCCGCGGCTATCTCGAGATCCTGCGCGCCGAGCCCAAGCGCGTGCGGCCGATCCGCGCGGCGCCGCCGGCCGCCGTCGTCGCCGCCGAGGTGCGGTCGGTCGTCGAGGAATTTCTCCGTGGCGCTTGATCAGATCCTCGATCAGCCGCGCGCCGTCGAGCTGCTGCGCCGGGCGCTCGCGAGCGACCGCGTGGCCCACGCCTACGCCTTCGTGGGGCCGACCGGGTCCGGCCGGATGACGACGGCGCTGGCCCTGGCCGAAGCGCTGCTCGGGAGCGCGTCGCCGAATCATCCCGACCTGCACGTGATCGTGCCGACGCCCCCCGAGACGACCCCGCGAGGCGCCCGGGCCATCCGCATCGGCGCGATCCGCGAGCTCGAGCGCCAGGCCTCGCTTCGTCCCGCGATGGCACGCCGCAAGGTGTTCATCCTCGACGAGGCCGAGCGCATGACCGGCGACGCCCCGCAGGCGTTCTTGAAGACGCTCGAGGAGCCGCCGGCCGCGACGGTCATCATCCTGATCCTGCCGCGGATCCGCGCCGTGCCGGCGACCGTGCTGTCACGGTGCCAGGTCGTGCGCTTCGCCGCGCGCGACGACGCCGGTGGCGTGGGGGCGCGCGCGCAGGCGTGGGAGCTTCTGACCGAGGTCCGCGCGCAAGGGGTCGACGCGCTGTTCAGGCGCCTGGAGCGCCTGGAGCGGGAGAAGGCGGAGGCGTTGGTGGACGCGTACTGGCTCCTCTGCCGCGACCTGCTGCTGGTGAAGTCGGACGCACCGAGCGCGCTCCTGGGCGCCGGCGCCGGCGATCTCCCGAGCGAGGCCGAGCGCTGGTCGGCCGATGAGCTCCTGGCCACGGTGGACCTGTGCCGCCAGGCGCGCGAGGCGCTGTTGCGAAACGTGAACCCGCGTCTCACGCTCGAGATCGTGCTGAGCCGGCTCGCGCTGCGGGCGGCCTGAGGATGGAGACCATGAACGACTTTCTCGTCGGGGTGCGGCTGCGCGCCACCGCGTTGACGGACGACTACCGGGTTGGAGAGCTCGAGCTCCACGTCGGCGACATCGTGGTCGTCGAGACGCTGACCCCCGAGCCCGCCGTCGGCGAGGTGCGCCGCGCGAAGCGCGAGGTGCCGGAGAGCAAGCAGGACCGCGCGTACCGCCGGGTGCTGCGCCCGGCGACCGAGGCGGAGGCGCGCGAGTACCGCGACCGGCGCACGCGCGAGGAGCGAGCGATCGTCACCTGCCAGCGCGTCGCGCGCGCGCGCGGCCTCCGGCTGAAGGTCGTGGACGTCGAGATGCATACCCTCGCGCGTCGGGCGACGGTCTACTTCAGCGCCGAAGAGCGCGTGGACTTCCGCGAGCTGGTCCGCGATCTCGCACACGAGCTGCACGCGCGAGTCGAGATGCGCCAGATCGGCGCGCGCGACACGACGCGCGTCCTGGACGGCATCGGACCGTGCGGGCGCCAGCTCTGCTGCTCCTCGCACCTGCGACGCTTCGAGCCGATCTCGGTGAAGATGGCCAAGGCGCAGGACATGCCGCTGACCGACAACCGTCTGCTCGGCAACTGCGGCCGGCTCAAGTGCTGCCTCCTCTACGAGTTCTCGACCTACGAGGAGCTGCGCGCGCGGCTGCCGCGCGTGAACACGCCGTGCCAGGCGTCCTGCGGCGGCGGCGGCTGCATGACCGGCAAGGTGCGGTCGATCCGGATCCTCAAGCAGTCCGTCGTGGTGGGCTTCCCGGACGGCACGGAGGCCGAAGTGCCGCTCGACCAGCTCACGTGGGAGGGGCGGCCGCACGTCCAGGCCCAGCTCGAGCAGTGACCTTCTATTTCACGACGCCGATCTACTACGTCAACGACCGCCCTCACCTGGGGCATGCCTATACGACCATCGTCGTCGACGCGATGGCCGCCTATCGGCGGCTGGCCGGCGACGACGTCTGGTTCCTCACCGGCACTGACGAGCACGGAGACAAGATCGCCCAGGCTGCCGCCAAGGCCGGCATGCCGCCGCAGGCGATGGCCGACCAGAACTCCGTCGCGTTCCGCGAGACCTGGAAGGCGCTGGGCATCCGCTACGACGACTTCATCCGCACGACCGAGACGCGCCACACGAAGGTCGTCCAGGCGATTCTCCAGAGGCTCTGGGACGCCGGCGAGATCTACCTCGGCCGGTACGGCGGGCACTACTGCTTCGGCTGCGAGCGGTTCTACACCGAGAAGGAGATCGTCGACGGCAAGTGCCCCGACCACCAGACGCCGCTGCAGTGGATCGAGGAGGAGAACTACTTCTTCAGGATGTCGAAGTACCAGGGGTGGCTGATCGACCACATCGAGCGGAACCCGGACTTCGTCCGGCCGGAGCGCTACCGCAACGAGGTCCTCGGCTTTCTGCGCGACCCGCTGACCGACCTGTCCATCAGCCGGCCCACGACCCGGCTCAAGTGGGGTGTGCCGCTGCCGTTCGACGACAAGTACGTCACCTACGTCTGGTTCGACGCGCTGCTCAACTATGTCTCGGCGCTCGGCGGTCCCGGCGATCCGCGCTTCGAGAAGTTCTGGCCCCACGTCCAGCACGTGACCGCCAAGGACATCGTCAAGCCGCACGCGATCTACTGGCCGTGCATGCTCAAGGCGGCCGGCATCCCGCTCTATCGCCACCTCACCGTCCACGGCTACTGGACCCTCGGCGGACAGAAGATCTCCAAGTCCATCGGGAACCTCGTCGAGGCGCTGGCGCTGAAGGAGAAGTACGGCAACGACGCCTTCCGCTACTTCATCCTGCGCGAGATGGTCTTCGGCCTCGACGCCGACTTTTCCGAGGAGGGGTTCGTCACCCGGCTCAACGCCGATCTGGCGAACGACCTCGGCAACCTGGTCTCCCGCGCGACGACGCTGATCGTGAACCTCGCGCAGGGCGTGGTGCCCGCCTCCGGCGAGGCGACCGCTGCCGAGACGGCGATCGCCGCCGGGTGGGATCGGGCCCGCGCCGAGGTCGCGCGCGCGATGGACGAGTTCGCGTTCCACCGCGCCCTGACGGCGGTGTGGGAGTTCGTGGCGACGCTCAACCGCTACGTGGACACCGAGCAGCCGTGGGCACTCGCGAAGGCGCCGGGGAAGGCGGGGCGCCTCGCGGCGGTCCTCTACACGCTCGCCGAGTCGCTGCGGCTGCTCGGCATCGTGCTGGCGCCGTTCGTGCCCGACGCCGCCGGCAAGATCCGGGCGGCGCTCGGCCAGCACGGCGAGCCGACGCTCGGTGACGCGCAGTGGGGACGACTGGCCGCCGGCCTGCCGGTCCAGAGGCTCTCCGGTCTCTTCCCGCGTGTGGACGACAAGAAGCCGGTGGCGACCCCGGCGCCGAACGCGCCCGCGGCGGCGGGCTCGACGATCAGGATCGACGATTTCGGCAAGGTCGAGCTGCGGGTGGCCGAGGTGGTGGCCGCCGAGCCGGTGCCGAAGTCGAAGAAGCTCCTGAAGCTCACGGTGTCGCTCGGCGCCGAGCAACGGACGCTGGTGGCGGGCATCGCGGAGCACTACGCGCCGGCCGACCTCGTGGGCAAGAAGGTCGTGGTCGTCGCCAATCTGGAGCCGGCGAAGCTCATGGGCGTGGAGTCGAACGGGATGGTGCTGGCCGCGTCGGCCGAGGGGAAGCTGGCGGTGCTCACGCTCGACCGCGATCTGCCGCCCGGCTCGAAAATCCGGTGAGCCCATGGCCGCCCCGGCGTTGACTCCGGACGAGTACGTCGACGCGATCGTGCAGGTGGCCGAGCGCGACGCCTCGGTCGCCCGCGTCGTGCGCGAGATCGTGAGCCTCGACGCGTCGGTGCGCTCGAGCGCGCTCGACCTGGTCGCGGCACACCTGCGCGTGCACTCGGCCGCCCGCGATGTCATCGCTTGCATCGACGCGCTCAAGCGTGACGTGGTGGCGCAGCGCATCGCCGAGCGGCTGGCCGCACCGCGCCAAGGGGACGCGACCGTGTGAGTTCGGTGATCGCGTGGGTCACGGACTGGGGTGTCTCGTTCGCCTCGCTGAGCGGCGGGATCCTCACGCTCTTCGTCTTCCAGCGCGGCCTGCCCCACGTCGCGTGGATCGTCGGTTACCTGCTGCTGCTGTGCCTTCTGTTCGCCTTCATCATCGAGATGCGCCGGCCGCTCGAGGAGTCGGGCCGGAAGTCCGGGCGGCTGATCGTCAGCGCCGCCGACTACACGATCCAGACGCTCTATCACGCGATCCTCCTGTTCCTGATCCCCGCCTACTGGGCGAGCACGACCCTGACGTCGATCAACGTCCTCTTCCTCGCCCTGCTGGTGGCGATGGCGCTGCTGGCGACGTTCGACCCGTGGTACCGGGCGCTGGTGCGTCCGCGGCCGTGGCTCGGCTACGTCTTCTTCGTCGTGTCCGTGTTCGCCGCGCTCAACGTGGCGCTGCCGCTCATCGGGCTCCCCCCGTACGGCGCCCTGGTGGCCAGCGCGTTCGCCGCGTCGCTCGCGCTCACCCCGGTGGTGCGGCGCGTGAGCGGGCGCTCGTGGAGGGCGGCGCTTCGCGTGACCGTGGCGCTGGGCGTGGTGGCGGCGACGCTGGCGGCGCTGGGCCGAGCGTGGATTCCGCCGGCGCCGCTCTTCATCGCGCGCGCGGCGATCGTGTGGGACGTGCCGAACCTCGACGCCATCGAGGCGCTGGCGTCGCCGGTCAGCGCCGCCGAGGTGAAGGAGCGCGGGCTCGTGGCGTACACTGCGATCTACGCGCCGGCCGGACTGCGGCAACAGGTCCGTCACGTCTGGCGGCACCGTGGGAAGGTGGTCGAGGTGGTCGCCCTGGCGCCCGTCCTGGGCGGACGGCGGGAAGGCTATCGAACGTATTCGCGTAAGACGGCGTTCCCGGCCGACCCGACGGGCCGCTGGTCGGTCGACGTCGTGACGGGCGGAGGGCAGCTGATCGGCCGGGTCCGGTTTCGCGTCGTGGTCCCGTAACACCGACGAGCTGGAGGACAACGCCATGGCGGAGAGCGTGCGAACCGCGGACTACTTCTACGTGATGGTCCCCGACAAGCCCGGCGAGGGCGCGCGGATCCTCGGCGAGCTCAAGCGCGCGGGCGTCAACCTGGTCGCCTACTCGGGCTTCCCGAGCGGGCGGGGCGCCCAGCTCGACGTGGTCCCGACCGATCCGGCGGCATTCACGGCGGTCGCCAAGCGGAACAAGTGGAAGGTGATGGGGCCGAAGCGCGCGTTTCTGATCGAGGGCGACGACCGCCTCGGCGCCTGCGCCGACGTCCTCGACCGGCTCGCCAGCGCCAAGATCAACGTGACGGCGATGGACGCGGTCGCGGCCGGCGGCGGGCGCTACGGCGCGATCCTGTGGGTGAAGGCGCGTGACGTCAAGAAGGCCGCGTCCGTCCTCGGAGCGATGTGACGACGCCGAACCTCTTCGACACGCACGCGCACCTGCACTTCCCGGAATTCGCCGGCGACCTCGACGCCGTGCTCCAGCGCGCGCGGTCCGCCGGCGTCACGGGCATCCTGACGATCGGCACCGACGTGGCGACCTCGCGGGCGGCGGTGGCGCTCGCCGCGCGCGAGCCCGACGTCTGGGCCGCGGTCGGCATCCACCCGCACGACGCCGCCTCCGCGGACGAGGCGGCGCTCGTCGATATCGAGCGGCTCGCGTCCGCTGCCCGCGTGGTCGCCATCGGTGAGACCGGGCTCGACTTCTTCCGCAACCTGGCGGACCGCGACACACAGGAGCGTGCGTTCCGCTCCCAGCTGGCCCTCGCGCGCCGGGTCGGCAAGCCGGTGGTCGTCCACTGCCGCGACGCCCACGAGGAGACCCTGGCGCTGCTGGCGTCCGAGGGCGTCCACGAGACGGGCGGGGTGATGCACTGCTTCTCCGGCGACGTCGGGATCGCGCGCCGATGCCTCGACCTGGGACTGGTGCTCTCGCTCGCGGGGCCGGTGACGTATCCCAAGCCCGGCGCGCTGCCCGAGGTCGCGCGGATGGTGCCCGCCGATAAGCTCGTCGTGGAGACCGACTGCCCGTTCCTGCCGCCGCAGGGCTTTCGCGGCAAGCGCAACGAGCCGGCGCACGTCGCGATCACCGCCGGGCGCGTCGCCGAGCTGCGCGGCGAGCCGCTGGCCGACCTGGCCGAGCGCATGTCGGCGAACGCCCGGGCCCTGTTCCGGTTGTGAGGCGCAGCCGTGCGCTCACCGACGTCGTCCTCTATCTGCGCGGGCAGATCAACACGGGCCTGAGCTGGGCGTTCAACGCGGTCCGTGGTGGGCCGCGTGTGACGCCGCCGCCGCTCGAGGAGGTCATCGAGGGCGGCCGCACCCCGCTCGCGCTGTCGCGTCTGCTCGTGGGGCGTTCGAACCTGGAGCGCCAGGCCGCGGTGGCGCGCTACCTCGGCGAGCACCGGATTCCGTTCGCGCTCCAGGCCTTCGGGTCGCCGGTGAGTGAGAACTTCAGCGTCGACATCGGGTCCGGCGAGCGCGTGCTCGTGCTGGTCGCCCATCACGACGCGGTGCCCGGAAGCCCGGGCGCCAACGACAACGCCGCCGCCGTCGGTATTCTGCTGAATCTCCTGGAGCGGCTCTCGGTGTCGCCGCCGGCGCGGTTGCGCGTGCGGTTCCTCTTCACCGCGGAGGAAGAGCGTGGCTATCTCGGCGCGCGGCACTACGCGCGCGCGGCGAACCTCGCAGAGGTGGCCGGCGTGCTGAGCCTCGAGCTGTGCGGCATCGGCGACAGCATCGCGATCTGGGACGCGGCCGAGGAGACGCAGTTCCTCAGCAGCGTGCGGGCGGCGCTCGAAGCCATCGGGCTCGTCCGGGACGTGACCTATCACGTCGTCGGGCGCATCCCGCTGTTCGGCAGCGACCATCGCGCGTTCGCCCCGGAGGGCGTGGCCGCCTACGGGTTCACGCTCGTGCCGTCACGAGAAGCGGAGGCGTTGCGTCAGTTCGTCTTCAGCCCACTGCGGAGCGCGTTCCGCCACCTGATCCGGCGCCCGGTGCCGTTCGACACCTACCACACCGCGCGCGACAGCGGCTCCACCCTCGAGCCAGCGGCGCTGGCCCTCGCCCTGCGGGCGCTCGAGGCGATTATCGCGGAAGTGACGTAGCGGGATTCGGGGCGAGGCGGAAGAGCAGGCGCCGGCTCAGCGCCGCCTGGCTGGCCGGGACGAGGACGATGACCTCACCCTGACCGCCGACGCTGAAGGGATAGACGGAGTAGGCCACGCGCGAGCGCAGGAGCGTGGGGATCCCCTCGCTCTCGAAGAGCCCCTTGAGCACCAGCGCCTCCGTCCGGTCGCAGCGGCACACCTCGCGGAGGCCGCGTTCGATCTGCGGCTCGGCCGCGAGCTTCGGAGACGGGGGCGCCTTCCGTCGCGTCGGCATGGCCGTGAGTATAATCCAGTTGACAAGGGCGTGGGCACGAAGGGAGCCATGGAGAAGTTCGAGTACTTCAGCGGCATCGCCGAGCGCTGAGCCGGCCAGCCGCCGGCGTCGTCGTCGCCTGTCCGTGCGGGGAGGTGTACGAGCTGCGGCGCGAGTACGCGGGCCGGCTCCTCGAATGCTCCTCCTGCGGCCGCCACATCCGGGCCGGATACCTCCCGAACGCGCCGCGCCCTCCGGTGCCCGGCGTCGATCCCGCCTTCGACCGTGACGTGTTCCTGCTCCGCGAGCGCGTCCTCACGATCAGGTCGAAGTACGAGGTGTGGGCGGAGAACGGCTCGCCGATTCTCTACGTGGAGCGGCCCACCTATCCCGTGCGGACCCTGATCGCGTATGTCGTCGCCCTCTTCACGACACTGACGGTGGCGCGCTGGATCCTCGGGCCCTTCTCCGAGGAAGGCAGCGCGCTGCTGGTCCTCGTCTTTCCGCTGATCGCCTTCGTGTTCCTCGTCGTGTCGATGTCGCTGCGCCCCAAGCGCCACGTGACCATCTACCGTGACGATTCGCGGCGTGAGACGCTGCTGCGCGTGCTCCAGGACCAGCGGATCGCGGTCCTGACCCGCACCTACACGGTCGTGGTCCCGTCGGGCCAGCCGCTCGCGACGCTGCGCAAGACCTACCTGCACAACGTGGTCCGCAAGCGCTGGTACGTGGAGACGCCCGCCGGCGAGCCGCTCGCGATGGCGATCGAGGACTCGATCGTGCTCTCGTTGCTGCGGCGGGTGCTCGGCGTGTTCTTCGGCTTCCTGCGGACGAATTTCCTCCTGGTGCGGGGCGCGGACGAGGCGGTGTTCGGCGAGTTCAACCGTAAGTTCACGCTGTTCGACCGCTACGTGCTCGACCTCTCGGCCGACCCCGATCGCGTCTTCGACCGCCGGGTGGCGCTGGCGCTGGGTGTGATGCTCGACACCGGCGAACGCCGGTGATGGCGATCGGGCCCGAGCAGCCGCTCCGGATCACGCCCGAGATGCTGCTCTCCCGCCGCATCGACTTCGAGCGGCGGATGCGACGCTTCCCACCCGTGACCGTCGCGATCCTCGTCCTGCTCGTCGCGATCTTCGCTCTGGAGGTCCGCTTCGGCGCGCTCCGGTCGCGCGAGGCGATCATCGCCGCCGGAGCGCTGGTGCGCGACCGCGTGTCGGCCGGCGAGCACTGGCGGTTGCTGACCGCCCCGTGGCTGCACGGCGGGATCGATCACCTCGTGGGCAACGGCGTCGCCCTCTTCATCCTCGGGATGGTCTGTGAGCATGCGTTCGGCGCCCGGCAACTCGTCGTGCTCTACGTGCTGAGCAGCGTCGCGGGCTCGGTGGTCAGCGGCGGCGTGAGCGCGGGGCCGTCGGTGGGCGCCTCGGGCGCGATCTTTGGCCTGCAGGGCGCGGCGATCGTGCTCCTCCGCCAGCACCGAGACCGGCTCCTGCTGCGCGATCGCCGCATTGGCTTCGTGCTGCTGATCTGGGCGGTCTATGCGATCGTGAGCGGCCTGACGGAATCGTTCATCGACAACGGCGCGCACATCGGCGGGGCGCTGGGCGGAGCCTTCATCGCCCGACGGCTCCACCCGGTCGTGCTCTCACCGTTGCCGCCGGAGCGGGTCGCGAGCCTGCGCGTGTGGCTCTGGGTGGTCGGAGCGCTGCTGGCGTACGGCCTGTTCGGGTGGTTGCGGGCGGGCCGCTGAAACAGGCCCATCTGCGTCGTTGGCGCCCTCGGGGGCACGCTCACGTACTCGAAGTACGCTCGCGTGCCCCCTGCTGGCGCCGCCTAGCAGCTGGACCTGTTTGAGCGGCCCGCAGCCCGAGTTTCTCCACGCATAGCCGAGCTCCATGGTCTGCGGCTTTGCGATCCGAAGGTCGTGGCTAGAGGTCGCGGGCGGCCGGGAGGCCCGGGAGTGAGGTGGCCGCGCGCACGCCCCGCGCGATCGCGCGGGCGACCGCGTCGGCGGCCGCGAGGCCGAGCCTGGTCAGGTCGATGGCCAGGTCGCCGGCGGACAGCGCGAACAGCGTGTCCCCGTCGAATGCGGTGTGCGGGGGCGACAACGCGCGCGCGAAGCCCAGCATCCCGAGGGAGGCGAGCTTGGCGGCCTCGGGCTTCCCGAGGCGCGCGTTGGTGGCGACGACGCCGATGGTGGTGTGGCCGGGCTCGGCGAATCGACCGAGAGCGGTGCCCTCGGCCAGCGCCCGAGCCGAGTCGATCAGTCGCTTGCTCTCGGGCGCTTCGCGGGCGCCGGCGATCAGCGAGCCGGTCTCGGGGTCCCGCACGTCCCCGACCGCGTTGACCGCCACGAGCGCGCCGACCACGACGTCGCCGAGCCGCACCGAGGCGCTGCCGATCCCGCCGCGCATGGCCCGTTCGACGCGATACACCTTGCCGACGGTGGCGCCCGTTCCCGCGCCCACGCTGCCCTCGGCGACGGGGCCGGCCGCCGCGGCAACCGAGGCCGCGTAACCCATCTCGCGCGTGGGGCGCGCGCGCCCGTCGCCCACGTTGAGGTCGAAGAGGAACGCGCCCGGCACGTGCGGGACCACGTTGGGCCCGGCCGCGAAGCCCTGACGGCGTTCTTCGAGCCAGCGCATCACGCCCCAGATCGCCTCGCCGCCGAAGCGGCTGCCGCCGCCCAGGACGATGCCGTTCACGGTCGGCACGAGGTGACGCGCGTCGAGGTAGTCGAGGCCGATGACGTCGTTGGCGCCGCCGCGGAGCTCGACGCCGCAGATCGCCGGGCGATCGCTCAGCACGACCGTGACGCCGGTGAGACCGACCGGGTCGGTCGCGTGACCGACGCGGATCGCCGGGACGTCGGTGATCAGGGCTTGCGGCTCACGTCGGCGGCGCGCAGGCGCCCGGCCGAGACCTCGCCGGCCACCTCGAGGCCCCGCTGGGCGAGTGCCCGCGCGAACGGATGACGCCGCGCCTCGGCCTCGGGCGTGGCGAGCGCGGCCGCCGCCGCGCGGGCCATCGCCTCGTGCTCGGGCCGCGCGGTCTCGCCGAAGATCCAGGCCATCTCGGCGAGTCGCCGCGCCCAGCGGCGCCGCGCGTCCGGGGTGAATTCGCGCTCGATCACCCGCGTGAGGATCGCCTCCTGACGCTCGGCCTTGATCTGGTCGGAGACGACCAGACGGCTCTCGCGCGCTTCCTGCACCTCGAGCGCGTCCTTCTGGACGGATTCGGGGTCGAGGAACCAGCCGGCCAGCTCCGGGAGCACGAGCAACTCGGCCGAGCGTTCGACCAGCGCCGGATCGGCGGCGTCCAGGGCCGGCGGCTCCGGCGCGGCGGCCTCCGCGAAGAACGGCTGCCAGCGCCCGAACGCGGCCGGCGGGGCGGTGGAGCGCTCGTCGTGCAGACGCAGCGACTCCGCCACCAGGCCGAGGGCGCGCTCGGTCTCCGTCTCGACCCACGGCAGCTTCTGCGCCGCGCGCAGCGACGCCAGCTCCGCCTCGAGCCGCTTCTTGGTGATGTCGCCCCCCGCGGCCTCGGTGATCCCCACGACGTCGTTGAGGATGAGCGAGCAGAGCGCGCCGCCGCCGTACGGCCCCTCGAACAGGATCCAGGCGGCGCGCGATCCGCTGCCGTCGATGCCGGAGAGCCACGCCCGCACGGCGCGGGGCGCGCGGCGCTGCACCACCGGCGCCGGGGCCGGCGGCGGCGCCGGGGTGACGCCGCGCTGCGAGAGGCGGTAGAGCGCCCGCTTCGCCGCGCGGCGCACGACGCGATCGACCGCACCGGACGCGAGCGCGCTCAGCGCCGGGAGCGCTCCGGCGCCGTGCTCGTTGCCGAACGCGCGCAGCTTCTCGTCGAGCGAGGCCTCGGACAGACCCCGCAGCGTCGCCGGATCCAGGGAGGCCGCTGCGTCCGTCATCCGAACTGCAGCCCGAAGAACGGGTGCTCGGGGTGATCCACGAAGTAGACGCGGCGCGTGTAGTCGAGGGCGCCCGCGTAGCGCTCGAACCGGTCGGCCAGCCGCCGGAACAGCGGCGCCGGCGCCGCGGCGCCGGCGTGCGAGGTCGCCCGGCCGTGCTCGGACACGAAGTGGTAGGCGCGCTTGCCCTGGACCACGTAGTAGCCGACGGACGCGGTGCGCTCGACGCGCTCGCGGAAAATCCCGGTCATGAAGAGCGTGAAGTCGCCGATGTGCCGCGACACCGTGACCTCGTGCTCGGGCGCGAAGTGGACCGGGTCCTCCCAGACCGCCTCGGTCTCCAGCAGCATGTCCACGACGGTCTCGAGCCGCGGCAGCGTCACGCCGCGCGGGAAGAGATTCTCGGTGCGCGCGAAGCGCGTCAGCATGTCGGCGAGGTACGGCGAGGCCGGATCGTTGCCCAGCGTCAGATCGTGGAAGCTTGCCCGGATCGCCCGATCGAAGAACTCGCGAAGCTCCACGCGTCGCATGATAGCAAATTCCAAATTTGCTAGAATCCGTGCCCGTGACGCCCGTGCCCGGCCGACCGACCGCGAAGCTCCCCTGGCTCCTCGTCGCCGCGAGCATGCTGCTCGTGGCCGTCGTCCTCTACGTGATGTTCGTCGGCTACCTGCCGGCCAAGCAGCGCGCCGCCGGCCTCGAGGCGGAGCTGAAGGATCTCTACAAGCGGGAGGCGGAGCTGCAGACGAAGCTCGCGCAGCAGGACCAGCGCCACGCGCTGCGCGAGCGGCAGAACGCGGCCGAGCGCGACTCGCTCATGCGACGCCTCGACGACCTCGAGCGCCAGCTGCGCGCCGCGCGGCGCTGAACGGCCCGGGCGGCGCATGGCGACCCTGATGGACGGCCGCGCGGTGGGCCAACGAATACTCGATGCCTGCGCCGAGAAGGTGAAGGCGATCGTCGCCGCCACCGGCACCCGCCCGTGCCTGGCCACCGTGCTCGTGGGCGACGACCCGGCCTCGGTCACCTACACCCGTATGAAGCGCACGCGGAGCGAGGCCGTCGGGATGCGCTCGCTGAAGGTCGAGCTGGCGGCGGCGTCCACCACCGAGGACGTGGTGGCCCGAGTCGCGGCGCTGGCCGAGGAGCCGTCGGTGCACGGCATTCTCGTGCAGCACCCGGTGCCGCGTCACGTCGACGAGCGGAGCGTGTTCGAGGCGGTGCCGCCGACGAAGGACGTCGACGGCCTGACGCTCGCGAGCTTCGGCGGAGTCTCCTTCGGCCTGCCCGGCGTGGGCTACGGCTCGTGCACGCCGGAGGGTATCGTGCGGCTGCTCGAGGCGTATCACGTCGAGCTCTCGGGGCGGCGCGCGGTCGTGATCGGCCGCAGCCCGATTCTCGGCAAGCCCATGGCGATGATGCTGCTCGCGCGCGACGCCACCGTGACCATCTGCCACTCGCGCACGCGTGACCTCGGCGCGATCGTGGCCGAGGCCGATGTGGTGGTGGCGGCGGTCGGCAAGGCACGCTTCATCCAGGGCGCCTGGATCAAGCCGGGCGCCGTCGTCATCGACGCCGGCTACAACGCCGGCAACATCGGCGACGTCGACTTCGAGCCCGCCGCCGAGCGCGCCTCTCTCATCACCCCGGTCCCGGGAGGTGTCGGCCCGCTCACGCTTGCCGTCCTCATCGACCACACCGCCACCGCAGCCGCTCGCCAGCTCGGCGTCACCCTGTAACCGCCGGCGGCGACTTCACGCGGCGCCAAGCGTCGCCGCGTAGGCTAAGAACGGCGATAGGATCACGCCCGACGCTACAGGAGCGCCAACAGTTTTTCGTTCGTGGCGTGAGTGCCGATGGCGATGCGGAGATGGCTGGGGAAGCCGAGGTCGGCGCCGTCGCGTACCAAAATGCCCTCGCGCATGAGGCGCGTGCGAAGCGCCGGCGCGTCGAGAACCCGGACCAGCAGGAAGTTGGCCTGCGAGGGCGGGAACGTGTAGCCGCGCTTCGTCAGCCCGGCGCCGAGGAAGGCGCGCTCCTCGAGCACGAGCCGGCGCGTCTTCTCCGTGTGCTCGGCGTCCGCGAGCGCGGCCAGCGCGGCGACCTGGCCCAGCCGATTCACGTTGTACGGGGCTCGCACGCGGTTGAGACGGTCGATCGTCTCGGCGCTGGCGGCGGTGTAGCCGACGCGCAGGCCGGCGAGCCCTGCGATCTTCGAGAAGGTGCGCAGCACGATCAGACGGGGATGGCGCCCGAGCAGCGCGATGCCGTCAGCGTGGTCGGGATCGTCGCAGAAGTCGATGTACGCCTCGTCGAGGACGACGAGCGGTGAGTCCTCGCCGAGTCCCTCAAGAAAGGCGCGCAGCGGCCCGCGCCGGATGATCGTCGTGGCCGGGTTGTGCGGCGAGCAGAGAATGACCGCCTTCGTCCGCGCGGTCACCTTGCGGCGCACGTCGGCGAGGTCGGTGTCGTACCCGGCGAGAGGGCTCGACACGACGCGCGCGCCGGCCAGCGTCGCCGAGATCGTGTACGGCTCGAAGGCCGGCTCGGGAACGACCACCTCGTCGCCCGCCTCGAACGCGGCGGCTGCGATCAGCGCGATCAGCTCGTCGGCGCCGTTGCCGATCAAAAGCTGGTTCGGGTCCAGACCGTGGCGCCGCGCCAGCGCCGCGCGCAGCGCCGTCGAGCCGCCGTCGGGATAGAGGTGGATACGGCCGACCTCGCGGTTGATGGCCGCCACGGCCCTGGGTGAGGGGCCGAGCGGATTCTCGTTGGCGGAGAGCCGGACGAGGTCGGGCCGTCCGAGCTCGTCGGCCAGGGCTTCGAGGGGTGGGCCGGCGTCGTAGACCGAGAGCCGGTCGAGGACCGATCGCCAGAGTCTGCTCACGCCGTCATTCTAGTAAGTCTGCGTCGCATTTGACAGTCTTCGCTCCGGGTTGCTACGCTCTCGAGCGTATGTCCGTCGAGCTGTTTCGCCGGGCCCGTCGCGCTGAGGCAAGGGCCGAGCGCGCCGAGGACCGGCGCCGACTGCGGCTCGAATTCCTCCGGCAGGCGCTCGCCCAAGGGTTCGACTCTCTCAAAGTCAGACACGCCGAGGGCGCGTCCGGCCAGGAGTCGGTCCGGACCCACGCGCGCCTCATGGACGACGTGATCCTCTCGCTCACCCGGCTCATCGCCGCCGACGCGGGCCGCGCCGGCCTGTCGCCGACCCCGCTGGTGGTCATGGCCCTCGGCGGCTACGGGCGCCGCGAGCTCCACCCGCTCTCCGACGTCGACCTGATGGTGGTCTACGACGTCGAGCTGTCGCCGTACGTCCAGCGCATGATGCAGGAGCTGCTCTACTCGCTCTGGGACCTCGGGCTGCAGGTCGGCCACAGCCTGCGCTCGCTCGACGACTGCGTGGCGATGGCCCGCACGGACTTTCCGAGCCGCACCTCCATGCAGGAGGCGCGGTTCCTCGCCGGCGAGCGGCGGCTGTTCGCCCGGTTCCGCCGCGTCCTGCGCGACAACGTCTACCGGCGCGACTTCGGCCAGTTCCTCGAGACGACGCTGAGCGAGCGCGATCAGCGCTATCGGCGGTACGGGGCCTCCCCGTACATCGGCGAGCCGAACGTCAAGGAGTCGGCCGGCGGGCTGCGCGACGTCCACACCGCGATGTGGCTGGGCGCCGCGAAGTTCGGCGCCCGCACGCTGCGCGAGCTCGCCGACAAGGGGCTCATCACGCCGCGCGAGCAGGCGGGGGCCGACGCGGCGCTGACCTTTCTCTGGCGCGTGCGGAACGAGCTGCACTTCTTCTCGGGCCACAAGAACGACGTGCTTGGACGCGAGCTTCAGCCGCGGATCGCCAAGAACCTGGGCTATGCCGACGACGCCACCTCGCTCGGCGTCGAGCGGTTCATGCGCGACTACTACCTGCACGCTCGGGTGATCCATCGCGTGTCTCGTCGGTTGATCGCCCGGTGCCAGGAGACGCTCTCCCGGCGGGGCTCGGCGGAGCGCCGCCAGCGCCAGCAGGCACTGGCCGACGGCCTGGTCTTCTTCGACGGGCAGCTCCACCTGGTCGACCGCGACGTCTCGCTCGTGCGCGCCCGGCCGTCGCGCCTCATGAAGGTGTTCTGGCACCTTCACCGGCTCGGCTGCGAGCTATCGCTCGACCTCGAGCGCGCGGTCGAGGATTCGCTCTACCTCGTGGACGGCGCGTTCCAGCGCTCGCCGGAGGTGCGCGATCTCTTCCTCGACATCTGCCGGGGATGGGGCCGGGTCGCGCAGACCTTCTCGGAGATGCACGAGATCGGGCTGCTGGGGCGATACCTGCCCGAGTTCGGCGCGCTGACGTGCCTCGTTCAGTACGACGTCTACCACAAGTTCTCGGCCGACCAGCATTCGCTGCTGGGCGTCGAGAACCTCGAGGCGCTGGCGCCCGGCCAGTCGGCGGAGTCGGAGGGGGCCGCGCAGGTGTTCAACGAGGTGGACAAGCCCGAGCTCCTGATGCTCGGTATGCTCCTCCACGACATCGGCAAAGCGAAGGGGCACGGGCACGTCGCCAAGGGCATCCCGCTGATCCGCGAGCTGGTGGAACGGATCGGCCTCGAGCCAGCCGACGGGGCGGCCGTCGAGTTCCTGGTCGCCCACCACCTGACGATGTCGCACATCGCGCAGCGCCGGGATATCGACGACCCCAAGACCATCTCGGACCTGGCGACCGTCGCCGGCGATCGGCAGCGCCTCAAGATGCTCTACCTGCTCACGTGGGCCGACATGCGCGCGGTGGGACCGGGCGTGCTCACGCCATGGCAGGCGCAGGTCCTCTACGACTTGTACTCGCGCACGCTCGCCCAGCTCACCGGGGGCCGCGTCGAGCGACCCGGGCGCCCGCAGCTCGCCGAGCGGCTGCGGTTGGCCGTCGGCGAGGAGCAGCTACGTCGCGACGACCGGCGTGCAGCGGATGGCCGAGCACGTGCGGATGCTGCAGCGGCTGGGCGAGGCCTCGGTGGTGACGGAGCTCTTTCACCACCGCGACCTGGGATCGTCCGACCTCGTCGTCGTCACTCGCGATTCACCCGGACTCTTCTCGCTGATCGCGGGCACGCTCGCCTCCCAGGGCGTGAACATCATGTCCGCGCAGATCCACACGCGCGGCGACGGGATCGCCATCGACACCTTCCAGGTGAACGATCCGACCGGCGAGGTCGTGACGTCGCCGGCGCACTGGGCGCGCACGCTCGACGCGCTCCGCGCGGTGCTGACCGGCGACGAGAAGGTCGCGACCCTGCTCGAGAAGCGGCGGGCGTCCGGACGCGCCGTCGGCAGCGGTGGCCGCGCCAAGATCACGCTCGACAACCACCTCTCCGACGACTACACCGTCCTCGAGGTGAAGTGTCCCGACCGCCTCGGCCTGCTCTACCTGATCACGAGGACGCTGGCCACCCTGGGGCTCGACATCGCGACCGCGCGGATCGCGACCGAGATCGACCAGGCCGTGGACACCTTCTACGTGCACGACGGCCGGGGCCGGAAGATCGAGGAGCCCGCGGCGCTCGCCCGGATCCGTGAGGCGCTCGAGCAGGCGCTCGTGCAGCCCATCTGACGATGCTCGGCCGCTACCGCGAGCCCGTGCGTGGCTGGATCGACCCGATCGGGCGGGTGCTCTATCAGCACCTGCACCTGCGCCCCAACCACCTCACCGTCCTCGGCCTGGGCGTGAGCCTGCTGGCCGCCAGCGCGTTCGGCACGGGCCGGACGCGCGGCGCGGGCGCGCTGCTCATCGTGGCCGGCCTCTGCGATTTCTTCGACGGCTCGCTGGCGCGCGCCTCGGGTCAGGTCTCGGCGTTCGGCGCGTTCCTCGACTCGGTCATCGACCGCTACTCCGACCTCGTCGTCCTGCTCGGCATCGTGGTCCTGTTCGCGCAGATGCCGCACGCGCGGGGCGCGGTCGTCGCGATGGCGGGGCTGATCGGCTCGATGATGGTGAGCTACACGAAGGCGCGGGCCGAGTCGATCGGCATCCGCTGCACCGTGGGCATGATGGAGCGCCCCGAGCGCATGATCTGCCTGATTGCCGGCGCGCTTCTCGACCTGCTGGAGCCCGCGCTGTGGGTGCTCGCGATCCTCTCCAACCTCACCGCCGTCCAGCGCATCGCGTTCACCTGGCGCGCCACGCGTGACACCGCGATCTTCCGGGTGCTGATCTTCGCCGCGCCGCTGGTTGCAGCCGTGGCCATCGCGGGCGAGACGCCGGCGCCTCCGGCGGCGCTGGAAGGCGAGCAGGCTTGGGCTCAGGCGGTGGAGGCCTATCAGCACGGCGAGGTCGGGCCTCTCCTGCGTGAGTTCGGCGCCGACGCGGCGCAGGAGAGCGCGATCGGCGACCACGTGCGCTACCTGCTGGCGGACGCGCTCGAGCGGGCGGGCGACGTCGCCCGCGCGCGCGAGACCGCGCTGAGCATCGCCGATCGCTACCCCAGCAGTCGTCTGGCTCCGCGCGCGCTGCTGCTCGCCGCCACGCTGGACCTGCGCGCGGGCCAGGACGCGTCGGCCCAGCCGACGCTGGTTCGGCTGATCGACGCGTACCAGGCCGCGCCCGAGCGGCCCGGCGCCCTCTACCTGCTCGGGCTCACCGCCGAGGCGCTCGGCCAGCTCGACGCCGCGGCGCAGGCGTATCGCGAGGTGCGACTGCTGGCGCCGGCCAGCGCCTACGCCGACGGCGCCGGCGACCGGATCGTCGCCCTGCAGTCGCTGGGGGTGCGCCTGGCGCCCTTGACCCCGGAGCAGCGCGTCGCGCGCGCCGAGCGTCTGCTGAAGGCCGACGTACCCGACGTCGCGGTCAGTGAGGCCGAGCGCCTGGTCGACGAGGTCCGGCTGGGGCCGGTCGCGACACGCGCGCTGCGGGTCGTCACCGACGGGGCCCGGCGGCTCAACCGACAGGAGCTCGCGACGCGCACGCTCGGGCTGCTCATCGACCGCTCGCCGACCGAGCGCCGCCCGGGGCTGCGGCTCGAGCTGGCGCGGCTGCACGTGCGCGCCAGCGAGCGAAACCGCGCGCTCGCCGCGCTCGAGACAGTCGTGTCGTCCGGCACCGAGGCTGAGAAGGCGGAGGCGTTGTTCCTGAAGGGCCGCGTGCTCGAGGACCTCTCGCGCGAGGCTGACGCGATCGCGGTCTATCGGGTCGTCGTCGCCAACCATCCGACGCGCGAGGCCGCTGCGGCCTCACTCTGGCGGCTCGGCTGGCTGGCGTATGGCAAGCGCGATGCCCAGGGCGCGCAGCGGAGCTGGATGCGCCTGGTCGACCTCGGAGGCGCCGGCGCCTACCGGCTGCCGGCGCTGTACTGGGCGGCGCGCGCGCGCGAGCAGCTCGGGAGCGCAGGCGCGACCGAGCTCTACGAGCGGATCCTGGCCGAGGCGCCCCGCAGCTACTACGGTCTGCTCGCGGTGGGGCGCGCCGGCCGCGCCAAGGACGGCGGCGTGTCCGCCCAGATCACGCTGCCGCCGGAGCCCCGCGAGGCGCTCGCCGCCGACGCCGCCTTCGCACGGGTCGAGCTCCTTCGACGGATCAACCTCGTCGAGGACGCCGCCCAGGAGCTGGAGGACATGGTGCTCGGCGCCGTCGGCGACCCGGTCCGCCTCTACGGCCTGGCCAGCGCCTACGTCGAGGTGGAGCGGTATCACCTGGCGCTCCGGATCATGCGCCGCCACTTCCAGCCGCTGGCCGCGACCGGCGACTCGGCGCTGCCGCGCGCCTTCTGGGAGACATTTTATCCCTACGGCTGGCGCGACGAGATGCGGAGCGCGGCGCAGGACGTCAGCCTCGATCCCTATCTGGTGGCCGCGGTCGTGCGCGAGGAGTCGAGCTACTACCCGCGCGCCGTCTCGCGCGCGGGCGCGCGCGGGCTCATGCAGCTGATGCCGTCGACCGCGCGGCTGCTGGCGGCCGGCGTCGATCTCGACGACCCGGCGGTCAACCTCCAGCTCGGCACGCGCTTCCTGGCCGGGCTCTTGCGCGAGTTCAGCGACCCGCGGCTGGCGATCGCCGCCTACAACGCGGGCCCTCGACGCGTGCGCGAATGGTGGGCCGCGCGCCGCAGCGACGACGTCGAAGCGTTCGTCGAGCTGATTCCCTACGACGAAACGAGGCTATACGTGAAGAAGGTCATGACGTCCTGGGACGAGTACCGCCGGATCTACGCCGGGCGGTGACGCGCGAGCCGCTCTCGCCCGAGATCATGACCTACTACGCGCGGGCGGCCGAGGCGGCGCGCCTCTTCGAGGGCGCGGGCCGGCTCGAGTTCGCGCGTACGCAGGAGATCGTCTTGCGCCACCTGCCGCGCCGTCGGACGGTCGTGCTCGACGTCGGCGGCGGCCCCGGCACCTATGCGTGCTGGCTCGCCCGATTGGGCCACGAGGTGCACCTGGTGGACGCGAGCGCGCTGCACGTCGATCAGGCGCGCGCCGCGTCGGCGCTCGAACCCACGCGGCCGCTTGCGAGCGCTCGCGTCGGCGACGCGCGGCGCCTCGACCACGCCGACGCCAGCGTCCAGGCCGTGCTGCTGCTGGGACCGCTCTACCACCTGACGGAGCCGCGCGAGCGACTCGCCGCGCTCGCCGAAGCCCGGCGCGTCCTCGAGCCGGGCGGCCTGCTGTTCGCGGCCGCCATCTCACGATTCGCGTCGCTGCTCGACGGCGTGCGCGCCGGCATGTTCCGCGACCCGGCCTACGTCGCGATCGTCGAGCGCGATCTGGCCGACGGCCAGCATCGCAACCCGACCGCGGAGGATTACTTCACGACCTCCTACTTCCACCTGCCTCACGAGCTCGCGGCCGAGATGGAGCGCGCGGGGTTCGCGGTACTCGAGCTCGTGGGCGTCGAGGGTCCGGGCTGGGTCGTGCCCGACCTCGACTCGCGCTGGAGCGACGCGCGCGAGCGCGAGCGGCTGCTGTGGGCGGCCCGCATGGTCGAGCGCGAGCCGACGCTGCTCGGGCTCAGCCCGCATCTGATCGCCGTCGGGCGCCGACCGTGAGGGTCTGGACGCGCCCGTGAATGTCGAGCTGCCGTATGGGGAATCCGCGCTGACCGCGACGCTGCCCGACCGCACGCGGACCCTCTCGAACACCGAAGCCGTCACGCCCACGCCGCTGGCCGATCTCGACGCCGCGGTCGCCCAGGCGCTCGCGAAGCCGCTGGGCCTGCCGCCCGTGCGCGAGCTGGTGAAGTCGGACGCGACGGTCACGATCGCGTTCGACGACGCCACGGTGCCTTCGTATGGTGCGATCCGCTCGGTCGCGATCGGGGCGCTGCTGCGCGAGCTCGAGGCGGCCGGTGTCTCGCGCCGCCGGGTGACGCTGATCTGCGCCAACGCGCTGCACCGGAAGCTCCGTCCGGCCGAGCTCGCGCGGATCATCGGCGCCGACCTCGTCGCCGAGTTCGGCGACCGCCTCCTCTGCCACGACGCGGAGGACCCCGACGTCCTCGTGAATCTCGGCGAGACGGATGGGCACGGCTACCCGGTCATCACGCACCGGCTCGTCGCCGAGTCGGATCTGACCATCTACGTCAACGCCGGCTATATGCGCGGCTTCAACGGTGGCTGGAAGTCGGTGTGCGTGGGGCTCTCGACCTACGACACGATCCGGGTGACCCACACGCCCGACGGCATGTCGATGTCGGTGCACGGCAATCGGATGCACGCGGTGCTCGACGAGATGGGCCACCACCTGGAGCGCCGGCTCGCTCGGCGCGTGTTCAAGGTGGACACGATGCTGGCCGACCCCCACCACGCCGCGATGGTCGTGGCCGGCTCGGTCGACGACACGCGCCGCGCGATCCTGACGGCGATGGCGGCGCGGTTCCCGCCGCGGCGTGAGGCGGCGAGGGGGCGTTTCGACGTCTTCGTCTACGGCGTGGCGGACGCGAGCCCCTACGCCGTCTTCTCCCACATGAACCCGATTCTCACGCTGATCTCCTCGGGGCTCGGATACCTCGGCGGGCTCGTCGAGGCGGTGGGGACGCCGGGCTGCACCCTCATCATGACGACGCCGGTGCCCGAGCGCTGGGACCGGGTCGCCCATCCCTCGTATCCCGAGGTGTGGGAGCGTGTGCTGCCACTCACGCGCGATCCGTACGAGATCATGCACCGGTTCGCCGACGATTACGCGCGCCGCCCCGACTACATCGAGGCGTACCGCGAGCGCTTCGGGTTCCATCCAGTCCACGGCATCCTGGCGGTCTATCCGCTCAAGCGGCTCAACCACGTCGGCCGCGTCATCGTCGTCGGCGCGCTCGATCCGGCCGTCCCGCGTCACCTGGGCTTCGAGGTCGCGGCGAGCGTCGAGGAAGCGGTGGCGCGCGCCGAGACGATCCACGGCCGGGACTGTGCGCTCGCTCACGTGCTCCAGCCCGCTCCGGCGCGGCCGTGAGCTCATGGTAGTGCGAGCCGCAGGCCGTCGCGGGGCGGGGGCCCGGCCGGCCGAGGCGAGCCAATGAATATCCCGAAGCGAGCCGCAGGCCGTCGCGGGGCGGGGGCCCGGCCGGCCGAGGCGAGCCGATGAGGATCCCGAAGCGCTGGGCGCTATCGGTGCCGCTCGACGGCTTCACGCTGGCCGAGCACGGCGAGATCGCGCGCGAGGCCGAGCGGCTCGGCTACACCGACGCCTGGTCGTTCGAGATCGACGGAGTCGACTGCTTCGCGCCGCTCGCCGTCGTAGGCGTGGCGACGACCATGCGCCTCGGGACGGCGATCGCCAACGTCTACACGCGCGGCCCGGCGACGCTCGCGGTGAGCGCCGCCGGCATGGCGGAAATCGCGCCCGGGCGGTTCTGCCTGGGCATCGGCGCGGGCTCTCAGCCGATCGTCGAGTCGTGGAATGGCGGCGCGTTCACGCGGCCGGCCACGCGGGTGCGCGAGGCGGTGCAATTCCTCCGGCAGGCGCTGGCGGGGGAGCGTGTGGTCTTTCGCGGCGAGACGTTCTCGGTCGACGGCTTCCGGCTGAGCCGCCCGCCTTCGGCGCCGATCCCGATCCACGTCGCGGCCCTGCGGCCCCGCATGCTGCGCGTCGCCGGAGAGGTCGCCGACGGCGCCGTGCTCAACTGGCTCTCAGCCGACGACGTGCCGAAGTCGGTGGCCGTCGTGCGCGAGGCCGCGGCAACGGCCGGACGCGATCCGGTGAGCGTCGAGATCACGGC
Organism: Candidatus Rokuibacteriota bacterium; assembly: GCA_003220435.1. Classification (GTDB taxonomy): domain Bacteria; phylum Methylomirabilota; class Methylomirabilia; order Rokubacteriales; family CSP1-6; genus AR31. Next base: position 29,737 of record QHSL01000083.1, on the reverse strand, counting down.
GCGCCTTCTGATCAACGTCGATCCGCCCGGCCCCGCCTCCGACCTCGCGGTGCGCCGGTTCGTGACCGCCTACCTCAACGTTCCCGTCTACCGGGCGTTCCACGAGTGGCTCGGCCGCACGGCGGCGCTCGGGCCGATGTGGGAGGCGTGGGCGAGCGGCGACCGCAGGGCGGCGGTGGCGGCGGTGCCGGAGCGGGTGATGAACGACCTGATCCTGCGTGGCTCGGTTGACGAGATCCGCAAGGGCGTGGTCCGCTATCTCGACGCCGGGGTCGACACGGCCTTTCTCCAGCTGGCGACGACCGAGACGGATCCGGCCCAGAGGCGCCGGGTGATACTCGACACGATTCGCGGGCTCGCGCCCGGGACAAGGAGACCCTCATGAAGCTCGACGCGTTCGCGACCGCCGCCGACATGCTCCGCGCCCTGGCCCGCCGCCGCGTCTCCGCCGTGGAGCTGCTCGACTTCCTCGTGGCGCGCACCGAGCGCTACGACGGCAAGCTGAACGCGATCGTCACGCGCGACTTCGAGCGCGCGCGCCAGCAGGCGCGCGCGGCGGACGCGGGGCGCAACCGCGGCAAGCGCGGCGCGCTACTCGGGCTGCCGATGACGCTGAAGGAGTCGATCAACGTCACGGGCCTCAACACGACGGTCGGTCTCACCGAGTTCGCGGGATTCGTCTCCCAGCACGATGCGCCGGCGACCACGCGCGTCCGCGCGGCGGGCGCGGTCGTCTTCGGCAAGACGAACGTGCCGCCGGTCCTCGCCGACTGGCAGTCGGACAATCCGGTGTTCGGTCGCACCGTGAACCCGTGGGATCCCGCGCGCACGCCGGGCGGATCGACCGGGGGCGGCGCCGCGGCGATCGCGGCCGGGCTGACGCCGCTCGAGGTCGGAAGCGACATCGGCGGCTCGATCCGCGTGCCGGCGGCGTTCTGCGGCGTCTACGGGCACAAGCCGAGCGAGACCGCGCTGCCGAAGAGCGGCCAGTTCCCGTACCCACCGATGCCGAACGCGGGTGTCGTCATGGGCGTGCAGGGCCCGCTGGCTCGGAGCGCCGAGGACCTCGAGCTGGCGCTCGACGTGCTGGCCGGGCCCGAGGTGGGCGAGGACGTCGCCTGGCGCCTGGCGCTTCCGCCGGCGCGCGGGAAGCGCCTGCGGGATTTCCGCGTCGCCGTGCTGCCGCCGATCGCGTGGGCGCCGCCCGATCGCGAGATCGCGGCGGCGCTCGAGCAAGTGGTGAAGCGGCTCGAGCGCGCCGGGGTCACGGTGAAGCGCGCCCAGCCGGAGGGCTTCGGCGACTACCGGGACCATCACACGCTCTACCGCCAGCTGCTCTCGGCGGTGACGTCGGCGCGGTTGCCGGAAGACGAGCGGCTCGAGCGTGTCGAGATCTGGAAGACCCGCGAGGACGAGTTCGGCCGGGCCGCGCTCCGCGGCATGCGGGCCACCGCCGCCGACTACATCGGATACTTCGCGCGCCGTGAGCAGGTCCGCGCGGCCTATCGCGCCTTCTTCCGCGAGTGGGACGTGCTACTGGCGCCGATCACGCTGGGGCCGGCGTTTCCGCACATGCCCAAGCCGTACCCGCCGAACGCCAAGGAGCTGCACGACACCCTCGAGGTGGACGGCCGCACTGTTCTCTACGATCTTGGACTCGTCTATCCCGGCGTCGCGACGCTCGCCGGCCAGCCCGCCACCGCGTTCCCGGTGGGGCTCACGCGCGCGGGGCTCCCGATCGGCCTCCAGGCGATCGGACCGTACCTCGAGGACCGCACGTCGATCCGCTTCGCCGCGCTTCTCGCGCGCGAGATCGGCGGCTTCACGCCGCCGCCCGCCTTCGCGTGAGGCGGCGCGCAATCGCGCGCCTCACCGTCGCCGCCGGCGTGTGGCTCGGGGCAAGTGGCTGCGTCTTCTCGCATCCGGAGTATCCGTCCAGCTGGGCTGCGCAGGTCGGCGGCTCGACGTGCTCCGTTCTCAGCGGAACGTACGAGGACCGGGGTGTCGAGGGGGAGACCGGCGCGTCGGTATTTCGCGGACAGGCGGTCTCGCTGAGCCGGCACCTCTTCCCAGGCCAAACCAGTCGCGCGACGGCGTTCGTCGTCACCGCGCTCGCGGCCGACACCCTCGAGATCGCGGCCTGGGACGGGCCACGGCTGGTGAAGAGCCTTCGCCTCCTCGCCGCGAGCGGCGACTATCGGTGCCGTGCCGGCGCCGCCGAGATTTCGGCGACGGCGCTCGTCGGCGAGCAAGTGGCGGGCGTCCAGACCGACAGATACCGGCTCTCGAAGGCGGGCGATGGCTCGCTGGTCCTGAAACACTCGTCTTCAGGGTTCGGGCTGATCCTGGTGATCCCGGTGGGCGGCAGCGAGGACCGCTGGTACAGATTCAACCGGCTCGCAGACTAGGGGGTTTCTACGCGCTGCGCTCCGAGCCCACCACGCTGACGAACGAGACACATTCGCCGGGAGCCCCACCGAGGTTGTGGGTGAGGGCCAGCTTGCGGCCGCGCGCGATCGAGGCGACCTGGCGCTGGCCGGCCTCGCCGCGAAGCTGCAGCCACGCCTCGAAGAGCATGCGCAGGCCCGAGGCGCCGATCGGGTGGCCGAAGGACTTGAGGCCGCCGTCCGGGTTCACCGCCAGCTCGCCGTCGAGGTCGAACGTGCCGGCGAGCACTTCCTTCCACGCGGTGCCGCGCGACGCGAAGCCGAGGTCTTCCATCAGCACGAGCTCGGTCGGCGTGAAGCAGTCGTGGACCTCGGCCATCGCCAGCTCCTGGCGCGGGTCCTTGATGCCAGCCTGGGCGTAGGCGTCGGTCGCGGACGCGACGACCTCGGGGAAGGTCGTGTAGTCGTAGTCGGGATCCATCGGACCCGCGGCGGGCCCGGCGACGAACGAGAGCGCCTTCACGTAGAGCGGCGTATCGGTGTAGCGGCGGGCGTCCTCGGCGCGAACGATGATGGCGGCCGCCGAGCCGTCGCTGACGCCCGAGCAGTCGAAGATGCCCAGTGGACCGGCCACCAGCGGCGAGCAGGCGATCGTGTCCTTGGGGACTTCCTTCCGGAATTGCGCACGCGGATTGAGGGCGCCATTCTTGTGGTTCTTCCAGGCGATGCGGGTCATCACCTCTTTGAGCGTCGCGTCGTCGACGCCGTAGCGCTTCGCGTAGGCGGGGGCGAGCAGGCTGAAGGTCGCGGGCGCGGTGAGCCCGGCCCTGGTGCCGTCGCCCGGCGCCGTGAAGCCCGGCAGACCCGAGATGCCGGAGTCCTTGAGCTTCTCGACGCCGATCGCCATCGCGACGTCGTACGCGCCGGAGGCGACCGCGTAGCAGGCATTCCGGAAGGCTTCGGAGCCCGTGGCGCAGTAATTCTCGAGACGGCTGACCGGCTTGTAGTCGATCTTGAGCGGGCGCGAGAGCGTGAGACCCGACTGCCCGGAGTAGAGGGTGCCGAGCCAGAACGCGTCGACGTCGCGTAACTCCACGCCTGCCGACGCGAGCGCATCCTTGGCGGCGTCGACCAGCAGGTCGTTGACGCCCTGGTCCCATCGCTCGCCGAACGCGGTACAGCCCATGCCGACGATCGCCACCCGGTCGCGGATCCCGTTGCTCGCCATCAGCCTTTGCCTCCTCCGAGCGGCTCCGGCCGCCCGGACGTGATCGTGGCCATCGATTCTAGCAGAGCGTCAACGAGAGCGGAGGGGGCGCGCCTTCCAGAAGTAGTTGTGCACGCCGCCGGCGGTGAAGAGCCGGCGGAACGTCATCTCCACGCGGTCGCCGATCTTGACGGCCGCCGGGTCCACGTCCGTCAGCTCGCACTGGAAGCGCCCGCCGCCCTCGAAGTCGATGACCGCGGCGACGACCGGCGGCGAGAGCGAGTACGCGAGCCGGTCCACCGTGAACGTCGCGATGGTGGCGGGCACGTCGGCGAGCCGCTCGGGCGCCATCCGATCCATGGCGTGGCACTTCACGCACACGCGCTGCGGCGGCACGTGGCGCGCGCCGCACGCCAGGCAGCGGCTTCCGGTGAACGCGAACTTCCACGACTCGGCGCGGAAGGAGGGCGGCGCCGCCGGGCGCTCGGGGTCGGGGCGGCGCGGCGGCTCGCGCTGGAGGAAGCCGCGCCAGGTCAGGGCGGTCGCGTACGAGACCGGCACGCCGGCGGCGGCCTGGACCGCGACCGTCGCCGGGCGGCTCCGCGGAGCGAGCGCCGCGGTCGTCCGCCAGATCGTGACATCGCAGCCGTCGGCGAGCGACACGACGGCGATCGTCTCGTCGGGTTTGGCGCGGTCGAGCGCGTCGGCCAGCAGGAGCCCCGCGTGCGCGGCGCCGGTATTGCCGACGCTCGACGCGAGATCGTCGACGATCGTTCCCTTGACGGCGCCGATCGACGCGGCGACGCGCCTGCTGGCCCGACCGTGCGGGCCGGTGACGACCCAGCGCGTGACGGCCGTCGCGGCGAGCCCCGCCTGCTTGAGGGCTTCGGCCACCGCGGCGGTACCGAGCGGCACGTACGCGTGCTCGCCGAAGCGCTCTTCCCACTGGCGCGAGGCTGGCTCGCCGGGCAGACGCCAGCGATCGAGGAACTCCGTGGTCACCGACGCCGACGCAACCAGGGTCGCCAGAGTGGGCGCGTCTCGCGAGTCGCCGGCGAGCAGGAACGCGACGGCGCCGTCGCCGCCCTCTCGCTCGTCGGCGCCGCCGGGCAGGCCGGTGCGGATGTCCGAGAGCGCGACCAGCGTCGGCCGGCCGGCATCGGCCGCGGCGCGCAGGGCGCCGGCGCCCGAGCGGACCGACCCGAGCATGTCGAACGCCGCCGTGCCCGCGTCGAGATCGAGCGCGGCGTGAATGGCCGTCGCGTTCGTCTTGTCGAGATAGGCCGGCGCCGTGGTGGCGAAATAGAGCGTCGCCGGCCGCGCGGCGGGCGCCGACCGCAACGCGGCGCGCGCCGCCTCGACGGCCATCGACGTGGTGTCCTCGTCGTAGGAGGCCACCGACCGGGTGCCCTTGTCGGCCGACGCGCCGAGCGAGTCCCCGATCGCTTTTCGGTCGAGACGGAAGTAGGGCAGGTACGAACCGTACGCGACGATCCCGTTCACAGGAACGAGATTCTACTAGCGCGGGGGCCGCGAGGCGAGTCTCGGAGTTGGCTCCAGCGGCTCGAGGGCCGCGAGGCGATCGTCGAGCTCCGGCTCGGGCGCCAGGAGGCCGCGCTCCCACAGAGGGCCACCGCCGGTCGGCTTCGTCGCCGCGACGGCGCGCAGCGCCTCGGCCAGGCTGCGCCGCGGGGCCGCGTGCCCCATGTCGCGCAGGATCTCGATGGCTCGCTGGTCGGCTTCCAGCTCCTGCTCGCGCGTGAACGCGCGCACGATCAGCGGGTTCACGACCAGATCGGCGAGGCCCAGCCCCGGCGCGAAGAGACCGAGCACCGCGAACCCCGCCGTCAGCGAGAGCGTCAGGGTCCGGCGCTGGCCCGCGTGTCCCAGGATCTCGTGCGCCACCTTCTGGGCGACGATCGCGTCGATGCAGCGCTGCGACTGGCGCGCTAGCCCTTCGGAGAAGTAGAAGGTCGCGTCGTCGGCCGCGAACCCCGTGACGGCGGCGGTCTGGATGAACGCGAACGAGTAGCGGGCGGGGTCGTCGCCGCTCGCCTCGGCCGCGCGATAGAGCGTGTAGGAGATCGCGAGGCTTCGCGGATCGCGCGGCGAGGGATAGTACGCGTGATCGGGATGAGTCGGTGGGATCAGAGCGCAACCGCTGGTGCACCCGAGCAGCACGAGGAGCGCGAGGGGGCGACGCATGCGCGTCAATGGTATGGAGGGACCGAGGCGGAAGCGGCGAAAATAACGAAGCGAGCGACAGGTCTACATCTGGGGGCGCGCCCCGCGTGCGACTACCAACGCAAGGGCGCGCCCCGATATGTCAAGGTGCCTTAGTAGGGTGCAGGTGCCGGAGGCGGCGGTGGCACCGCAGGGACCGCCGGGATCCAGACCCACACGTACTGCTGGCCCGTGAACCTCAGCTCGTACCGGCCGTGCGGGTACTGCACCACCGTCGGGTAGGCGGGCGCCGGCGCGGCGTAGACGACCGTCGGTGGCGGCGCCACGACCTGCTGGTAAACGATTTCGCGGTGGACGACCGCCGGGCGGTGGAACGCTCCCCCGAAGAGCTGGTTGAACACCGCGAACGAGGCCAGGCCCAGGGCGGCGTCAGTGGAACCGCCCGCGTGAGCCGCTGGCGCCGAAGCGCCGATGAGCAGCGCGACCATGGCGACCGAGGCGATGACGCGTCTCATGGGCAATCCCTCCTTCCGCCCCTTGAGACGAGCCGGGGGCGACCGTTATTTACCGCCGGAGCAGGGGCCGCAGGTAGGGCCAGAGCCGGTCGGCAACCACCTGGTAGCCGGCCGCCGTCGGGTGGATGCCGTCAGGCTGGTTCAGGCGCGGGTCGGCGGCGACGCCGTCGAGCAAGAACGGCATGAACGCGATCTGGGCGCGCCGGGCGACGGCCGGAAACACCTCGGCGAATTCGCGGGTGAACTCCGCGCCGTAATTCGGCGGCAGGCGCATGCCCGCCAATAGAATCCTGGCGCCCGAGCCACGGAGCCGCGCCACGATCTCGTCGAGGTTGGCGCGCATCGCCTGCGGGCTCTGACCGCGAAGGCCGTCGTTGGCGCCGAGCGCCACGATGACGATCTCCGGGGCCGCGCGCAGCACCCACTCGACGCGCCGCAGGCCGCCGGCGGTGGTGTCGCCGCTCACCCCCGCGTTGACGATCCGATAGGCGTAGCCCTCGCGCGCGAGGCGCGCCTGGAGGCGCGACGGATAGCTCTCGTCCTGGGCGACGCCCAGACCGGCGGTGAGGCTGTCGCCGAGCGCGACGATGACCGCGGCCGCGCCTGCCACCGCGGGCCACGCGACGAAGCACGCGACCAGCACGCTGACCGAGACGCGCGCGACGAGGCGGCTCACGTCGCCAGTGTAGTATGAGTTCCGTGATGATCCGGATCCGTGACCTCGTGATGCGCCTGTCGAGCGGCGGGCGTTCGCTCACGATCCTCGACGGCGTCACGCTCGACGTCGGCGCCGGCGAGGTGTGCGCGATCACCGGCCCGTCGGGCAGCGGCAAGTCGACGCTGCTCGGGCTCATCGCAGGTCTGGACCGTCCGAGCGCCGGCTCGATTGCGGTCGCCGGCGTCGAGATCACGGGCCTCGACGAGGACGCGCTGGCGAAGTTCCGCCGCGCGACGGTGGGCTACGTCTTCCAGTCCTATCACCTGATCCCGACGATGACCGCCGTGGAGAACGTCGCCGTCCCACTCGAGATCGCCGGTACGGTCGACGCGCTCGGGCGGGCGCGCGCGCGGCTCGGTGACGTCGGACTGGCCGACCGCGCCCACCACTATCCGGTGCAGCTCTCGGGCGGCGAGCAGCAGCGCGTGGCGCTGGCCCGCGCGGTCGCGCTCGGCCCCGGGCTGCTCCTGGCCGATGAGCCCACCGGCAACCTGGACTCGGCCACCGGCGCCCAGATCATCGAGCTCCTGCTGGCGCTCAATCGTCGCCACGGGTCCACGCTGGTGCTGGTGACCCACGACGAGGCGCTGGCCGGCCGGGCCGATCGCGTGGTGAAGCTGCACGACGGCCGCATCGCCAACGGCGCGGCGTGAGCGTCGCGTTTCCGCTCCGCATGGCGTGGCGCGAGACGCGCGGCGCCTGGCGCCACTTCGTCGTGTTCCTCGGCTGCGTGGCGCTCGGCGTCGCGGCGCTGGTCTCGGTCGGCACGTTCGCCGCGAACCTCGACCGCACGCTCGCGCGCGAGGCGCGGGCGCTCACCGGCGGCGACCTCGAGCTGCGCTCGGCCTATCCACTCGCCGCCGACGCGCTGGCGGCGCTCGAGCGCTTGCGCCGCGACGGCGCGGTCACCACGACGGTGCGCGAGCTGGTCGCGATGGCGCGCGATCCCGTGCGCGGCGGAACGCTTCTGGTCGAGCTGAAGGCCGTCGAGCCGGCCTATCCACTCTACGGGCGCCTCGAGACCGCGCCGGCCGTGCCGCTGTCGACGCTGGTCGCCGCGCGCGAGGGCGCCGACGGTGCCGTGGTCGAGTCCCCTCTGCTCGAGCGGCTGGGCCTCGCGGTGGGCGACTCGTTCGTGGTCGGCGGCGCGCGCTTCACGGTCAGGGGCGTGCTCGTGCGCGAGCCCGATCGCTCGGCGGGCCTGGTGACCCTGGGGCCGCGCGTGCTGGTCGCCGACGACTCGCTCGGACGGACGGGCCTGCTGCAGGTCGGCAGCCGGGTCCGCACCCGCACGCTCGTGCGCCTCGCCCCCGGGGCGCCCGTCCGTGGCGCCGTCGCCGAGCTTTCCCGCGCGGTCGGCGATCCCTCGGTGCGCATCACCGCCTTCGACGACGCGCAGCCCGGGCTCCGCCGCTTCTTCTCCCAGCTCGCGACCTATCTCGGCCTGGTCGGGCTCGCGAGCCTGCTGGTGGGCGGCGTCGGCATCGCGTCGTCCGTCACGACGTTCCTCCGGCGCCAGCTCACGACGATCGCGATCCTCAAGTGTCTGGGCGCAGGCTCGCGGTCGCTGCTCGCCGCCTACCTCGTCCAGACGCAGGCGGTCGGCGCGCTCGGGAGCCTCGTCGGCGCGGCGCTGGGCGTCGCGATTCAGCCGGCGCTGGTGCACGCACTCGCCCCGTTCGCCCCGTTCCCGCTCGAGGCGCAATTGGACCCGTGGACGATCGCGCGCGGGCTCGCGCTGGGCGTGCTGACGGCGCTGCTCTGCGCGCTCTGGCCGCTGCTCGCGATCCGGAGCGTGCCGCCGTCGCTGATCCTCCGGCGGGACGTCGACGCAAGCGCCTGGCGCGCGCGCCGGCCGTGGTCCGCGCTGCTCCCGATCATCGCGGGCCTGGCGGCGCTGGCCATCTGGCAAGCCGGGTCGCTCCGCCTCGGCGTGATCTTCGTCGGCACCGCCGCGGCGGCGATCGCGGTCCTGTTCGGCGTGTCGCGAGTCCTGGTGGCGGCCACGAGGCGGTTGCCGCGTCTCCGCGGTCTGGCGTGGCGCCAGGGGCTGGCCGGCCTCGACCGGCCGGGCGGACACACCGTGCGGGTCATCGTCGCGCTCGGCCTCGGCGCCATGCTGCTGGTGGCCATCGCGCTGCTCGAGGCGAACCTGGGCCGCCAGATCGCCTACGAGCAGAAGCGCGACGCGCCGGCGTTCTTCTTCATCGACGTTCAACCCGATCAGCGGGACGGATTCATCAGGCTGGTAAGCGGCGTCGCGGGCGGACGACCGCCCGCGCTGATCCCCGTCGTCAGGGCGCGGCTCGCGGCGATCGACGGCGTCCCCGTCACGCGCGAGCTGATCGACCGGCGCAAGCGCGAAGCGCCGGACAAGGTCTGGTACCTCATCCGCGAGTACATGCTGACGTGGGCCGCCGAGCCGGAGGCGCCGAGCACGATCGTCCGGGGGCGCTGGTGGACTCCGGACGAGGCGGCCGCGCGGGCGCGGGTCTCGGTCGAGGACGAGGCCGCGAAGTTCTTCGGTGTCGACGTCGGCGGGACGCTCACCTTCGACGTCCAGGGCGTGACGATCCGGGCCGAAGTGATGAGCCTGCGGAAGGTGGAATGGCAGAGTCTGGCCGCCAACTTCTTCATGGTCCTCTCGCCCGGCGCGCTCGACGGCGCGCCGGCGACCTACATGGCGACGGCCCGGGTGGCGGCGGCGGCCGAGGCCGAGGTGCAGAACCGGGTGATCGGCGCCTTCCCGAACGTCACCGCGATCCCCGTGCGGGGAGTCCTCGAGCGGGTGGCCAGGGTCCTCGACCAGATCTCGTTCGCGGTGAGATTCATGGCGTTGTTCAGCATCGCCGCCGGCCTGGTGGTCATGACGGGCGCGCTGGCGGCCACGCGCTACCAGCGCCTCTACGAGTCGGTCATCTTCAAGACGCTCGGCGCCACGCGCTGGGCGATCGCGCGCGCGTTCGCCGTCGAGTACGCGTGCCTGGGCGCGGCGGCGGGCGTGGCCGGAACGCTGCTGGCCTCGGTTCTCGCCTGGATCGTCGTGCGCTTCGTGCTCGACGCCCCCTGGGCGCTCGACCCCGAGACGCTCCTGCTCGGCGTGATCCTGACGACCGGCGTCTCGCTCGCCGTCGGCCTGCTCGCGACGGTCAGGCTGCTCGGTCGGAAGCCGCTCGCGGTGCTCCGCCAGGAGTGAGCGAGCCGTGATAGGCTCGCCCCGATGGAGGTGGCGATGTTCAAAGCGCTCGGTCTCGATCACGTGGTTCTTCGGGTGCGCGACCAGGCCAAGTCCCGGCGGTTCTACGAGGAGGTGCTCGGCTGCACGCTCGCGAAGTTCAACGAGCGGATCTCGCTGATCCATCTGCGGTTCGGCGAGGCGCTGATCGACCTCCTGCCCGCCACCGGGACGGCCGGACCGATCGCCCCCGATCACTTCTGCCTCTCGATCCAGTGCGACGATCTCAAGGCCGTCGCGGAAGACCTGCGCCGGAAGTCGGTGACGCTCGAGGGCGATATCGTGCAGCGCTTCGGAGCCTTCGGCGACGGGCCGTCGCTCTATCTGCGCGATCCCGACGGCAACATGATCGAGCTCAAGCCGCGGCCCTGAGCGAGCTCCGGAGGCCGGGCTGGGATGTTCGCGGTGATGGGGCGCCTCGACGACATCGACCTTCGTGACCTGGCGTCGGCGCTGCTCGCCCAGCTCCGGCTCGGCGGTTAGCTCGTCGCCCGGCGCGGTCGCCCCGGGGCGCTTCGCTAGCGGTTCAGGAGATCCGCCACCATTCGCGTCAGCGCGTCGGGCGTGAAGGGCTTCTTGAGCAGCACGGTGCGGGAATCGAGCACGCCGTGGTGCACGATCGCATCGTCGGTATAGCCCGACATGTACAGCACCTTCATCTCGGGCCGCGTCGGCGCCAGCCGATCGGCGAGGTCCCGCCCGCTCATCTCCGGCATGACGACGTCGGTCAGCAGCAGGTGGATCGGCCCCGTGTGCCCGCGCGCGATCTCCAGCGCCGAGTTCGGGCCACCGGCCGACAGGACCGAATAGCCGGCGAAGCCGAGTACCTCGGTGGCGAGCGCGCGGAGCTCGCCCTCGTCCTCGACCACGAGCACGGTGCCGGAGGCGCGGAGGACAGGCTCGGCTTCGACCACGGCGGTGCGGTCGACCGGCGCCGAGACGCGCGCGAGATAGATGCTCACCGCGGTGCCGGCGCCCAGCGTGCTCTCGAGCAGGACATAGCCGTCGTGCTGCTTGACGATGCCGTATACGGTCGCGAGCCCGAGCCCGGTCCCCTTGCCGACGCCCTTGGTCGTGAAGAAGGGTTCGAAAACGTGGGCCTGGACCTCGGGACTCATGCCGATCCCGGTGTCGCGTACGCTCAGCATCGCGTGGGGCCCCGCGCTCGAGCCCGGATGCGCGTCCACGAAGACGGCGTCGAGCTCGACGTTGGCGGTCTCGATGGTCAGGCGCCCGCCCTGCGGCATCGCGTCGCGTGCGTTCACCGCCAGGTTCAGGATGATCTGCTCGATCTGCGCGGGATCGGCCTTCACGCGACCCAACGTGGGGTCGAGCACCGTGATCAGCTCGATCGTCTCGCCGATCAGAGGCCGCAGCATCTGCGCGATGTTCGCTACCACGCCGTTGAGATCCAGCACCCGCGGCTGGAGCATCTGCTTGCGGCTGAAGGCGAGGAGCTGCTGGGTGAGCGTCGCCGCGCGGTCCGCCGTCTTCTTGACCAGCTCGATATCGCGCCGCCGCGGGTCGTCGGCCGGTAGCCGGAGCAGGAGCAGCTCGGTCCGGCCGGTGATAACCGTGAGGAGGTTGTTGAAATCGTGCGCCACACCGCCGGCCAGCCGCCCGACCGCTTCCATCTTCTGGGACTGGCGCAGCTGCGCCTCGCTCTGGCGCAGGGCCTCCTCGGCGCGCTTCCGCTCGGTGACATCCAGGATCGTCAACTGGACGGCGGGTTCGTCCTCCCAGAGGATCAGCGCGGCCTGGATGTCGAACCAGACGAGCGAGCCGTCCTTCCGCACGGCTTGAAACTCGTACTGCGAGGGCACGGTCTCGCCGCGCTGGCGCGCCGCGAAGTAGCCCTCGATCCGGGGCAAGTCGTGGGAGGCGATCCAGCGGCGCGAGTCGACGCCGAGGAGCTCGCCCGGGCTCTCGAACCCGAGCATGTGCGCGCACGTCGAGTTGGCGAACACGGTGATCCAGTTTCGGTGGATGAGGATCCCCTGGATGGAGCCTTCCACGAGCATCCGGTAGCGGCGCTCGCTCTCGCGCTCGCTGGCGAAGAGCTGCGCGTTGCGGAGGGCGATGGCGGCCTCGTCGGCGAGCCGCGAAAGAACGGCCTCGTCGTGATCGGTGAACAGGCGCGGTGACCGGTTGGCCACGTAGATGAGCCCGATCGTGCGGTCCACGCTCTTGATCGGCACCACCATGGCGGCGACGGTCTGGTTCGCGCTGGCGCGCTCGAGGTATTCCTTGTCGAAGGTAGGGTCGTTCTGGTAATCGGCGGTTCGCTGTGGGCGGCCGGTCGAAAGCGCCCGGCCGCCGAGCCCCTTGCCGACCTCGATACGGTTGGGGCGCGACGGCATGGGGCGCGTGCCGACCTGATAGCGCACCGTGACCGGCTCCTCGTCGTCCTCCCGGAAGCCGATCAACGCCAGGTCGCTGCCCACGAGCTCCTTCGCGCCGTCGGTGATTCGCCGAAGCACCGCGTCGACGTCGAGCGGGGCGGTGAGCGCTCGGGAGACGTCGGCGAGGACCTCCGACTCCCGCCGGCGCTGCTCGCTGTCCTCGAACAGTCGGGCGTTCTCCAGCGCGAGCGCCGCCTGAGAGGCGAACGCCTGCAGGAGCTCGACCTGCCGCTGGGAGAAGGGCCCGACGTCGTCGCGATACGTGACGAGCGCGCCGAGGACGCGGTCACCGACAAGGAGCGGCGCGGACAGCACCGCCCGGTAGCCCTCGGCCTCGACCGCTGCGCGCGTCGCGGGCACGAGGTCGAACCGCGGATCGTTGAGAAGATCAGCCGACCAGACTGGTCGTCGCTGGGCGATCGCCGCGGGAGTGGTGCCGTCGCGCGGGTGCCTCGGGCGCATGTCCGCCGGGAACGCACGGCTCATGCCGCGGCTCGCCAGGAAGTGCAGGGGGCCGTTGGGATCATCGGTGTTCACCAGCGCGACCGCCGACCGTTGGGTGCCGAGTAACGCGCACGCGCGGTCGACGACGAACGAGAGGATCTTCTGGAGCTCCAGGGACGACGTGATCGCAGCCCCCAGCTCCGCGAGCGCCTCGGCCTCGTGCCGCCGCGCGGCGTTGTCGGCGAACAGGCGCGCGTTGCCGATCGCGACGGCGGCGTGGTCGGCGAGGCCGAGCAAGATCTGCTCGTCGCGATCGGTGAGAAGCCGGGCGTCCCGGTTCGATACCGCTAGGAATCCCTCGACCCGCTCCTCGATCTTGACCGGGACCGCCATGTACGCGCGCATGCCTTCCTCGCGAGCGATCGCCGTGAACGTCGGGGAGATTCGGGGATCTTCGAGATAGGAATCCGTCCGGAAGGGATGGCCCGTCACGAGAACGAGCCCGGCGGCGCCCTGCCCTGGGGCGATGCGCATCGAGCGGTAGCCCTGGTACCGCGCGCCCGGCCAGTGGCGGAACTCGACGGAGTCGGTGCCCAGGTCGCGTAGCGCGACGAACGACACGTCGCTCCGGCAGATCTCACGGGCGCCCTCGGCGATCCGTTGCAGCACCGTCGACAGGTCGAGCGACGTGTTGATCGTGCGCACCACCGCCGCCAACAGCTCCGCCTCGCGCCGCCGCCGCTCGGTCTCCTCGTAGAGCCGGGCGTTCTCGATGGCGATGGCGGCCTGGTCCGCCAGGAGCCCGCAGAGATTCCGCTCCTCGGGCGTGAAGGCGCTGCGGCGGCCGAAGGCGACGATCAGCGCGCCGACCGCGCGCTCCTGGTGCAAGAGCGGCTGCGCGATGCAGGCGTGGAGGTCAGCCTCCGTCGCCAGCCGGGGGTTCAGCCACCGGGGATCACGCTGGACATCCTCGACATACTCGGGCCGGTGCGACTGCAGCACGAACGCGGAGAGGCTGCCCTTGCGAGAGACCGGTACCAGGGTGACGCCCGCCCGCGTCGCCAACCTCGGGTCGGCCCAGAAGCTGCCGGCCTCGCGCAGCTTCTCGCCACCCACGTCGACCCAGACGTAGGCCATCTTCGCTTTGAGAAGCGTCGAGGCCGCTTCCGCGATGCCGCGGAACACGGCGTCGCTGTCGGTCGCCGATGTGACCAGGCGAGTCAGCCGACTGAGCGTGGTGAGGCGCTCGGCGCGCTCCTCGGCCTGCTGGATCAGCCGGGTCCGCGGGCCGGGGGCCTTCAACTCCGGCCGCCCGCGCGGCCGCCGTCCAGGCTTACTCAATGTCGAAGTGCAAGCACGCGTGCGCCTCGCGCAGCGCCCGCTCGACCGCGGCGGGCGTGTCAGCGCGGGCGAAGATGAACCCGAGGTACTGCCACCCCTCGGGGAGCGGCACCACCTCCTGGCCGGGGTGCATGGTGACGGCGACCTCCTCGATGCCGGCGACCGCGGTAGCCTCTTCGCGTCCCCGAACCGCGCGCAACCGACCTGCTCGCGGAATCGGGATCATCATCACGCCTGCGGGCCGCCACTCGCGCTCCAGGGACTCCAGGGGGCGACCGAGGGCGTGGCAGAGGATCAGCTCCTCGAGGGTCAGGCCGGTGCCGAAGCGGAGCGTCTGCGAGCAGAGCCCGCCGATCGAGCGAGCCGCGACCTCGAGGATCCACGGGCCTAGCGAATTGACCCGCAGCTCGGCGTGGATCGGCCCCTCGGTGAGTCCGAGGGCCGAGCAGGCGTCGCGGGTCACCGCCGCGATGCGGGCCTGGGTGACCTCGGGCAGCCGGGTCGGCGTGACGTAGATGGTCTCCTCGAAGAACGGTCCGTCGAGCGGGTCCGGCTTGTCGAAGAGGGCCAGGACGTGGAGCGTTCCGCCCACCAGCAAGCCCTCGAGCGCGACCTCGCGTCCGGGAACGAAGGCTTCGACGAGCAAGGTCCGGCGCGCCTCGTCGGGAAACGCGGCGTCGACGCCCGCCAGGATCGTCGCGATGCGGCGGACGGCCGCGACGAACTCTCGCGCGTCGTTCGCACGGATCACCCCCCGGCTCGCCGAGAGCATGCGCGGCTTGAGGATGCACGGGTATTCCATCTGCTCGGCGACGGCTCGCGGATCGTCGGTCAGGTCGACCAGGCGGAAGCGAGGCACCGGTACCGACGCATCGGCCAGGCACCGGCGCATCGCGTGCTTGTCGCGCGCGGCGATGACGGCGGGCAAGGAGTTCGTCTTGAGTCCGAGCCGCGCGCTGATGGCGGCGGCCACGACCGTGGTCAGGTCGTCGACCGCGACGACGGCGTTGATCGGCCGGCGCCGGGCGAGCTGGGCGATCGCCTCGGCGCTGGCGAGGGGATCGTTGAAGTCCAGGGTGACGAGGCTGTCGGGCGCGTGCGTCTGCAGCGTGCTCGGCCGCTCCGAGGCGCACACGAGCTCGACGCCCATGCGCGTCGCGGCGTCGATGAAGGCCTCGGTGCGGTACGTCGTGGTGGGCAGGAGGAGCAGCAACCGGCTCGCCGAAGCCACTGAGGTCACCTGCCCGCGCGCAGCGGCGTGAGGGCTAGGCTTTGCCCGGCGTGTAGTACGGGTTGCTGCCCGCGGCGTGATCCGTCGTGTCCAGAACTTCGATGACCTCGGGGAGCTCTTCCCTGATCAACCGCTCGATCCCCGACTTCAGCGTGACATCCGCGGCGCCGCAGCCCTGACAACCGCCGCCCATCTGGAGGTAGACGCGATTGTCCTGCACGTCGATCAGCTCGACGAAGCCGCCGTGACCGGCCACCGCGGGATTGATCATCGTGTCGATCAGCTCTTGAACTTTCGTCTTGAGCTCAGCGCTCATGGCAGCACCTCTTAGATGGATACTGTACCCGAGATCCGGCTCAGGGCCAACTGGCCCTCGGTGGGCTCAGCTCAGCAGAACCACGGCTCGGTGAGCCGCGGCGGGCGCGTTCGGCTCGCCGCCGTAGCGAACGGCCGGGGCTCGGCCCCGGCGGCGCGATCGGACAGCTCACGCACGCGGTGGAACGTGACCGCGGCGTCCTCGCGCCTGGTCGCGGCGGCAGCGACCGCAGCCGACACGTCCGCGTGCAGCGCCTCCATGCGTGGGTCCGGGTGCGTCCATCGGTAGTGGAACTGATCCTCCACCAGCGGGCCGAGGAAGGGACGCAGCGCCGGACCGTCCAGCAGGAGCGAGCCCGGTGGGACCAGGAGGCGGATCGAGTACTGCACGGGATCGATGGCGTCGACGAGGTCGTGAGAATCGACGAACTCCAGCAGCTCCCGGTAGTCGTCGAAGGTCGTCCACGGCGTGAAGGGCACCCACGTCGGACGCAGCGCGATGCCGGCCGAGCGCACGGCGCCGAGCGCGGTCTCGATGTCGGCGCGGGTGTGTCCCTTGTCGAGGTGTTCCAGGACGGTGTCACTCAGTGACTCCGCGGCGGTCACGATGAACGCGCATCCCTGCCGCGCCAACTCCGGCAACCGCTCCCGGTGGCGCAGCAGGTGCTCGACCCTCGCCGTGAAATCGAACGTGAGCCGTGGGAACTCCTCGTGGACCGTCCGAGTGACGACCAGGGCGTGGCCGGGCCCGTTCAGGAAATCGGGATCGCCGAACGTGATGTGGGTCGCCCCTGCCGCCACCTGCTGTTGGACGTCGGCGAGCAGCACCTCGACGGGCACGACGAAGAAGCGGCCGCCGTAGACCGGCGGGATCGGGCAATGGCGACACAGGTACTTGCAGCCGCGGCTCGCCTCGACGTAGCCCGCGAGCTCGACGCCGCCGTCACGCTCGAGCTGCGCGTATTTCTTCAGAGGGGGAAGCGTCGCGCGGCTGGGCACCGGGAACTGCAGCTTCTCCAGCGTGGGCGCGACGGGCGCGCCGTTCCCCTGAGCGCCCCCCCCGGCCTCGAGCCGCTGGACCAGCTTCACCAGTGCGGATTCGGTCTCGCCGCTCATCACCGTATCGGCGACGCCGGCCAGCAGATGGTCGGCGTTGAGCGTGGCGTAGAGACCGTAGAAGGCGATGTGGCAGGCCGGATTGATCGCCCGCACGCGCTCGGCGACGACGACCCCGAGGCGAAGCGCCGTGTGCATCGGCACCGAGATCGCCACCAGCTTCGCGCGCGTCACGTGCTCGGCGTCGAGCGGCTCGACCGACACGTCCACCACCGACGGCGAGTAGCCCGCGCGCTCGAGGAACGCGGCCGGCCACGCGACCGTGAGAGGCTGGTGGCCGAGCTCGTAGCAGGCGACGAGGAGGATCGCGCCGGGCTCCTTCACGGCGTCAGTGTACCTCCGGAGTGGTATCTTGTTGGCGCTGCTCTACCTCCAAGGAGGACTCATCCAGATGAGCGTCAAGATCACCGCGCGCCCGAACGGTCCGCTCCTGGTCGAAGGCGAGTGCGAAGTCTACGATCCGACCGGGGCCCGCATCGACACCGCCGGCCAGCCCAGGATCGCGCTCTGCCGGTGCGGCGGGTCCAGCTCGAAGCCGATGTGCGATGGGACGCACAACAAGATCGGCTTCCAGGCGTCCGAGGCGGCGAAGCCGAAGTAGCTACTGCGGCCGGCCGTCGGACTCGGGCTCGACGTCCGTCAACAAGATCCAGTCGTCCGGCGGGTCCGGATTGGGGCGCGTCCCGATCGGGGAGGTGACGGTCCGGCCCCGACTCGGCGAGAACCACTCCCACAAGCCAGCGGGCGCACTCGTGTCCTGCGCCTCGCCGATCTCGGGGCCGGTCGACCCGGATTCAGCGCGCTCGGTCTTGCGCTGGCGCTTCGCCTCCTGCTTCGCCTTCTGGATGTCGGCCCGGCGTCGGCGCTCGAAGCCGTAGTGACGCTGGGCGCTCATAAGCCGCTCTCGCGCGATGTCATTGTCATATGGTCGTCGGCGCTCCCATGCCGAGCTTGCGTCCCGCCGGACGCGCCGCAGGCCGTCGCGGGGCTGGGCCCCCGCCGACCGAGGCGCGCTTCATACAGAAGGGCTGAGCTAGAAGCAGCGCAGCCGGCTGCCTATCCAGTAACATCCCGGACCGTAGAACGATCCAGGATAGTACGGATAGTACCAGCGATTGTATCGCTCGTATTCGAGCGCCCGCCAGGCCTCGCTCGCTTCCTGTACCAGCTCGGCCTCGTTCTCTAGACTGGCCGCCGCGAATACGCGGGTCTCCTCGGGGAGCGGTTTCGCGCGGATCAGGTTGAGGGTGCGGTCGACCTGCGCGGCGAGCCGCCGTTCGGGCTTGAGGTTGACGAAGGCCGTCAGGTGCGCGTCGGCTCGGTCCAGATCACCCTTTCGGAGATAGCTCAGGCCCAAATAGAACCTGGCCCTCGCCTCTTCGGGGGCGTGTGCCACTGCTCGCTCCAGGGCATCGATCGCCTCGGCCAACGCGCCGAGCTTGTAGCGGGCGATGCCCAGGCCGACGAGAGCGTCGATCCGGTCGGGATCGCCGACGAGCGCCTTCTGGTAGTGGGAGACGGCCTCGGCGTACCGCCCCTGCCGTGCCGCCGCGTCCCCGGCAGCGTAGGGCGTTGTCGCGCAACCGGCCAGCGCGAGCGTCGTGAGCGCCCAGACCGCAAGGAGAGACTGGCCCACAGCGGCGACTCTAGACCGGCGAAGCCACCGGCGCTACCGCGACGTCCGGGATCGAGTGGACCGGGGCTGATCAGCCCGGGCGCTCGTGCGGTGGTCAGAAATCGTCCGCCTAATAACACGCGCCTTCTGGTCTCGGTCCAAAACATGCTTCTTATTATGTAGTTATGTCTCATGACGGGATTGGTATCGGCTTCGCATTACAGGGAGCTCAGGAGGGCTCAAGGCAATGATCAGCACAATGGTTCGTACGCTCTCGAGAGTTCCGATCTCGCTGCGAAGCCTCGCCGTCTGCGTGGCGTGCGAGGAGTGCTTCGAGCTGGGCGAACCGACCTGCCCCTCTTGTGGCAGCGACGAGTACGTTCCGCTCCTTCACCAGCTGGAGGGGCGCATTCTGAACATGACGAGCAACAACTAATGCGGCTGCGGCGCAGCCGGGTACTCGTCGTGGGGCTCACCCTCGCCGTTCTGACGGCGCCCCGGGCCTGGGCCGGTGCCCCCGCCGACCAGCTGTTCTCGAGAATCGACCAGGTCCTCAAGGTCCTGGGGGATCAGGATCTCAAGGCCCCCGCGAAGGCTGCCGAGCGACGCGAGACGCTCCGACGGCTCGCCTTCGAGGTCTTCGACTTTGAAGAGCTGGCGAAGCGATGCCTCGCGCGTCACTGGGAGGCTCGGACTCCAGCCGAGCGAAGCGAGTCAGTTCAGCTGCTGGCCGACCTGCTCGAACGGTCGTACGTGGGTCGGATGGAGGCGTACAGCGGCGAGCGCGTGGTACTTCTCAGCGACTCGGTCGACGGCGATCTGGCGGTCGTGAAGACGCGGATCATCACGAAGCAGGGCACCGAGGTCCCGGTCGACTACCGGATGCTCCAGCGCGGGGACCGGTGGCGCGTGTACGACGTCACCATCGAAGGCGTGAGCCTCGTCGCCAACTACCGGAGCCAGTTCGATCGTATCTTACGGACCTCGTCCTTCCAGCAGCTGGTGAATCAGGTCAGAGAGAAGCGGTAGACAGTCCGGCCCGTCAGCGTCCCCGCCACTCGGGCCTGCGCTTTTCGAGGAAGGCCCGTACCCCTTCGTGAAAGTCCCGGCTCATGTAGCACGAGAGGATCAGATCGTCGAGGTCGCGCGGCATCAGCGCCGCGATGACGCGACGAGTGGCTTCCTTCGTCGCCGCCAGCGTCAGCGGGGCCAGTCCGGCCAGGCTCACCGCGAGCTCCCGGGCGCGCCGCTCGAGCTCCGCCGCCGGGTGCACCTGGTCGACCAGGCCGATGGTTTTGGCCTCGGCGGCGTCGAGCAGCCGGGCCGTCAGCACGAGCTCCCGCGCGCGCACCGGTCCCACCGTCGCCACGAGCAGCGAGAGGCTCACGGGCGCCAGGAAGTTGCCGAGCGTCCGAGCCACCGGCACGCCGAAGCGCGCGTGCGGCGCCGCGAGCCGTAGATCGCATGCGAGTGCCAGGAAGAAGCCGCCGCCGACCGCGTCGCCCTGCGCCATCGCGATCGTCGGCTTGCGCATGCCGGCCAGCCGCGCGAGCGTCCGGCTCAGCCTCGCCTCGTAGGCGAGCGCGTCGTCCTCGGTCGTGAAGTCGAGGAACTGACGGATGTCGGTGCCGCTCGCGAACGCGCGATCGCCGGCGCCCTTCAGGACCAGGACCCGCACGTCCGGGTCGGCGTCGAGACGCTCGCACAGATCGTGGAGCGCGTCGTACATGTCGAACGTCATCGCGTTGCGGGCGTCCGGTCGGTTGAAGGTGAGGACTGCGGTCCGGCCGTCCCGCTCGACGAGAACGTCGGTGGTCATCGATGGAGCCGGGCCGCCACCGCGAGACCCCAGTCGCGCAGGTCCTGCTCGATCTGCTCGCGCCGGCGCTCGGCGAGACGCCGCTCCGCCATCAGCTCCTCGGCCTCCTGGCGCCGCTCGCGCAGGCGCCGGTCGAGGATGACCCTGATCTTCGCGGCGCCGGCGAGCTCCTGACTCAGAAAGTCGTAGAGGTCGGGATGGGAGCGCGCCACGATGAAGAGGTGGCCGAGCTCGGTCACCTCCCGCTCCGACTGCTCGTGCCAGAACCGCATGTCGAGCTCATCGAAGATCTTGTGGGCGAGCGTGCGGTGCCCGGCGGCGCCGGGGGAGTCACCCGTCCGCGCGTCGAGCGCGCTGAGGCTCAGCTGGCACGAGCCGACCAGCGGACGGAGCCCGAGCTCTTCGGCGAGCCGCAGCGCCGCCTGGTAGTGCTCGCGCGCCGCCCGCGCGTCCGCCAGGGCGCCGAGCGCGGCGATGTCGCCGAGGATCTGCCGCGCCTCTGCCTGATGGCCGCGCTCGCCACATTCGCGCGCGAGGGCGAGCGCCTCGCCCGCCGCCTCGAGCGCCTGTGCGTCCCGGCCGGCCGCCAGCAGCCCCTCCGCGAGGTTCACGAGCCACGCCGAGAGATACGCGCGGATTCCCAGCTCGCGGCTCAACGCCACGCCTTCCTCGAGGAGGCGCAACCCCTCGTTCACGTGCCCCATGCGGACGAACGCGAGCCCGAGCAGCGATAACGGAATCGGCTGCCACACCGTGAGGTGCTTGCGGCGGCAGGCTTCGAGCCCGCGCTCGAGCGGAATCACCGCGCGCGCCAGACGTCCTCGTCGAATCCAGACCAGGCCGGTGAGGGTCCAGGCGATCACCTCGCTGTAGGCGTGGTGCGTCGTCGCGGCCGCGCGCTGCGCCTCGGCCAGGTACGTGTTGGCCGCGTCGAAGGCGCCGCGATCGGCGAGGCTGAAGGCGAGCCAGCCGCACGACGCGACGTACGAGGTCGTGGCCTGGGCGCGCGTCGAGCCCTCGAGGTTCTCGCGTAGGGTGCTCTCGGCGCGCGCGTAGTCGCCCTGCGCGTGGTAGCTCTGGCCCAGGTACTGGCGCGCGAGGCCCTGGAGCGCCTGGTCGCCGGTGACGCGTCCGGCGGCGAGACAGCGCTCGCCGTACTCGATGGCCTGGCGCGTCTCGCCCTTCAGGTAGTGGTAGTTCACGAGGTACGTGTAGACGCGGGCCAGCCGCGGCTCGTCGCCGAGCTCCGTCGCCAGTCGTTCAGCCTCGCGCGAGACCGCGAGGACCTCCTCGAGTCGGCCGAGCTGGAGAAGCGGCGGGCGCAGCTCCAGACGGATGTCGACGGCTTGCTCGAGCGTCTCGCGCGTCGAGGGCAGGTGTCGGAGCGCCGCGAGCGCGTCCTGGAAGGCCCGGACCGCCTCGGCGTTCGCCGCGTGCAAGGCCGCTCGCGTGCCAACCTGCTGGTTGTACGCCAGCGCCTTGGCCCACTCCTCGCCGCGCGAGGCGTGATAGGCGAGCTGGTCGATCAGGCTCGACTGGCGGTCGTGGTAGAGCGCCTCGATCGCCTCCACGATCCGTCCGTGGAGGCGACGGCGCTGCTCGCGCAGCAGGCTCTCGTAGGCGACGTCGCGCGTGAGGGCGTTCTTGAAGCGATAGACGACGTCGGGGAAGAGGATCGCCTCGTAGAGGAAGCCCGCGGCCTGCAGGCTGGCGAGCACGCCCCCGATCGCCTGCCCCGGCGCGTCGGTGATCGCCTCGAGCAACGCCTGCGGCACGTCAGCGCCGATCACCGCCGCCGCCTGGAGCAGGACCTTCTCGTCGTGCGGGAGCCGGTCGATGCGGGCGGCGAGGACGGCCTGCACCGTCGCCGGCACCTGGAGGGTCCCGAGCTCGGTGGCGAGCCGGTGGGCGCCACGCGCGCCGGCGAGCACGTGCGTCTCGACGAGGGTCCGGACGATCTCCTCGAGGAAGAACGGGTTGCCGGTGGATCGCTGGATCACTAGCTCCCGGAGCGGTCGCAGCGAGCGGTCCTCGCCGAGCAGCGCCCGGAGCAGCGCGTCGGCGTCAGCGGGCACCAACGGCTCGAGCGGGAGCCGGGTGAAGCCGGGCTGGTCCTCCCAGCCGAGCTGGTGCTCGGGCCGGTGGTCGACCAGGAGCAGGAGGCGCGCGGTCGAGAGTTTTTCGAAGAGCGCGTCGAGGAACGCCTGGGTCTCGGTGTCCACCCACTGGAGGTCCTCGAGCACCAGCATGAGCGGCGCGCGATCGGACTCCTTCCGCATCAGCTGGGTGAGCGAGTCGAGGACCCGCCCGCGCCGCTCGCGGGCGTTGAGCGAGCGGAACGGATCGTCGAGTGGCAGCGCGTCGAGCAGCGACAGGATCGGCGCGATGGCGTCCTCGAGCGCGGGGTCGAGCGCGCGCACCGTCGTGATCACCTTCTCGGCCACCCGCACGACCGGATCGAGCGCGTCGAGCTCGAAGTAGGTCCGCAGCAGCTCGATCACGGGCAAATACGAGGCCGCGCGCTCGTACGAGAGCGACCGCCCTTCGAGGATCCGCCACGCCCCGGTGTGCGGCGACCGGAGGAACTCGTAGACCAGGCGTGTCTTGCCGACGCCCGCCTCGGCCGTGATCGCGGCGACCTGCCCCGATCCGGCCTCGGCGAGCTCGAGCAGCGCGTGCAGCCGGTCGAGCTCGGCGGTGCGCCCGACGAAGGGCGAGAGCTGGCGGGCGGCGGCCGGGCGGAGCCGCGATCGGGTGGGCGCGCCGCCGACAAGCTCGCACACCTCGATGGGCGCGTCGAGACCCTTGATCGCCCGTGCCCCCAGGGGGGTGACCTGCACGGATCCTTCGGCGAGCCGCAGCGTGCTCGGCGAGATCAGCACGGAGCCGGGATCGGCCATCTGCTCCATCCGCGCCGCCAGGTGCGTGGTCTGGCCGACCGCCGTGTACTCCATCTTGAGATCGCCGCCAATCGACTTCACGACGACCTCGCCGGAGTTGAGCCCGATGCGGATCTTGAGGGAGATCCCCTCGGCGCGCTGGATCTGCTCGGCATAGCGCCCGACGGTCTCCTGCATCCGGAGCGCCGCGAAGCAGGCGCGCATGGCGTGGTCCTCGAGCGCGAGCGGCGCGCCGAAGAGCGCCATGATCCCGTCGCCCATGATCTGGTTGACGGTGCCCTCGTAGCGATGGACCGCCTCCATCATGTGCTCGACGACCGCGTCGAGGAGCCGCCGCGCCTCTTCGGGGTCGCGATCGACGAGGAGCTCCATCGAGCTCTTGAGATCGGCGAAGAGCACCGTGACCTGCTTGCGCTCGCCGACCATCGCGGCGCGGGAGGTCAGGATCTTCTCGGCCAGGTGGAGGGGCGTGTACATCTGGGGCGCGGCGGGGGCCGGAGCCCCGAGCCTCACCCCGCAGGCGTTACAGAAGCGCGCGCCCTCCGGGTTGTCGTGCTGGCACGCTGGGCACCTCACCCTTTGACGCTCCCGGCGGTGAGCGCCTCCACCATGGAGCGCTGGAGAGTGATCAGCGTCGGGCTCGAGGGGAAGGCGCGACCGAGAAGGCGCGCAGGCGCGAATCCATCGGGCGATTGCCTCCTAGTCGCTGGCCAGCTTGCCGTTGACGCCCCAGTTCGAGCGCTCGACGTCCTGGAACACGATGTGGACCTGATCGGCGGTGGTCTTTCCGATCTTCACCATGGCGTCGGTGATGGCCGCGGTGATCTCACGCTTCTGCTGGTCGGTGCGTCCGGCGTACCACTGGATCGTGATGTTCGGCATGGCTTCTCTCCTTGCTGGTGGATCCGTTTCGGCGCGCGCGTCGCGCGTCGTGGCCCGGATTATGGCAGCGGGCGGCCGCCGGGGCAAGGCGCCGGCGGCCGCGCGCCCGCCTCGCGTCGTGCCACTCGGGCGCCGGCGGCGGGGGATTTGTGGAAGAAGAGCCGCAGCATCCGCTCGTCGAACTCCTGGTCGAAGGTCGACGTCGGCGAATAGCGGTGGTAGAGCGAGTGCGCCTCGAGTACGAGGAGCCCCGATGACCTGATCAGTCGTGCCAGCATGTCGAGCCCGGGCAGGACGTGGAGGAAGTCGGCCCAGACCGACGGCGGGTGTCCCGGAAACATCTCGCTCAGCATCAGGTCGACCACGATGAGCGAGCTCGTGTCGCCGAGCGCAACCAGATGCTCGAAGCCCCGTACGAGCGCGCGCCGGTCGCGGGCGTGATTGAGCACCGCCCCGACCGCCGTGACGATCGAGAACGGCCCGCGCGCCGCGACGGCGCCGAGATCGTCCGGGTCGAACAAGTCGGCGTGCTGCAGCCGGGTCTGGAGCTTCGGGTGCCGCCGCGCGGCCATGTCGAGGAGCGTGACCTCGACGTCGGTCATCAGGACGTCGTAGCCACGCTCCAGCGCCGCCGCCGCCAGGTCGCCCGTGCCGCCGCCGACCTCGAGCCAGCGCGCGCCGAGCTGGAGCTCGCGCTGGTAACGGGCGACCGACTCCCACAGGTCGAAGGACGCTGGCGTCAGGTGCGAGGTGATCTCGTCGGCGGAGATTCCCAGGTAGTAGTCCTGGATCTCGCGCCGGCGTCGGCTCTCCCGCATCGCTAGGCGATGCGATAGAGCCGCCGCGCGTTCTCCCAGAGCATCTTCCGCTGGATCGCGGGATCGACGCCGCGGAACTGCTCCTCGATCGCCTTCTGCGAGAACGGCCACGTGCCGTCGCGGTGCGGATAGTCCGAGCCCCACATGACGTTGTCGGGCGCGATCTCGGCCATCGCCCGCACCCCGTGGAAGTCCTTCTGGAAGGTCGCGTACATCTGACGCTTGAAGTACGCGCTCGGCGGGAGCTTGAGCCCGAGGTCGTCGGCGAGCCGCTCCTCGTAGGTGTCGTCGAGACGCTCGAGCATGTACGGCAGCCAGCCGATCCCGCTCTCGCCGAGGACCAGCGTGAGCTTCGGGTGGCGCTCGCAGACGCCGGAGAGGATCACCGAGGCGCAGATCTCGTCCATCTGGAGCGGCGCGACGACGGTCCACGAGCCGGAGGACGCGGCGTTCTGGACGCCCTGCACCGCATAGCCCACCGTCGCGGCGCCGCCCTCGAATACGTGGAACGACACGACCAGGCCCGTCTCTTCGGCGGCGGACCACATCGGTTCCCACATCTCATGCCACACCGGCATCTTCGAGCCCCACGGAACGAAAACCGCGCCGTGCAGGCCGAGCTCCGCGCAGTGGCGCAGCTCGTCGGCGGCCGCCCGCGCGTCGTGGTTGGGCAAGCAGCCGAGGCCGAAGAAGCGGCCGGGCTGGGTCCGGTTGAAGTCGGCGATGTAGTCGTTGTACGCGCGGTAGACCGCCGCCAGGGTCTCGTGATCGGCGATCCCGCTGTGCGTGAAGAGCCCACGCGAGATCCCGATGATCCCGTAGATCACCTCGGCCTGGACACCGTCACGGTCTTGATCCTCGCGCCGCTCGACGGGATTGGACGGCCGGGTCTGCTTGCCCGAGGCGAAGCCGGCGTCGGCCAGGATGCGGCCGCGCCGTCCGCCGGTCACGCCGGGACCGTAGAAGCCCCAGGGGCCGAGCACGGCGTCGCCGGAGATCCACATCTTGCGCCCCTCGCGCTCGACGACGTGCGGCACGCGCTCGCGCCACGTCGACGCCATGCGCGAGGTGAAGGTGTCCGGCGGCAGGTAGATGAGATCCATGTGGCTGTCTGCCGACATCACGTTGAGCACCATGACGGCTCCTTTACGATCGCGAAGTCGCGAGTGATGGCGAGCGTAGTCCCACTGCTCCACGAACGCAACATTCCGGAATGCGGCGCGACCCGAGCCAGGGCGCCGACTTCGTACCGGTCCGGCGCGAATACCACCGGGGGCGCGCTTTCGCGCGGCGACCAACTGTACGAGAACGCTCACCTCCGGCGAATCGCGAATCCGGAAATCGCTGGCCCGCGCTTGCTCCCATTTTCCTCCGCCGCCTTCATCGCCGCAGATTCCCGAAATCCCGAGGAGGAACACTATGGTTCTCGCACCGCGGATCGCCCTGACCGCATCGATGGTCAGCGTCGTGGTCTGCGCGCTGGCGCTCTCGGTCAGCGCGCCGGAGCCGCCGGTCGGCGTTGTGACGAACGTCGAAGGCACGGCGACGGTCGCGCGCGTCGCGCTCGCGCAGCCGCAGCAGCTCCGGTTCAGGGACGAGGTCTTCCTGCGGGATCGGATCACGACAGGCGATCAGTCGATCGTCCGGGTCTTGCTGGGAGGCAAGGCCACCATCACCGCGCGCGAGCGCTCGGTCGTCACCATCACCGAGGCGCCCGGGGTCTCCACGGTCGAGCTCTCCACGGGCCGGATCGCGGTGGCGGTCTCGAAGGCGAAGATGAATCCAGGCGAGATCGTGGAGATCAGAACGCCGAACGCGGTCACCGCCGTCCGCGGGACCGTGGGCATCGCCGAAGTGTGGCCGGGCAACACCGTCCGGTCGACCATCACCGTGCTCCGCGGCCTGGTGGACGTGACACGACTCGACGCTGGAACAGGCCGGCCCGTCGGGCTCGCCGTGGACGTCGCCGTGCGTCAGTCGCTCACGGTGACCGGCGCCTCGCCGCTGTCGCGTCCGACCATCATCACACCGGACGACGCTGCGCGGCTCACGTCGCAGTTCCGGACCGTCCCGACCACCGCGCGCACCGCGAGCATCGAGCCGGCCGTGCAGGCGACAAACACCTCGAGCGACGCCAGCGGCGAGAAGACCACGCCGACGAACCCGCCCAGCAGCGCGAGCACGTCGAGCACCGCCGACGCCGGCAGCACGCCGAGCACGACCAGCACCGGGAACAGCGGCGCCGGCCACGGCGGTAAGGAGCACGCGAGCCCCGGCGCCAGTGTCACCGCAAATGGGGAGTCGGGCAAGAGCGTGAGCGCCGGTGGCGGGAGCACCTCGAGCGCGAGCCACACGGTCGCGAGCGTGGCCGTCGTCGTCAGGCCGCCGGTGTCCGTCGTGCCGATCGTCAACGCGCACGCCAACGTGAGCGCCACGACGATCAAGAAGTAGGCGACGAAGCAGCCGCGAACACAACTCCGGCGCGTGGCGATCGCCACGCGCCGGCTTCCTTCGCTAAACCACCCAACCGCGTAACCGCGGCGGGGGGCTTGGGGGGGCCCAAAGGCACCCCGAGTGCACCCCTAACCTGAGCACTCACTTCGAGGGGACCCTCGCACTCGCCGCGTAGTCCTACACTAGCGCACACTAGTACCTGACGCCCCGGTGCAGTCCCGGCGGGGGCGCTGGTGCGCGTCGGAGCGTTCGGCTAGACTCCCCGGCAGGATGTGGTCGATCGGGCTCGCAGTTATTCTGACTCTCAGCTTCGTTCTTGCGCCGCTCGCCGCCGAGACCCAGCAGACAGGCAAAGTCGCGCGGGTGGGCGTGCTGCTCTTCGGTACCCCCGCCGCCGATCCCAACCTGGCCGCCTTCGTTTCAGGTCTGCGCGATCTAGGCTATGTCGAGGGCCGGAACCTCGCGTTCGAGTATCGCTCTGCCGAAGGCCGCCCCGAGCGCGTCCGCGAACTGGCGCTCCAGGTTGCATCGCTGAAGCCCGATGTGATCGTGGTCCTCGGAGGGGACATGGTGCCGTTCGTCAAGGATGCGACGAGCACGACTCCGGTCGTGATGCTGACCAGTCAAGACCCCGTCGAGGCAGGAGTGATCACCAGTTTCGGCCGGCCCGGCGGCAACCTGACTGGCGTCGCGTTTGTCTCCTCAGAGACTGCCGGCAAGAGGCTGCAGTTTCTGAAAGAGGCGATTCCATCGCTGACGCGCGTCGCAGTGCTCTGGAACCCGGAGCATCCCGACGGCGAGTATCGCGACATCGAGACGGCCTCGCGTCGTCTTGGCATCCACGTTCAATCGCTCGAAGCCAGACGCCCAGAGGACTTCGACGGAGCCTTTCAATCGGTGACACGCGCACGTGCCCAGGCGTTGATGGTTGTCTCCTCGCGATTCATGAACCTCAGCCGCTCCCGCATCCTGGAGTTCGTCAGCAAGCAGCGGATTCCCCTCGTGACTGGTTGGGGACCGTGGGTACGCGTCGGTGGCTTCTTGAGCTACGGGCCTGATCTCGACGCTCTCGTGACACGCGCCGCGAGCCACGTGGACAAAATCCTCAAAGGTACAAAGCCCGCCGACCTCCCCGTCGAACAGCCGACGAAGTTCGAGTTGGTGATCAATATGAAGACCGCGAAGGCTCTCGGGTTGACGATCCCGCAAACGCTGCTGCTGCGGGCGGATCAGGTGATCGAATAGCGCGCGCCCCGGTGCCCTCGGCCGGGGCGCTGGCACGCATCGTGGTCTTCGGCTAGACTCCCCGGCAGCATGCGGTTGGTCGGGCTCGCGGCCGCTCTCGCTGTCAGCCTTCTTGCGCCGCTCGCGGTTGAGGGGCAGCAAGCGGGGAAAGTTCCTCGGATAGGATTCTTGGGAGCCACCTCCGCTTTCACAGAAAGAAGCCGCATTGAGGCGTTCCGGCGAGGGCTGCACGAGCTTGGCTACGTTGAAGGAGAGAACATTGTCATTGAGTGGCGATGGGCAGAGGGAAAATTCGATCGACTGCCCGTTCTTGCGGCCGAGCTGGTGCGTCTCAATGTGGAGATCATCGTCACCGGGGGCTCGACATCAAGCGGCGCTGCGAAGAAAGTAACAACCACGATTCCCATTGTCATGGCGCAAACTAACGATCCTGTGGGCAGCGGGTTTGTCGCGAGCCTTGCGCGTCCGGGCGGGAACATGACAGGCTTGTCTACCTTGGCTCCCGAGCTAAGCGGAAAACGCTTGGAACTGCTGAAGGAAGTAGTTCCCAAGCTCTCCCGCGTGGCCGTCTTCGGCGATTCGACCACGCCGGGCAATGCACTAGCGTTAAGAGAGACAGAATTCGCTGCCAGGACACTCAAGGTACAGCTTCAATATCTAGACATACGAGGTCCCAAGGATATTGAGACTGCATTCCGAGAAGCGAGCAAGGGGCGTGCTGACGCAGTCATCGTGCTTGGAGCCCCCGTCCTCATTTCTCAGCGAAGACAGATGGCCGACCTGGCGGTAAAGAACCGGCTACCGGCGACATACGGCGCAGAAGAATTTGTGGAACACGGGGGGCTGATGAGCTACGGCGTGAGCGTTAGTGACTTGTACCGACGGGCCGCCGTTTACGTCGACAAAATC
>QHSL01000082.1 GCA_003220435.1 Candidatus Rokuibacteriota bacterium | reverse complement strand
AGGTCGGCTTTGACCGGGGGTGGCTTGAGAGAGACTCGACCCGGCTCCGCATGCCCGATCCTTCCGGCTACGGCAGTCCCTGCTGTCGCGATCACGCGCCAGTTCAGCGCTTCGATCGGCACGCCCTGCGGCAACCGGTGGTAGAGCGCGCGATACGCGTGCTCGAAGCTCGCGGTGATCTGGGTGAGGCTGGCGCCGGAGAGCGTGCCCGCCGGGACCGCGGCCTCGACCTCGTGGCCCTGGCCCACGTAGCGCATCTCGGCCAGGCGCGAGACGATGACGCCGCCCGACGCCACCCCGGCTCGCGCGAGGAGCTGACGCCCCTCGCCCTCCATCTCGTCGAAGAGCCGGTTGATCTCGGGCCAGTCGGCCGAGTCGAGCCGCTGGCGGCCCGTCCGGACGAAGTCGAAGGCGAGCGGCGCCGCCAGGAGACCGTAGGCGGACATCGCCCCGGCGCCGAACGGAAGCAGGATGCGCTCCACCTTCAACACGCGCGCCACTTGCCAGCAGTGAACGGGGCCAGCGCCGCCGAAGGCGAAGAGCGGATAGGACCGCAGATCTTTCCCGCGCTCGATGCCGTGGATACGCGCCGCCGCCGCCATGTTCTCGTTGACCACGCGATGGATGCCCCAGGCGGCCGAGGTCACGTCGAGGCCGAGGGGCCGGGCGACGTGCTCGTCGATCGCGCGGCGCGCCGCTTCGCGATCGAGCCACATGCGCCCGCCCAGGAAGAACCCGGCGTCGAGGTAGCCGAGCAGGAGGTCGGCGTCGGTCACCGTGGGCTGGCGCCCGCCGAGGTTGTAGCAGGCCGGGCCGGGGTCGGCGCCCGCGCTATCGGGCCCGACCTTGAGGAGCCCCATCCGGTCCACGCGCGCGATGGAGCCACCACCGGCGCCGATCTCGATCATCTCGATCACGGGCACGCGGACCGGCAGGCCGGAGCCCTTCTTGAAGCGATCGGCCCGCGCTACCTCGAACTCGCGGCCGATCAGCGGGACGCCGTCGTCGATCACGCACGCCTTGGCGGTCGTGCCGCCCATGTCGAACGAGAGCAACTTCGGCGCGCCGCGCTCCCGGGCGGCGTGGGCCGCAGCCAGGGCGCCGGCGGCGGGCCCGGACTCGACGAGCCGGATCGGCAGCCGCCGGGCGAGCGGGGGCAGCGCGATGCCGCCCGAGGACTGCATGATGTAGAGCTGTCCGGGGATGCCGAGCTCGGTCAGCCTCCGCTCGAGGTCCTCGAGGTAGCGGGCCATGAGCGGCGCCACGTACACGTTGGCGGTGGTCGTCGAGCTGCGCTCGTACTCGCGGATTTCGGGCACGACCTCCGACGCGCAGGAGACCACCATCTGCGGGGCGATCTCGTGGGCGAGCGCGGCCAAGCGCCGCTCGTGCGACGGGCTCACGTAAGCGTGCAGCAGACAGATCGCGAGCGCCTCCACGCCTTCGGCCGCCAGCTCGCCAATGACCCGCCGCGCCCCCGCTTCGTCCAGCGGGCGCAACACCGACCCGTCCGGCAGAAGACGCTCGCGGACCTCGCGGCGGAGCCGCCGCGGCACGAGGGGCGCCGGCGGATCGATGAAAAGGTCGTACATGTCGTAGCGGCCTTCGTGCCGGATCTCGAGCGCGTCGCGGAAGCCCTCGGTGGTCAGGAGCGCGGTCCGCGCGCCTTTGCGCTCGATCAGGGCGTTGGTGGCCAGCGTGGTGCCGTGGACGACCGCGCGGACGTCGGGCGCCGGGATCCGGGACTCGTCGAGGAGCGCCGCGATCCCTTGCTCGACGCCGTGGGCCGGGTCCTTCGAGGTGGTGAGGACCTTGCCCACGCGTGCGGCGCCCGTGGTCTCGTCGATGACGACCAGGTCGGTGAAGGTGCCGCCGATGTCCACGCCAAGCCGGGCAGCCACGGCGCTCAGTTTACACCGAGCCGGCGCCGCTACTTCGCGAGCGTCACGTCGAGTCGGCTGCCACGGCGGACGAACAGCACGAAGGTGCCGCGGTCACCGGTGCCCGCGAGGGCGACGTAGCGCGGGGCCGCCCAGTCCAGGACGGGATGGCGGATCTTGCCGCCGAACATCACGCCCTTGTTGACGACGAACATCGCCGGCGGCCTCCGCTCCAGGTCGGCGACCGCCCGCGCGGCCAGCGGGTACGCGGCTGGACCGTTCAGCAGCGGGAACACGTAGAAGGCCCCGCTCGGCGGCGAGCGGCGGCTCACGAAATACAACCCGGTCTCGGCGCCCCATTCGTAGAACGTCTCGCCCGGCGTCAGCAGGGCGCCCAGCTCGCGCCCCAGCCCGTCCTCGGAGACGAACAGCTCGCCGTACTTGAGGCGCGCCCAGGTCTCGGCTTCCACCTGGTAGAGCGGGAGCTGCTGGGACAGAAGAATCAAGACGGCCGCGGCACCCACGGCGTGGGGCGTCCACGCCGGAATCGGCCGCACGCCGGCGAACGAGCCGATGGCCCAGCCCGCGCCGATCGCCAGCGGCGGAAGCCAGAGCTGGTAGTAGTGCGGGTAGAACTGCCCGGGCAGCGCGATTGCCAGCTCGGTGCCGACGACCAGGGCGAGCAGGTGGAGCCACGGGCGGCGCGGGCCGGCGATCGCGCCGCGCACGCCGCCGGCGAGCGTGAGCACCGCGAGCGGGATCGCGATCGCGAGAATCGCCGGGGCCAGCGTCTGCGGGACCAGGCCCGCGCGCAGGTTGTTCAGCACGCTGCCGGAGTAGAACCGGTTGTACACGAAGACCGCCCCGTAGAAATCCGCGAACCGGCCGGCGCCCGCGAAGTACGCGAAGGTGCCAAGCCACACCGCGGCGCCGACCGCCGCGATCACGCCGACGTCGCCGAGGGCGCGTCGGCGCGTGTGTCCCCACGGCGGCGCGGCCAGATGCGCGCCCGCCAGCAGAGCCGCCGGGGCGACGATGACGGGCTTGTAGAGCGAGCCCCAGGCGAAGAAGGCGCCCACCACGACCATGCGCAGAAGGCTCGGGCGATTCGTGCGAAGGAGCAGGGCAAACGCCCACACGACGCACGCGTTGATGAAGACCTCGGTGTTGGGCTGGTTGGCCTGCAGCCACAGGTCTCCGGACACGAAGGTCCAAAAGGCGGCGCCCCAGAGTCCGGCCACCCGCCCGCCGACGACCGTGGCGCCCGCGTAGACGCCGAGAAGCGAAGTGATCGCGGCGACGACGTTCAGCACGTAGATTGCACCGGGTCCGTAGCCCGCGAGCAGGATCGCGGCGGCGTGGGTGATGTGGAGCGCCGGCGGCTTGTGGTCCCACATGTCGGTATAGAGCGGGCGGCCGGCCAGGAGCTCGTGCCCGATCACGGCGGCGCCCGTGATGTCTCGCTCGAGCGGCTCGTCGTACGTGTGGAGCCGCGCGACCACGATCAACGCGGCCAGGGCGACGAGCGTCAGGATCACCCGGCGGGGCATGTCGTCTCGCCGTCGTGGGTAAAATGAAGCGTGGGCCGCCATCCATCGCTCAGGGGGAGGTGTGTGTGAACAGATACCGTACTATCGTCCTGGTGGCCGCGCTCGCGGGCGCGCTGGTGCTTCCGGCTCCGCTCGCCGCAGAAGCGCCGCGGCATGTGACGATCGCCTCGGGCTCTGTGGACGGTATCTACTACCCGATCGCCGGCGCGATCGCACGCATCGTCTCCGACGCCCGGGACCTCAACATCCGCGCCAGCGTCGAATCGTCGGAGGGCTCGGTTATGAACGCCCAGCTGATACGCTCGGGCGAGGTCGACTTCGCCTTGCTCCAGAACGACGTCGCCTACTACGCGTTCAACGGCGTCACGCTCGACGCTTTCACGCGGAAGCCGGTGAAGACCATGAGCGGGATCTTCACCGTGTATCCCGAGGTGGTGCAAATCGTGGCGACGAAGGCGTCGGGCGTGAGGGCGGTGCGCGACCTCAAGGGCAAGCGCGTCGTCTTCGGCCTGCCCGGCTCGGGCGCCGAGCAGAACGCGCTCCAGATCATCGAGGCGCACGGGCTCCACGAACGCGATCTCGGCTCGACCGCGCGCCTCCCGGCTACCGCCGCGGTCGACCAGCTGAAGGCCGGGCTCGTCGACGCCGCGTTCTTCACGACGTCGCTCGGGTCTCCGGTCATCGCCGACGCCTTCGGATCCGGTCGGCTTACGCTGGTGGGCGTGGGGACCTCGGGCGCCGAGACCCTCCAGCGGAAGTATCCCTTCTACACCATCGAGCGGGTCGCGGCGAATACCTACCCGGGGCAGGAGTTGGAGGTGGTGAGCCCCGGGGTGATGGCGATGCTGGTCGCCCGCTCCGGTCTGCCCGAGGATCTCGTGTACCGGTTCACCAAGGCCGTGTTCGAGAGCCTGCCCAAGCTTCGCGCCGCCCACTCGGCCGCGCGGAGCCTCACGCTGCAGACGGCGCTGGCCGGGATGGCCCTGCCGCTGCACCCGGGGGCGCAGCGGTTCTTCAACGAGAAGGGAATCGCCCGGTAGCTGCGTCGGCGGGCTAGCGACGGACCGACTCCCATTTCGTCGCCGACGCCTGCAGCGCCGGATGCGACACCAGCAGGTGCCAGACGAGCGGCTGGAACGACTCCGTGTGGGGCGTGACCGTGGCCGGATTCACAGTGGGGATGATCAGGCACGCGTCGGCGACCTTGGCGGTGTAGCCGCCGTCGCGCCCGACGACGCCGCAGATCGTGGCCCCCTTGTCCTTGGCGTACCGGAGCGCCTCCACGAGGTTCGGGCTAACGTTGCGCTCGAGGTCGCCGCCACCGACAGAGAAGACGAACACCATGTCCCGGCTCTCGAGGCGGCTCACCTCGAGCCACCGGGAGAACACCGAGGCCCAGCCGTCGTCGTTCACGCGCGCCGTCAGCTCGGACACGTTGTCGGTCGGCGTGTACGCCTCGATGCCGGCGATCTTGCGGAAGTCGTTGACGGCGTGCGACGCGTTGCCGGCGCCGCCGCCGACGCCCAGGAAGAAGAGTCGGCCCCCGCGGGCGCGCAGCGCGACCAGGAGGTCCACCATCTTCTGGATCGTGGGGACGTCGAGCCGGCCCAGGATCGCCGCGGCTTCGCCGAGGTACGCCTGGACGTGCGACATCAGAGGTTCACCATGACCTTGGTACCCTCGAAGTCGAAGTGGAACCGGAGCTCCTGAAGGCCTTCGGCGGCCATCGCTTCGCGCAGTGAGGCCTTCCGCCCGTTCTCGACGTAGAACACGAAGAAGCCGCCGCCGCCCGCCCCCATGATCTTGCCGCCCACGGCGCCCGAAGCCCGTGCGACCTCATACCAGCGGTCGAACTGGTTCCCCGACACCTGGCCCGAGAGCCGCTTCTTGACCTCCCAGTGCGCGTGCATGAGCTCGCCGAACTTTCGGAGCTCGCCCGCCTCGAGCGCGCTCTTGATCTCCCAGCCGGTCTCCTTGATGCGGTGCAGAGCGTCAATCACCCGCGGGTGGCTCTCGTTCGCCGCCCGGTCCTGATCGTGGAGGACGTCGCCGGTCTTGCGGACGATCCCGGTGTAGAAGAGCAGCAGGCTCTGGTCGAGCTCCTCGAGCACGTCCTCGCTGATCACCGCCGGGAACGTCGACACGTGGTTCGTCCGGTCGATGTCCAGGCACGTGATGCCGCCGATGGCGGTGATGAACTGGTCGTGCTTGCCGATCGGCTCCTTGAGGATGTCGAGCTCGATCTTGCACGCCTCCTCGGCGAGCCGCCACGGCGAGATCTGCTCGCGCTTGAGCGCGTGCAGCGCGTGGAGCAGCCCTACCGTGAAGCTGGCGGAGCTGCCGGCCCCGGAGCCGCCCGGGATGTCGCCGATCGAGGTGATCTCGACGCCCCCGTCGATGCCGGCGAGGCGGAGCGCCTCCCGGATCAGCGGGTGCTGCAGCTTGTCGACGCTGTCGACCGTCTCCGTCTTCGAGTAGCTCGCGCGGATGATGCGATCGAGCTTGCGCCGGTTGACGGTGATGAACGTGTACTTGTCGATGGCGGCGCTGACCAGGAACCCGCCGAACTTCGACGAGTACGACGGCAGGTCGGTGCCGCCCCCGCCGAGCGGGATGCGCAGGGGCGTGCGGGTGACGATCATCGCGGGGCGCCTCCCTCGGCGACCAGCCGGCCGAACTCCGCGAGCCCGGCCGGCGAGCCGATCTCGTAGAAGCGCTGGTCCGTCTCGTAGGCTAGGAGCTGGCGTTGGGCGATCAGCGGCGCGAACAGATCTTGAAGACACGCCGGTCGTCCCAGCGCGAGCGTGCCGAGGGTCTCGCGGCGGAGCACCGACAGGCCCATGTTGATGTGGACCATCCCGGGCTGCGACCGCGACGCGTACGCGGTCACGAAGCCGCCCTCGGTGCGCACGTCGCTGGGGCCCCAGCGGCCCTCGTTCCGGTGGACGACCATGAGCGCCTGGCGGTCGCGCGCCAGGAAATGCTCCATGACCGCGCGGTAGTCGAGCAGCAGGTACGAGTCGCCGAAGAGGACGAAGAACGCGTCGGCGACCCGCGACTCGGCCCAACGGAGCGCGCCGGCGGTGCCGAGGCGCCGATCGGCCTCGTCGCTGTAGTGGACGCGAACGCCGAACGCGCTGCCGTCGCCGGCGTAGCCGCGGATGACGTCGGCCAGGTGGCCCACGCAGAGCAGCACGTCGGTGACGCCGTGATCGCGGAGCAGGTCGAGCTGCCAGCCCAGGAACGGCCGGCCCTGCACCTCGACCATCGACTTCGGCACGCGCGCCGTCAGCGACCCCAAACGCGTGCCGAGCCCGCCCGCCACGATCGCCGCCTGCATCTTTATGGCCGGTCTCCCAGCATCTCGCGGATCGAGCGGCGCATCGCCTCCTGGGAGGTCAGGGCCGCGCGCCAGCCGAGCGCGTGGATCTTCGCCAGGTCGAACCGCAGCACGGGCACGTCGCCCTTCCAGCCTCGATCGCCGCCCGCGAAGTGGAGCGCCACCCCCGCGAGCCCCATCTCGTCGACGACCATGTCGGCGATCGACTTCACGTCGAGGTAATCCTCGGTCGCGACGTTGTAGTACCCGAGGGGCGCGGCGGCACCGGCCCTCAGCACGTGCTGGATCGCGCCCACGATGTCGGAGACGTGCACGTATGACTTGCTCTGCGTGCCGTCGCCGAGGATCTCCAGGCGGCGGGGATCACGCCGGAGCTTCCGGATGAAGTCGTAGGCGACTCCGTGGGTCTGCCGTCCCCCGACGACGTTGGCGAAGCGGAAGGCCGACGCGCGGAGACCGAACATGTGACAATACGCGCCGATCAGCGCCTCGCAGGCGAGCTTGCTGGCGCCGTACGTCGAGATCGGCAGCATCGGCGCCCAGTCCTCGGTTACCGGCTTGAGCCCGGTGTCGCCGTAGACGCCGCTGCCGGACGCGTAGACGAGCCGTGGCACAGACCCGCGCCGCATCGCCTCGAGAAGGTTCTGGGTCAGGTAGGTCCCCTGCCAGAAGTCGATGTCGGGCTCCGTCATCGCCTTCGCGATGTCCGGGTTCGAGGCGAAGTGGTACACGATATCGTGGCCGCGCACGGCGGCCGCCACCGCGTCGACCTTCTGGAGGTCGCCTTCGATCACGGTCAGCCGCGTGTCGCCCGCGTGGTCCCGAAGATGCCACGACTGTCCCGACGTGAAGTTGTCGAAGACGGTCACGCTCGCGTCGGTCGCCGACAGGAAGTGGTCGACGAAGTGGCTGCCGATGAACCCGGCACCTCCGGCGATGAAGACCTTCACCGGCGGGCCCTCGCGTCCTTGTCGAGCGTCACCCGGATCCGGACCCCCGAGCACTGCCAGCGCAACAGCGGCACGTGCTGCAGCGTTTCGCTGAACGCGATCGTCAGCGGCATCCACGGGCTGAGGAACTTCGGCGGGACGAACTGCAGGGGATCGATGTCGATCCGGGCCACGCCCGGGAGCGTGAAGAACCGCCGGTATTCGCCCGGCCGATAGCTATTCTCCCCCGCCTTGCGGTAGGTGTCGCTCAGCTCGAGGAGCCGCCGCATCAGCGACGCGCCGTTGGCCTCGATGAGGAACACGCGGCGGCGGGCGATGCGCACCATCTCGCGAGCCATCGCGGCGGGGTCGGCGACGTGGTGCATGACGTCGTAGGTGATCGCGACGTCGAACTCGCCGTCGGCGAACGGGGTGGCGCACGCGTCGGCCCGGCGGGCCGTCGCGTAGCCCTTGCCGCGCAGCCGCTCGGCGCCCGCCTCGACGACGTCGCTGGGCGTGAGGGCGGCGCACCAGGCCGGCCGGCGCTCGCGGATGAGGTCGGTCATCTCGCCGTCGCCGGCGCCCAACTCGACCACGCTCGACGGCGGCAGGTCGCGCAGGAACGCGTCGGTCCATCGGTAGTAGTTGGGCAGGATGTAGCGCCTGGAGATGTCGCCGAACCAGTTGTCGCGGAAGCTCCACGCGGTCGCGTAGCGCTCCCCGTACGTCGCGTCCATCCGCGTCTGGGATTTCTCGCCCACGCTCAGGCCTCGGCGTTGAGGCGGCGGGCCACCGCCATCCCGCGCTCGATGCAGACGTCCATGTTGATGTACTCGTGCTCGGCCACGCGGCCGCAGAGCGCGATCCCGGTGGATTCGAAGTACGCCTTGGCGATCGCCAGGTGTTTGCGATAGCTCGCGTCCTGGACGACGTAGCCGTACTTGTCGCGGACGGCGCGCGCGTAGCAGACGTCGCGGCGATGGAGCATCCCGAGCTTCTCGAGGTCGTCGATCACGCGGTTCACCACTGCGTCGTCCGAGAGCTCCCAGACGCCGTCGCCGGCGTTGGCGGTGATCTCGGCGTTGATCATCGAGCGGCCGCGCGGCACGTTGTGCGGGCTGAACGCGCCGGGATAGGAGATCCGGTGGGTGAGAATCTCCGGGTCCGGGATGTACACCGCGGTGTAGTCGGGGAGCCGGTCGTGAGCCAGGCCGACCGCAACGACGATCAGCGAGTTGTAGCGGAGCGCGCGGACGGCGGCCACCACCGCCGTCGGCACGCCCTCGAGCCGGGTCGCCAGGTCCAGGACGGGGAGGGTCGCGACGAGCCGATCGAACTCGCGCTCCTCACGTCCGTCGCTCACCACCCACTTGGGCCCGCGGCGGCCGATGTGCCGGGCCTCGAAGCCGGTGGTGATCTTGCGGACGCGCTGCTCGAGCGACTTCGGCACGCTCTCGATGCCGCCGCGCTCCGGATAGTGGAACCAGAGCTGGTGGGTGTAGCCCTCGGTCTCGACGCCCACCGCGGCCTTGATCACGTCTTCGATTGGCGGCTTGGGTACCCGGCCCTCGACCCAGTCGAGCCCGAGCTCCTCGGCGCGCACGTTCCAGATCTTCTCGTTGTAGGGCAGGAGGTACTTCTCGGTGAGCCCCTTGCCGAAGGTGTAGTAAAGCCACTCCTTGAAGTTGGTGGGCTTCGGGGCGTCGTTGTTGAGGTAATGATACAGGCACTCGAACCTGTCTTGAGGATCGAGGTCGTAGAGCCCGTTCTCGAACGGGTACTTCACGAAGCGGCCCTTGAAGAAGATCTTGTTGTTGCGCCGCGCGCGCCGCACGTTGGGGGCCAGCAGCGAGACCATATAGTCGACCATCGGCTGGTTCTTCGAGAAGATGATGTGCGGGCCGCCCCCGTCCCAGGTGAAGCCGTCCTCCTCGACGGTGAAGCAGTGGCCGCCGCAGCGCGCGTCGCGCTCCAGCACCTCGTACTCGTGATCGAGGTGGGCGGCCACGCTGAGCCCAGCCAGGCCGCCGCCCAGGATGCCGACGTTCATGCCTTGAGCTTGGCCTCGAGCTTGGCGCCGTCCTGTAGGAACATCTTGACGGTCTCTTTGGTGTACGGGTGGACCAGCATGCCCTCGAGCAGGTTCGGGACGGCGGTCACGATGTGCGCGCCCGCCTCGAGCCACTCGACGATGTTGAGGACCTCGCGGGTCGAGCCGACGATGATGCGCGCCCGCAGATCGAACTGGTCCAGCAGCTTGCGGAGCTTCGCGACCTCGCTGCAGACGTTGTAGCCCATGTTGTTGACGCGCCCGCCGAAGAGCGACACGTAGGTCGCGCCGGCCATCGCGGCGAGGAAACACTGCTGGGCGCTCATCATCGCGGTGACGTTGACCCGGATGTCATGGCGGGTCTCCAGCTCGTGGATGATCTCCATGTTCTCGAGCTCGCCGTCGGGTCCGTGGACCGTGACCTTCACGACGATGTTGTCACCCCAGCTCGAGAACTCGCGGGCCTGCCGGAGCACCGCCTCGCGCTCGGCGGCGGTGACCTCGACCGAGAGCGGGTGCGGCGCGATGAGCTTCGCGATGAGACGCGAGCGCTCCTCGATGCCGCGCATGCCGCCGATCACGCCTTCCTTGAACAGGATCGTCGGGTTGGTCGTGACGCCTCGGATGACCCCCATCCGGTAGAAGCGCTCGATCTCGTGGAGGTTGCCCGTGTCGAGAAAGATCGGCATCGTGTGACTCCTCTAGAGCGTTCCGGCTGTGATCCGGCGCCGGAGGTCGGCGAGCTGCCGCAGGATGTGGGCGATCGATCCCGGTATCCCCCGGAGCGGGAGGCCGCGCGACTCCCCGAACGGCCGCGGCAGGTGGCGGACCGGCGCCTCCCGGATCGCGTAGCCCCGGTAGAACGCGCGGATCGTGAACTCGGTGAAGGTGCACGCCTTCATCTGCCACTCGTCCTGGAGGAGGTCCTCGACGAGCCGACGCCGCATCAGGCGAAAGCCGCAGTTCACGTCGTGGAACCGGAACTTGAACAGCGCGCCGATGAGCCGGTTGAACACCCGCGACATGACCAGGCGATACGCCGGGTCGTGGCGCGGCTGCTTGAACCCGATGACCATGTCGCAGTACGGGATCTGCTTCGCGAGCCGCCAGAAGTCGCGGGGATCGTGCTGGCCGTCGCTGTCGCTGAAGAACACCAGGTCATGCCGGGCCAGCGCGAGCGCGTCTTTCAGCGCCCGCGTGTAGCCCCTGCGCTCGTCGCGGTGGATCAGCCGGATGCCCAGCTCGCCGCGCAGCCGCTCGAGGATCTCGGTCGTCCCGTCGCGGCTTCCGTCCTCCGCGACGATGAGCTCGGAGCCCGGTAGGCGGCGGACGATCTCGTCGTGGAAGCCGCGCACGACATGCTCGATAACCTCGGCCTCGTTGTAGACGAGCATCACGATCGAGACCGGCCCAGGAAGAAGGGGTTTGGGGGGGCGGGCCGCGTCGAGACCGGACGCATTCTCGAGTGTCGGCGACATCAGGGGCGTCCCGAGGGCCAAGCTATCACACTCCTCCGGGGCGTCCTAAGAATGCAAGCGATGAGCCACGGCGGACAGCCCTCCCGTCTTGCTCTCCGTTTGGAGACTGACCTGTAAGTAGGTGATCTTGAAGAAGAGTCTCCTTGAGACCATGTGGACGGTGAGAGCCCGGCAGGTCTCGGAACGACAAGTCGGAACGACAAGTATGACGCCTATGGTCAGCTTTCTGCCGGACTGTCGCTGATGCGCGAATTTCCACGAGGATCCACTCGCCGGATGATTTCTGGCCGCCCAGGCCGGAAATTGGCCGCTCAGGTGCGACGACCCGAGCTTAAAACTATAGGAATATCAGTCGTTTGAGCCCTGGTATACCTCTTGCGGTTCTCAGGCTCCCGAAGTCCAAAGGAACCGAGGCGAGAGCGAATGCACGCGACCGTGCCGCAGGCATCCGAGCGCCCGTCGATCGGCGAGAGGGCACCGCTGTTCTCGCTGCCCTCCGTGAGGGGCCCGATGGTGGATCTGGCGTCTTACCGCCAGCGCCGCAACGTGATCGTTTGGTTCTCACGGGGCTTCACGTGCCCCTTCTGCCGCGTCTACACCGACGGGATCCGGACCAACTACGAGGCGCTCCGGAGCGCAGAAACCGAGGTCATCCAGGTGGCGCCGAACCTCCTGGAGAGCGCCCGGCGATACTTCGGTGGGTCGCCGCTGCCGTACCCGTTCGTGTGTGATCCCGACAAGCGCCTCTACGCGGTCTACGGCCTCGGCGACCGGGGCGTGCTCGAGGCGACCCGGTCCGCGGTAGTGAGCTTCGCTCACGCGTTCACGCACGGCGACAGCGTCAACCAGACGCGGGGCGCATTCTTCGACGTCATGAACCGGAACTTCGTGCGCCGCCTTCACCACCACGCGATGACCGCTCACGAGCAGGGCATGTTCCTGGTCGACAAGCAGGGCGTGATCCGGAGCGTCTCGGTGGTCGGCCCGATCGATCCGGTGCCCAGCGGCGCCGAGCTGGCCGACCTGGCCAGGACCCGGTGCACCGAGACGGTCCCCGCATGACGGAGGCCGAGCGGCTCGGGCGGCTCAGCGAGGTCCTCATCGAGCTGTTCCGCTCGCCGATCCCGACCCATTTCTTCCACACGCTCGCCGACCACGCGGGCGGCGTGCTGCCCCACGACTACCTCGCGGTGTGCCTCTCGGATCTGGAGAAGAGCGGCTATCTCGTCCACTCGCTCGCCGGTCTGGACGCCGGCGCCGTGAGCCCGCGGGTGTTCTCGCTCCATGAGGGGCTTCCCGGGCGGGCGATCACCACGGGGCACGCGCAGCGGGTCGAAGACCTCACGCTCGTCCGTGACGGCGTCCACGACCTCGAGGGCGTGCTGATCGGGGCGGGCCTGCGGGCGGCGCTCGCGGTGCCCATCCGTCGAGGGCTCGACCTGCTGGGCGCCTTGCTGTTTGCCGGCCGGCCGCCGATCGCGTACGGGGACGACGACGAGCACGTCGCCACGCTGCTGGCGGCGGGGCTCTCCGCCGCGCTGGAAACGTCGCAGGCGTACCAGACCCTCGCCGACGAGCGCATGACGATGCTCGGAGTGCTCGGCAGCACGTCGGACGCAGTGATCGCGATGAACCAGGGCGGCCTCGTGCTGCTGGCGAACGGAGCCGTGCGCCAGATGCTGGGCCTGGCACCCGACGCCATCGAGGGGAGGCCGCTGCTCGAGGTCGTCGACCACGCCCCGCTGCGTGAGCTGTTCGTGAAGGGAAACCCGGGGATCTCCGAGCTGCCGTTGCCCGACGGACGCACCGCCCAGGCGAGCCTGGTGCAGGCCGTGACCCCTTTCGGCGAGCCCGTCGGCCTGGCGGTGGTCCTGCGCGACATCACGCTGCTGAAGAACCTCGAGCAGATGAAGAACGATTTCGTCGCCACCGTCTCCCACGACCTCAAGAGCCCGATCACGGTCATCGCGGGTCTGGCTGACTTGATGCGGATCGCGGGACCGGGGGACCCGAACCTCGTGTCACGCTGCCAGGACATCCGCGACACGGCGCAGCACATGGCGGACCTCGTCACGGACCTTCTCGACATCGGCAAGATCGAAGCCG
Organism: Candidatus Rokuibacteriota bacterium; assembly: GCA_003220435.1. Taxonomy (GTDB): domain Bacteria; phylum Methylomirabilota; class Methylomirabilia; order Rokubacteriales; family CSP1-6; genus AR31. Next base: position 42,663 of record QHSL01000082.1, on the reverse strand, counting down.
GGCTCGACGCCGCCCGCGAGCCGATGGATCTGGTGCCCGCGGCCAGCGACGCGCTGCGCATCGTGAGGCCCAACGCCGATCGCAAGTCGATCGCGCTCGACGCCGACCTGCCCGAGGCCGCGATCGTCATGGCCGCGCCGATCCGCATCCGCCAGGCGCTCGTCAACCTCATCGACAACGGCATCAAATACACACCGAACGGCGGGCGCGTGACCGTGTCGGTGGCGTTCTCGGCCGGGGGCGACGGCGCCGAGACCGTGACGATCCGCGTCGCGGACACTGGGCTCGGCATTCCCGCCCGCGATCTGCCTCACGTCTTCGACAAGTTCTACCGGGTCAACAGCACCGCGACCCAGGGGATCGCCGGCACCGGTCTCGGGCTCGCCATCACCAAGACGATTGTGGAGTCCGTCGGCGGACGGATCCGCGTCGAAAGCGTCGAGGGCGCCGGCACGACCTTCACGGTCGAGCTGCCGGCCGCTCGTCTCTGACCGAGGGCCGCTCAGCCCAGGTAGGAGGCCACGAATGTCCCGCTCGGCGCCTTCGCGGCGAATCGCCCGAACGCGAACGGCGCGGGATTGATCAGCGGTGTCGCTCCGACGATCAGCGCCGCCATCATCTCGCCGACCGCGGGCGAGAGCTTGAAGCCGTGGCCGCTCATGCCGGCCGCGATCCAGAAGCCGCGCACGGGCGACTCACCCAGAATCGGCATCCAGTCCGGTGTGATGTCGAAGGCCCCGGCCCAGCCGCGCCGATAGCGCGCCTCGGCCAGACGGGGGATCGCGCGGCCGGTGCGCTCCAGAACCTCGGTCGCCTCGTCCAGGCTCACGTCGGCGCCCAGCAGCTCCGGCTCCATCGGATGCTGCGTCTCGTCGTCGGTGAGCGACCCCGTGAGCGTGAGCCCGCCCGTCTCGGGACGCGCGTAGCTCCCGCCCGCCAGATCGAGATACACGAGGTGCGGGCGCCCGAACGAAGCGTCACGCTCGATCACGAAGACCGGATGGCGGCCCACGATGATCGGAAGCTCGACCCCGGCCAGGCGCGCGACCGGCGGCGACCAGAGGCCCGCCGCGTTGACGACGATCGGAGCATCGATGCGCTCACCCGTTCCGGTCTCGACGCCGGTGACGCGATCGCCGGCTCGCCGAATCGCCACGACCTCGACGCCTTGCTCGATACGGACGCCACCGCGGCGCGCCGCGTCGGCGTACCCGTTCGTGACGGCGGTGGGGTCGCCGTAGCCGGATTCGGGTTCGTAGAGGACCGCGCCGAGATTCTCAGGATCGATGCGCGGCTCGACCCGAGCGAGATCGGCTGGCTCCAGCACCTCGGCACGGACGCCGACGGACCGCTGGAGCTTGACCGTCGCCTCGAGCTTGGCGCGCATCGTGGTCGAGACGCCGATCAGCGCGCCGCAGGCGACGTAGCCCGACTCGCCGCCGACCGCCTCGCGGAAGCGCTGGAAGACGGCCAGCGACCGGACGACCATCTGGCTGGTCTCCGACGTCGGATAGAGCTGGCGAACGATCCCGACTGACCGGCCCGTGCCGCCCGACGCCAGGGTCCTGCGCTCGAGCAGGAGGACGTCGCGGACACCGGCGGCGGCCAGGTGAAAGGCGATGGAGGCGCCCGTGACGCCGCCCCCGATGATGACAACCTCGACGCGGCGGCTCACCTGGACGCGGCGGCGCTGACCTCGGCGGCCTCGATCGGGTCGAGCAATCGCACCGGATCGCCCTGGCGGATCGTGCCTTCCACCAGCACGCGTGCGTACACGCGGCTCCAGCCGGGGTAGCGCTTCTGGGACACGCGGGCGAACTCGCCGTCCTTGAAACTGCCCATGATGTTGACGCAGGGGCTCGTGTAGCGCGTCACCTGGACGAGGACCGTCCGGCCGAGGAGCACGTGGCGGTCCGGGACGACGGCGGACCAATCGAGGCCTTCGACGGTGACGTTCTCGCCGATGCTGCCGGGCGCGACCGAGTGACCCTCGGCCTGCAGGCGCTTGATCGCCTCCATCGAGTAGATGCAGACGGCACGCTCCGGGCCTCCGTGGTGCTGCAGGTCACGATGCGCGTCGCCTTCGAGCCCGTCGGCCGTGACCCGCGCCGCCGGCACCGCCGTCTTCGGGACTCCACCGCGCGACACGCTGATCTGGACGATCCTGGCCTCCACGTGTGAACCTCCGTCTGGAAAGTCGCTCCGTGCCCAATTGTACGCGAGCGCGGTCACCGGGCCGGCACGGGGCCGCGCGCGCGGCTCAGCACCCGGCGCGGCGGATCATCCGCTGCACGCGCGCCTCGAGCACCTGTTCGCCCCGCTGGTTGAGGACGCGGTGCCGATAGGTGACGATGCCGCGGTCGGCCTTCTTCGTCTCGCGCTTGTCGGCAACCTGGATCTCGACCGAGAGCGTGTCGCCCTCGAGCACCGGCGCCGTCACGCGCAGCTCGCCGCCAAGGTACGCCATGCCGGTCCCGTGGATGAGCCCGGTCTGCATGATGAGCCCCTCGGAGAGCGCGAACGTCAAGGCGCCGGGCGCCGCGCGCCGCTTGAAGAGCGACTCGCGCGCGACGTACTCCATGTCCATGAAGAGGGGCTCGGTGAACCCGCACAGGTTCACGAAGGTCACGATGTCGGTCTCCGACACCGTCCGGCCGAGCGTGCGGAAGGTGGCGCCGATCTCGTGCTGCTCGAAGGTGAGGCCCTGACCGATCATGGTTGTCTCCCTCGCTCGAAGACCATGAGCCAGACGTCGGAGCGCGGCGAATACGCGAGCGCCGCGTCGTTCCACCGGTACACGGTCTCCTGCTGCGACAGAACGTCCGCCACGCCCACCCGCCGAAAGCTGCGCTGGTACCGCTCGAACCACCCGAAGATGGTCTGATCGGAGCCCGGCCGGACGACCCACGAGCGGGTCGCGCTGACAAAGACCAGGAACCGGGGCGCCGCGCTCTCGATCTCCCGGATCATCTGCCGCTGCATCGCCGACGCATAGGGCTGGAGCTCCATGAGCGGGTAAGTATAGATGTATCCGGTGGCCGAGCGCCGCCCGGCGTAGAAGTAGATCTGCGGCTCGGACCCGACGACGGCGACGCGGTCGCCCGCCGCGCTGTGCTCCCGGATGTAGCGGGCGATCTCCAGCGATTCCGGGAACGGGTTGCGCCCGTAGATGGCCCGCGCGACCTGGGTCGGCCCGAGCTCGAAGAGCACGGGGCGTGACGCGTAGAGCGGCTGGCCCAGGGCGGCGACGGCCAGGACCGCCGGCACGCCCCAGCAGAGGGCGGGTGAGCGGCGCGCGGCCAGCAGGTCGCCCAGCGCACCCAGGCCGAGCCCGGCGAGCAGTGCTAGCGCCGGGAGCATCAGCAGAAAGTAGTGCGGCCGGAACTGTAGCCCGACCATCGTTCCCACGGCCGACGCTGCGACCAGGAGGAGCACGATGGTTCGCCGCTCGCGAAGAGGGTCGCGCGCGACTGCGCCGAGGCCGACGGCGGCGAGGGCAAGCGCCACCGACGAGGAGGGCGCGACGGCCGTGAGCGTTCGCACGAGGTTGGTCCAGCCCGTGGCGAGATCCGCGTGATAGTGGGGTGCGTAGACGAACACCCAGAACCAGAAGGTTCCGAATGTCCCTGCCGCCAGGAGCCCCAGCGCCGCGAGCGCGACGGGCACGGCGGCCCAGGCCAGGAATATGGCGGCATCGGTCAGGCGCCGCGTCCACGAGCGCGCCGAGTCGTCCGCTGCGGCAGCGAGCAGATAGAGCGCGCCGCCGGCGACGAAGAACGCGGTGTTTTGCCGGACGAGCAGCGCCAGGCCGAAGAGGAGCCCGGAGGCCACGAGGCCGAAACGCCGTCGCGCGGTAGACGCCTTCAGCAGCGCGAGCGCGCCAGCCGCGACCGGCAGCAGCGCGAAGTGCTCGGCGTAGGCGGCGAGGCCGAGGAGCTTCGGGTTCAGCGACTGTGTTGCGAAGACGACGGCGGCGAGCACGCCGATCGCGGTTCCGCCGAGCCGCGCGCCGAGGAGGTACATGCACGCTGTCGTGGCGGAGGTCACGAGGATGAGGCCGGCGCGAATCCCGGCGGGCGTCTGGCCGAAGGCGGCGAGGACGAGGGCGTAGGCGCCGTAGATGCCGGGCATCTTGAGGTTGTAGGCGCCGGCGTAGGGCGGTACGCCTTCCAGCAGGAGCTGGCCGAAGTACGCGTACTCGCCCTCGTCGCGATCGAGCGGGACGTCGAGCAGCCTGAGCCGAACCGCCGCCGCGGCGACCACCACGACGGCGACCGCGAGCCAGGCCCACCTCCGCGCCCTCACGGGCGTACCTTCTCGTACACCGTGATCTTCGGCCGATCCCCCCCGTCGCGGAAAACGTGCCGGTCGGGCTCGGGGATGTTCTCCCAGACCGTGTCGGCCACGGGCAGGTCCACGCGGCGGTAGAGGTGCTGGGGAATCTCGGACTTCAGGTAGTGAAGCGTACGCTCGGTGTCTTCCCTGACTCCCGGCGCCACCGGCCTGAATCTGAAGAAGTAGCGCACGATCACGAAGTCGGGCGGCGGCCAGCCGGCGAGGCTCTGGCACCCCTGCCCACCGCGGACCTCGAGGCCGGTATAAAAGCGCAGCGGCAGGTCGCCGTAGGAGATGAAGAGCCGGTCTCCCTGGCGCGCGGCCGTCGCGAGATAGCGGACGATCGCCTCGATCGGTCCGGGGACGTGGTGCGTGATCTCGTCGGCGTATTTGGCGAGCGTGACGGAGAACCGGCCGCGGACGAGGTCGGCGCGATCGGGCAGCAGGGCCAGCGCCAGCACCGCGGCGGCGAGCACGCGGCTTCGCGTGGCCAGCGTCCGAACGATCCAAGCCTGAAGGAGCGCGAATACCGGCAGCAGCGTGATCAGGTATCGGAAGAAGACGAACGGCACCGTCGCGACGACGAGCGCGTGGCCGAGGGCGAACGCGCAGAGCGCAATGCACACCCGGGCGCCCGGCGAGTGCCAGTCCGGCCGGGAGCGCGTCGCGATCGCGACGGCGACGAGCGCCGCGGCCAGGAGCAGCGCCGGGAATGCGTAGAGCTCAGCGCGCGCCGCGTAGCCGGCCAGGTTCGCCGCGAATGACCTCAGGGACCCGAGCGCCAGGAGCCGGCCGGTCGTTTCGCCGAGGCCCGCCGCGAAGAGCCACGGAAGGTTCACGCTCACCGCGGCGACGACGGCCGCGGTGAGCCACGCCAGGACCGCCCCGTCGAGCGCGAGGACGATGGAGCCGAGCGCCAGCCCGGCCACGGCGCCAAAGAACAGGAGGTGGCTCGCGTGCAGGAGCACGGTGAGGGCCAGCGCCAGGCCGGCGGCGGCGAGGCGCCGTCGCGCCGGCAAAAGGAAGAAGCAGTAGAGAACCCAGATCGCGGCGAGGATCGCCAGCGCGTAATAGCGGCACTGGCGCACGTACAGCAAGAACGGCACCGACAGCAGCAGCGAGCCCCCGGCAATCAGCGCGGTCAGCCGGTCGTCGAGGACGCGTCGCGCCAGCAGATACATCGAGGGCACCGCCAGGAGGCCCAGCAGCGCGAACGGCAGTCGGGCGGTAAAGGTCGAGGCGTCGAAGAGCGCGAAGGAGCCGGCGGCGAGATAGATCGGCAGCCACGGCGTCTGCCGCCACAGATAGTTGCGGTCGTAGTCCACGCCGCACTCCTGTGAGACGAGGCTGGCACCGTCCCAGGCGACAGGGATGCCGAAGCGGAGGACGTTCCTGGCCAGCAGCGCGGTCTCGGCCTCGTCGTCCCAGAGATAGCGGTCGTCGAGGTTGGCGAAGATCAGGAGCGCGGCGAGGAGCAGGAGCCCCGCAACCGCGCTATTCGCCCAGATACGCTCGCCGGACATCCGAGTTGTCCGCCAGCTCGGCCGCGGTTCCCGCGAGCACGATCGAGCCTGTCTCGAGCACGTACCCTCGGTGGGCGATGGAGAGCGCCATGGCGGCGTTCTGCTCGACGAGCAGGATGGTCATGCCCTGACGGTTGATGTCGGTGATCGTGTCGAAGATCTGCTCCACGAGGACCGGCGCCAGCCCCATGCTCGGCTCGTCCAGGAGCAGGAGCCGTGGGCTCGCCATCAGCGCGCGGCCGATCGCGAGCATCTGCTGCTCGCCGCCCGAGAGGGTACCCGCCACCTGCGCGATGCGCTCGGCGAGGCGCGGGAACAGCGCGAAGACGCGGTCGAGGTCGCCGGTGATTCCCCCATCGCTCCGAAGGTAGGCGCCCATCACGAGGTTCTCGCGAACCGTGAGGCGGTTGAAGATCCGGCGTCCCTCCGGCACGTGCGCGACGCCGCGCGCGACGATCGCGTGGGGCGGCACGCCCACGAGCGACTCGTCCTCCAGTGTGATCGATCCCTGCGTCGGGTGGAGCAGGCCCGAGATGGTCTTGAGCGTGGTCGTCTTGCCGGCGCCGTTGTTGCCGAGGAGCGTGACGATCTCGCCGCGGCCCACCTCGAGCCCCACGCCCTTGAGCGCCCGGATCTCGCCGTAGGCGACGTCGATCGATTGGACCCTAAGCACGGCGCCGTCCCGGAGTGCGGGTGCCCAGGTAAGCCTCGATGACGCGCGGGTTCTCCTGGACCTCGCGCGGCGAGCCCTCGGCGATCCGCTCGCCGTGGTCGAGCACGGTCACCCAGTCGGACACCTCCATGACCACACGCATGTTGTGCTCGATCAGGATGATCGCGAGCCCCAGATCGGCGACGAGCCCCCGCAGGAGGCGCATGAGCGCGCCTGCTTCGCCCTGCGTCATGCCGGCGGTCGGCTCGTCCAGGAGCAACAGCGCGGGCTCCGACGCGAGCGCGCGGGCCAGCTCGAGCCGGCGGCGATCGCCGTACGGGAGGTTGCGCGCCACGTCATTGGCGCTGGCCTGCAGGCCGACGCGCGCGAGAAGGCGGAGTGCGCGGGCCGCCAGCTCCGTCTCCGTCCGCCGGAAGCTCGGGCTGTGCGAGAGCACGTCCCACAAGCCGAGCGCGATTCGCGAGTTCATGCCGACCAGGACGTTCTCGATCGCGGTCATGTTCGCGAAGAGCCGGATGTTCTGGAACGTCCGGCAGATGCCGAGCGTCGTGATCTGATCCGGGCGCAGGCCGAGGATCGAGCGGCCGCGAAAGGTGACGGCGCCCTCGTCGGCGGCGTAGAGGCCGGTGAAGATGTTGAAGAGCGTCGTCTTGCCGGCGCCGTTCGGCCCGATGATCGACGAGATGCCCCGGTCGACCGCGAAGTCGACCGCATGGAGCGCGGTGAGGCCGCCGAACCGCTTGGTGACGCGCTGGGCCTCGAAGAGAGCCATTGTATCGAGTGCTAGGAGGCCGCTGCCACCGAGGGTGGCCTGAGAAAGATGCGTGCCGGCTCCGATCCTGCGGACATCCCGTTTCGCGAGATGCTTGCCGGCTTTGTTTGTATCGAGTGCCGGGAGGTCGGTGCCACCGGGGGTGGCCTGAGAGAGATGCGTGCCGGCTTTGTTTGTACCGAGTGCTGGGAGGTCGGTGCCACCGGGGGTGGCCTGAGAGAGATGCTTGCCGGCTTTGTTTGTATCGAGTGCTGGGAGGTCGGTGCCACCGGGGGGGGCCTGAGAGAGATGCTTGCCGGCTTCATTGCATCTCGCGCTGGCGTCGGCGAGCGGGGAAGATCCCCTGGGGGCGATAGATCATCATCAGCACGAGGATGATGCCGAAGACCATCCGCTCGTACTTTGCCGGCTCGAACTGGGTGGGCAGATCGGCCAGGCTGAAGCCGAGCACGGTGACGCCGGCGTTCTTCAGCTCGTTGAGCCAGAGCGAGAAGCCCTTCAAGACCTGGAGGTTCAACACCGTCACCACGGTGGCGCCGAGGATCGCCCCGGGAATCGAGCCCATGCCGCCGAGGATGACCATCGCGAGGACGCCGATGGACTCGAGGAACGTGAACGACTCCGGGTTGATGAAGACCTGCTTGGCCGAGAACAGCACGCCCATGATCCCTGCGAAGGAGGCGCCGCAGGCGAAGGCCATGAGCTTCATCCGCACCAGCGGCACGCCCATCGCCCGCGCCGCCAGCTCGTCCTCGCGGATCGCCTCCCACGCGCGGCCGATGTGCGAGTCCTCGAGTCGTCGGTTGACCAGGACGACCACGACCACGATGAGCAGGGCGAGGAAGTAGAAGTACTCGCCGTACGGCAGTCCCAGCGGCGCCGGGGGACGCGAGATCGGCGTGATGCCCTTCGGCCCGTTGGTGAGGTTGATCGGCTTGTCGAGATTGTTGGCCAGCACGCGGATGACTTCGCCGAAGCCCAGCGTGACCACCGCGAGGTAGTCGCCGTGCAGCCGGAGCACCGGCAGGCCCAGCAGCACCCCGGTGAGGGCCGCCACGCCGAGACCGACCAGCAGGAACAGGTAGAACCACCCGCCGGCCAGCGGGAAGCTCTCGCCGCCGAAGACGACGTTGGCGTGGGGGGAGCCGAAAATCGCCCAGGTGTACGCGCCGACGGCGAAGAAGGCCACGTAGCCGAGGTCCAGCAGCCCGGCCAGGCCGACGACGATGTTCAGCCCTAGCGCCAGCGCGACGAAGATCCCGACCTGGGTCGCGACCTCGAGGTAGTAGCCGTTGAAGTAGCCGATCACCGGCATCAGCACGAGGAGCGCCGCCGCCAGCAGGCTCCAGCGGAGCCACTCGGGGATTCGTGCGCGATACGCGAACAAGATCGAGCCCTGGAAGAGCAGGAACACCAGCACCGAACGCGGATAGACCGCGACGGCGAGCGCCGAGACGCCGACCAGGGCGACGGCCACGAGCGCCTGGATCATGCGCGCTCCCTCACGACCTCGCCCAGCAGCCCCTTGGGGCGGAAGATCAGGATCAGGATCAGCATCGAGAACGCCAGGATGTCCTTGTACTCCGCGCCGAACGCGCCGCCCGTCAGCAGCGAGAGATAGGATGCGGCGAACGCTTCCAGGAGCCCCAGCACCAACCCGCCCACCATCGCGCCGGGGATGTTGCCGATGCCGCCCAGCACCGCAGCGGTGAACGCCTTGAGCCCGGGGATGAAGCCGCTGTAGGGATTGATCAGCCCATACTGCACGCCGAACAGGACGCCGGCGGCGCCGCCCATCGCGCCGCCGATCAGGAACGTGAGCGAGATCATCCGGTTGACGTCGATCCCCATGAGGCTCGCCGCCGCCTGGTCCTCGGCGACGGCGCGGATGGCGGTGCCGACCTTCGTGCGGTTGACGATCATGTGCAGCAGCCACAGCATGCCGAGCGCGGCGCCGATGACGACGAGCGACTTCACTGAGACGTCGAGCGTCTCGGTCAGCTCGAATCTGAGATTCAGCGCGTCGAGCGTCGGATAGACCAGGTTGAAGGCGTTCCGCCAGAGCGACTCGAAGAGCCGGATCATGTCCTGCAGGAAGAAGGAGATCCCGATGGCCGAGATGAGGGGGATCAGCCGGGGCGCGTTGCGCAGGGGACGGTAGGCGACCCGCTCGACGGTGACGGCGAGGAAGCCGCTGCCGGCCATCCCGGCGAGCAGGACCAGAACGAGCACGACCGGCCAGGGCAGGCCATCGAGGAGGCCAGCGCTCTTGAGCCCGAGCATGACCTCGACGCCGACGAAGGCGCCCACGATGAAGATCTCGGAGTGGGCGAAGTTGATGAACTCGAGGACGCCGTACACCATCGTGTAGCCGAGCGCGATCAGCGCGTACATGAAGCCGAGGGTGATGCCGTCGAGCAATACCTGGGGAAAGATTCCGATGAGCAGCGCGACGTCCATGCGCAAAAGGGGTGAGAGGGGCCCGGGGAGGGCCCCTCTCGCCCGCGCTTACTTCTTGGCGGCGGCGGCGGGGGCGGCGATGGTCAGCTGCTTGACGATCTTGTTGTCGCCCCACTTCGCGGGGTCGTCGCTGGCGACCTGCAGCACGAAGTAGAGCGCCTTCTTCCGGTCGCCCTTCGCGTCGAACTCGATGTCCCCGGTGATCCCGGCGAGCTTCGCCTTCCGGACCGCGGTGGCCACGTCCTCGCGGCTCGGCACCTTGCCGCTCTTCGCAGCGGCTTCGATCGCCTTGACCGCGATCGTGGCGGCGTCGTAGGCCTCGGCCGCGTACGGCTCGGGGTTCTTGCCGAACTTCTTCTTGAACTCTTCGGAGAACGCCTTGGCCTTGGGCAGCGCCGAGGCGGGCCCCGCGGCCGAGGTGTAGTACATCCCGACCACGGCCTTGCCGGCGATCTTCGTCAGGTCCGATGAGTCCATCCCGTCGGGGCCGAGGAACTTGCCCTTGACGCCCTTTTCGCGCGCTTGCTTGAAGAACGGCGCCGCCTGATCGTAGATGCCGCCGAAGTAGATGGCATCGGGATTCTTGGCCTTCATCGGGGTGATGATCGGATCGAAGTTCGACTTCTCTTCCGTGCCCTCGAAGCCCAGGACCTTGAGGCCCTTCTTCTCGGCGTCGGCCTTGAAGAACTCGGCCACGCCCTGACCGTACGGCGTCTTGTCGTGGATGATGTACACCGACTTCGACTTCATCGTGCCGTGCGCGAACTCCGAGCCGACGACGCCCTGGACGTCGTCGCGCCCGCAGACGCGGTTGACGTTCGGATAGCCGCGGTCGGTCACGACGGGGTTCGTGTTCGCCGGTGAGATCATCACAAGCGAGACTTCCTTGTAGACCTCCGAGGACGGGATCGCCACGCCGGAGTTGAGGTGGCCGATCACGGCCAGGATGTCCTTGTCGGCGATGATGTTCTTCGCGTTCGCGACGCCGACGTCAGGCTTGGCCTGATCGTCGAAGGGAACCAGATCGACTTTGAATCCCTGCTTCTCGAGCGCCCCCTTGGACTTCTCGATGGCGAGCTGCGCGCCGAGCTTGATGCCCTCGCCGAGCGCCGCCTGACCGCCGCTGAGCGGGCTCTGAGTCGCGATCTTGATCGTCCCCTTGCCTTGCGCGGCCAGGTCCGATGCGACGGGGACCAGCGCCGCGGCCAGCACGGCGACGAGCGCGAGAACGAGGTAGACCCTGTGACGGATCATCGGTGCCCTCCTTGGAGTTCGATCACGTGGTGCGCGCGATTCGGCGCGTCCGCATTATAGCGGCCTGCGCCCCGTCAAGTCACGTGCCGCGCCGATCGCGGCGAGGAACTCGCGCGTCGCGGCGGCCGGATCGGGCGCGCCGCAGACCGCCGAGATCACCGCGACGCCGTCGGCGCCGGCGCGGATGACCTCGGCGACGTTCTCGCGGGTCACGCCCCCGATGCCGACCAGGGGCGATCGGGTCTCGGGCCGGATTGCGCGGATCAGCTCGGGCCCGACGAGCTGGAAGTCGGGCTTGGTGCGGGTCGGGAACATCGAGCCGACCGCGATGTAGTCCGCGCCCTCAGCCTGCGCCTCGCGCGCCTGGCCCACGCTGTGGGTGGAGCGACCAAGGACCATGCCCGGGCGCAGCAGCGGCCGCGCAGCGCGGGGCGGCAGGTCGTCCTGGCCGAGGTGGACGCCGTCGGCGCCGACGGCCACGGCCAGGTCGACGCGATCGTTCACGATGAAGGTGACACCAGCCCGGCGGCACCGGTCGCGCAGTCGCTCGGCGAGCGGGAGGAGTCGCCCGGACGGCCACTCCTTCTCGCGGAGCTGGATCATGCGGCAGCCGCCGGCGATCGTGGCGTCGAGGATCTCCTCGAGGTCGCGCCCGCCGGAGGCCCTGCGGTCGAGGACGACGTACAGCGAGGGGTCCATTTATAACGCGCTACGAGCCTCCGCGGCGCCGGACCACTTCGACGCTGCCGACGCGACCCTCGAGAAACGCCGGGTCGTCCAGTACTTTCAGATGGAACGGTATGGAGGTCTTGACGCCTTCCAGCACGGTCTCCCGGAGGGCCCGTCGCATCCGGTCGATCGCCTCCGCTCGGTCGGCGCCGCGCACGATGATCTTGGCCAGCAGCGAGTCGTAGAACGGTGGCACCGCGTACGGCGCCATCAGGTGACTGTCGACCCGGACGCCGAAGCCTCCCGGGGGCACCCAGGCGGTGACGCGGCCCGCGCTCGGCGCAAAGGTCTCGGGATCCTCCGCGTTGATGCGGCACTCCATCGCGTGCCCGTCGAGCCGCACCGCGTCCTGCCGGTAGCCGAGGGCATCGCCGTCGGCGACCCGGATCTGCTCGCGCACGAGGTCGATGCCGGTGATGGCCTCGGTCACCGGATGCTCGACCTGGATGCGCGTGTTCATCTCGATGAAGTAGAAGCGTCCGTCTCCGTCGACGAGGAACTCGACCGTGCCCGCGCTGACGTAGTTGACGGCCGCCGCCACCGTGAGTGCGGCTCGCCGCAAGCCGGCGCGCGTCTCGGCGGCGAGCAGCGGCGCCGGCGACTCCTCCAGGAGCTTCTGGTGGCGCCGCTGGACGGAGCAGTCGCGCTCGCCGAGGTGGATTCGGATGCCGTTCCGGTCGCCGAGCACCTGCACCTCGACGTGGCGAGCGTTCTCGATGAACTTCTCGCAGTAGACCTCCGACGAATCGAAGGCGGCGCCGGCTTCGGACTGGCACGTGTCGAACGCCTTGACGACTTCGGCCCGCTCCCGGACGATCCGCATGCCGCGCCCGCCACCGCCGGCGGCGGCCTTGAACATGATCGGATACCCGATCCGGTCCGCGGCCGCGAGCGCGTCCGCCGAATCCTTCAGCGCGACCTCGCTGCCCGGCACGACCGGCACGCCCGCCTGCATCGCGATCTGGCGCGCCTGCGCCTTGTCGCCCATGAGGCGGATCGCCTCGGGTGACGGGCCGATGAACGTGATGGAGCACGCCCGGCACACCTCGGCGAAGGCAGGGTTCTCGGCCAGGAACCCGTAGCCGGGATGGATCGCCTCGCTGTCGGTGACGGCGGCCGCGGAGATGATCGCCGGGATGTTGAGATAGCTCAGGCGCGCGGCGTCGGGCCCGACGCAGATGGTCTCGTCAGCCATGCGCATGGGCAGCGAGTGCGCATCGGCCTTCGAGTGCGCGAGCACCGAGCGGATACCGAGCTCGCGGCACGTGCGGATGATCCGCAACGCGATCTCACCGCGATTGGCGATCAGGATCTTATGGAACACGGCTCAGCCCGCGCGCCGTCGCATCAGCCGCCGAGGACCCGCCGCCACTGGGATTCGAGCTCGCCGAGCCGGAGGCCGTAGACACGCGGAATCGCATCGGCGACGCTCTCGCCGGCCCCGAGCCGGGTCAGCAGCTCGCGCAGCGCCTCGATCCCGCCGCGGTCGAGGAGGTCGCGGACGATCCAGAGCGCAATGTCGTACCCGGCCCGCGCGCGCAACGGGTCCGACTCACCCGCGAGCGCCTCCACGCCCGCCAGCGTGAGGCCGCCGGGAACCTGCAGCATCGGATCCGAGGCCGTGCCCTCGAGGACTTGGGCCAGTCCCTCGTGGAGCCAGCGCGGCGCCCGGCCACGCGACAGATCGTGGATGGCGGCATGGGCGTATTCGTGGACGACGAGCCGCTCCAGCTCGCGGGCGGGCGGAAGGCTCGGGCCCAGGGGCAGCCGGATCTTGCCGTCGAACAGCCCACTGGCCCACGAGTGGACGCGCGTCACGTCACGGAACTCGTCGTGCTCGTAGAGGACGACCGTCGTTCGCTCCTGGGGCGTGTAGCCGAGCAGCCGCCCGACTCGCTCCGCGGCCGTCTCGAGGTGGGCGACGATCGCACGTCGAGCCTCACGGTCGCGGGTCTCCGCGTACTTCACGACGAAGCGGGGCGTGATTTCTCGCTGGAAGCCGGCCTCCGCCCGCCGCTCGCGCTCGACCTTCGCGAGCAGCCTCCGAGCAGCCTCGTGGGACGGCTCGCGCTCGAGCACCGCCCGTAGGTGGCCGATCGCCTTCGCCGGATCGTTACGGTGGTCGTGCAGGTGGGCGAGCAGGAGGCGCACGTCCGGGTCGGACTCGGCGCGCACGGCTCGCTCGAGCGGCCCGAGCGCGTCCTGCGGGCGCCCGGAGTGGACGGCCGCGAGCCCCAGTCCCTTCAACAGCGCCGGATCGTCGGGCGTCTCGGCCAACCCCCGCCGGAACAGCAGCGCCGCCTCGTCCGGCCGCCCCTCTCGAAGCACGTGCCAGCCCCAGCCCTCGAAGCAGCGCACGACGTCCTGGCGGCGCGGCCCGCTGGTGGGCTCGTCGGCGGCGGCGTGGCTGAAACGCTCGCACGCCCGTGCGAACTGCCCGGCGGCGTATAGACGGACGGCCTCCTCGGCTACGGCGTGCGCGTCACGGGCCCGGGTGGACACGAAGAGGACGGTCCGGCCGCCGTCGGCGGGCTCCTGACGGCGGCCCTCACGCCAGCCGAATGCCAGCGCCGTCACGACGCCGAGCAGCGCCAGCGCGAGGGTCACCAGTCGCACGTTGCGGGAGGGCGCCACGCCGGTGCTCAGCGGGCGGGGTCGATCAGAAAGAGGGGCTGGCCGTATTCGACGCCGTGGGCGTTGTCGACGAAGATCTTCATTACCCGACCGGCCGCCTTCGACTCGATCTCGTTCATGAGCTTCATCGCTTCGATGATGCAGAGGATCTGGCCTTCCTTCACGAGATCGCCTTCGTGCACGTACGGCTCCGCCGTCGGGGACGAGGCCCGGTAGAACGTGCCGACCATGGGCGCCTCGATCGTGATCATGGAGCCGGACGCCTCGGACGCGGCCGGTACCGGACGCTCGGTGGGCACCAGCGCCGCGGCCGGGGCCAGGGCCCCGGCCGTCGGGAGCGCCGCAGCGCCGCCGCGCTGCAGTCGCACGCGGACTCCGCCGACCGTCACGTCGATCTCCGAGAGCCCGAGCTCCGACAGGAGGACGCCGAGCCGACGCGCGAGCTCCACGGCGCCGCCGTCGCCCGGCCCGGAGCGCCTGCGTCCCACCGCCATCAACCCGCCACCGCGACGCGACCGAGGTATTCGCCGGTCCGCGTGTCCACCTTGACGACGTCGCCCTCGCTCAGGAACAGCGGCACCTGGACGACGGCGCCGGTCTCGAGCGTCGCCGGCTTGGTGCCGCCCTGGGCGGTGTCGCCGCGGACGCCCGGGTCGGTGCGGGCGATCGCCAGGTCGACGAAGTTGGGCAGCTCGACCCCGGCCGGCGCACCGGCGATGTAAAGGACGTCGACCTCGGTGTTCTCCTTCAGATATTCGCGCGCGTCGCCGACCTCGTCGGCGGAGAGGGAGAGCTGCTCGTACGTCTCCGTGTCCATGAAGTTGTAGCGGTCGTCGCGGTAGAGGAACTGCATATGCTTCTCTTCGAAGTCGACGAGCTCGACCTTCTCGCCGGAGCGGAAGGTGTTGTCGATGACCTTGCCGAGCTTCATGTGCTTGAGCTTCGTGCGGACGAAGGCCCCGCCCTTGCCGGGCTTCACGTGCTGGAAGTCGACGATCGTGTACGGGTTGCCGTCGAAGACGATTCGAAGCCCCTTCTTGAACTCCGCGGTCGACACCTGCATCGCTTCTAACCTTTCCGTCGCTGGCGGGCCCGGAGCGCGGTCTCCAGCTGCTCGCGCGCCTCGCGATGCTCCGGATCCTTTCTCAAGATGTGCGTGAATACTTGAGCCGCCTCCTCGACGCATCCTTGTTGAAGGCAGAGTGAGCCGAAGGCGACCGTCGCGAACGTGTCGTCGCTCAGGATCCGTGCAAGCCCGCTGACGTCGCCCGCCGGCGTGCCCGAGCGCAACAGCGCGAGCAGGGCGCGCGATTCGCGGTCACCCGGGTCGAGCTCGACCGCCGTCTCCAGGTGCTGGACGGCTTCGTCGATGTGGCCGCGCCGCCGATGGACTTCCGCCGCCAAGCGGAGGCACTGGACATCCTTCGGGCTCACCGTCAGGATTGCCGCGAGCTCGATCGCCGCCGCGTCGAGGTCTCCGGCGGCCGCGAGCGCCTTCGCAAGGATGAGCCGGGCCGTGGTGTAGTGCGGGTAGCGCGCCAGCCCGTCTCGGCAGAGCGCCACCGCGTCCCGCGTCCGCCCGGCCTTGCGGTAGAGATCCGCCAGCTGAGCGAACGCGAGCGACGCGGGAGCCCGGGCCAGCCGCTCCTCGTGGCGGCGAATGGCGTCGGCGATCGACTGATCGTCTCCGGGCATCGCATGCCGGTTATACGGAGCCGTCGTTTCCGTTGTCAACCCCGCCTCGGATGTCACGATCGCAGCGAGTCGATGACCGCGCGCACGTCGGCAGCCGGCACGTCGTAGACCAGGCGGAAGGCGCCGATCCTGGGCGCCAGCACGAACGGCACGCGGCCGTCCTTCGCCTTCTTGTCCCGCGAGATCGCCGCCACGACGGGCTCGACGTCGATCGAGCCGTCGCGAACAGGAAGCCCGAGCGCCTCGAGCATCCGTTCTTGCCGCGCGACCGTCTCGTCGCCGGCGATGCCGAGCCGTCGCGCGAGGCGGGCCTCGGCGACGATGCCCAGCGACACCGCCTCGCCGTGAAGCAGGCGCGCATAGCCCGTCGCGGCCTCGAGGGCGTGGCCGATCGTGTGGCCGTAGTTGAGGACGTGGCGCAACTCGGCCTCGCGCTCGTCGCGCTCGACGACGAAAGCCTTCAGCCGGCACGATCCGGCGATGATTGCCTCGAGCACCCCGAGCTCGCGCGCGCGCAGCCGCGCGAGGTCGCGCTCGAGCTCGTCGAAATACCCGGTGTCCAGCACGATCCCATGCTTGACGATCTCGGCGAGCCCCGATCGGAACTCGCGCTCGGGCAGGGTGCGCGCCACGGCAGGGTCGACGATGACGAGCCGGGGCTGGTGGAACGCCCCGATCAGGTTCTTGGCCAGGGGATGGTCGATCGCGGTCTTGCCCCCGATGGATGCGTCGACCTGGGCGAGCACCGTCGTCGGGAGCTGGACGAAATTGACGCCGCGCATGTAGGTCGCCGCTGCGAAGCCAGTCACGTCGCCGACCGCGCCGCCGCCCAGGGCCAGCACCGTTGAGGTCCGGTCCAGGCCGGCCGCCAGCAGCTCGTTCCAGCAGCGCTGAGCGACCTCCAGGGTCTTCGCCCCTTCGCCCTCGGGGACCTCGATCGCCGCCACCGAGAACCCCGCTGACTCGAGGCTCGCGGTCACGGTCTTGCGGTAGAGCCGGCCGGTTGTCGCGTCGCTCACCAGCGCGGTGCGAGAGCCCAGGGGAAGCTCGCGCAGACGCGGCCCGACGTCGCCGAGCGCGCCGGCGGCCACGACGATGCTGTACGAGCGCGGACCGAGATCGACCTTGATGACCATTTTCGGATGCTCTGCCCCCCCGACACCGGGAGGGCCTGCCGTTCAGGCTACCAGGTTTTCAGGCTGGCGAGATAGGCCAGGCAGTTGGTGACGGATCTCCGCGATCCGTCGCGGTCGAACCTCTCGAGGAAGTCGCCCGCGCCGGCCGGGACGCCGTCGACGACGGCGACCGGAGCCTCACCGTGGGACTCGCCTGCGGTGAGGAAGCGGAACACCCCGCTCATCTCACCTGGTGGGCTGAGCTGACGGCATCGCCTGCGCGACGTCGGCCTTCAGAACCGACGGCGTGATGAACACGACCAGCTCGCGGCCCGTGGTTTGAGACGCGACGGTCTTGAACAGCCAGCCGAGCACCGGGATGTCCCCGAACAGCGGAATCTTCCGTGTCTCGTCGGAGTCGAGATTGGTCGTCACGCCGCCGATCACGAGGCGCTCGCCTTCTTTGATCAGGACCTCGGTCTGGGCGCGCCGCTTGTTGATGACCGGCGGGGCGCCCGCGGTGGTTCCGAGGTTGACGGTCGTGTTGCTCCGCGAGTTGTTCTCGATCGTGACCTTCATCTTGATCTTGGTGATGTCGCCTTCCCTGATCACGGTCGGGATGACCTCGAGCCGCAGGACCGCTTCCTTGAACTGGATCTGTGTACCGGCCGAGCTGACCGTTGCGTAGGGAATTTCTTCACCGAGTGAGATCGAGGCGGTGCCGTTCTCCACGGTCACGACCTCGGGGCGCGCCAGCGTCCGCGTCTTGCTCAGCAGGCGCAGGGCCTCGAGCGCGAGGTTGACGTTGTACCGGCTGCCGGTGATGCCGAACGCGATACCGCCGGCGCCACCGCCCGAGACCGCGCCGCCGCCCAGCGCGCCGCCGATGGGCAGGTTGACCACGTTCCCGCCGAGGGGCAGACCCGTCGTGGACGTCACGGGGAGCAGGGTGCCCAGCGTCAGGTTGCTGTTGGGGATGATCACGTCGTTCACACCGATACCGCCCGACGTGGTCGTGTTGCCGGGCGAGCTGGTGAACCCGCGGCCGACCATGACCGTGTTCTGGTTGCTCTGGAGCACGCCGCCGCCGCCCCACTGGACGCCGATGGCGAAGAGATCGTCACGATCGAGAATCTCCATGCGGGCCTCGATCTTTACTTGAGGCAGCCGTACGTCGAGCTTCTCGCGGATCAGCTTCTTGATCCGCTCCAGGTCGGCCTCGTAGTGCCTGATGAAGATCGAGTTCGTGGGCTTGTGGGCGCGGATCGTGATGCCCTTGGCCAGGACCTCGGACGCCGGCGACGCCGGAGGCCGGGGCGCCTGCGGCGGCTGGGTGCCGTAGAGGGCCGAGAACGGCGGCTCGGCGATCGGCGGGAAGCCGACCGGGGCGACCTGGGCCTGGATGCCCTCCGGGGGAATCCCCAGGATGCCCTGCAGGGTCCTCGCGATTTCCTCGGGGTCGGCGTAGGAGAGACGGATCGTCTCCTCGCGGAGCGGTCCGCGGGCCTGGAGCTCGGCATACGCCGCTTCCGCGGCCCGCTTCTTGTCGATCGCCTCCTGCTCCTTCAGCTGCGCCTCGGCGGCCTTCGTGCGCACGTCGCTCTCGGCCTTGAGCCGTGCTTCCTCGACGCGCGCCACGGATTCGCGCTCCTTGATCAGCTGCTCGTTGGAAACGATCCGCATCACGCCGTCCTTCTCGAGCTTCCGGAGACCGCGGGTCTCGAGAATGATGTCGAGGGCGAGATCCCACGGAACGTTCCGCAACGAGATCGACATCTTCCCCTTGACGTCGTCGCCGATCACGATGTTCTTGTTGGACTCCGCCGCCAGGATGCGGAGGAGGTTCACAACGTCCGCGTCCTTGAAGTCGAACGAGATCAGGCGCTGGCCGTTGGTCGGCGCCGGCGCGGCCGGCGGCGGCGCGGGCGTCGCCTGAGCGAGCCGGGCCGGTGGCGCGGCCGGCGTGGGCGCCGGCGCGGGTGCCGTCGCCGTTGCTGCCGGTGCCGGCTCTGCCGGCGCGGGCGCCGGGGGCGCCCCAGACGCAGGCGCCGCGGGCGCGGGCGCCGCCGCCACCATCGGAGGCGCGGCGGTCGGAATCACGATCGCCAGGCCGTTGGGCTCCTCGCGGATCGCGTAGCCCACGGTCCGCGTCAGGTCCAGGACGACGCGCGCCGTGCCCTTTCGGAACTGGCTGCCGCGGATCTGCTTGACCGGGTCCTTTCCGACCGCCAGCGGCGTTTTGCGCCACGCGTACACGGTGTCTTCGAGGTCGATGACGAGCCGGGTGGGCGAATCCACCAGATCGGCCTTGTACTGGGCCTCGCGCGACGTCTTCACGAACACCGTGACGGAGTCCGCTTGCGGCGTCACGGTGACGTCGTTGAGCCGTGCGGGCTCGGTCTGGGCCCTGCCGTCCATGGGGACGAGCAGCATGAGCACAAGGCTCACCACGACCAGGACGATGGGGATCCGTCTGTCAGCGTTCATTTAGTTTGTCGCCAGTTTGAGAACCACGCGGTTTGAGGGTGCGCCGGCTTTCGCCGTCACCACGAACACCACACTGTCGGAGCCGATCTCCAGCAGGCGGCCATCCCCGAGCGTGTCCCCGGGTTTGAGGATGTACCCGATACCGTCGGGCGCTTCGACCAGCGCGAGCGCCGCACGATTGCTGCGAACGATTCCCGTCAGCCTGGTCGAAACCACTGTCAGTCCTCCAGTCCCTTCGCGCACCTCGAGGGCCTCGAAGGGATCGCGGCGACCGCGCGGATCGTACTTGGGAACGTCGGCCTTCACCTCGGGGACCGGCGGCGCCGGCTGCGCCGCTGCCGCGGGCGCGGCCGGCTTGACGGGCGCGGCGGCCGGCTTCGGCGGCGGCGGGGTCGGCGACGGAGAACTCCCGCACGCAGCCAGCATCGTCGCCAGGCCGATCGACGAGAGCACCGTCCACTGTGCGCGCATGGCTCGGACCCTCATTTTGGCTTCGGCGGCGGCGGCGAGCCGATTGGACGATACATGTACGTCGCGAGCACCAGCTCGGCGCGTACCGGCGCCCGCGGTCGGTTCACGCCGGACAGCTTGATCTCTGTGACGTTCACGACACGCGCCATCTTGGCCACGCGCTCGAAGAATTCGCCGATCTGATGATAGCCCGCTTCGGCGTTCAGCGTGATCGGGATCTCGCTGTAGTAGTCACGAACCACCGGCGGGCGCGGCTGGAAGAGCGACACGCCCAGGCCCGACGCGCTGGCGGCGTCCGAAACCGTCCGGTAGAGCGTTGGGATCTCCTTCTCGCCCGGCAGCCGGTCTTTCAACGCGTTGAGCCGCGCCTCGAGCTCAGCCGCCTCGCGCCGGTACTTCGCCAGGTCGGCGACGATCGCACGGTTCCGCTCGACGTCGCGCTGCAGCGCGGTCAGCTGGGCGCGCAGCTGCGAGACCTGGGCTTCGGCCGGCGCCAGGAGGAGGAAGTATCCGGCCGCGGCGATGATGATCAGCCCTGCCACCCCCGCCACGAGCTTTTGCGGCCGCGGGGCGTTGACGATCGGGTCGAAGATGGGAGGCAGCGGCATGTCAGCCCTCGAACCGGCAGGTGACTTCGAAGGTCACCAGTGGGGTCGGCCGGGCCAGGTCCCGGCGGGAGATCACGAGGTCGACGTCCTTGAACTTGCCGGACGCGCGAAGGTTCGCCATGAAGTCCGCTATCGCGGTGGTCGAGAACGCCGAGCCCGTGATCTTGAGCTGCAGGCTCTTCTCCTCGAACCCGGTGATCCAGAGATCGTTCGGGAGAACGCTCGAGAACGAGTCGGCGAGAGCGATCGGCCGTCCCTGGGCCTGGGTCAGCCCGTCGATGACTTCGACCCGCTGGCGCAGCTCGATCGCCAGGTCCTTCATCCGGCTCTCCTGGCCGATCTGCGCTTTCAGCACCGTGAGGTCCTTTTCGGCCTGCTCGATGTCGGCCGCGAGCGCCGCCTTCGAGCTGATCAGCCCCCACCAGTAGCCGCCGATCGCGAGCAGCGCGAGCAGGTAGACGATGCCGAAGGCCCAGCCGAGGTTGAAGGCCGGGAGGGCGAACTTCAACCCGGGAACGCGCCGTCGGCCCCGTTCGGGGGCGAGGTTGATCCTGATCATTTCTGTTTGTCTCCCGGCCGCCGCAACGCCAGACCGACCGCGACCGCCAGCGCCGGTCCGGCGGCGCTGACATCATCTGCGTACGCCCGGTCGACGTCGATGCGCTGGAAGGGCTTCGTCAGCTCGACGGGAATGCCCCAGTTCGATGACAGGTAGTCGCCCAGACCCGGAAGCTGAGCGCAGCCGCCGGCGAGGACGATCTTCCCGATACGCTCGGACTCAGCCGTCGACGCGAAATAGTCGAACGTCCGCTGGATCTCGAGCGACAGCTCGCGCGACACCGCTTCCAGAGCCGGCACGACGGTCTCCCACCGAACGCCGACGTCGCGCCCGAGCTTCGCAGCCTCCGCCTGCTCGAAGGGAATCTTGAGCTGCTGCGCGATGGCCTGAGTGTAGTTGTTGCCGCCGAACGGAATGTCGCGCGCGAAGATCGTCGAGCCGCCGCGCACGACGTTGGTCTTCATGATCGAGGCGCCGATATCGATGAGGGCAACGGTCTCACCGCGCTCGCCCGGATAGTTCACCTCGAACTGGTTGCCGAGCGCAAAGCTGTCGACGTCAACGATGGAAGGAACGAGACCGGCCTCCTCGACCACGGACGCGTACTCGAGCACCTTGGACTTCTTGACCGCGACCAGAATCAAGTCCAGCACGCCGTCGTGCTTAGCCACGCTCTGGTAGTCGAGGAACACCTCGTCGATCGCGAACGGCACGTGGTGCTCGGCCTCGAGCTGGACGACGTCGTGGACTTCCTTGGCCGGTACTTCCGGAATCTGCACTTTCTTGATGATCAGTTCTCGGCCGCACACCGCGATGGCGCAATCTGAGCTCCGCACGCCGGCGCGGGAGACGGCCGTGCGGATCGCCTCCGCCACGGTGGGCGCATCCTTGATGATGCCGTCGACTATCGCGTCGGGAGGCAGGGCCGCCATCCCGAGGGCGTTGAGCGTGTAGGATCCTCCCCCTTCTTTCAGGCGGACGGCCCTCACGCCGCTCGAGCCGATGTCGAGACCGAAGGTTTCCGGAGTCTTGCGGAAGAACGCCATATTAAACGCCTTTCTCCCTGGTGGCTTGTAGTATAGGCGGCGCGCACTGTGGGGGGACAATATTTTCCCACGCACTACATCAGGTGCCCTGGCAAGGGGTGCCCCCTACCCCGGGGAAATCCGGATACCGCCCTGGCATTTGTCGACGCCTGGCAGGGGCGCCCAGCCTTCGCGTCTACCGGTCGGCCCAGTGGTAGACGGTCACGAGCCGGCGTGAGAGCGCGCTTTGCACGAGGTCGAGCGCCTCCCGACTGTACAGGATGCCTTCGTTTCCGGAACCATCGCTCGTGAAGCTCGCTACGGCGCCGCCGTGCAGCTCGTTGACGATGGTGGCCCCGTAGATCCACTTGTTGCCGCCACCCAGATATCGGATCCCGACGTTCGTGCCGGTGGCGATGACCAGGCCGTTCCACTTGAAGCTCCCGCCGATCTCTGCGGCCCCGTTCTCGACGATGAGAATGCCCGCTCCCCCGCTGTCTCCCTCAATCTGGAGCGAGACTCGCCCGGCCTCGGCGGGTGAGCCGCCGACGTAGACGATCTTCGGGCTCGACGTCGTGCCCCAGCAGCGGGAGCTCTTGAGGTCGGTCGCGCACGCCGAGCCGAGGTTGTCGACTGTGTAAGTTTGGCCGAGACCCACGCTGATGGCGACATCGGCCTTCGGCATGACAGCCACGACGAAGTCGAGAACGGCCCGCGACGTCAGCGCCCCGTCCGAGCGGACGGTGGTGGTCCCCGATCCGGTCGCGCTCGAGGTGGTCTCGTCCTTCCCCCGTACCTCGGCTCCGCCGCGCGCCAGCGCGCTCTCGACCTGGGCCTCGAGGACGGGGAGGGTGCCGTTGACGGAGATGCCGTAGACGGCAGGGGCGGTGCCCGTCGGTGAGCCGGGACGGTCGGCCATCGTCGTATCCCGCCCGTCGATCGAGAGCCCCGAGCCCCCGATGCTCACGTCGGCCTGGACACCGGGAAAAGCGAGCGCCCCGTTGATCAGCGGGAGGACGGTCCTCGAGACGACCGCGGTGATCGCCCGCGTCATACCGCCGAGGGTGCCGGTGGAGGTGACGATGATTCTACAATTCGCGTCGCGCCTGGCTCCGCCCGCGGCGCTCGGGTCGCAGGGGCCGGTGGTCGCGTCGAGACCCACGCCGGTGAGCAGGGAGTCGCCGGCGCCGCAGTCGTTGCGGACGCTGACCGTGAAGGTTCCGTAGACATTCGCGAGCCCTGGGAAGCTCGCCTGCGCCGCGCCGAGCACGACACCCTGCGAGCAGCTCGCGCCGACGAGGTAGCTGTTCCAGGCGCCGACGTTCGTCGCGAGCACGTCGTACGCGTACTCGAGACCGGCCTCGGCCACGTACCTCGTGCGAACCGCGTGGCTGTGGTTGCGCGAGATCTGGGGCTCGAAACCGCTCGCCGAGAGGAGTGCCAGCACGAGCCCGGTGAGGGTCAGGAGGACCATCAGGGTGAGGACGAGCGCCATACCGCGCTCCTCGCGCATCGGACTCCTCAGTGGACGCTGATGCGTCCGGTGGCGGCGACGATCACGCTCCGCTCCCGACCGTCGACCACGTTCCTGACCGTGTAGGTGCCGGCCGGGCTGGCGGCGCCGAGGTTGCTGAAGACGACATCCGCCGTCGCGCTGATGACGAGCTCGCCTCCGTCCGAGATCCTGATCACGCCGGCGCCGTCGGTCCCGGGTCCCGTCCATATCGCGCCGCCGCATCCGCCTCTCCGGAACCGAACATTTGCGTCGACCACTTCGACGCACACCGCCGTGTTCTGGGAGATCGCGATCTGCCGTCCGAGGTTGATCACGGTCGCGAGCTGCCGAGCGCCCGCCTGGAGGGCCGACACCCGGACGTAGGTCAATAGCGTCGGTGCGGCGAGCGCCGAGAGAATCCCGACGAGCGCCAGGACCAACATGAGCTCCGCCAGCGTGACGCCGCGGTCATTCACAGACCGAATCCGCCCGCGTACCAGGCGAAGACCCGCGCCCCCCAGAAAAGACCCATGGCTCCACCGACAGCAAGGAAGGGGCCAAAGGGGACGGGATCCTTCCTGCCGCGCAGGCGAAGGGTCAAGAGCGCGATCGCCACCATACCGCCCAGCACGATCGCGACGAACAACGCGAAGAGGAGCGCCTTCCATCCCAGAAAGGCGCCGAGCATTGCGCCGAGCTTCAGATCGCCGCCGCCCATCCCGCCGCCGCTCGCGACGATGATCGTCAGGAAGAGACCTCCGGCGATCACGATTCCGATGACCGACTCGAGCCAGGAGACGTGTCCGGTCACGAGGTTGGCGAGCAGACCCAGAACGATCCCGGGGATCGTGATCACGTCGGGGATCAGCTGATGCTGCAGGTCGATCGCCACGACCACGATGAGCGCGGCGAGCAGAGCGCCGGCGACGATGAACTCGGCCGTCGGACCGAAGGCGACGGCCGCCGAGACCAGCGCGACCGCGTTGCCGATCTCGACGATGGGGTAGCGCCAGGAGATGGGCGTCCGGCACGACCGACAGCGGCCGCGGAGCAGCAGAAACGACAGCACCGGAACGTTGTCATGCCACGCCAGCTGGGCACCACACGTGGGGCACCCGGACCGCGGACGCCAGAGGCTGCGTCGCTCCGGCACGCGCACGATCACGACGTTGAGGAAGCTGCCGATGACAAGCCCGAAAAGGCCGACCGCGATCAGCATTCCGGCCGGCCAGGCGTCGGCGATTTCGCCCAACGGCGTCACGACTACCAGGTCTGGACGAAGGCGGGACCGAAGCGACCGGCGAGCCTGGCGTCGATTTGCCCGAGGATTCCCCACGCCGTCCGCGCACCGCGAACGTCGCCCGAATCGTAGTTGATGCGGACGAGGCCGAACCACGCCTCGGGCGTGTCGAACTTCAATGCGATCGCTTCGCGGAACAGGCTCTTGGCACGGGGCAGGTCGCCGAGGTCGGCGTACGCGTAGCCCAGGTTGACGTGCGACAGGACGTGACCCGGCTTGACCTTGATCGCGTACTGAAGCGGCTCGAGTGCCTCGCGGGCACGCTTGTCGTTCAGGAGCGCGGCGCCCACGTTGTTGAGCGCGTCGACGTCGTTCGGGTACCGCTTGAGGTACACCTTGAAATGCTCGATCGCGCGCGCGCGGTCGCCGCGCACCGCGTAGGTGTAGCCGATGTGCTGATGCACCTTCACGTTGTCGGGACGGAGCGCGATCACGCGGTCGAACTCCATGCGTGCCAGCTCGATCTCGCCTCGATGCGTGAGCTTGACCCCGAGGTTGCCGTGGCAGATGGCGCACTCCGGGTCAGCTTCGAGCGCGTATCGCCACAGGCTCTCGGTGTCCCGCCAGATCTGCACCTGATGGGCGCTCAGGTAGGCGAAGCTGAGGAACCACGCCACGCCGAGTCCGGCCACCGCGCGAGCCAGAAAGGGGCGAAGTAGCCTCGCCGCGCTCGCGCGGACAACGGCGCCGGCGGCCGCGCCGACGAGGAGCGAGAAGCCCATCCCGGCCAGATAGCTGTAGCGGTCGTTCGTCAGCTGGTGGCCGGAGTGCACGATCCCGATCACCGGACCGAGGCAGATCGCGTAATACGCCCACACCGCGAGCCCAGCGGGCCAGCGGTGCCGGAGCGCGATCACCGCGACCGTGATCGCGGTCACCACGATCGCGGGGACCAGGAACTGGACGCCGAGCAGGCTCACGTGCTGCGGCAGCTCGTAGAGCGGCGAGAGCGCCTGCGGCACTGCGGTCTTCGAGAGGTAAAACCACAGACTGAAGAAGACCATCGCGGGCCGGGCGGACACCGGATACCGCTCGAGCGGCGTGATGAACATGTTGGCGTTCTGCGCGTAGTAGGTGACCACGCCGCCCGCAACCCCCAGCACCAGGAACGGGATCTTCTCGAGCCACACGGCGCGCGCGCGGGCTCCGATCCATCCCTGCACGCTGCCGCCGAGCCGGCGGAGCGGGTAGATGTCGAGGACGACCAGCGCGAATGGCAACACCATGACGCTGGCCTTCGAGACGAGCGCGAGGATGTACATTCCGATCGAGCCCGCGAGCAACCACCCGCGACGCCTCCCGCCCGCGTCACAGGCCTTCAGGTACATCAGCACGGTCAGCAGAAAGAAGAGCCCCGAGAGCACGTCCCGCCGCTCGGTCGCCCAGCCGACGGACTCGGCGCGCAGCGGATGGATCGCGAAGAAGAGCGCGGCCACCAGCGCCGACAGGCGGAGGGTGCCGTCGGCGAAGCCAGTCGCCTTGCGGAGCAGGCGCAGCGCGACGAAATAGAAGGCTGGGGCGTTGAGGGCGAAGATCACGAGGTTCGTCAGGTGGTAGCCGAGGGGGTTCATGTCCCAGATCACGTAGTCGAGACCGAACGTGAGCCAAGTGAGCGGAATCCAGTGGCCCATCAAGACCGTGCTGAACATCCACCGGATGTGCGTCCAGGTAAGCCCCCGGTAGCTCGGGTTCTCGTACAGGTTGATCTGGTCATCCCACTCGACGAACCCGTTCCAGAGCGCGGGCAGGAAGACGAGGAACGTCACGATTGCCAGCCCCAGCGGGATCAGCCGGGGCGTCAGCAGAGCACGCAGCGCGATGGGAGGACTGAGCCGACCCGCGATCGGTCGCGCGGGGGTACCGCCAGCGACCTCGATGCCCTCGATCCCGTGCATGGTGCTCCTCTCAGCGTGCGGACACAAACGCACGCACGGGAAGGGGATCTCCCTTCCCGTGCGTGGTGAGGCGTTGAGCCGCTACGGCAGCGAGACGGTCGTCCCGTCGCCCGAGGCCGAGATCACGAAGGTACCGGCAGCGGTGCTGCCCGCGTACACGTACGGGGTCGTCCACCCAGACGGAGGCGTCGGAAGCGACGCCATGAACGGACCGGCCGTCTGGTTCAAGCTATTGGTAACCACAGCCGTCAGCGGATCGAGCGTGGGCGGGACGACACCCATGTGGGCGGAGTAGATCGAGACGGCCGAGGCGAGGGCCCGGGCGTCGGCCTGGGCCTTGGCGATCCGCGCGCGCGCCTGAACGTTGGCGTAGAGCGGGATGGCGATGGCCGCCAGGATGCCGATGATCGCCACAACGATCATCAACTCGATGAGGGTGAAGCCTCGCTGGTTCGCAACCGTGAGCCGTTTCTTCGTCCAACACTGATACATTAGATCCCCCTGTATTTTGAGCCTGTATTGAGCGATTTCGTCAGCTGCCTCGCTCTGTCAGGCCACAAGAAATGCAGCTTCGGTGCCAGGGCCGAACGGCGAGACAGCCCCAACTTATCAGATACTTGCGACCCTCGATTTCCGATAAACCGTATCACGCTGACATCCATGGGCACGTGCGACTGACGAAACACGTCACCGAGCCCTTTCATGCGGCGAGTCTGACTGAGTGTGCTGTGGATCGCAAGCACGCGTGAAATGAAAAAGCGCACGGGAAGGGGAACCCCCTTCCCGTGCGCGGCAGGGCGTGGAAGTCGTTACGGCAGCGAGACGGTCGTGCCGTCGCCCGACGCCGAGATCACGAAGGTACCGGCAGCGGTGCTGCCCGCGTACACGTACGGGGTCGTCCACCCAGCCGGAGGCGTCGGAAGCGACGCCATGAACGGACCGGCCGTTTGGTTCAAGCTGTTGGTAACCACCGCCGTCAGCGGATCGAGCGTGGGCGGGACCACACCCATGTGGGCGGAGTAGATCGAGACGGCCGAGGCGAGGGCTCGGGAGTCGGCCTGGGCCTTGGCGATCCGCGCGCGCGCCTGAACGTTGGCGTAGAGCGGGATGGCGATGGCCGCCAGGATGCCGATGATCGCCACAACGATCATCAACTCGATGAGGGTGAAGCCTCGCTGGTTCGCAACCGTGAGCCGCTTCTTCGTCCACCACCGGATCATTGGGAATCCTCCTTGAGCGTCTTCTGACTGAGTCATCTGCACTCTTGGCAGGGGATTGTTGCAGGAGGAATGCCACGCTGAATCGACCGATAGATCCGCATGATTTCAGTATCTTCGGAGCCGAGTTCACGGGGACATTCGCCGGAAACGACGAGCCCGGGCAATCGAAGTGACGCGAAACGTCAGTGGGCCTGGGCCGAACCGTGTACGAGCCCAGCCCTGCGGTAGATCCGGTTAGCCGCGGGAGGGAGTGCGCTGGCCATGCTTCTGGAGCTTGTAGCGGAATTGTCGGAAGCTGACCCGCAGGAGCTCAGCCGCCCTCGTCTGAACCCCCCCGGTGCGCGCCAGGGCCATCTGGAGGTAGCGGTGCTCGATCTGATCCAGCGTCGCCTCGAGATCGAGCCCGTCGGACGGAATCTCTACCGGGACCTCCTGCAGGTCGCGTGGCTGCTGGAGGTCGGGGGGAAGCGCCTCAGCGCCGAGGATGTCCCCGCTGCCGAGGACGAGCGCCCGCTCGATCACGTTCTCCAACTCGCGGATGTTTCCCGGCCAGCGGTAGTTCTCGAGGATGGCGAGCGCCTCGGGGCTGACTCCCCTCACGGACTTGCTGAGCTCGGCCGAGATCTTCCGGACGAAGTGCGTCGCCAGCAGCGGGATATCCTCCCGCCGCTCGCGGAGCGGGGGCAGCAGGATGGGGATGACGTTCAACCGGTAGAAGAGGTCTTCCCTCAGGATTCCGTCGGCGACCGCCTTGCCGACGTCGCGGTTCGACGCGGCGATCAACCGAACGTCGACCTTGATGTCGCGGGTGTCGCCGACACGCCGGATCTCGCGCTCCTGGATCACGCGGAGGAGCTTCACCTGGACCGACTGCGGCACCTCGGTGACTTCGTCGAGGAACAGCGTGCCGCCGTCGGCGGCCGAGAACAGGCCGACGGTGTTGGCGACGGCGCCGGTGAACGCGCCCTTCACGTGCCCGAAGAGCTCGGACTCCATCAGCGTTTCGGGGATGGCCCCGCAGTTGACCGAGACGAACGGGCCGCTGCGGCGCGGGCTCTCCTGGTGGATTGCCTGCGCGACCAGCTCTTTTCCGGTTCCGCTCTCTCCGGTCACCATCACGGTCGACAGGCCGTCGGCGGTCTTGCGGATCGTGTCGAGCAGATCCGCCATCTGCCGGCTCTTCCCGACGAAGCTCTCGAAGCCATGCTCCCGTCTGAGCTGGGTCCGGAGCGCTTGATTCTCGTCCTGGAGGCGCTTGCGCTCGAGGGCGTTGGCGATGATCAGCTTGATCTCGTCGAGCTTGAAGGGCTTCGTGATGTAGTCGTACGCGCCCAGCTTCATCGCCTCGACGGCGGTCTCGGTGGAGGCGAACGCGGTGACCACGAGCACCACCGTGTGCGGCGAGTGTTCCTTGGTGGCGCGCAGGACCGCCAGGCCGTCGACCTTTCGCATTCTGAGATCGGTGATGACGAGGTCGAACGACTCGCTCTTGAGCACCTCGACGGCCTGCTCGCCGCCCTCGGCCAGCGCGACCTCGTGACCCGCCTGCTTGAGCATGATCGCGAGGAGCTCGCGCATGCTCCGCTCGTCGTCGACGACCAGAACCCGTCGGTCAGGCATGGCGAGACGGCAGGGTGAAGGTGAACGTCGTGCCGAGGCCCGGCGAGCTGCGCACATCGATCTCGCCGCCGTGCTCCTGGACGATCCGGTGGACGAGGGCGAGCCCGAGCCCAGTTCCTTCCGGCTTCGTGGAGAAGAACGGCTCGAAGACGTGGGACAGATCGTTGGTCCCGATGCCCTCTCCGCTGTCGGTCACCGAGACCTCCAGCCGGTCACCCACGACCTCGGCCGCGACGCGCAGCTCGCCGCCTTCCGGCATCGCCTCGGAGGCGTTCAGGCAGAGATTCCACAAGATCTGCCGGAACTGCTGGGCGTCGACAGCCCAGAGGATGCTCGGGGCGAAGTCGCGGGCGGTCTTGAGGCTCCCGGGGCGGGCGCGGTGCTCGAGCAGGACCAGCACCTCCTCGATGGCGGCCGCCACGTCCAGCGTGGTGATCGACAGCGGCGCCGGGCGGGTATACTCGAGGAAGTTCTTGATGATGTGGTTGAGGCGCTCGGACTCGCGCGCCACGATCTGGGACAGGCGTTCGCGCGTATCGTCGGTCGCGAGGGGGCTCGTGAGAACCTCGATCGCCCCGGTGAGCGAGGCGAGCGGGTTGCGGATCTCGTGCGCGATGTTGGCCGCCATCCGGCCGAGGGTCGCCAAGCGATCGGCCTGACGCATGCGCGCCTCCATCTCGCGGATCGCCGAGAGGTCCTCGCAGGCGCTGATCAGGCCGAGCCGCTCGCCCTCGCCGGAACGGAGCGCCGAGAAGGTCATGCGCAACGGCACCGTGGTGCCGTCGGGGCGGCGCAGCGTCGTCTCGCGCCACACCGAGGCCCGCGGGTTGGCGTCGATCGCCGCCTCGATGGAATCGAGGGAAATCGCGGCGCCGACGAGCGCCGACCAGGCGCGGCCCAGCGCCTCCGGCGTCGCCACCCCGGTGATCTCCTGGGCGGCGCGATTGAATGCGGTCACCCGGTGCTTGCGGTCGACGGCGATCAGCCCGGTGCCGACGGACTGAAAGACGAGATCCTGGAAGGCCTGGAGATCCCGCAGGTCCTTCTGGCGCGTCTCGAGCTCCCGCCGGGCCGCGTGGTAGCGCTCGGCGAGACCGCCGGCGACGATCGCCACGATGAGGAAGGTGGCGGCGTTGAGGAACATCGTGAGCAGCTCGAACGCCGTCGTCTCTTCCGGCGCGTCGAAGAAAACGCTGAGGGGCAGGACCGTGCGGCCCACCACGATGCCCGCGTAGAGGAGGCTGGACGCCGCCGCGATAGCGAGGCCCCGCGTGCGGGACAGCAGCACGCAGGCGGCGGTGACGCAGAGCACGTACAGGAACGCGAAGACGGAGCGCGCGCCCCCGGTCGCCGCGACGACCGCGGTGATGAGCGCGGTGTCGAGCAGGCAGATGAACCAAGCCAGCCGGCGGGGATCGGCCGGCGGGCCGACGAAGAGCAACGCCCCCGACGACGCGATGGCGATGCCCAGGGCCAGCGCGAGGATTGCGCCCTCGCCCGGCATGAGACCGGGCGAGATGAACGGTCCGAGCCCCAGCAACACCAGCGCGACGCCGAGCCGTGCCCAGGAGAACCCCCGCAGCGGCCGGCCGACGTTGAGCGCCTTCACTACTTCATCAAGGTGACCAGACGGAAGATCGGCAGGTACATCGCGACCACGAGGCCGCCGACCACCACACCGAGGAAGACGATCATGATGGGTTCCAGCAACGACGTGAGCGCGGTGACCGCGGTGTCGACTTCGTCGTCATAGAAGTCGGCGATCTTCGACAGCATCTGGTCGAGGGCGCCGGTGTTCTCGCCGACGCTGATCATGTGCACGACCATCGGCGGGAAGACCGTGCTGCCCTTCAGGGGCTCGGACAGCGTGCGGCCCGACGTGACGGCGGTGCGCGCCTGCATCACGGTGCGCTCCACGATCCGGTTGCCGGCCGAGCGGGCCGTGATGAGCAGCCCCTCCAGGATGGGAACGCCGGAGGAGATGAGCGTGCCGAGCGTCCGCGTGAACCGGGCGACCGCGACCTTGCGGATGAGCATGCCGACGACGGGCACCTTCAAGAGGAACGCGTCGATCACGGTGCTGCCCTTGTCGGTGTTGTAGTAGCGCTTGATCCCGTAAATGATGCCGGCGCCAGCGCCGATCATCACCAGGATGTAGCGTTGCGTGAACTCCGAGATGAACATGACGATCTTCGTGGGCAGCGGGAGGTCCGCGCCGAGGCCCTGGAACATCTTGGCGAACGTCGGGATGACGAAGATCATCATGAAGACGATGACCAGCACCGCCACGCTGATGATCGTGACCGGGTACACCATCGCGCCCTTGACCTTGGCCTTCAGCTTCGCGGCCTTCTCGATGTAGCCCGACAGCCGCTGCAGGACGACGTCCAGCACCCCGCCCGACTCGCCGACCTGGAGCATGTTGGTGAAGAGGTCGTTGAAGACCTTGGGGTACTTCCGGAAGGACTCGGCGAGGGTGGCGCCGCCCTCGACCTCGCGGGCGATCTTGCCGGTGACGTCCCGCAGAGACTTCGACTCGCTCTGCTCGGACAGGATCGCGAGACACTGCGCGATCGGCAAGCCGGCGTCGACCATCGTGGAGAACTGGCGCGTGTAGATCGCCAGATCCTTGTCCTTGACCTTGCCGCCGATCTTCTTGACGGTCGTGACCTTCGTCGGGCGCTCCTCGACCGCGAGGGCGATGACGCCCCGCGCACGCAGCTGCGAGATGGCGCCGGGACGGTCGTCCGCCTCGATCTCGCCGGAGACGAGGCCTCCCCCCGACCGGCCGCGATACGAGTACAAAGCCATGGTGCGAGCCTCCTACCGCTTGGCGAACGGTGATGCGCCCGCGCCGGCGCCGGCGGTCGCCGCCGGGCCCTCGTGCGCGAGAAGTTGGAGCAGCTCCTCGACCAGGGTCGACCGGTTCAGCGCGTCCTCCTTCGTGATGAGGCGGCGCTTCACGAGATCGGCCAGGGACTGGTTCATCGTCTGCATGCCGAACTTCTGACCGGTCGCGATCGAGGAATACACCTGGTGGATCTTCTCCTCGCGGATCAGGTTGCGGATGGCCGGGGTGGCGACCATGATCTCCAGCGACATCACGCGCCCGCCGCCGACCTTCGGGATGAGCGACTGCGACAGCACGCCCTCGAGCACCAGCGACAGCTGGGCGCGGACCTGCGCCTGCTGGGTCGTCGGGAAGACGTCGATGATGCGGTTCATCGTCTGGGCGCAGGAGTTGGTGTGCAGAGTGCCGAAGGTCAGGTGGCCGGTCTCCGCGATCGTCAGCGCGGCCGCGATCGTCTCCAGGTCTCGCATCTCACCGACCAGGACCACGTCCGGATCCTGGCGGAGGATCGACTTGAGGGCCCTGGTGAACGAGTGGGTGTCGGCGAACACCTCGCGCTGGTTGACCAGGCACTGCTTGTGCGGGTGGACGAACTCGATCGGGTCCTCGATCGTCATGATGTGCTCGTGGCGCTCGCTGTTGACCTTGTCGATCATGGCGGCGAGCGTCGTCGATTTCCCGGACCCGGTCGGCCCGGTCACGAGGATCAGCCCCTTCGGCCGATCGGCGAGCTGCTGGATGATCTGCGGAAGGCCGAGCTCGTCGAACGTGCGGATCTTGTAGGGAATGACGCGGATCGCGGAGCCCACCGCGCCGCGCTGCCGGTAGACGTTGCACCGGAAGCGCGCCAGTCCCTGGATGCCGAACGAGAGGTCGAGCTCGTTGTCCTCCTCGAACTTCTGCTTCTGGCCTTCGTTCAGCACGCTGTAGGACAGCCGTTGGGTGTCCTGGGGTGTCAGCACCTCGAACTGCGTGAGCTGCGTCAGGCGGCCGTTGACGCGGAGCTGCGGATACGTACCGCTCGTGATGTGCAGGTCGGACGCCCCGCGGTCCACCATAAGCTGCAGCAGATCGGCCATGTTCGCGGCCATTGTGCCTCCCTCGTCGCAATTCCCCTACTCATGACAGGGTAACCCGCAGCACTTCCTCGATGGTCGTAGTTCCTTCAAGAACCTTCATGAGGCCGTTCTGGCGCAGGCTCTTCATGCCTTGCGATTGGGCGATCGACCGCAATTCGGCGGTAGCCACGTTCTTGAGGATGGCCGCGCGGATCTCCTCGGTGACGGGCATAACTTCATAGATCGCGACGCGGCCCTTCATCCCCGTGAAATTGCAGGTCGCGCAGCCTTTGCCCTTGTAGAACTGCACCTTGCCCTTGCCGGACGGAACGTGGCCATACGCCACCAGACTCTCCTCGTCGGCGTCGTAGGGCTCCCGGCATTGTCTGCAAACTTTGCGCCCCAGCCGCTGGGCCAGGACGAGCAGGAGCGAGGACGCGACCAGGAACGGCGGGATCCCCATGTCGAGGAGCCGCGCGATCGTCGAAGGGCAGTCGTTCGTGTGGATGGTGGAGAACACGAGGTGGCCCGTGAGCGCGGCGCGGATGCTGATCTGTGCGGTCTCGAGGTCGCGCGTCTCCCCGACGAGGATCACGTCGGGGTCCTGGCGGAGGAAGGAGCGGAGCGCCGCGGCGAACGTCCGGCCGACGCCCTCGTTGATCTGGACCTGATTGACGCCCTTCAAGTTGTACTCGACCGGGTCCTCGGCGGTCATGATGTTGACGTCCGGCGAGTTGATGGTGTGGATCCCCGAGTAGAGCGTGGTCGTCTTGCCGGAGCCGGTCGGCCCGGTGATCAGGATCATGCCGTAGGGCTGGTGGATCGCGGCGTTGAACTTCTCCAGACTCCACTCGTCGAAGCCGAGCTGCGTGAGGTCGAGCTTCAACGCTTCCTTGTCGAGGATTCGGAGGACCGCCTTTTCGCCGAAGATCGTCGGCAGGGTGGAGACGCGGAAGTCGATCTCGCGGTTGTTGTAGCGGAGCTTGATGCGCCCGTCCTGCGGCAGCCGGCGCTCGGCGATGTCGAGGTTGGACATGATCTTGAGCCGCGAGAGGATCGCCGCCTCGAGCCGCTTCGGCGGCGCTAACATCTCGTGCAGGACGCCGTCCATCCGGAAGCGGATGCGGAAGACCTTCTCGTAGGACTCGAAGTGGATGTCGGAGGCGCCCTTCTGGATCGCGTCGACAAGCACCATGTTGACGAGCTTGACGACCGGCGCCTCGTCGGCCGACTCCTTCAGCTCGAAGACGTCGACCTTGGCGCCTTCTTCGCCGTCCTCAACGACCTCGATGTTTGCGAGGTCGGTCTGCATGTCCGACAGGACGTTGGTGATCGCCTCCGTCTTCGAGTCGTAGTTGCGGTCGATCGACTTCTTGATCGCCGTCTGCGACGCCACCAGCGGCAGGACCTGGAGGTTCGTCATGAACGAGATATCGTCCAGGGCGAAGACGTTCGTCGGGTCCGCCATCGCGAGCGCGAGCGAGTTCCCCATCTTCCGGACCGGGATCACCTCGTACTTCCGCGCGATGGGCGCCGGCACCAGCTTGAGGACATCCTGATTGATGTCGAGCTGAGCGAGCGTGATCGAGGGGACGCCGTACTGCCGAGACAGGAAGCCGATCAGCTGGTCCTCGTTGATGAGGTTGAGGCGAATGAGAACCGAGCCGATCTTCTCCGGCGACCCCTTCTGCTCCGCGAGCGCCTTCTTGAGCTGTTCCGCGGTGAGCAGGCCGTCGGCGACGAGGAGGTCGCCGAGCCGCCGATTCACAGGCTGCCCAAGCTTCACCTGCTGAGCCATTGTAATCTTTTACTGTACCCCACCCAGACGCTTCAACGTATCGGTAAAGGCCCGGTACGCGTCGTCCTGGTAGAGCACAAAAATCACACGCTTGAGGCCGGTGGGGCTCGCTTTCAGATGGGCGACGACCGCGTTGAGCATGGCATCGGCCGACGTCCCGGGCGGGACGTGGCCGACCCCGGTGCCGAGCGCGGGCAGCGCCAGCGACGTGATGCGATGCTTGGCGGCCAACGCCAGGACAGCGCGGGTGGTTGCCGCGATCTGCGGGCCGTCCGTCTTGAGGTCTGGTCCCATGACCGCGGCGTGGATCACGTGCGTCGCGGCGAGGTTGCCGCCGGTGGTCAGCACGGCCTCGCCGACTTCCACCGGGCCCTGCCGCATCGCCTCTTCCTCGATGATGACGCCGCCTTTGCGCTTGATGGCACCGGCGACTCCGGTGCCCATCGCCAGCGTGGAGTTCGCCGCGTTGACGATCGCGTCGACCTCCCAGTCGGTGATGTCACCACGCTCGATCGCGACGGACGCCTGGCCGATCCGGAGTCTCATGACCTCCTCTCGCCGCGTTCGTGGGCCTTGGCCGCCTCCCACGAACGTTCGAGCTCGTCGGGCGCGACGGTGGCGACCGACTTGCCGCGCGCGATCAGGTCCGCTTCCATGTCGGTGAAGCGCCGGCGGAACTTCTCGATCGCCCCGTGCAGCGCCTCTTCGGCATCGAGCGCCGACAGGCGCGCCACGTTCACGAGCGAAAACAGCGCGTCGCCCAGTTCCTCTTGGATGCGTCCGGAGTCGCCCGAGGCGATGGCCCGCGCGGCCTCGCGAATCTCCTCCTCGACCTTTTCCCACGCCGAGCGCGCATCGGGCCAGTCGAAGTTGACGCGGGCCGCCTTGTTCTGGACGCGCTGCGCCCGCAGGAGCGCCGGCAGCGCGCGCGGCACGCCGTCGAGCACGGATCGCTCCTGCCCGCGGGCGTCGGCCTCGCGCTGCTTGATCGCTTCCCACTGCGCGAGGGCTTCCTTGGGCGTGGCGACCGATGCATCGCCGAACACGTGCGGGTGACGACCGATCATCTTGTCGATGAGATGGCGGAGCACGTCGTCCATCGTGAACTCGCCGAGCTCGTCGGCGAGGCGCGCGTGGAAGATGACCTGGAACAAAAGATCGCCGAGCTCTTCCCGCAGCGGATCGGCCGCGCCGGACTCGATCGCCTCCAGGACTTCATACGCTTCTTCGATCAGGTACGGCTTGAGCGATATCCGCGTCTGCTCGCGGTCCCACGGGCAGCCTTCGGGGGCGCGCAGGCGTTTCATGATGTCGAGGAGCCGTTCAAAGAGAACACCGGGGGACTCGGTCATGTCCGTTCCTGGGGCTAACCGATTATACCGCAAGGGTTTTCGCGTGTGCTAGGCTCGGCCCGATGGCGCCTGGCGAGCCCGAAGACACATTCAAGGTCACCGACAGGCGGAGGCGGCAGGACGCGGAGGAGCCGTCCCGCCCACCCGCTTCGGCTCCCGAGTCGCCACGGGCCGTCCAGTCGAGCGCCGCGCCGTCCGCCGCACCGCCGTCGGCGCCAGCGGATCCGATGTCGGGGCCGGAGCGAGGTCTCGCCGGGTTGTTCATGATGCTCGCGAGCTCGGCGGTCGTTGCGCTGGGTGACGCTCCGGATCCGATGACCGGCCAGCGCCAGACGGATCTGGCCCAGGCGGCCGATGCGATCGACCTGCTCCTGCTGCTTCGAGAGAAGACAGAGAGCCACCGGTCGGGCGAGGAGAGCCAGATTCTCGAGGAGCTGATCTACGATCTGCAGCTTCGCTACGTGCGCGTCACGAAGCGGTCCTGATGACGATCTTCTCGCTGTCGATCGTGATCGCCTCCACCGTTCCGGGAAGCGGCCAGCGGACCAGGCCGTGGACGGCGCGGCTCAGGAGAGGCCCAACCACGACTCCCGGCAGCCACTGGCGGCCGAGCGCATATTGCTGGACGTCGAGGCGAAGGTAGCGGCGATGGCCACGTGCGGCCTCAATTTCGAGACTGGCCCGCGCTTGGATGTGGAGCCAGACGGGCCGATCGAGCCAGGCGGCAGGGAGGAGTAGATCGGGCCGGGGCATGACGTGGCGGAGTGCCAGTCGTCCCTTGAATTCGACCTTCCCATCACCCAGCAGTTTGACGGTGCCGGACGTCAGCGGAAAGTCTGCCGCTTCAGCCACATGGCGCGAGAGGAAGCCGTTGAGCTCCCGCTCCGACAGGGCGACTTCGAGAGTGCGACCCCTCGGTCGGCCCACGCCGGAGCGGAAGACACTGTAGATCTTCTGCTGTCCCCGGAACCCATCATCGGCGGTCGGCATGTCGACCCGGACCTCAGGTTCCTGGAGGCTGTGGACGGCCCCCCAGGCGACCACGGCAACCAGCCCAAGGCCGAGGACGGCCACCACCAGACACCCACACCCTAGCCGCATCGAGTCACCCTATCATTCCGACTATCAGGGGCTTCCAGGTTGCGTTCCCAGAATACTCTCGTCTAGTATTGACAGCTCAATACTCATCTGATATATAAACATCATGCTAAGATAATTGCCTAGACAGAGAGTCTCAGGCGAGGGAACCAAGGAGGTTTTATGATTGCGATTGAGCGTTGGCGTCCGTTCGGGTCGGTTGCAGGGTGGGATTCGGAGGTCAGTCGCCTCTTCGACGGCTTCTTCGGAAAGCCTACGGACATGTCGGCCGGGAACGGCGAGCGGACGTGGGCTCCCGCTCTCGACGTGTACGAGACCAAGGACGACATCGTCCTAAACTTCGAGCTTCCAGGTGTCCGCGAAAAGGACGTGACCCTGTCGATCACCGGCGACCTGCTCACCCTGAAGGGCGAGCGCACGTTCGACCGTGACGTCAAGGACGACAGCTACCACCAGGTCGAGCGCGTCTTCGGGAAGTTCGAGCGGAGCGTGCAACTGCCGATGGCGGTTCAGCCCGAGAAGGTGCGGGCGACCTACCGCGACGGCGTGCTCGAGGTGAGACTCCCGAAGGCCGAAGAGGTGAAGCCCCGGGAGATCAAGATCGACACCGTCTAAGTTGTCCGGCTTACATATCGGCGAGGCGGCGGAGCGGGCGCAGCGACCTGCTCCGCCGCGATGCGACC
This sequence comes from Candidatus Rokuibacteriota bacterium, assembly GCA_003220435.1. Classification (GTDB taxonomy): domain Bacteria; phylum Methylomirabilota; class Methylomirabilia; order Rokubacteriales; family CSP1-6; genus AR31. Next base: position 3,953 of record QHSL01000082.1, on the reverse strand, counting down.
AAAGAAGGAACCGGGAGAGGAAGGGAGACTCGACATGGCGAAGGTGATCGGCATCGACCTCGGGACGACCAACTCGGTCGTGGCGGTCGTCGAGGGCGGGAACCCCGCGGTGATCGCCAACCAGGAGGGCAGTCGGCTGACGCCCTCGGTCGTGGGATTCACGAAGGAAGGCGAGATCCTTGTCGGCCAGGTCGCCAAGCGCCAGGCGATCACGAATCCCGAGAACACCGTGTTCTCGATCAAGCGCTTCATGGGGCGTCGCTACGAGGAGGTGCTCCAGGAGCTCAAGGTCGTCCCGTACAAGGTCATCAAGGCGAGCAACGGCGACGCCCGCGTCGAAGTGCGAGGCAAGCAGTACTCGCCGCCGGAAATCTCCGCCATGATCCTGCGCAAGCTGAAGGAGGCGGCCGAGGCCTATCTGGGCGAGAAGATCACCCAGGCGGTCATCACGGTGCCGGCGTACTTCAACGACAGCCAGCGGCAGGCCACCAAGGACGCCGGCCGCGTCGCCGGCCTCGACGTCCTGCGCATCATCAACGAGCCGACCGCGGCGGCGCTGGCATACGGGCTCGACAAGAAGAAGGACGAGACGATCGCGGTCTACGACCTCGGCGGCGGCACCTTCGACATCTCGATTCTCGAGATCGGCGAAGGCGTCTTCGAGGTCAAGGCCACCAACGGCGACACGCATCTGGGCGGCGACGACTTCGACCAGCGCGTCATGGACTGGATCGCGGGCGAGTTCAAGAAGGAGCACGGGATCGACCTCTTGAAGGATCGCATGGCGCTCCAGCGACTCAAGGAAGCGGCCGAGAAGGCGAAGTGCGAGCTGTCGACGACGCTCCAGACCGAGATCAACCTGCCGTTCATCACGGCCGACGCGAGCGGTCCGAAGCATCTCGTGCTGACCTTGACGCGCGCCAAGCTCGAGGCGCTGGTGTCCGATCTCATCGAGCGGACGATCGGGCCGTGCCGGCAGGCCATGCAGGACGCCGGCGTGAGCCCGCAGAACATCAACGAGGTCATTCTGGTCGGCGGTCAGATCCGCATGCCGAAGGTGCAGGAGGCGGTGAAGCAGCTCTTCGGCAAGGAGCCCCACAAGGGCGTCAACCCGGACGAGGTCGTCGCGGTCGGCGCGGCGGTGCAGGGCGCCGTGCTCACCGGCGAGGTCAAGGACCTCCTGCTCCTCGACGTCACGCCGCTCTCGCTGGGTATCGAGACGCTCGGCGGCGTGATGACGCCCCTGATCACGCGGAACACGACGATCCCGACGAAGAAGAGCGAGACCTTCACCACCGCGGCCGACAGTCAGACCTCGGTCGAGGTCCACGTGCTCCAGGGCGAGCGGCCCATGGCGCGCGACAACCGGACCCTGGGCAAGTTCCACCTGATCGGCATCCCGCCGGCGCCCCGCGGCGTTCCGCAGGTCGAGGTGACGTTCGACATCGACGCGAACGGCATCCTGTCACGGCGTCGTCCGGCCTCACGAAGGACGAGATCGAGCGGATGGTGAAGGAAGCCGAGACCAACGCCGCCGAGGACACGAAGCGCAAGCAGGAGATCGAAGTGCGCAACCAGACGGACTCGCTCGTGTACTCGACCGAGCGGACGCTGACCGAGCACGGCAGCAAGCTCGCCGAGGCCGACCGCAAGGCGATCGACGACGCAATGGCCGAGGCCCGCGAGGCGCTGAAGAGCGAGGACCTCGAGCGGATGAAGCGCGCCCAGGAGAGCCTGACCCGCGCCTCGCACAAGCTCGCGGAGATCATGTACCGCGAGGCCCAGGCGCAGAGCCAGCCGGGCGCGCCCGGCGCGCCGCAGGGCCAGTCTCCGACCGGTCCGAAGGAAGGCGAGGTCGTGGACGCCGACTTCGAGGATCTGGGCGAGAAAAAGAAGTAGGGCGTGATGCGGCGCGACTACTACGCGGTGCTGGGCATCGCGGCTACGGCTCCGCCGCGCGAGATCCGCCGGGCGTACCAGCGGCTCGCGCGGCAGTACTCGCCGGACGTCAACTTCTGGGACGCGCAGGCTCGGGCGCTCTTCGACGAGATCGCCGAGGCGTACCGGGTGCTCGCCGATCCTACCGCGCGTTCCATGTACGATCGGTTCGGGCAGGCGGTGGGCGCGGGCAACGCGCTCGATGCGGGCCGTCGCGGCGATGACGTCCACGCCGTCGTGGAGCTGTCCTTCGCCGAGGTGGCGCGCGGGGCAAGGGTCCGCGTGGACGTCCAGCGCTTCTCGCCCTGCGCGGACTGCGGCGCCAGCGGCGCGATCGGGGCGCGTCGGTGCGGCACCTGCCTCGGTCGCGGCGTGCGCCGCGTCGTCGACGGGGTGGACGTGGCGATCCCGGCCGGGGTCGACTCCGGCGCGCAGATCCGGGTGGCCGACGAGGGCAGCGCCGGCCCCTTCGGCGCGCCGCGCGGCGATCTCATCGTGAGCACCCGGGTGCGTGACCATCCGTTCTTCACCCGGAAGGGCGACAACGTGCACTGCGAGGTGCCGATCAGCGTGTGGGAGGCGCTCCTCGGCGCCCGAATCCGCGTCCCAACGCCGACGGGAGAAGCGGCGCTCGTCGTGCCGCCCGGGACGACGGGCGGCCGGGTGTTCCGCCTGCGCGGCCAGGGGTTGGCGAAGCTCAGCGGTGATTCGACGGGCGACCTGTACGTGACGGTGCGCGTCGAAGTCCCGAGCGGCCTCGACGCGCGGACGCACGAGCTCGTGCGCGAGCTCGAGCGGCTGATGCCGATCGACAGCCGCGCTGCGCTCGAGCGCTACCGGGGAGGAGCACTGTGACCGACCGGAGCAAGCCGCTCTACATGATCGGCGTCGTCGCGGAGATGTTGAATGTCCACCCGCAGACGCTGCGCTTCTACGAGAAGAAGGGACTGGTGCGTCCGAGCCGGACCGTCGGCCGCACGCGTATGTACTCGACCGAAGACGTCGATGACCTGGCTCGCCTGCTCCGCCTCTCGCGCGACCTCGGTGTGAATCTCGCGGGCATCGAGATCATCCTAAAGATGAGGCGCCGGATGATCGACATGCAGAAGCAGATCGAGGACCTGGTCACGTACCTCCGTGAGGACGGCGGCACCACGGCCGCTGCGCAGGGGCGCGAGCCCCGCGAGGCGCTGGTCCGAGCCGCCTCCGGCCAGCTCGCCCCGGTCGATCTGTTCTAGTTCGAGCCCGAACCGCGGGCTCAGGGAAGGAGTCCCATGGCTGCAGAGCGCGACATCAGCGATCTCACGATCCCCGACGTGCTGCCGATCCTTCCGCTGCGGGGGACCGTGGTCTTCCCGAAGGCCGTGGTGCCTCTCGCGGCCGGCCGGCCCGCGTCGGTGCGGCTCATCCAGGAGGCGCTCCAGGGCAGTCGGATCATCGGCACCGTGTTGCAGCGCAATTCGTCCGAGGACGAGCCGCGTATCCAGGGACTGCACTCCATCGGGACGGCGGCCGTCATCCACAAGGCGCTCCAGCAGCCCGACGGCTCCCTGCGGCTGATCGTCCAGGGCCTAGGGAGATTTCGCATCGTCGAGGGTATCCAGGAGGTGCCGTTCCTTCGCGCCCGGATCGAGCACATCGCCGACGATTCGTCGGCGACGCTCGAGGTCGAGGCGCTGGCGCGCAGCGCGACCACGCTGTTCCAGAAGGTCGTCACGCTCTCGCCGACGTTGCCCGACGAGCTCGCGAGCGTCCTCGGCACGGCCGAGGGGCCGGGCGCGCTCGCAGATCTGATCGCCGCGTCGCTCCCGACCCTCCCGACAACTCTGCGCCAGGTGTTGCTGGAGACGCTCGGGGTCGCCGAGCGGTTGCAGCGCCTCGTGGCCGCCCTCACCAAGGAGGCCGAGGTCCTGGAGCTCGGCTCGAAGATCCAGTCGGAAGTGCACTCCGAAATGTCGAAGACCCAGCGCGAGTACTATCTGCGCGAGCAGATGAAGGCGATCCAGAAGGAGCTC
>QHSL01000121.1 GCA_003220435.1 Candidatus Rokuibacteriota bacterium | reverse complement strand
GGCAGCGGCAGCGTGATGCCCTGGATTGGAGCGACCTGCTGGCGGATCCGGTAGATCCCGTAGTCGTAGAGCTGGGCCTCCGGGATCGTCTTGCCGCTGAGCGCCAGCTGGATGATCGGGACGCTGGAGGCGTTGTACTGGAGGATGAACGGCGGCACCGCGCCGGGCGGCATGCGTCGAAGGATCGTCTGCGACACCGCCGTCACCTGAGCCAGCGCAGCCTCGACGTTCACGTTCGGCTGGAAGTAGATCTTGATGACGCCGACGCCCGGGTACGTCTGCGACTCGATCGCCCGCACGTCGCTGACCGCCGACGAGATCGTGTACTCGGAGAAGGTCGTGATGCGCGAGGCCATGTCGTCGGTCGTCAACCCCTCGTAGTTCCAGATCACTGACACGACTGGAATGTCGATCTCGGGGAAGATGTCGGTGGGCGTCGTGACGATCGCGAAGACGCCGAGAAGCAGGATGGCGAGCCCCATCACCACGAAGGTGTAGGGCCGGCGGAGCGCGAGTCGGACGATCCACATGAGGCTGGGCTGCTCTCCTTTTTCCTGTTGATGCTGATGTCGCGTCGGGCGATTCCGTCGACGGAGAGTTCGGTCTACCGGTGGTCACGACGTGGGCAAGACGAGAGCGCTCAAGGGTTAGATCAAGTCAGTCGAAGGAAAATCTCCGCCGAGCGTCCGCCGATTGACGGACCGTTCGGGCGATATGCCCGATCAGGAATCAGCGGCCGAGAAGAATTTCAGACGTCAGCGCTGTCGCCGACCGAATGGCGAGGACGCGTGCTCGCCCGGAATCTGGGTGTCGAGGTCGACGCCACACGACGAATCCGGCTATGGCGAAGCACGCGATTAACGACGGCGGGCGGGGAAAGAAGCCCGGACGCGTCTGAGCTGGAGCCGACGCGCCGTGACCCGGGCCATTCGCGGATCGCGCTCCACGCCGACCCACTCGCGTCCGAGGGACGCGGCGACCCGGCCGACTGTTCCGGCGCCGGCGAAAGGATCGAGGACGGGCCCGCGCTTTTTGCTGCCTTCAAGCACCGTCTGGACCACAGGCTCCGGGATCGCGTCCCAGATGCTGTCCGGGTGGGAGCGCGGCAGCGGCAGCATCCAGCACAGCGTGGTTCCGCGCGGTCGCACGACCTGCCCCACCTTCCGGAAGCGCAGGAGATAGTTCACGCGGTTGTCCCAGCGCTCCCGGGAGCGTGTTTGGGCCCAGAAGCCGCGCGACTGAAGACGCCAGCCGGTGCGACGGAGCCAGCCGGTGACGAGCGCGTCCATCCCCACCCACTCCGCGCCGTCGTGGCGATCGCCGATCACCAGCCAGAGGTCGCCGTCGGGCGCGAGGACGCGCTTCCATTCACGCCCGAAGCCCACGGCCAGGTCGTGCGCGTAACGCTCGGCCGAGGGACGCCCCCGCCCTCTCACCCAGTACGGCGGCGAGGTCAGGATCACCCCGACGCTCCCCGACGTGATCGGATGGAGGCGGCGGCTGTCCCCGCGGAACAGGCGCAGCCGCCCATCGCGGCTCTCGTAGCGGGTCATGGCGAGGGGACGCTCACCGAGCGCCACGTTCGGGGGACCGGTTTCGCTTCCAGGGGAACGTCAGATTCATCGGCAGTCAAGAATACGCAAAGTCAGACGGGATTGAGTTGGTCCTTTGGGACCCATTTGAGGGCGGGAATCTAGATGGAAAGTCGGTGAGTCACCGCGGCCGGCGGAAGGCGACGATCCCCGAATCGGCGGGATGTGGCGCGATGCCGTCGACCAGAGACTGGATCCACTTCACGTCTTCGGGATGGCTACGCCGGTAGGCGAGTTGATCTGCGCGTAGCCGTGCGAGCAAGGGCTCGATGGTGGCGGGCGTAAGGCGAACTCCGAAGTCCGGCGAGACTGCTCGCCGTGGGTGGCTCAGACCGAAGAGTCGATCGAGCACGAAGTCGCCCACGACGTCCTTGAAGTGGGAAGAATCCCAGTAAAATTCCATTTCGGCGTGACTTCCGGACTTGGGAAGGGCCTCGGTCGTAACGGACGAGTACCCACTGAAGTCCCACAACGGGATCGGCGGCGCACCGGGGTGTTGCGCTGCGTCTTCGGCCAGCAGCCGGACCAGCGCGCGCTTGGCATTCTCGAGAGTCGCCCATTCCGCAATGGCTGCGGTGATCTCCAGCTGGTGCGCGTGCTCGGGCGCGATGAAGATGCGCAAGTCCACGCCCTGCGCGCGACAGAAGGCGACGATGCGCCGGATATAGTCCACGGATGTCTCGCTGGCTGTCGTGGCTGGCTGGGCGGTGCGACCCACACCCCGCGCATTCGCAGCGAGCTGCCCCTCTCGCTTGAATCCAACCTCGAGCCGATCGATTTCTTCGAAATATCCGCGAGGGCCGAGCTGTTTGAAGTGCTCGCCGGCCCGGCGGAAGAACACCTCCCCGAGGCGCTGCCCGTCCGGCGCGAACCACTGTGGCTCGCGATCACTTTGCGATCGGACCGTCGCCAGGCTGGCGCGCAGCGTGTCGAGACTGGTGAACACCTTCAGGTCAGCCCGGATGAGCGATGGCAGGGCCAAGACCCCGGGCGAGTCCAGCAAATGCGGATCGAAGTCTGGGCGGGCGGTGGCCGGAGCCAGGGTGGCGTGGTAGGTATCGAGGCCGAGCACGACCTGCCGGAGCGGCCGCACGGCGTGAGTATGAAGGAGGTACTGGTACATCTCCTTCGTGGTCGCCCCGTCGAAGGCGAGGTTGTATACAGGCTTCGCGGCTGGGTCCCACCCCTCATGTGAGGGGCGCAGCCCCAAGTGACTCCTCGATGTGCCGAGAATAATCCCTTGAGGGCGGAGGCGCCGCACGTCGTAGGCCTTGACCAGACGGACGCGATGATCGACTGCAGGCTTGTGTGCGTTGAAACCCTCGAGGGCGACGAGCCGATACATGCCAAACGGATCCACGACAAAGTTTATGGAAGCGATCGCGGCGATCAGCAGGACCGCCGTCGATGTCGCAATCCGACAGTACCGGCCTGCCTCAGAATTGAAAATAGATGAACTCCGAAACCTTTGACATCAGCATCAGCGCGATCCCGAAAAGGCATCCGATGGCCACTGCCCAGCCCGCGGACGGCTGCCATCTGAACGGCGGTGGCCGATGCGCCTCCGTTGCCGCATAGGCGCCGTCCGGGCCCACGTAGCCTGTCAGCTCTTGGGTGTTCGGCGCGAACCAGGCGATCGCCAGGAGCGCCATCGAGACAACGAGCGCGGCAGCGCCATCGACCGACTCCGGCCGGGCCGCGCCGTTGCTCCCTGCCATCGCCAGTAGCATCTGGACGGCGCTCCCGACATCCTCCGAGCGGAAGAACACCCAGGCGATGACGACAGCGACGAACGTGATCGCCTGACCCAGACGACGCCCGAGCGTGGTCGACAACTCGGAGCCACCGCCGGAGTCTCGGCGCAGCGCACGCCACAGGTGATTGACCACGAGGTAGAAACCGTGCAGCGAACCCCAGATGACGAACGTCCAGCCCGCGCCATGCCAGAAGCCGCCCAGCACCATGGTGATCAGGAGATGCACGTAGCGTCGCGTACGGCCCTTTCGGTTGCCCCCGAGCGGGACATAGAGATAGTCGCGAAGGAAGCGCGACAGTGTGATGTGCCAGCGGTGCCAGAAGTCGATGATGCTCTCGGCCTTGTACGGCGACGCGAAGTTGACCGGTAGACGAATGCCGAACAGCAGGCCCGCGCCGATGGCCATGTCGGAGTAACCGGAGAAGTCGAAGTAGAGCTGCGCCGTGTAGGCCAATGCTGCGCCCCACGCGGCCAGCGCGTCGGGACGGGCGCCGGCGGCGACGGCGTCGAAGAGGGGGGAGGCGTAGAGCGCGGCCGTGTCGGCGAACATCACTTTCTTCGCCAGACCGATCGTGAAAATGGTGACGCCGAGCGCAATGGTCGGTATCGACACCGGGGCCTGCTCTCGAAACTGTCGGATCACCTCGCTGTGGTGCACGATCGGGCCAGCGATGAGTTGCGGGAAGAAGGTCACGAACAGCGCGTAGTCGATGAAGTTCAGCCGATCGATCTTGTCCCGGTACGCGTCCACGAGGAATGCGATCTTCTGAAACGTGAAAAACGAGATCCCAATCGGTAGCACGACTCTGCCCAGGACGAGGTCGAGCCCGGCGACCGCATTGAGGTTGTCCACGAAGAAGTTGGCATACTTGAAGTAGCCCAGCGTGGCAAGGTTGAGCACGACGCCGAAGATCAGCAGCGGCTTGGCGGCGCGCGGCCGCCGGCCCGCCCGCGGCACGATGCTGGCGGCGAGCGCGAAGTTCGCCACGATCAACGGCACGATCAGCAGCAGGTAGACCGGATTCCACCAGCCGTAGAAGCCCAGCGACAGCAGCGCGAGGAGACCGATCGAGCTGCGCGCCAGGCCGGCGGCGCGTAATCCATGGAACAGCAGCAGCGTCAACGGCATGAAGCCGAGGATGAAGGCGTACGAGTTGAACAGCATGCTCAGTCCGTGTGGCAGGCTTCGCGCGGGCGCGGGACGGCAGACAGGGTGACGATTCGTGACACGCCGGCGCTCCGATTGACAAGATCCGACACAACGTCGGCTCGCAAGGTCTCGCTGAACAGTTCAAGGCCCGTGCCATACTCTGCCGCCGGTTTTACACGAGTTACCGCCGAGCACTGGCCACCTTGGCGTCAAAAGGTTGTCAGGCCGTCATGCGTCCGGCGGTTCCGTCATTCCCGCGCGATCAGATGCTCGTCGCCCGGCCTCCAGCCGACGATGATTTTCGCGCCCTCGCGGATCGCGTCAGGCTGCGCGCCCGCGATGCGCATGCGGAGCCGCTGACCGCGGGCGGAGCCGATGACGAGGACGCGATCGCCGTAGTTCACGATGACACCGATCTCCATCACCAGTCGGTTCGGCAGCGCCGGATCCGCGCCCGGCGCGGCGGGCTGCACGCGCTCGGGCCGCACCAGCACGTCGACGGCGCCCTTACCGACGCGTCGCCACGCTTCCACGTCGACCCGCACGGGGCCGAGCGCCTCGAGCGTCACGCACCCCGGCTGCGATTCGTCCACGGCGCCGGCGAAGATATTGCTGTCGCCGATGAACTCACCCACGAAGCGGGTGCGCGGCCGGTGGTAGACCTCGAGCGGTGGCGCCACCTGTTCCAGCTTGCCGTGGCTGAAGACGGCGATGCGGTCGGACATCGTCATGGCTTCCGTCTGGTCGTGGGTGACGTAGACCGTGGTGATACCGACCTCGCGATGGATGCGCTTCAGCTCCACCTGCATCTGCTCGCGCAAGCTCTTGTCGAGCGCGCCGAGCGGCTCGTCCAGCAGCAGCACGTCCGGGTTGAACACGAGCCCCCGCGCCAGCGCCACCCGCTGCTGCTGGCCGCCCGACAGCTCGCGCGGATGCTTGCCGGCGAAGGGGCCGAGGCCGACCAGGTCGAGGATCTCGCGCACGCGGGCCGCCTCGCGATTTCGCGGGAACCTCCGCATGCGCAGCGGGAACGCCACGTTGCGCTCGACGGTCATGTGCGGGAACAACGCGTAGTTCTGGAACACGACCCCGATGTTGCGCTCGTACGGCTTGCGCCGGGTGAGGTCCTCGCCCTCGAGCTCGATGGCGCCGGCGCTCGGCTCCTCGAAGCCGGCGATCATCATGAGGGTGGTGGTCTTGCCCGAGCCGCTCGGTCCCAGGAAGGTGAGAAACTCCCCCTTGGCGATGTCGATCGAGATATCGTCGACCGCGTTCACGTGCCCGTCGTACGACTTGACGATGTTGCGGAGCGAGAGGTACGCCGTCAGCGCTCTACCCTTCCCGGGGAGACGGAACGATCAAGGCGTCGACGACGACGGCGCCGTGGCCGGCGGGCAGCACCTTGATCGGGTTGAGATCGATCTCGGCGATGTCCGCGCGGTTGGCCCATGCGAAGTCGCCGAGGGCGTAGAGACAGCGGACGAGGGCCGGAACGTCCGCGGCCGGCTGTCCGCGCACGGCGCCGAGCAGCGCCGCGCCGCGGACCTCGCCGACCATCGCCTCCGCGTCGCCCTCCCGGAGCGGCAGCTGGCGCAGGGCGAAGTCGCGGAGCACCTCGACGGCGACGCCGCCGATGCCGAAGGCGAGGAAGTGTCCGAAGGCGGGATCGCGCTTCACGCCGGCGAACAC
>QHSL01000081.1 GCA_003220435.1 Candidatus Rokuibacteriota bacterium | reverse complement strand
TGATGGGCTCGATGTCGATCGCGGCCTGCCAGGCCTGACGGAGCTTCTGGTTCGTCATCAGGCCTTCCTTCTTGTTCAGGACCGCGACGAGCCAGTAGTAGGGCTTCGTGACGATGGGACGCAGGTTCGGGTTCTTCTTGAGGCGATCGTAGGCGTCGAGGTTCAGGTCGTCGGCGAAGTCGAGCTCGCCGGTCTCCACCTGAGCCACGCGGGTCGCGACCTCGGGCACCGGTTGGAAGCGCACCTCGTCGAGGTAGGCGGTCTTGCCGCCGCCGTAGCCGTTCGGCTTCTCGTTGCGCGACTTGTAGTCGTCGAAGCGGACCATCCGGATGTACTGGTCGGGCTTCCACTCGGCGAGCTTGAACGGGCCGGTGCCGATCCACTCGGTGGCCTTCACCTCCGGCGCGAACTTCTCGGCGATCTCCTTGGGATAGATGGCGCCGAAGTTGTTGGGCACCGCCAGCGAGATCAGCACGATCGCCGATTTCTCTTTGAGCTTCATCTCGACCGTCGACTTGTCGACGGCCTTCCACTCGGCGACCTGGGCGAAGAGCGCCTTGCCGTAGATCGACTGCTTGCCCCAGCGGGCGAGCGAGGCGACGACGTCCTCGGAGGTCATCTCCTTGCCGTTGTGGAACCTGACGCCCTGGCGGAGCTTGAAGGTGTAGACGAGGCCGTCCTTGCTCACCGTGTGGCTTTCGGCCAGCATCGGAATCGGACGGTTGCTATTGTCGAGGCTGTAGAGTCCTTCGTAGATGTGGTTGGTCAGCATCTCGGTGATGCTGGCGGTCGTCCAGTGGGCGTCGAGCGCCGGCGGCTCGCCGAGATTGCCGACCTTTAGAACGCCGCCCTTCTTCTGCGCGTCAACGGAGAGGACGCTGCCGGCGACGAGCACCAGTGACGCGAGGACAAGCAAGACCGCACGGCGATGCGGGTTCATTGACATGGTCCACCTCCAGATCGTGGGGTGAGCCAATGTATCACAGCGGCGGGAGAGCTAGGGCCGTCCCGGACGCTCGAGTCGCCGCGCCAGCGGATGGATGCGGACGGCGGAGCGCAGGATATCCTCGCGTGTTCCAGTCGTTCGAGTCCCGTCGTCCCACTCGACAGTGGCGGATTGGACGTCCGCCTCCTTCGACACGGCGACGACACGACCTTGCTGAAACGGCACACCGTTCACGCGCTGCTCGAGGCGATCGCCCAGCTCGAACCGCATCAAGAACTCAGGAGGCCCCGAGGAGGGTCGGCCCACGGACCAGAGGGTGAGGACGTCGATCAGAAACTCGCCGATGGTCATCAGCCTAGGAGGCGGGCGCGCGGCGGGGGACGCCCCCGGACACCCGCCCGCGGAAGCCGCTGAGCGCCTTCTGCGCCCCGGCCATGTAGATGTAGAGCACCGGCGTGATGTAGAGCGTCAGCAGCTGCGAGACCAGCAGGCCGCCGACCACCGCCAGGCCGAGCGCGCGCCGGGCGTCGGCGCCCGCGCCGATGCCGAGCGCGATCGGCAGCGTGCCGAGCAGCGCGGCCATCGTCGTCATCATGATCGGCCGGAAGCGGAGCAGGCACCCCTTGTAGATGGCGTCGGCGGGGGTGGCGCCCTTGCGCTCGGCTTCCAGCGCGAAGTCGATCATCATGATCGCGTTCTTCTTGACGATGCCGACCAGCATGATGATGCCGACGAAGCCGTAGATGTTGAGCTCCGTCCGGAAGAGCATCAGCGTGAGCAGCGCGCCGACGCCGGCCGACGGCAGGCCGGACAGGATCGTGAGCGGGTGGATGAAGCTCTCGTAGAGGATGCCCAGCACGAGATAGATCACCGCCACCGTCACCAGCAAGAGCACGCCCTGGCCCGCCAGCGAGGCGGCGAACGCCTGAGCGGTGCCCTGAAAGCTCCCGTTGATCGAGGCCGGCATGCGGAGGTCGCGCTGGACCTTGCCCATCTCGGTCACCGCCTGGCTGAGCGATACGCCAGGCACCAGATTGAACGAGATCGTCACCGACGGCAGCTGGCCGAGGTGCGTGATGGTCAGTGGCCCGATGGTCGGTGTGAGCTTCGCGACCGAATTGAGCGGCACCAGCTTGCCCGACTGCGCGCGCACGTACAGCAGCGAGAGCTCGTTGGGGTCGCGCTGGTAGCGGGGATCGAGCTCCAGAATGACCCAGTACTGGTTGGTCGACGTGTAGATCGTCGAGACCTGGCGTGAGCCGTAGGCGCTATAGAGGGCGTTCTCGATCTGCTCAGCGCTCACGCCAACGGCGGAAGCCCGGTCGCGGTCGATGTCGACGGTGACCTGCGGGCTCATGATCTGTAAATCCGTGTTGACGTCCTGGAAGCCCGGCAACGTCCGCATCTTGTCGAAGAGGATCGGCGCCCAGCGGTAGAGCTCCTGGAGGTCGGTGGACTGCAGCGTGTACTGGTACAGGGCCTTGGTGAGGCTGCCGCCGATCCGGATGGTCGGCAGGTTCTGCGGATACACCCGGAACCCCGGGATCGCCGCCAGCTTGGGTCGCAGGTCGGCGATGATCTGGTCGGCCGACGGGCGCTGGTCGCGCGGCTTGAGCCGCATGAAGATCCGGCCGGTGTTCGGCACCACGTTGATCGTAGAGGCGCCGATCGACGACATGATCTGATCGATGTAGGGCTGCTGCAGCACGATGGCCGCCGCCACCCGCTGCTTCTCCTTCATCGCGTCGAACGAGATGTCCTGTGACGCCTCGGTGAAAGCGAAGATCTGGCCGGTGTCCTCGGTCGGGATGAAGCCCATGGGGATGATCTTGAAGAGGACCGCGGTCAGCACGAACGTCAGCAGCATGACCGCCATCGTGAAGCGCCGGTGGCGGAGCGTCCACTGGAGCGACTCGTCGTACGTGCGCAGCATCCCCTCGAAGAACCGCTCGGAGGCCATGAAGAGGCGGCCGTGCGAGGAGGCCGGGGGCTTCAGGAATCGGCTGCACGCCATCGGCGTGAGCGTCAGCGAGACGAAGCCCGACACCAGCACCGCCGCGGTGATGACGACGGCGAACTCGTGCAGGAGCCGTCCGACCACGCCGCCCATGAACAGCACGGGGATGAATACCGCCGCCAGCGAGAGGGTCATCGACAGGATCGTGAAGCCGATCTCCTTGGCGCCGGTCAGCGCGGCCTCGACGCGGCTCTTGCCCTCTTCCATGTGGCGCACGATGTTCTCGAGCATCACGACCGCGTCGTCCACCACGAAGCCCACGCAGAGGGTGAGCGCCATCAGCGAGATGAGGTCGATCGTGTAGCCGAGCAGGTACATGACCGCGAACGTGCCGACGATCGACAACGGCACCGCGAGGCTCGGAATGATCGTCGCCGACACGTTGCGCAGGAACAGGAAGATGACCAGCACGACCAGGGCGATGGCCAGGGCCAGCGTGAATTCGACGTCGTGGACCGACTCACGGATGGCGACCGAGCGATCGTAGAGGACATTCAGGTTCACCGAGGCCGGCAGCTCCTGGCGGAAGCGCGGCAGCAACGCACGGATGGCGTCGACGACCTCCACGCTGTTGGTGCCGGGCTGTCGCTGGATCGCCAGGATCACCGCGCGCTCGTCGTTGTACCAGCTGGCGACCTTGTCGGTCTGCACGCTGTCGACCACGCGCCCGAGCTCCTCGAGCCGCACCGGTGAGCCGTTGCGGTAAGCGACGATCAGTGGACGAAAAGCGGCGGCGTCCTGGAGCTGGCCCGTGGCCATCACGTTGAACATCTGGTGCGAGCCGTAAATCGTGCCGGTCGGAAGATTGACGTTGCTGCGGGCGAGCGCTTCCTGGACCTCGTCGATGCCGATGCCGCGGGTCGTCAGCGCCCGCGGATCGAGCTGGACTCGCACCGCGTACTTCTGCGAGCCAAAGACCTGCACCTGGGCGACGCCGGTCACGGTGGAGATGCGCTGGGCGAGATTCGTCTGCGCGTACTCGTCGACCACGTAGAGCGGCAGCGTCGGCGAGCTCAGCGCCAGGTAGAGCACCGGCTGGTCCGCCGGGTTCACCTTCTGGTAGGTCGGCGGCGTCGGCATGCTCGGCGGCAGCAGCGGCGCCGACTTGGCGATCATCGCCTGCACGTCCTGAGCGGCCGCGTCGATGTTGCGGTCGAGACTGAACTGGATCGTGATCTGCGTCAGCCCGAGCGCGCTCGACGACGTCATCGAGTCGATGCCGGCGATCGTGGTGAACTGCTTCTCGAGCGGCGTGGCGACCGCCGCCGCCATCGTCTCGGGGCTGGCGCCCGGGAGCGCGGCCGAAACCTGGATGGTCGGGAAGTCGATGTTGGGCAGGTCGCTCACCGGCAGCAGCCGGAACCCCATGACCCCGAAGAGCAGGATGGCCAGCATCAGGAGCGTGGTGAGGACCGGCCGCCGGATGAAGAGGTCGGTGCTCATGACGCTTTCGGCTGCCGGATCTCGATCCGGGCGCCGGGCACGAGGCGGAGCTGGCCGTCGGTCACGACCCGCTCGGCGGCGCGCAGCCCTTGCTCGATGATGGTCTCGCCGCGCAGCCGCATGCCCGGTACCACCAGGCGCGATTCAACGGTCTGGTCCGGCTTGACGACGTAGACGTAGAGACCCTGCTGCCCGGGCTGGATCGCCTGCGACGGCACGACGATCGCCGTCCGTGTCGTCAGCACCAGGCTCACGTCGAGGAACTGCCCGGGCCACAGCGCATTGTCGGTGTTCGGGAACGTGGCCTTGAGCTGGATGGTCGCGGTCGTCTGGTCGACGGCGTTGTTCACGAAGGTGAGCTCGCCGGTCGCCAGGATCTCAGGCTGGCGCGGCAGCCGCGCTACCACGCGGAGCGCGCCGGCCGCCCGGTAGTACTTCTTGATGTCGGTGAGGTGCTGATCGGACACCGCGAACGAGACGTAGATCGGACGGACCTGGTTGATGATGACGATCGGGTTGTCGTCGTTCGCCTTCACGATGTTGCCGTTCTGGACCAAGAGATTTCCGGTGCGCCCGTCGATCGGCGCGCGGATCGCGGTGTAGCCCACCTGCAGCTTGGCAGCGTCCACGTTGGCCATCGCCGCCCGGGTCGCCGCCCGCGTATTCTCGACCGCCGCGCGGTCGGCCTGCACCGTCGCCTCCAGCGTCGCCCAGTTCGTGCGGAGCTGATCGTACTGTTCGCGCGCGATCAGCTCGCGCTCGACGAGGTCGCGATAGCGCCGCTCTTGCACCTTCGCGTTCTCGAGCTGCGCCAGGTCGCGCTCGAGGTTGGCCTGCGCCTGCTGCACCTCGGCCTGGCGCTGCAGCAGCGCCGACTCCGTCTGGCGCAGCGCCGCCTCGAACGGCCGGGGGTCGATGGTGAAGAGCAGGTCGTTCCGGCGGACGTCCTGGCCTTCCTGGAAGTGCACCTGCGTGATCTGCCCGTTCACCTGCGACTTGATCCCGACCGTCGTGTAGGCCTGCGCGTTGCCGACGGCGGTGAGCTGGACCGGCACGGACTTCTCGACGGCGTCGCCGACCGTCACCGGCACCGCCGGCGTCGCGCTCCGGGAGGGCTTGCCGGCGGCGTTGTCCGAGCACCCGGCCAAGACCAGGGCGCCGGCGAGCGCCCACGCGGCCGCCCCCACGAGCCGCGCGATCATCGGGCCCCCTTCCGCCCGCGGCCCGTCCGCGCCTCTTCAATTTCTAGGCGCGCCTCAGTCGGCGGGGCCCCAGCCCCGCGACGGCTTCCGGCGCGCACCGCCTCCGGCACGGTGGACGCGGCGTCGACCAGCGCCTCGAGCCCGGTCAGCACGCGCCGCCGGTCGTCGCCCGACATCCGGGCCAGGACGCGCTCCATGCCGCGCAGGCGGATCGCCTCGAGGTCGTCTACCAGCGCCGTGCCGGCGCGGGTGAGGTCGAGGACGTACACGCGCCGGTCCGCGGGATGATCGCCGCGCGTGACCAGGCCCTTCTCCTCGAGGCGGTCGACGATGTGAGTGACGGCGGGCAGGGTCACGCCGAAGGCCTTGGCGACGTCGCCCATGTGCGAGCCCGGATGCTCGGCCAGGCGGAACAAGACCTGCGACTGGGCGTAGGTCAGGTCGAGGTCCGAGGCCCTCTGCCACAGGAGCTGCCGGAAAATCGTGGAGCCGAGCGAGTTCAGCAGCTCAAGCATCTGCTGCGCCTCGGTCGTCCAGCGGTTCGATTTCTTCGCGCGTGGCGCCACCGGCACCCTCCTCCGATTGACTAGATTAATAGTTTACCGAATAAACCTCTTGGGAGGAAAGAGGCGCCGGCGAATCGCGATTGCTGGCCGGCTAGTGACCGGAGCCGCCCAGCTTGCGGTGATCCCAGGTGACGACTCGGGTGGGCGTGAAGCGGAGCATGACGCGCTTGGCGGCCTGCTTGAGCACGCCGGCCCGCGCCTCCGGCGGTGGGTCGGCGCCCGTGTAGCGGGCCATCAGCCGCAGTCCGAAGTCGGCGACGTTCTCGGGATCGCGCTCGATCGTCACGTCGCACTCGAGCATGGCGCCCCGCAACTCGTTGTACTGGTCGCGCCCCGCCTCGATCTGGAGTGTGGCCCGCGGGTCCCGCTCGAGGTTTCGCACCTTCTGCGACTTCCCGTAGGTCCACGCGAGCAGCGCGAGCCCGTCGCGGAGGTACCACAGCGGCATCAGATGCGGGCGGCGGCTCGGCCCCATGCTGGCGCAGGTCAGCACGCGCTCCTCGTCGAGGAAGCGCATCAGCTCGGGGTCCGTCATCGTGATCTCGCTGCGCCGGGACGGCATCCTCAGTATCCCTGTCGGCGGTCGACGAGGTGGCGGAGCGGGCGACCAGCCAGAAAGCGTGTGAGGTTGTGGTTGAACACCGGCGCGATCGCGTCAGGCGTGCTCGGGCCCGAGATGTGCGGCGTCACCACGACGTTGTCCATGCGCCACAGCAGGTGATGCGGCGGGAGCGGCTCGCTGTCGAAGACGTCGAGGACGGCGCCCGCGATGCGCCGGTGCTCCAGCACCTCGAGCAGCGCCGCCTCGTTGACGACGGCGCCCCGCGCGATGTTGATGAGCCAGGCCGTCGGCTTCATGGCGCCGAGCTCGTCGGCGCCGACGATCCCGCGCGTCTCGGCGGTGAGGGGCAGGAGCAGCACCACGAAGTCGGCCTGCGCCATCGCGCCGGCCAAGCCCCCGACCTTGTACATGCGCGCGGCCTCGCGCACCGGCCGGCCGCGGCGCGAAACGCCGAGCACGCGCATGCCGAGCCCCTGCGCGACCCGCGCGATGTCGCGGCCGATGTCGCCGAGGCCGACGATCGCCATGGTCTTGCCGGCGAGCCGGTCGGGCAGCACGTGATCGAGCCAGCGACGCTGGCGCTGCGCCTCGCGGTACTCCTCCACACGCTGGGTGACCCACGAGCACCAGCCGACGACGTACTCGGCCATCCACGGCCCGAAGACGCCGGGCGCCCGGGTCACGACGACGCCGGGCGGCAGTTCGGGCACCAGCGCCCAGTCCACGCCCGCGCCCATCACCTGGAGCCACTTGAGCCGGCGCGCCTTCGCGTAGAGGGGCGGCGGGAACTTCCACGCGTACAGGATCTCGGCGTCCGCGATGACCCCGGCCGCATCGCTCGGCGTGGCGGCGATGCGCACGTCGACGCCGCGCTTGGGGACGTCGACCAGCTCCGCGTAGCGGCGATCGGCGTGATAGACGAGCAAGGTCGGTCGCCGAGTCATTTCGCCGGTTGGACCGAGGCGCGCCACGGCTCCGCCGGGGCGCGTCCGAGCGTTGGGAGGTGTGGGGGGCCATATCGGGGCCCCCCACGACTATCGGTCGCGCGGATCATGTCAGCCGATCGCCACCGCCAGACACGTCGTCGTACGCGTCACGCCGTCGATCGCGCCGATCTCGTCGGTGACGAGCCGGCCGACGGCGTCGAGTGTGGGGCCCTCGACCACCGCGATGAAGTCGAACGGCCCGGTGACCGCGTCGAGGTTGACGACGGTGGAGCCGCCGCCCTCGATCGCCGCCAGCTCCTTCTTCACCGCCTTCGTCTTGCCGGGCGCGGTTTCGATCAGGACGTAAGCCCGCATCTTCTTCGAGGCTCCCTTCGTCATGTGGCACCTCTATCTGTGAACGCCGCGCATCAGCGCCTCGCCGCGCCGAGCGCGTCGAGCAGCGTCGCCTGGAACCCGGTGCGCTGCTCGACGAAACGCGTACCCTCGAGATCAACCCGCACGCCCCGATGATCGGTGTGGTTTGCCGGATCGAACACCGCGACGACCCTCGTCGCGGTCGTGCCGGCTCTCAGCGTCAGCGATTCGCCCACGCTCTCGTCGCCGAGCCGCGCGACGATCAGGAAGAAGCCCACCTCGTCGGTCAGTCCCAGATACGAGAAGCCGGTCTTGTCGCGGATCAGCTCCAGCTCGCGATTCGCGACCGGGCGCCCCTGCGCGTCCTTCACGAAGCCGAGGACGACGTAGCGGTAGTAGATTTCGTGCTCCGCCCGCGCCGACAGGACGCCGGCCGGGAGCAGCAGCGCGAGCAGGGCGAACGCCACTGGGCGCGACACGCGCGTCAGTCTAGCAGATAAGCGCGGAGGAGCGAGCGATGGCAGCGGTTCTCGTCGGCACAGCCGCACAGGAGCGTGACGCGTCCCTTCTTGGCGGCGGCGCGGACGATCGCCAGCTGCTCCCGGGCCTCTGGCCGCTCGAGCCCCTTCAGGTAGCGCGGTCGGTACTGGGCCCAGGTGATCTTCTCGTCGAGGAACGCGCGCAACAGCGGGACGACGGGGCCGAGCTCCTTGAGCCATACATCCACGCGGTCCTTGCGGATCCCGCGCGGCCAGAGGCGCATGACGAGGACGCGGGTGCCGTCGTCTCGGGACGACGGATCGTAGACGCGCCGGGTCGAGATCACTTGTCGCCGGTCTCCATTGTTGATGGCCGCACTGCGGCCTTCTTGAACTTGTCGCAGGGATCGGCGTCGTCGGCCCGCGGCGTGAACCACACGAAATCGAACGGCAGGGCGTCGTCGAAGGCGGCCCCGTAGGCCGCGGGCGACGTCTTGGCCGGATCGACCTCGAGGAACGCGACGCTGGCCGCGCGCGAGCCGGGCGCGTGGCGGGCCAGGTGCGCCGGCACGCCGCGGTCGTTGCGGGCGTGGCCGGCGCCCGCGATCAGCACCGCGCCGTCGCGGTTGCCGAAGCGGGCCAGGCTCGCGGCGATGCGCGCGTCGCGCGCCCACTGGACGTCCACCATCCGGTCGACCATGCTCTCGGGCGTCTGACCGCAGTGCGCATCGTGAATCTCGCGCGCCATCGCCGCACGCGTCTCGGGCGAGGGTCCCGCCTCGAGCCGGAGCTGCTGGGTCAGCGCCGGTCCGAGTCCGGCCAGGCCGTTTCGCCGGAGCGCCTCGGTGGCGGCGCGCGAGAGGTTGGTGGCGACGATCGTGAGGCCGCCATCGAGCGCGGCCTGGGCGATCGGCTGATAGAAGCGCCACTCGGGCCAGCCGGAGCGCGCCCAGTTCACCGCGTCGCCGAGCCCGCTCGCGTCCTTGGGGCTCCGCGCCAGGTAACGCGCGAGCGCCGCGGCGTCGTCTGTCGAGAGCATCTCGAAGCCCACGGCGGGGCGGCGGCCCGCCTCGACCAGCGCCCGCACGAGTCGCGCCTGGAGCACGTGGTGGTCGGCGTTGTCGTGGCGCTCGCCCAGCGTCACCCAGCGGCTCGCGGCGAGCTCCTTGATCAGGGCCGCCTCGCCGACGAACGTGCCGGCCTTCACGTCCCAGATACGGTTCACCAGCGGATGGCCGCGTGCGACCGGGCTCTCCCACTCGACGTCGGAGACCTTGGCGCACCCACCGAGAACCGCGACGAGAAGCGCACCGAAGAGGGCGACGCGGCGCACCTCGCTCATTGCATCACCTCGAGGCACGGGGACCCGGGTATCCGTCCCAGGACAGACGCGGACCGTCGGCGCTGAAGCCGGCCGCGACCAGCGCCTCGAATGCGGCGCTGCCGCGTATCGGGCGCCCGTCCCAGGTGAAGACCTCCAGACGGCGCGTCGGCCGCAGAGTCAGCGGGCGATCCATGAGCGACTGCAACGCCGCGACCGTGCCCGCGAGATCCACGTCCTCCCAGCCGGCCAGCGGCGTCAGCTCTCGACCGTAGCCCTCGGCGAGAAGGCGGGGGCGGCCCTGGCGGAAGATGAGCCAGTTCTGAGGCAGGCGCGCCGCGGCGGCCCGTGAGCCGTCGCGGCGGGTGAGGGTGAAGACGCGGCCCCAGAGGTTCGCCGGGTCCACCATGTTGACCAGCACGTGAGGCTCGGCACGCCGCGCCGGCGCGTCGAGATCGACGAGCGCCTCCGCCAGGGCGTATTGCTCCCCCGAGAGCCCCTGAACGAAGTAGCCTCGGACCACCTCGCCGCCGTACTCCATGCGGAGCAGCGTATGTCGCATCGTGGCCCAGTCGCCGTGGGCGAGCTCGCGCGCCACGACGCCGAAGCGCGCGAGCAACAGCTGAGCGCGCGCTTCCTCACGCTCTTCGGGAGAGAGGCGCTCATCGTCGCTGAGCGCGCTCCAGCGGCCCACTACCGGCAGCTGCGCCAGCACGCCGCGGCTCTGGCCTCGTCGGCGCCGCCCCCCGCTGCCGCTCTCGCGAAGCCGTCGCGCCGGCGCCACGCCCGCGGCGATCGCGCTGAACGTGTCGGGCGTCACCAGACCGGCCCAGAAGAGCTCCCAGAGCGCCGCGAGGACCTCGGGCGTGGTCAGGCCGGTGGCACGCCCGAGGTCCTGGGCGAACGAGGCGCCACGCAGCTGCAGGTGCAGGAAGACGTTCTTGACGCGCGCGTCCAGCGCGGGCGGCGGGCTGCCGCTCTCGCGGAGCCAGCCGACGTTCTCGCGCAGAGCGGCGCCCACCCGCGTCGAGCGCCCACGCTCGCCCGGTGCCTTGTCGAACACCGTCCACACCATCTCGCCGGCGAGGCCCAGCCGGTCGAGCCACTCGCGCTCGTAGTTCTCGACGCGCGCGGGCAGGAGATCCTGCTCCCAGACGCGCACGGGAAGGTCCTCGCCTTGGAGCAGCTCCAGCGACGCCAGCACGCCGGGCGGCCCGGCGAGTCGATGGTCGGGATGGAGGTGGTGGCGACGGAGGAGGAACGCCGAGAACTGCTCGGCCGACGCGACGGGGCGGGGGACGCGGCGCGCGTGGACCTGGCGGCGCTGGATCTCGTCGAGCACCGCGATGTGGACGTACTGGGGCGTGGCGGCATCCGCGAGGAAGGCGCCCCGGCGCACGAGGCCCCGCGCCGTGAGGCGCTCGAGGGCGCCGGTCGCGGCCTCGACCGGCAGGCCGTAACGCTCCGCGAGCCACGCAGCGGTCACCGGCCCGCGTGTTCTCAAGAGGCGCAGCGTCACGCGCTCCAGACCCGCGTCGGTCGCGAGCGAACCGTACAGCGCGGCGTCGGTCGCGCCCGCCCAGGCTTTCCGCCCGCTCGGGAACTCGAGGACCAGGACCCGGTGCTCCGCCGCGAGCGCGGCGATCATCGCCTCGCCGTCGTCGAGGACGCGGGCGGCGAGTTCCGTGGCGGTCAGGTCTCCGAGGTCGTCGAGGATTCCCGCCAGCTCGTTCGCGTCGCGCGCCCGCCGGTCTGGCGAGGTCTTCTGCAGCTCGGCTTCGACCGCGGCCACGATCTCCGCTCGCAGCGGCCCGGGTGCCACCGACCATGCCTTCCGCATCGTGACGGCGTCGCTGCGCCGCTCCTCGGCGTGGCCGGCCCCGAGGTATGCCCAGTCCCACGCGAGCAGGAGCGGATAGACGAACGGGGACGGCAGCGGGGTGTCCACGTGACGCCGCCACATCTCGCCGTCGTGCAGCCGCTCGAGCACGCGCTTGAGCCGCGTGACGTCGAGCGCGTCGTTGAAGCACTCGCGGAGCGTCTCCGCCACCACGGGGAACTCCGCCTGCCCGCCCACGGCCTCGAGCAGCGCGTCGGCCTTGAGCCGCTGCAGGTACGCCGGCGTCCGCTGGCCGCGCGACATGCGCGGGATGAACAGCGCGCGGATCGCACAGTGACGGAAGCGGGTGGCGAACAGCGGTGTGCCGATCAGCGCGTGTCCCAGCAGCGTGTCGACCTCCTCGGGCGCCACCAGGGTGACGAGACGCTCCGGCGCCGGCGGCACCTGGCCCGGCGCGAAGGACAGCAGGATGCCGTCGTCCACGTGGCTCGCCTCGGCGAGGAGGCCGAAGACCCGACGGAGCTTCTCGCGGAGCACCATGCCCCAGGCGCCGTTGATCCGCATGCCGAAAACTGCGTGGATCATGGCGTGACGGCCGCCCATCTCGTCGGAGAACGACTCGACCACGATCCCCTGGTCGTCGGGGACGCCGTCGAGGACCTCGCCCGCCTTCACGAGCCACTCGCGCATCGCTCCGGCGGCCCGCGCGTCGAGGCCGCAGGCGGCCGTCGCCCACGCCGTGAAGTCGGGCGCGTCGACCTTCTCGGCGGCGTCGCGGCGAAGCCGGCCCACGGCGAGGCCGAGCTCCCACGAGCGCGACGGGTGCTCGCCCTTCCAGAACGGGATCGTCGGCGACATGCCCTGCGCGTCCTCGACCAGCACGCGATCGGATCGCACCTTGACGATCTTCCAGGCGTGCGAGCCGAGCAGGAACACGTCGCCCGGCAAGCTCTCGGTCACGAACTCCTCGTCGAGCGTGCCAACTTTCAGATCGGTCTCGGCCACGAAGACGTCGAAGAGCCCATTGTCCGGGATCGTCCCCCCGGAGGTGAGCGCCAGGAACCGGCTCCCCCGGCGCGCGTGCAGACGGTCGTTCACGCGATCCCACAGGATGCGCGGCGCCGCGCCCTTGACCTCGGCCGGCAGCGGCTCGGCGAGGGAGCGGATGACCGCGACCAGCTCCTCGCGTCCAAGATTGCGGTAAGGTGCCGCGTTCTTGAACCGCGCGTGCAAGGTGTCGACCGTCAAAGACTCGGCCGCGACGGTGGCCACGACCTGCTGGGCCAGGACGTCGAGCGGCGCCTCGGGCATCACGACCCGGTCGAGCTGACGCTCCTTGATCGATCGCACCACGGCCGCCGCTTCGAGAAGCTCCTCGCCCTTGGTCACGATGATCCGCCCCTTGGAGGTGCGGCTCAGCAGGTGGCCGGCGCGACCCACGCGCTGCAGGGCCGCCGCGATGTTGCGCGGGGACTGGAGCTGGACCACCAGGTCGATCGCGCCGACGTCGATCCCCAGCTCGAGCGAGGAGGTGGCGACCAGCGCACGCAGCTCGCCCTGCTTGAGGCGGTTCTCGGCCTCGAGCCGCGCGCGGCGCGAGAGCGAGCCGTGGTGCGCCGCCACCCGGCCGTCGGTGATGCGATCGTTGAGGTCGCGCGCGAGCCGCTCGGCGGCACGCCGGCTCTGGGCGAAGACGAGCGTGGTGCGGTGCGCCTGGACCAGCTCGGCGATCTGCTGGAGCGTCGCCTCCCACACCATGTCGCTCTGGCTCGTCAGGAAGTCGTCCACCGGTGCCACGACCTGGAGGTCCAGGTCGCGCGTGAAGCCGGCGTCGATCGTGATGGGGTCGTGGGCGGTCGCCCCGGTCAGGAAGGCCAGCGCGGACTCGATCGGGCTTACGGTCGCCGAGCAGCCGATGCGCTGGGGGCGGACACCGGCGCCGCCCGCCTCGACGAGCGCCTGCAGGCGCTCGAGCGAGAGAGCCAGGTGGGCGCCGCGCTTCGATCCCATCAGCGCATGGATCTCGTCGACGATGAGGAACCGGGTGTGGGCGAAGGCCGGCCGGAACCGCTCGCTGGTCAGCAATATGTAGAGCGACTCGGGCGTGGTGATCAGGACGTGCGGCGGCCGCCGGGTCATCGCCTGCCGCTGCGGCGCGAGCGTGTCGCCGGTGCGCACGGCCACGCGCACCTCGGGGGGCTTGAGCCCGTCGGCGGCGGCCGCGGCCCGGATGCCCGCCAGCGGCGATCTCAGATTTTTCTCGATGTCGTTGTTGAGCGCGCGGAGTGGCGAGACGTAGACGACGTACACGCGGTCCTCGAGGCGCCGCTCGAGACCGAGGCGATGGAGGTGGTCGAGCGCCCACAGGAACGCCGCCAGAGTCTTGCCGGAGCCGGTCGGGGCCACGATCAGCGTGTCGCGCCCCGAGGCGATCGCCTCCCAGCCCTCTATCTGAGGTCGCGTCGCCTGGGCGAACGTGTCCTCGAACCAGCGGCGCACGAACGGGAGGAAGTCGGCCATCCAGATCAGATTCTACACGTCAGCGCAGGCCCATCTGACGCAGCAGCAGCCGGCTCAGCGTGCTGTTCGAATCCTCCAGCTCCGCGACGATCGAGAAGTGGTCGTGCTCCGGCATCCCGACGACCTGACAATGGAGCTTGCGGCTGTGCCAGGTGGCGGCCAGCGTTTCGCTCTGCCGGTGATACTCCGCGCTCTCGAGGCCGCCGAGGACGAGCAGGAGCGGACCCGACCGCGCCGGCGGGCAGTGCACCGGGCTGTTGCGCCGCGCGTCCTCCGGCGTGAGCTTGAGGACGGCGTTGAGGTAGCAGCGGCGGATCGGCTCGAGATCGTAGAGCCCACTGATCGCGCAGCCCGCCTTGATCACGTCGGTGGGCAGCCCACCGAACGCCTTCCAGTCGGTCGACATCGCCATCGCGACCAGGTGGCCGCCCGCCGAGTGACCGGACACGGAGATCCGGTTCGGGTCGCCGCCGAACGAGGCGGCGTGACCATGCACCCAGGCGATCGCCGCCCGGCACTGGCGCACGAGCTCGTCCATCCCCACCGTCGGAATCAGGGCGTAGTTGACAACCACCACGGCCGCGCCCTCCGGCTGCAGCGCGCGCGCGACGAAGCTGAAGTCCGATTTGTCGAGCCACTGCCAGTAGCCGCCGTGAATGAAGACGTGCACGGGCGCGCCCGCGGCGCGGGCGGGGAAGACGTCCAGGCGCTCGCCGGCGTGGGTCCCGAACGGGACGTCCAGGCGAGCCTCGAGGCCGGTGCGCGTCCGGGCGCTCTCGGCCGCGTACCGCGCGAGCCACTCCCCGTGGTTCGGCACCTTCTTGCGGTTGTCGTATTCGGCGTCGAGCGCGGCCTGCTCGTAGTGGAGGTAGACGTCCTTCGCCATCAGGCGCCGAAGATCACGCGGGTCCCGGTCGAGGGCATCACAAGCTTCCTCGGCATGACGGCGTGCACTGCCATGATCGTGTTGAGGCCGGTGCAGTGCATCGGGACGATGTAGTCGGGATCGATCGCCTTGAAGGCTTCGACGGTCTTCGCCACGATCTCGTCCGGCGCCGGCGCCAGGTGGAACCCGCCCACCACAGCATGGACCTTCTCGATGCCCGTCGCCTTCTGGACCTGGCGGACCGAGTTGATGACGCCCGCGTGGCCGCAGGACGTGATCACCACAAGGCCGCGGTCCTTCACGTGATAGGCGGTGGCGTGCTCGCCCTGGAAATTGTCGGCCACGAGCTCGCCGGGCTTGGCCTCGACGCGCGTCGCGCCGAAATGCGTCACCGAGCACGCCGAGTCCATCGGGCCGGCAACGAGGCGTGCCGCGGCGGGCGGCTTCTCGAAATCCGTCAGCCGAGGAATCTGCCCCGAGGTGAAGGCGTGGCCCGAGGCGACCGCCGGTTGCCTGGCCAGCACGACCTTGAGCCCCCGCGCTTCGAGCCCGGCCTGGTCGAGCTGACCCTGGTCGATCGTGCCGCTCGGCGTCGTGACGACCCGGTGGCAGAACGTGTCCTCGCCGCCGGCGTAGAGCGTGAGCCCGGGCTTCAGCTTGCCTTGAGCCAAACGCGCCAGGTCGGGGAGGGCGCCGTAGTGATCTCGGTGGCCGTGGCTCAGGATCATCGCGTCGGCCTTCGACGGATCGACCTTAAGGACGGCGTAGTTGTTGAGCAGGCTCCGCTCGGTCAGGCTGAAGTCCAGCAATACCTCACGGCGCTCGGCGCCGCGGACAGACTCCAAGTGGTAGGCGAGCCCGTGCTCGGCCAGCAGCGCGCCGTCGGGGCCGAGCGGCGAGCGCTGTACGGTGATCGCATCGAGCTTTCCGCCCTTCGCGAAGACGTCGTACACGTTGTCGACGACGTTGGTCATCACGAGACGGTCGACGGTCGGTGCCCCACTTTGTGCCGCGGCACGTCCGGCCGCGCGGGGCAGACCCGCGAACGCGAAGATCCCGGCGCCGACGGCGCCCAGCCGAAGAACCTCTCGTCGATCCATGCTTTCCCCTCTCTTTACTCGATTCTGCGCGGACTATGCCTGCGGCAAATGCCCGCTGTCAATCGAGCCGGCGTATTGGTCGCGCCTCAGCGGACCATCGCCGCGTCGCCGCGGCGCGCCATCCGAACCCGAAATTGAGCGCCAGCGGGTTTTCCGGTAGAGTGCCTGGCATGTTGAGGGTCGTGGCGCTGACGGCGACGCTGGCGGTCTTGCTCCTGGGCGGAGCCGGCACCGTGGGCGCCCACCCCGAGCTCGCTGAATCCCTCGGGCTGGCATCGTCTCCCGCTGTGCCTGGTGGGCTCGACGAGCTGCGGGCCGCAGGCGCCTACGACTCGACCGCGATCGCCTGGCCGTTCGTCCTCGCGCTCGCCTCGATCATCGGGGTCCTGGCCCGCCGGCGCTCACGAAGAGTCGCCGCCGCGGCCCTCGCCGTCGTCCTCGTTGTCTTCGCCGTGGAGTCCGCGCAGCACTCGGTGCATCATGCATTCAACGACCGGCCCGTCGCGTGCCCGACCGCGCTGATCGCGACGCATCTGAATGGCACGACGGTCGAGGGGCTCGCCGTCGACGCCCCAATCCTCCTGGTCGGCGCGCGGCTCGACTCGCCCGACCAGCGTGTTTCACCGCTCGGCTCGTTCGCTCTGCAGCACGGACGCGCGCCACCCTCCGCGCTCGCCTAGCTCCGCCGCGTAGTCAATTCATCGAACCTAGGAGGGGCCCATGACAGGGAAGACTCTATTCGCGTGTGCTCTGGCCGCGGCGCTCGTCTTCGCGTCGCTCGAGCCGGCTCACCCGCACGGCCTGATCGGCAAGCGCTTTTTCCCGGCGACGCTAGCGGTCGACGACCCGTTCGCCGCCGACGAGCTGTCGCTGCCGACCGTTTCCTACCTCAAGCAACGGGGTTCCGAGGAGGCGCCCCCCACGAAGCAGATCAGCCTGAGCGGCGAGCTCTCGAAGCGGCTGAGCCCCGATCTCGCCCTATCGCTCGGCGGAACCTTCACGATGCTGGATCCGGAGCCGGGGAAGTCGGTGAGTGGCTTCGACAATCTGGAGGTCGCGGCGAAGTACGTCTTCTTCCAGAACGCCGCGCACGAGTTCCTGGCGGCGGTCGATCTGAGCTGGGATGTCGGCGGCACCGGGAGCAAGAAGGTCGACGCGGAGAGCTTCGACACGTGGACGCCCCGGCTTTTCTTCGGCAAGGGTTTTGGGGATCTGCCGGATCAGCTCGACCTGGTGAAGCCCCTCGCGGTGACCGGTGCGTTCGGCTGGGCCGTGCCTTCCCGTGTACACACGACGACCTTCGAGATGACTGAGGACGGCGAGCTCGAGATCAAGAAGCCACTCAACCCCACGGTCTTCCAGTGGGGCTTCACGTTCCAGTACAACCTCCAGTACCTCCAGTCCCACGTGCGCGACGTCGGGCTCCCGGCGCCGCTCAACCGGATGAT
Source organism: Candidatus Rokuibacteriota bacterium (assembly GCA_003220435.1). GTDB lineage: Bacteria > Methylomirabilota > Methylomirabilia > Rokubacteriales > CSP1-6 > AR31. The sequence goes on along the minus strand of QHSL01000081.1, from coordinate 65,388 downwards.
CCCGATCGTCGAGCTCGCGCTGGAGACGCCGATCGATGGGCGCAACGCCGGCCGGACGACGGGGACGCTGAATCCGGGCATCATCTGGTTCGGCCGCTACTTCCAGCTCGCGCTCGAAGCCGTCGTGCCCATCAATCACGACGTCACGAAGAACATCGGAGCGCTCGCCCAGGTCCACTTCTATCTGGACGACATTCTGCCGGCGATCTTCACGTGGACGCCGTTTCACGGGGTGCTTGGCCCGACGCAACCCCGATAGTGCGGCGACTGCTGGCGGTGGCAGCCCTCCTGTTGGCGCCGGGGTTGGCGGCGGCTCACGCCTTCCTCGATCGCTCCGACCCGCGGGTCGGGCATACGCTCGAGACCTCGCCGCCAGCCGTCCGGATCTGGTTCGACGGACAGATCGAGCCAGTCTTCAGCACGATCCGCGTCGAGAACGCCGACCGGCAGCGTGTCGACAAGCGCGACGCGCGGGTCAGCCCACAGGACGCGACCCTGCTCGAAGTCGGCCTGCCGCCACTCCCGCCCGGCCGGTACCGCGTGTTCTGGAGCATCGTCGCGCGTGACGGTCACCGCACCGAGGGCGACTTCACCTTCCGCGTCAAATGATCGGCGCGTACGACCTCCTCATCGTGACGATCGCGCGCTGGCTTGGGCTCGTTGCGCTCGCGACCATCATGGGCAGCCTCGTCCTGGACCTCTTCGTCCTTCCCCGCGACTCGGAGCCATTCGTCGCAGCGCGCCGGCGCCTCAGGAGGTGGGGCGCCGCTGCGGTCGCCGTCCTGACCGTCGCGACCGCGGGTGAGCTCATCGCACGAGCGCACACGATGAGTGGGGGCAACCTCGCGGAGGCGCTCGCGGCGTTGCCGATCGTGCTGACCCGAACGCACTTCGGCGCGATCTGGACAGCCCGCGCGGCGGCGCTCGGGCTCCTGCTGGCTGTCTCGCTGGTTCGCGCGCGCCCGGCGCGGATCGTGGGGTTGCTCCTGGCGCTGGGAATTGCGCTGACCACGAGCCTCACCGGGCATGCCGCGGACTGGGGGGATCGCTCCCTTGCGGTTCTCGTCGACTGGGTTCACGCCGTCGCGGCGGGGGTGTGGACCGGAGGGCTCTTCGGGCTGGCGCTGACGGTCATCTGGCACCGTGCCTCGTGGCGCCCGGAGGTGCTCGGCGTGGTCGCGCGACGATTCTCGCGGCTGGCTGGGGGCTGCCTTCTCGCGGTCGTCGCGACCGGCACCTACAACTCCTGGATCCAGGTGCCAACATTGGCCGTCCTCTGGACCACCGCTTACGGACGCGCCCTCGCGCTCAAGCTGGTCCTCGCGCTGGCCCTGCTGCTGTTGGGCGCCGCCAACCGCTACTTGATTCTCCCGGAGTTCCGCGGCAAAGGGCGGCCCGGTCGGATCGAGCGCTGGTTCCGTCTGGGCCGGCTCGCGGTGTTCGGACCGCACACCGGCCAGAGGCCGCCGGTCGCCCGCCTGGCGCGTTTCGTCTCCTGCGAAGCGCTGATCGCGGTCGCCGTGCTCGGGTGCACGGCCGTGCTCGGCGAGACGACCCCCAAGTCCCACGCGGGTCACGCCGCGCGGAGCGCGCACATGGAGGCCACGCTGTTTCGCGTCGGCATGGACGAGCTTCACGCGAGCGGAGGCGTGCCGAAGGGATGGCTCTTCACGCCGCCCCCGGGTGACGCCGCGAGGGGGCGCGCCGTGTTCGGGCGGCTCGAGTGCTTCGCGTGCCACGCGGTCGCCGGTGAGCGTTTTCCCCGTCCCTCGAGCCCTGGTCCCGCGCTGACCGGCGTTGGGGACCACCATCCAGCGAGCTATCTCCTGGAGTCGATCGTCAACCCGAACGCCGTGATCGTCGAAGCCCCCGGCTACAGCGGCCCGGATGGTCGCTCGACCATGCCCGACTATCAGGACCGCCTTTCGGCGAGCGAGCTGATCGATCTGGTCGCGTATCTGAAGAGCCTCGGGGGCTAGCGCCGCGTGTCGGAACGCGGACGCGGCCCGGCTGGCCTAGAATCGAGGCGATGAGGATCGTCTCGATCGGCGGCGGCCCGGCCGGCCTCTACTTCAGCCTGCTCATGAAGAAAGCCGATCCCGCCCACGACATCCTCGTGGTCGAGCGGAACCGCGCCGAAGACACCTTCGGGTTCGGCGTCGTGTTCTCCGACGCGACGCTCGAAAACTTTGCCGAGGCCGACCGCGAGAGCTACGAGCAGATCACGCGCAACTTCGCCCACTGGGACGACATCGACGTTCACTACCGGGGTGAAGTCCTGACCTCGACCGGCCACGGTTTCTCGGGGATGGCACGCCAGCTCCTGCTCGACATACTACAGAAGCGCTGTGCCGCGCTCGGTGTCCGGATAGAGTTCCAGCGGGAGGTCGTCGATCTCGCGGACTATGCAGGCGCCGACCTCGTGCTGGCGGCCGACGGCGTCAACAGCACGGTTCGGGGCCGGTACGCCGAGCACTTCCGGCCCGAGATCGACTGGCGCCGCAACAAGTTCGTCTGGCTTGGCACCACGTTTCCGTACCCGGCCTTCACGTTCTTGTTCAAGGAGAGCGAGCACGGCCTCTGGCGCGTCCACGCCTACCGGTACGACGCGTCGATGTCCACGTTCATCCTCGAGACGACCGAGGCCACCTGGCGGCGCGCAGGCCTCGACCGGGCCGACGAGGACCAGACGCTCGCCTTCTGCGAGCGCCTCTTCGCCACGGAGCTGCGGGGCCACCGGCTCCTCAAGAATCGCTCCCTCTGGCGCAGTTTCCCGACGGTCCGCAACGGGTGCTGGCACCACGCGAACGTGGTGCTGGTGGGCGACGCGGCGCACACCGCGCATTTCTCGATCGGCTCCGGGACGAAGCTCGCGATGGAGGACGCCATCGCGCTCGCCCGCGCCCTGCAGCGCGAGAGCGACGTGCCGAAGGCGCTGGCCGCCTACGAGGACGAGCGACGGCCCGAGGTCGAGCGGCTGCAGCGCGCGGCGCAGGTGAGCCTCGAGTGGTTCGAGGAGGCCGAGCGCTACCACGGCCGCCTCGCGCCGATCCAGTTCGCGATGAGCCTGCTCACGCGGAGCCTGCGCGTCACGCACGATGGCCTCAAGCTCCGCGACCCCGACTTCGTCGCCTCGGTGGACCGGTGGTTCGCCGGGCGGGCCGCGCGGCAGAGCCGTGTCGCCGTGCCCACGGCGCCAGCACCGCCTCCGATGTTCACACCGTTCGGCTTGCGCGAGATGCTCCTTCCGAATCGGATCGTGGTCTCGCCCATGTGCCAGTACTCGGCCGACGACGGGACGCCCAACGACTGGCACCTGGTGAACCTCGGCTCGCGCGCGATCGGTGGGGCGGCGCTGGTCATCGCGGAGATGACCGACGTGAGCCGCGAGGGGCGCATCACTCCGGGCTGCACGGGCATGTACAAGCCCGAACACGTGGACGCCTGGAAGCGCATCGTGGACTTCGTCCACGCGCACGCCCCCGCGCGGATCGCGCTGCAGCTCGCCCACGCCGGCCGCAAGGGCTCGACGCGCCTTCTGTGGGAGGGGATGGACGAGCCGCTGGCCGATGGCAACTGGCCCCTCATCTCGGCCTCGGCGCTGCCGTACCATCCCGGGAGCCAGGTGCCGAAGGCGATGGACCGCAAGGACATGGACACGGTGCGCGAGCAGTTCGTGAGGGCGGCCCGTATGGCGGACGCAGCGGGCTTCGACATGCTCGAGCTCCACATGGCTCACGGGTACCTGTTGGCGAGCTTCATCTCGCCATTGACGAACGTACGCGCCGACGAGTACGGCGGCTCGCTGGAGAATCGCATGCGCTTTCCGCTCGAGATCTTCGACGCCGTGCGCGGTGCCTGGCCGGCGGAGCGACCCATGTCGGTGAAGATCTCGGCGACCGACTGGGCCGCGGGCGGGTTGAGCGTCGAGGACGCGGTCGGACTCGCCCGGATGCTCGGCGATCACGGCTGCGACGCCGTCACCGTCTCGACCGGGCAGACCGTGCCCCACCAGCAGCCGGTGTACGGGCGGCTCTACCAGACGCCGTTCAGCGATCGCATCCGCTACGAAGCCTCCATCGCCACGATGACGGTGGGCAACATCGCCTCGCCGGACGACGTCAACAGCATCCTGGCCGCCGGTCGCGCGGATCTCTGCGTGCTTGCGCGCGGCCACCTCTACGATCCCTACTGGACGCGCCACGCGGCGTGGGAGCAGGGATGGGAGCTCGAGTGGCCGAACCAGTACCTGTCGGTCAAGGGCTTCACGCCGCGACTACGATGAACGAGAGCGAGGAGAGGCCATGAAGATCACCGGAGTGGAAACGTTCGTGGTGTCCAACGGCTTCACGCCCCCGCGGGCGTGGCACTTCTGCGCGATCCGCACCGATGCCGGGCCGACGGGCTACAGCGAGTTCGGCTCGGACGGCCTGAGCCACGGGCTGGTGGGTCTCGTGAAGGACCTCGGCGAGCGTCTGATCGGCAAGGATCCGACCGCGGTCGAGAAGCACTACCTGGATCTCTATCGGGCCGTCCGCCAGGCGCCGTACGGCGCGACCCAGCAGGCGATTGCCGGCATCGAGCTGGCGCTGTGGGATCTCGCCGGCAAGGCGCTGAACGTGCCGGTCTACAAGCTGATGGGCGGGCCGCACCGCGAGAGCCAGTGGGTCTACTGGTCTCACCTCGCGACCTACCGGGCGAACAACTGGAAGCTCTTCGGGGTGAAGCCGTTGCGGAGTTTACAAGATTTGGCGGACGCGGCGAAGGAGGCGCCGGCGCGCGGCTACACGGCGTTCAAGACCAACATCATCTGGCCGGGGGATCCGGCGCGCGCGATCTCGCAGGGCCGGCTCGGCCCGCACGACCAGGTGGCGACGCGCGACATCGTGAACCAGGCGGTGGCGCAGATCTCCGCCATGCGCGCGGCGGTCGGCCCCGAGATCGGCATCTGCCTCGACATCAACGTGAACTTCAAGCCGAGCGAGGCGATCCGCGTGGGCCGCGCCCTCGAGCCGTACGACCTCTTCTGGCTCGAGATCGACAACCAGGACCCGCACGCGCTGGCGCAGCTCAAGGCATCGGTGCGCGCGCCGATCTGCTCGGGCGAGCAGCTCCAGACGATGCGCCAGTATCGGCCGTACTTCGAGCTGCACGCGATGGACGTGGTGAAGGTGGACGTCCAGTGGCAGGGCTTCTCGGCGGCCAAGAAAGTGGCCGACCTGGCCGAGACCTACGAGCTGAACATCGCCCCCCACAACTACAACGGCCACCTCAGCACCTTCCAGAGCCTCAACCTCTGCGCCTCGGTCTCCAACGTGCGGATCATGGAGAGCGACCCGGAGCAGACGCCGTACCGCGACGAGCTGTTCACGGCGCTGCCGGAGATCAAGGACGGCCGGATGAAGATCCCGACCGCGCCCGGCTGGGGCACCGAGCTCAACGAGAAGGCGGCCAAGAAGTACGCGTGGCCGGGATAGGATGGGCGCGCCGCAGGCCGTCGCGGGGCTGGGGCCCCGCCGGCCGAGGCGCGGCTATGAACAAAGGAGCGCTCGCATGGACCGAGAGAAGCTCGCGAAGCTCGTGATCGACTTCACCGACGCCTTCAACCGGGACGACCTCGACGGCGTGATGTCGTTCATGTCCGACGACGCGGTCTACGACGAGTTCAACGGGACCGTCAACCGCGGGGCGGCGGCCATCCGCGCCGCGTTCGTGCCGCAGTTCCGCGGCGACTACGGCAAGCTGCGCTTCAACACCGAGGATCTGTTCGTCGACGCGGCCGCCGGCAAGGCGCTGATCCGTTGGCGCTGCACGCTCGAGACGAAGCGCGGCCCGGCGGCCTGGCGGGGGCTCGACATCCTGCACGTCGAGAACGGCCGCATCACGGAGAAGCTCACCTACGCGAAGGCGAAGGTCCCGCTGCTCGGAGAGACGTCATGACCGAGACACCACTGATCCGTCGTGTCGCCGTCGCCCTCTTCGAAGGCTTCACGGTGCTCGACGTGTACGGCCCGGTCCAGGCGTTCGCCTCCAGCCGTATCGTCGGCCCCGACGGGAAGCGTCAGCCGCTCTTCGAGATCTTCTCGATGGCCGCCGAAGCGGGGCGGGCGAAGGCGGGCGAGGGGCCAGCGACCTGGGCGGAGTGGAGCTTCGAGAAGGCCCCGGACTACGACATCCTCCTGATTCCCGGTGGGTTCGGCACTCGCGCGGCCGTTGCCGACCAGCCGTTCCTCGAGCGGCTCGCCCAGGCCAGCCGCCGGGCGCGGATCACCACGACCGTCTGCACGGGCTCGGCGCTGCTCGCCAGGACGGGCCTCCTGGATGGCCGGCCGGCGACGTCCAACAAGATCGCGTGGGACTGGGTGGTCCAGCAGGGGCCGCGCGTGCTCTGGAAGCGGAAGGCGCGCTGGGTCGACGATGGCGACGTGTTGACGTCCTCGGGCGTCTCGGCGGGAATCGATATGGCGCTGAGCCTCGTGGCCCGCCTGCACGGCCGCGAGATGGCGCTCACCGCGGCACGCAACATGGAGTACGTCTGGCACGAGTTGCCGGACGACGACCCGTTCGGGTGAGCACGACCCGAGATGTCGTCTAGCAGCGACCCTGCTTCGCCAGCCCGGGGGGACACCCACCGCCGCCGGACTCATGTCCCGAATTCCCCGTCTTCTTGGCGTGGCCGGGCGGGATCTTGTAATACGTCACCGGCACCGCCACCACCGGCCTTGGCACCTGCTCCGTCGCGATGAAGATCCACGGGCCGCTGTGGGTCGTCGCGTAGAACCACGCGCCGTTATGGAAGGCGTAGTAGCGGCCGCTGTAGACGAAGAGATTGAAGGTCGCGTTGGGGACGTAGTAGACGGTGGCCTCGGGCACGACGACCACCGGCGGCGGTGCCGCCATGACGATCGGGGGCGGCGCCGGTATGCCGACGCTGATCCCGACATTCACGTCTCCAGCGTTTGCCGCGGCGATCGAAAGACTGCTGACTACCAGGGTAAGCACGATGACGGGCAAGCGGGCTCGCATGCGGCGCCTCCTCTGCATGAATTATCGGCAGAGAGTGCAAAAGGGGCGCCAGAGCAAGTTCAACCGTGTCGCAGGGTTCCGGACCATCGGAATGACGAGGTGCCACACCTGCACTTGGTTGTGTCATTCAGGTGCCGGCGGGAGACCATTCTCGGGCAAGGACGCCCGCCAGCATCAGGCGCATCGGCGAGAGCTCACGGGTGAGCGGATTCACCATGAGACCGAGCGTCTCGAGCGTCACCGCGCCGAGCAACGGCGCGTCGTCGGGGCCGCCCAGCACGACCGGCGAGGTCGCGACTCGCCCTTCAACCTGAACGCGGCACTCGGACACCGGCCGCCGAATGATCGTGCCGTCGGCCAGCGTGAACTCGGCGACACGGTCGCCCTTGAGCGCGAGGGCGCGCCAGACCTCTTCCGGGAGCACGGTGAACACCGCGCCGGTATCAACGAGGAATCGGACCGAGACCGGCCGACGACGCCGACCCTGGAGGCTCACCTTCCCGGAGACGTGTGTCACGCCCATCGCCAGCGTCGATCGTAGCATGCGGTTTGGACACGATCAGCGTCGGTGACTCGATACGCTAGCCTGTCGCCGGCGCTAGCCGTCCACGGGCCCTTCGATCCAGCGCGCCGAGCGCGCGTAGTGCGGACCGCGGTCGCCTGACTCGCGCCGGCGCGCCATCGCCGCCAGGCGCGCTTCCTTCTCGGGCGTGCGCTCGGCGATCTCGTCCTGGGCGTCCTTCAGGTGCGCCTCGTAGTCGTGGCCGACCGGACACACGTCGACGCAGCGCGTGCAACCCGAGTAGACGCCCACACCGCGCAGGATCGACTGCCAGCTCATGAACGACTCCTTCGACTTCAGGAGCTGGAGCTGCTCCTCGCGCGGCGCCTTCATCATGCGCTCGACGTGCCCCATCAGGTACGTGAAGCCGTAGGGCGACGCGAGGGGAGCGCAGCGCGCTTTGTCGAGTGTCCACTGACCGATCGCGTCGGCGGGGCAGGCGAGCAGACAGCGGCCGCACGTTTCGCCGAGACAGAGCGGCGCCGCGAGCGCCTGGTCGGGCTCGAGCTCGGCGCTCGTCAGCACCGCGCCGAGCATGACGCGCGGCCCGTACTCCGGCGTGAGCAGCATCAAATTCAGGCCGAGCGTGCCGAGGCCGGCCTCGACGGCGGCGTGGGGGAGCGAGAGCGGGCCGCGCGTGTCGCCGGTTGCGTCGTAGTGGCGCGGATCGAAGTGGACGGGCGGCACCGTGATCGACGGGAAGCCCTCGTCCTCCAGAAAGTACACGAGCTTGAGCTCGATCTCCTCGAGGTCGGTCAGCACGAGCTCGGTCGAGTACTGCTTGTGCCGGTCGTCGTGCCCGCGAAGCCGATTGATGCCGGTCAGGAGACGACGCGCCAGCACGATGACGGACTTCGAGTCGACCGGCGTGATGCGCGCGGGCGTCTGGGGCCGCGCCGGATCGGGAGGGTGGCGGTCGAGCATGCCGCCGCGGGCGATGCCGACCAGATCGGCGCCGAGCGCCTTGGCCTTCGTTTTGACTGCGGCGGCGGTGAGGCTCACCCGGGCGTGCCGGTGCGCCGCGCGTGGGGCCGATAGCCGTCCTCGCCGATCCAGCGGATGCGCCCGTCCGTCATGCCGCGAACCGGCTCGCCGCGCCGCCGGATCCCGAGCAGCTCGCGGGCCCGCGCGACTTTCTCGTCTGTCTTCTCCGGGATCTCGCGCTGCGCCTCCTTGAGGAACCGGTTGTAGTCGTCACCCACGGGACACACCGCGAGGCAGCGCGGGCAGTCGCCGAAGGCGCCCACGACGCGCAGGAGCCCCTGCCAGATCCCGAACCACTCGTGACCGCCGAGCGCGTCGAGCTTCTCCCGCGCTCCGTCGCCGCGGACGAGGGCGCCGAGGACGCGGACGATCGTCGAGAAACCGAATTCCTGGGCGAAGGTCGCGCAGAGGCGCTTGTCGAGGCCCCAGTGCTGGACCGCGTCAGGCGGGCAGGAGTAGAGGCAGCGCGAGCACGGCTCGCCGATGCAGAGCTGCTCGCTGAGCTTGCCGTCGGGCTCGAGCACGGCGTCGGTGAGGACGACGGTCGTGTAGCAGCGTGGTCCCGCCTCCTTCGTGAGGAGATTCAGCTCGAGGCCGATCGTGCCGAGGCCGGCCTCGATTGCCACGTGGCGCGTCGAGAGGTACCCGTAGCTCGCGTTCTTCATCTCCCAGACGGTCTCCTGCGCCGCCGTCTGGAACGCCCAGTGGCCGTGCGCCTCGAGGAAGCGCGCGATCCGATATCCGACCCGATCCATCTCGCGCAGGACGAGCTGATCCACGTGATGAATGCACGCGTTGTCGCGCGCGCGGAAGGCGCCGGCGGGAATGCGCTTGAAGAAGGCGACGCAGCTCCGGATTTCTGGAGAGATGCGCCTGGGAATCTGCGGATGCGTCGGATCTGGCGGGTGGGCGTCGAGAACGGCCGCGTCGGCGATGCCGACGCCGTCGGCGCCGAGCTCCCGCGCCTTGGCCTTGACGATCTCGGCGGTGAGCGTCATACGCTCCACATGATGTCACATCTTGCGCTCGCTCGCGGCTACCGGGGTTCGATCTCCGTCCGCCCGAACAGCCCGTACGGGCGCACGAAGAGCGTGGCGATCAGCACCACGTAGGACGCGACGTGACTGAACCCGCCCCCGACCACGGGATCGACGTATCCTGCCGTCAGGGATTCCAGGATACCGATGGCGAACGCCCCGACAATGGTGCCGGGGAAGCTGTCGAGGCCGCCGACGATCACGATCGGAAACACCTTCAGCCCCAGCAGCTCGACGCCGAACCCGCCGCCCGTCACGAAGCTCCACAACGTACCCGCCAGGACCGAGAGGACGCCCACCAGACCCCACGTGATGGCGAAGTGGCGATGGAGGTCGATCCCGACCGACATGGCCACCTGCTGGTCGTTGGCGATGGCCCGCAACGCGAGCCCCGTGCGGCTGCCGCGGAAGAACCAGCTCAGTGCGACGATGCACGCGCCGGCGATCGCGGCGGCGACGAGCTTTTCCGCAGAGACCGGCACGCCGAGGACGGTGAGCGGTTCGAGAGGGAGCGGCCGCGCGATCCCGCCGGGGAGGCCGGCGAACACGAGCGCTGCCGAGCCACGCATGAAGATCCCCAGTCCGATGGTAACCATGATCAGGGTGAGCAACGACTGGCTGAACAGCTGCCGCAGAACGACGCGGGTGAAGGCCATCGCCACCGCCACCATGCCGACGCACGCGAATACGAGCCCCCCACCGAGGCCGACCCCCAACCCGTGGACCCCGGCAGCAACCATCCGCGACCCCAGCATCATCCATTCGCCGACGGCGAAGTTGATCATGCCGGAGGCCTTGTAGACGACCACGAAGGCCAGGGCGACGAGGGCGTAGATCGCCCCGACCAGCAAGCCGTCCACGACGAGAAACGCGAGAAACTCCATTCGCTCGCTCAGCCGGCGCCCAGGTACGCGCGCTGGACCTCGGGCGCGGCGAGCAAGTCGGTCGCGCGCCCGGACAGGACGACGCGCCCTGTCTGGAGCACGTACGCGTGGGCCGCGCACTGCAACGCCATCCGCGCGTTCTGCTCCACGAGCAACACCGCCGTGCCGGCCGCGGTGAGCCGCGGGATGATCCGGAAGATCTCGCGCACGAGAAGCGGGGCCAGGCCGAGCGACGGCTCGTCGAGCATGAGAAGCCGCGGGCGCGCCATCATGGCGCGGGCGATGGCGAGCATCTGCTGTTCGCCCCCGCTGAGGCTTCCGGCCAGCTGACCGCGGCGGTCGCGCAGCACCGGGAAGAGCGCCCAGACCCGGTCGAGCTCGGGCGCCAGGTCCGTCCGGCCTCCGTGCGCGAAGCCCCCGAGCCGGAGGTTTTCGAGGACGCTCATGCGGGCCAGCATCCCACGGCCCTCGGGGACGTGGACCACGCGCCGACGAACGACCTGGTGGACCGGCAGGCCGACGAGATCCTCGCCGAGAAAGCGAATGACGCCGCGGCGCGGGCGGATGAGGCCCGAGATCGCACGGAGCAGCGTCGACTTGCCGGCGCCGTTGGCGCCGATCAGTGCCACGACCGCCGCGTCGGGCACGGCGATGCTGACGCCCTGCACGGCCCGGATCCGTCCATAGCTCACATGCAGATCCTGAACTTCGAGCAGCGCCGAGCTATCCGGCATCGTTCACCAGCCGCGCCGGGCAGCCGGGCGGGTGGCATCGGGGTGTGCCCGACCCGGCGGGCGGAGTGGGACCCCCTCGTCCCGTCCGCAGCTCGACGAGCTGCGATTCGGGCGAGCGGGTGACGGAGCCAGCCGGGCCGGGCACACCCCGATGACAGGACCCGCCCGCCTCCCGAGTGCGAGCCAGTGGACTATGCGCGCTACTCAGCGCCAAGGTAAGCCTCGATGACGCGCGGGTCTCGCTGGATCTGGGCGGGTGGCCCCTCGGCGATCTTCTGGCCGAAGTTCAGCACCGTCACGATCCTCGAGAGCTTCATGACGAGCGACATCTTGTGCTCGATCAGGAGGATCGTCACGCCGCGCCGATTGACCTGCCCGATGAGCGCCTCCAGCTCGAGAGTCTCCTGGGGGTTCATCCCGGCCGACGGCTCATCGAGAAGAAGCAGGCGAGGCGAGCTGGCCAGCGCACGGGCGATCTCGAGGCGGCGCTGCTCGCCGTAGGGCAGCTCCACCGCCGGCCGCTGCGCTCTGGCCGTGAGTCCCACCAGCTCGAGAACCTCCGCCGCGCGCTCGTAGGCGGCGACCTCACCCCGCGACGGACGGAAGGGAACGCCGAGGAGCGGCGCCAGCAGCCCTCCACGCGTGCGGCAATGGAGCCCGAGCAGGACGTTGTCGAGCGCGGTCATGGAGCCGAAGAGCCGGATGTTCTGGAACGTGCGACACATTCCGAGCGCCGTCCGCCGGTACGCGGCGAGATGGCCGATGTCGGCGCCGGCGAATCGAAGGCGTCCTGCGCGCGGGGCGAGCGCGCCCGTCACCAGGTTGAAGAACGTCGTCTTCCCGGCGCCGTTCGGGCCGATGATCGCGTGAATGCCGCCGGCCTCGACAGCGAGGTCGAGCCCCGCGAGGACGAGGAGGCTCCCGAAGCTGCGGGAGAGCCCCTCAACCGCGAGCAGCGGCTCGCTCACCGCGTGCCGAGATCCGGGCCAACAGGGTGGGATCGAGCAGGCCCTGCGGCCGCACCAGCATCATGAGCAGCACCAGCAGCCCGTAGAGGATCTCGCGCCAGTCCTTCACCCAGCGCAGCAGCTCGGGCAGGACCGAGAGGATGGCCGCGCCGACAACGGAGCCCCAGAAGCTCGCGAGCCCGCCGAACACCGCGTAGAGCATGACGAAGAGCGACCGCCCCACCCCGAACGCCTCGGGATCGATGAAGAGGGTGTAGTGAGCGTAGAGTCCGCCACCGAGCCCGGCGATGACACCGCCCGCCGCGAAGGCCGCCAGCTTCACGTAGGTCGAGTTCACCCCCATCGCCTCGGCGGCCGCCTCGTCGTCGCGCAGCGCCGCGAAGGCGCGCCCCATGCGCGAGCGGCTGAGCCGCGCGAAGAAATAGACGAGGACGAGGACCAGCCCGAGCACGTACCAGATGGTCGTGGTGGGCGGGATGCCCGCGAAGCCCGCGGGGCCGCCGAACGCGGGCGCACTCAGGAACAGCACGCGGACCATCTCGCCGAAGCCGAAGGTGACGAGCACGAGGTAGAGCCCGCGCAGACGCAGGGCCGGAAAGCCGACGACGAGCCCGACCAGGCCGCCGACGAGACCACCGGCGGCGAGCGCCAGAGGGAACGGCGCCTGATGGTGCACCGACAGGTAGGCGGACGTGTAGGCGCCGAGGGCCATGAAGCCGCCCTGGCCGGCCGAGAGCTGCCCCGCGGACGCGGGCAGGAAGAACGACAGTGCCATGATGATGTCGATGCCCGCGAAGATCAGGATCGAGACGGCGTGATCCGAGAGCACCCGGACCTCAGCCGCTCTGGAGCCGCGCGCCGAGGAGCCCCGTCGGACGCACGAGGAGGATCAGGATCATCACCGCGAACGCGAACGCGTCCCGGTACGACGACGCGAGATAGGCGACGCTCAGCACCTCGACGACGCCCACGATCAGGCCGCCGACCATCGCGCCGGTGACGTTGCCGAGCCCGCCCAGCAGCATGATGGCGAGCCCCTTGAGGCCGACCCGCACGCCGAAGAACGGGCTCAGCGCGGTGAAGTTCCAGGCCAGCAGGACGCCGGCCGCCCCGGCGAGCGCCGAGGCGATCGCGAAGGTGAGCACGATCGCCAGAGAGACGTTGATGCCCATGAGCCCGGCGACCGTCGGGTTCTCGGCCGTCGCTCGGATCGCCATGCCCGCCGGCGTCGCGCGCAGGAACAGCTCGAGCAACGCCATCAGCGCCACGGACGTGCCGAGGATGAGCAGCTGGAGCGTGGTGAGCGTCACGGGGCCGAGGTCGAGCGACGCCGACGCGAAGGGCGCCGGGAACGCCACCGGCTCGGCGCCGAAGATCTTCACCACGCCGTGCTGGAGCACGAGGCCGACGGCGATCGTCGTCATCAACGGCGTGACGTGACTTCCCCGATTGCGCACCGGGCGAAACGCGACACGCTCGACGACGACACCGAGCACGGCCGCGGCGAGCATCGCGCCCGCGAGCGTCGCCCAGGGCGAGAAGCCGGCGAGGGCCAGCGCGAGCCCCACGTAGGCGCCGACCATGAAGACCTCGCCGTGCGCCAGGTGGAGCAGGTTCAGGACGCCGAAGATGAGCGTGTACCCGATCGCGACGAGAGCGTACGCACCGCCGAGCATCAGCCCGTTGACGAGCTGCTGGACGAACATTGTGCGCGATCATACACCTGGATTGACAGCGTTCGGTCCGCCGTATTACCGTCGCCCAACGATGCCCGTGCTCACGAAGATTCGCATCTTTCCAACCGGCATGCGGCTGCACGAGTGGATCGCCTTCGAGGAGGGTTTCTTTCGCGTGAGGGCGCGATGAGGGGAGAGCACTGACATGAGGGGGTTTCGGCGTCGCGCGCTAAAGATCACGGTCGTCACGGTGGCGCTCGCCAGCCTGGCGCTCTCTCCGGCCGCCGGCGCGAAGCTGGCGGGGGACAAGGTGCGACTCGGCGTGATCATGCCGATGGCCGGGATCTTCGTCGACTGGGGCCAGCACGGGTTGATCGGCGCCGAGTTCGCGCGCGACGAGATCAATGCCGCCGGCGGGATCGGCGGCTTGCCGATCGAGCTGGTGGTCGCCGACGACCGCGGTGATCCCAAGGAGTCGGTCACGCTGACGCGCCGGCTGGCCCAGACCGACCGGGTGCTGATGATCCACGGATCGATCTCCAGCTCGAGCGCCGGCGTCATGTTCCCACTCTCGGCCAGCCTGAAGATCCCGATCATCACCCCGACCGCTGCCGCACCAGGGCTCACCGACAAGTTCCGGCCGTGGGCTTATACGATGAACCCCGGCGCCGCCAAGGCGCTGGGCACCGGGCTCGCGGCCCTTCGCAAGCAGAACCCGAGCGTCAAGAAGGCGACCATCATCTACAACCAGGCCGACGCGATCTCCACCGCGGAGGCGACGCGCGTGATGCCGGGCACCTTCCAGCAGGCGGGGATCGAGCTGCTGGACTCGATCACCTTCCAGACCGGCGACCTCGACTTCAGCGCGCAGGTCACCCGCGCGCTCAGTAAGCAGCCCGACATGCTCTTCCTCGGCTCCGGCTCGCGGGAGGCGGCGCTGATCGCCAAGGAGGCGCGCCGGCAGGGCTACAAGGGGCCGTTCCACGGCGGCGTCGCGACCGCCACGCCCGACCTCGTCACGCTCGGCGGCGACGCCGTCGAGGGGTGGTACACCACCACCTACGCGTGGAACGAGCGGCCGACCCCGCGTGTGCAGGCCTTCGTGAAGAAGTTCCTCGAGCGCTCCGGGGGCAAGCGCCCCAACTCGTCCGGGCTCGCGATGTACGACCAGCTCTTCATCTCCAAGATGTGCATCGAGACCGCGGGTGTGACCAACAAGCCGGACGACCTCGAGAGCGATCGCGACAAGCTCGCGAAGTGCTGGGCAGGGCTCAAGGCGTACGACGGCGCCATCGGCGCGGTCACGATGAACGAGCTCGGCGTGAACGTCGGGCACGTCTGGGCCCTCACCGTGAAGCGGGGCGTTTTCACGCTCGCCGAGTAGAGCACGCGTGACGGCCCCGGCGCTGCCGATTCTTCCCACGACCGTCGTCGGCAGCTATGCCATCCCGGCCTGGCTCTGGGCCGCCTGGGAGAAGATCGAGGCCGGCGGCTTCGGCGCGATGGACCTCGCGGAGACCGAGAACGACGCCGTCGACACGGCGATCCGCGACCAGGAGCGCGCCGGCGTCGACCTGATCTCCGACGGCGAGATGCGGCGCCAGGGTTTCATCGTGTCGATCTTCAAGTACTTCCGCGGCCTCCGGCAGCTCGAGCCGCGCCGGAAGGTCGGCGTGCTCGCCTACGACGGCCACGTGTTCTACGAGCCCCAGGAGCGGATCTCCGCGCCCGAGGGGCTCGGCGCGCTGAAGGAGCTCGAGTATCTGCGGCGGGCGACGACGCGGCCCTTCAAGATCACGCTTCCGGGCCCGATGACGCTGGCGACCCAGATCACCAAGGGCGGCCCCTACCGCGACCGGCTCGAGGTCGCGGCGGACCTGGCGACGATCATCAACCGCGAGCTCCGGGCGCTCGCCGCCGGCGGCGCGCGCAACCTCCAGCTCGACGACGTGTACCAGAGCTTTCTCATGGAGCCGAAGCGACTCATCGAGCTGTACGACCGGTGCTTCGACGGCGTCGCGGTGGAGCGCCGCTTCTGGCACATCTGCTTCGGCACGCTGGAGGGATTCGGCTACGGCGAGCGGACGTACCGGCCCCTGTTCCCGGCCATCTGCGGCGTGAGCGCCGACCAGCTCGTCCTCGAGTTCGCCAACCGCGAGATGGCCGAGACCCGGCTCTGGCGCGAGTTCGATTGCCCGAAGGAGCTGGGGGCCGGCGTGCTCGACCTCAAGAACTTCTACGTCGAGAGCCCGGATCTCGTCGCGCGGCGGATCAGGCGGCTCCTCGAGAGCGTGAGGGCCGAGAAGCTGTGGATCAACCCCGACTGCGGGCTGGCGCGGCTGCCTCGGCACCTGGCGTTCGCGAAGCTGCAAGCCCTCGTCGCTGGTGCGCATGAGGTCAGAAACGGGCTTGTCGGTGCCCCGAGCACCTCGAACAGGCCACCCTCGGTCCAAGGCGACCACGAGCTCCGATAAATGGCCCACGAGCTCCGATAAATGCAGCTCTACAAGCCGGAAGTCGAGGCCCAGCGGTTCTGGAATCCGTACACGCAGACGATGCCGCGCGCCGACCTCGACCGCCTCCATCTCCGGAAGCTCCAGACCGTGATCGCGTACGCGTACGCGCACAGCCCGATGTACCGCAAGCTGCTCGACCGCCACAAGGTGCGGCCCGAGCAGATTCGCACGATGGACGACTTCGTCAAGCGCCTGCCGTTCATCGACAAGAAGGAGATCCTCGACGCCCAGGCGGTGAGCCCGCCGTTCGGCGACGCCCTCGCGATCTCCGAGGACTTCTTCCATCAGCGGTTCGCCACCTCCGGCTCGACCGGGGTGCCGCTGCACATCCCGCTCACGTATCACAGCGCCGAGCTGTGGGGCGAGTCGTGGGTCTACGGCTTCTGGGCGGCCGGCCTCCGCGCGCGCCACAGCTTCTACTTCGCGTTCAACTGGGGCATCTTCGCCGCGTTCTGGTCGGCCTACATGGGCGTGCGCCGTCTCGGCGCCACCGTCGTCTCGGGCGGCGGCCTCGACAGCAAGGCGCGCCTGCGCCAGATCGAGCAGTACCGTCCGGACGTGCTCCTGGCGACGCCGACGTACGCGCTCTACCTCGGCGAGACGGCGCGCGAGATCGGCATGGACCTGGCGAAGACGTCGATCTCGCACGTCTATGTCGCCGGCGAGCCCGGCGCCAGCATCCCGGCGACGCGCCGGGCGATCGAAGAGCTGTGGGGCGCCAAGTGTTACGAGCTCTACGGGATCGCCGAGCTCGGCCCCACCAACCCGGGCTGCCCGCTGCAGGGCGGCGTTCACCTGTGCGAGGAGTGGTATCACGCGCTCGTCGTCGACGAGTCGGGCCACCCAGTGCCCTACGGCGAGGTCGGCGAGCACATCGTCACGAGCTACATCCAGGACGGCCAGCCCCTGATCAAGTACCGGACGCACGATCTCGTCCGCTGGACGGACGTACCTTGTGGGTGCGGCACCACGTGGCTCTACTATCCGGGCGGGGTGCTCGGCCGCACCGACCAGATGATCATCGTCAAGGGCGTCAACGTCTACCCGTCGGCGCTCGAGGCGCTGCTGCACCGCGTGGCTGGCCTCTCGGAGCACTACGAGCTTCACGTCGCCCGCGACGCCGTCAACGATTTCGTGACGGTGAAAGTCGAAGCCCGCGCCGAGATCGGCGAGGACCGCTACGCGTCCGTCGGTCGCGAGGCGGAGGCGGTGTTCAAATCAGTCATCGGCGTCTCCATCGGCGTCGAGGTCCAGAAGCCCGGAAGCCTGCCGCGCTACGAGCTGAAGGCCAAGCGCTTCTTCGATCACCGGCCGGTCGAGCACCGCTGGCAGCTCACCGGAGGGCCCGGCGCGTGACGCGCGAGGAGACGATCGAGCGGATCCGCGGCATTCAGGCCGAGGTGCAGCGGCTCCGGCAGGCGAGCGACAACCCGGCCATCGAGCGCACGATGCAGCTGCTCGACCTCTACTGTCACATGGCCCGCTGGGAGCTCGGGGACGTCGAGGCGATGATCCCGGAGGCGGAGACGCGGTGATGGATTGGGCCGCGCTGGGCGACGAGACGATCGACCTGCTCCGTCGCTACCTGATGATCGACACCACGAACCCGCCGGGCAACGAGATCGCCGGCACGCGGTTCCTGGCCGAGGTGCTGGGGCGCGACGGCATCGTGAGCGAGACGATCGAGGCGGCGCCCGGCCGGGCCAGCCTCTACGCGCGCCTGGCCGGCGACGGCTCGCTCGGCGGGATCGTGCTCCACCACCACGTCGACGTGGTGTACGCCGATCGTCGGTACTGGACGGTGGACCCGTTCGGCGGCGTGATCGCCGACGACTATCTCTACGGACGCGGCGCGATCGACATGAAGTCGACCGGCATCCTCCAACTGGCGGCCATGCTGGCGCTGCAGCGGGCCCGCGTGCCGCTCAAGCGCGATCTGGTGTTCCTGGCCACGGCCGACGAGGAGGCTGGGAGCGAGTTCGGCGCCCAGTTCATCGCCGACCACCGCCGCGACTGGCTCGCCGGGGCCGAGTACGCGATCTCCGAGCTCGGGGCGATCCAGCCGCATCACGACCTCAGGGCACCGCTCGCCTCCATCGTCATCTCGGAGAAGACGGGCCTGCCGCTCACGCTCACGGCCCGCAGCGAGCCCGGCCACGGCTCGATGCCGTGGCCCGACACCGCGCCGCACCGGCTCATTCGCGCGCTCAACCGTCTGCTCGAGGCCGAGCGGCCGGTCCGCGTACTCCCGGAGGTGCAGGAGTACTTCTCCCGCGTGTCCGCTCTCTGGCCGACCGAGCAAGGCGCCGGGCACGACGACCTGGCGCAGAGCCTGCAAGATCCGGCGTTCCGAGCGCGATTTTTGGGAAACCGCCAGTTCGCCGCGATGGTCCGCACGACGTTCGCGGTGACGGTGCTGCAGGGCAGCGAGAAGATCAACGTGATCCCGCCCGAAGCCTCGGCCGAGATCGACTGCCGGCTGCTGGCCGGCGACGATCCCGAAGAGATCGCCGGCTGGGTCCGGCGCGTCGTCGACGACGAACACGTCGAGGTCGCGATCAGCCGGGAGCCGAAGGTCCCCAATCTCTCTCCACCCGACACCGAGCTCTACAAGGCCATGGCGGACACGCTGCGGCGGCGGGTGCCGGGCGCCGTGGTGGCGCCGATGATCCTCGTCGCATTCACCGACAACTGGGTGTTCCGGCGCTGCGGGCTCCACAGCTATGGCTTCAGCCCATTCATCCTCGAAGACACGGAGCTTCAGCGGATCCACGGCAACGACGAGCGGATCTCGCTCGAGAACCTGCGCGAGGGCGTGCGCGCCTACACGGAGATGCTGCTCGACGTCGCGGGCGCTTAGGAGACCTTTCATGGAGCAAACGATCAAGTGGAAGAATGGCGCGCGGTGCGCCGTGATGATCTCGTTCGACGTCGACGGCGAGAGCCCATGGATCCTGCGCGATCCGGCGCTGGCCGAGCGGCCGCTCCACATGGGCATGGGCGCCTACGGGCCGAAGACGGGGATGCCGCGCATCCTCCGGATCCTCGACAAGTACGACATCAAGTGCGGCTTCTTCATTCCCGGCTGGATCGTCGAGCGCTACCCGGACATGTGCCGCGAGGTCCTGAAGCGCGGGCACGAGATCGGTCACCATGGCTACCTGCACGAGAAGCCGTTTTTCCTCTCGGGCCGCGAGGAGGAGGAAGCGCTGCTGGTGAAGACGCTGGACGTCTTCCAGAACGTGCTGGGCATCCGGCCGCAGGGCTCGCGCGCGCCGTCGTGCGACCCGAGCAAGCACACGATGGAGCTGCTCCGCAAGCACGGCTTGGTCTATCACAGCAACCTGATGGACGCCGATCTGCCCTACTGCCACAAGACCCCGTACGGCGAGCTGGTGGAGCTGCCCACCGCGTGGGTCAACGACGACTGGGTGTACTTCGGGTTCAGCGCGGTGCCGCCCGTGGGCAACGGGATCTGGAGCCAGGAGGACGTCTTCGAGATCTGGAAGGAGGAGTTCGAGGGCGCCTACGAGGAGGGCGGCTTCTTCAACGTGATGGGCCATCCGCAAGTCATCGGCCGCCCGTCACGGATGCGGATGGTCGAGCGGCTCATCCAGTACATCCTCGCCAAGAAGGACGTGTGGATCGCGCGCCCGATCGAGATCGCCGAGCATTACCTGAGCCAGCGATGAACCTGCGCTCTCTCGCGCCGAGGAGACCACGATGAAGCTGAGCGTCGACAGCTTGACGAAGGGCCTCGAGTTCCACGGGGAAGTCCACGGCAAGCGCCAGCGCTACTACATCCTGTCAAGCCCGCGGCAGTACTTCGTGATGTCGGTCTCGCTCGCCAAGCGCGACGCCGGCAACTTCAATCTCGTCAGCAAGACCGCGGTCGAGGCGCTCTATCGGCGACTCCGCGGCCGGCGGGGGCTGACGGCGCGGCTCGTCTTCGACCGCTTCCGGAAGGGGCGACTGGTGGCGTCCTCGCTGAACGCGCTGAACATGCTCTACGTGATGGCCGCCACCGGGCGCGCCACCATCGACGCCAAGCGGAAGACGCCGCAGATCTTCTTCAACGTGCGCCGCCGACCGGAGGGCGAACGGTGACGCCGTCGCCGACGAGCCGCGGTGCGCGCCGCAGGCCGTCGCGGGGCTGGGGCCCCGCCGGTCGAGACGCGCTATAAGTCTGAGGCGCGCGGCCGCGCTCTCGATCCGCCGCGCGACCCGGCGCGACGTCCCGACGATCCTGCGCCTGATCCGCGGGCTCGCCGAGTACGAGCGGCTGGCCCACGAGGCGGTGGCCACCGCCGCGAACGTCCGCCGGCACGGCTTCGGCCGGCGACGCTATTTCGAGGTGCTCATCTGCCGCCGGGGCGGCGCCGTCGTCGGCTTCGCCCTGTACTTCTTCACCTATTCGACCTTCCTCGGACGCCCGACCCTCTACCTGGAGGACCTCTTCGTGCTCCCCCAGGAGCGCGGCCGGGGCGCGGGCCGGGCGCTGCTGGGCGAGCTGGCGCGGATCGCCCTCCGGCGTGGCTGTGGCCGCATGGAGTGGGCGGTGCTCGACTGGAATACTCCGAGCATCCGGTTCTACAAACGGCTCGGCGCGAAGCTGCGTCGTGATTGGATTCTGACTCGGCTCACCGGCGCTGCTCTCCGCCGCCTGGCGCGCTGAGCTCGTCGAGGACGGCCTTGGCGTCGCGCAGATCGGCCGTGTCGAATCCCCCGGTGAACCAGCCGTAGACTTCGCCGAGCATCCGGCGCGCCTCGCTCGGCCGGCCCTCCCGTTGCCACAGTCGGGCGAGGCTCGTCGTCGCGCGCAGCTCGAGTGTGCGTTGCGAGCGTTGTCGCGCCTCGTCGATCGCCTGCCGGAGCTCTCGCTCGCCCTCGTCATGCTCGTTCCTACGTAGCAGGAGCTCTCCGCGCACCCGCCGGAATTCCGGGGCCATGATAGTGTCGCGGTGCTCGGGCGAGATCGCGTCGAGAATCGCCAGACCTCGATCGACGGCGTCCACCCGGCTCAGGACATCTGCCAGAAGGATGATACTGGTCACTCGTCGATATGCGGTGACCGAGCCGCGCGTGGGCAGCTGCTCGCAGAGCTCGACAACCGATCGGTAGTCGCCTTGCTGGCGGGCCTGGACAGAGGCCAGCACGACGCGGCAATCGTCGAACCAGGCCGTGAGCTCGTGCGCCTTCGCGAGTGCGAGCGTCCGCTCGGCGGCCTCGCGAGCGGCGTTGTAGTCCCCGATCTGATATTGAATGAAAGCGCTGGTGGTCAGCGAGAGGCCCATCGTGAGCGGGTGGGTAAGCTTCTCGCTGAGTGCGAGGGCGTCCCGGATCGCGGAGCCCGCGCGCTCCAGATCGCCGAGGGCCCAGCGTGCGCGTGCGAGATGGTTCCCGCTGCAGCCGCCCGGGTCGTGCCCCCCATAGGCGAAGGCCTGCGAGGCGTGGCGGATGGGGTCATACAACGCCAGGCCTCGCTCGCAATGCTCCACGGCCCGGAGGGCCTCTCCCGTCGAGCCCAACGTCGCCCACAGCGAGTGATGGGCCTGCAGCAGCCGGTCGCCGTCCCCTTCGGCCTCGGCCACCACGAGCAGCTGCTCGGCCAGCGCCAGCGCCTCGCCATAGCGGCCGACCTGGTACTTGACGAACCAGCGGCCCCAGAGCGTGGCAAAGATCCGTGCGGGATCGCCGAGCCGCACGGCCAGCTCGTGCGCGTGCTGGACGGGTGCCACGACCTCCGGCGATCCGGCCCCCTTGATCGCGAAGAGCGCGTTGGCGCGAGCGATCAGGACGTCGATGGTCACGGCAAGCACGTCCGACGTCTCCTGCAGCTCCCGGAGTTCGGCGAGCGCCGGTTCGAAGAACGCGATCGCTTCGCGATGGGCGGAGCGGGCCGCCGCGCGGTCGCCGGCCCGGTGCAGGTATCGGATCGCCTCGTCGCGAAGCCCCGCACGTCGCGCGTGGTGGGCGAGCTCCTCGACGTGCTCGTCCAGGCGATCGGCATAGAGGTGCTCGATCGCGCCGACCAGGGTCGCGTGCACCGCGCGGCGGCGATCCGCCAGCAGGCTCCCGTAGGCCACCTCGTGGGTGAGCGCGTGCTTGAACGTGTACTCGAGCTCGGGGAACAACCGCACCTCGTACAGGAACTCCGTGGCCTGCAGCCGCGCCAGCGCACGTCGTACGCCGTCCTCGTCGAGGTCGGCGACGGCCATCAGCAGGGCGAACGGCACGTCCTTGCCGACGACGGCGGCGGCCTGAAGGAGCCGCTTGTCCTCGCCCTCCAACCGGTCGATCCGCGCCGCGAGGATGGCCTGCACCGTCGGCGGCATGCTGATCGCCTCGAGCGGCGCCACCAGGCGGTATGCGCCCCCGCTGCCGACGAGCGCCCTGACCTCGACCAGCGTGCGAACGCTCTCCTCGAGGAAGAGGGGATTGCCCTCGGTGCGGGCGATGAGCACCGGCTTGAGCGGGGCGACGCTCGCATCGGTGCCGAGCAGCGAGGCGAGGAGCTCGTCGGCGCTCTCCGGCGGCAGCGCGTCGATCCTGAGCTGGCGGTAGTAGGTCTTGGATCCCCAGGCGTGGCGGTACTCGGGGCGATAGTTCACGGCAAGCAGGATCGACACCGCGGGGAGACCTTCGACGAGCGCATCGAGGAAGGCCTGCGTCTCGGAGTCGATCCAGTGAAGGTCCTCGAACACGACCAGGAGCGGCTGAACCTGGCTCTCGCGGAGCAGCACCGTCTTGACCGCGGCGAGCGTGCGCCGCCGCCGGTCGACCGGATCGAGCGCGAGGAACGGGCTGTCCTCGGGGAGCGCATCGAGCAGCCAGAGGACGGGCGAGATCGCCTCCTTCAGCGTCTCGTCGAGCGTCAGGAGGTTGCCCGTCACCTTGGCCCGGATGGCCCGGACATCGTCGCGGCTCTCGATCCGGAAATAGCTGCGCAGCAGGTCGGCCAGCGGCAGGTACGCCGTGGCCTTGCCGTAGGACACCGACCCGCTCTCGAACGTGAGCCACCCATGGGTGTGGTGCGAGTGGATGAACTCGTGATACAGGCGCGACTTGCCGACGCCCGGCTCGCCGACGACCGCGACGAGCTGCCCCCGCCCGCGCCGGACCTCTTCCGCCGCGCGACGGAGCTGATCCATCTCGGTGTCACGCCCGACGAAGCGCGTGAGCCCGCGCCGCGCCGCCGCTTCGAGGCGGGTGCGAGCCGCGCCGGCTCCGGCCAGCTCGAACACCTCGACCGGATCGGCGAGCCCCTTGACCGGCACCGGGCCGAGCGGGGTGACGTGGATGAGGCCCTCGGCCAGGCGCAGCGTCCCGGCGGTGAGCCGGATACTGCCGGGCGCCGCGAGCTGCTCCATGCGCGCCGCCAGGTTCGTGGTCTGGCCCACCGCCGAGTAGTCCATACGGAGATCGCTGCCGATCGAGCGCACCACGACGTCACCGGAGTTGAGACCCACGCGGACCTGCACCTCCACGCCCCGGGCGCGACGCAGCTCGTCCGAGTAGCGCCGCACGGCGTCTTGCATCCTGAGCGCGGCGTAGCACGCGCGCACGGCGTGATCCTCGTGGGCGAGCGGGGCGCCGAAGAGCGCCATGATCCCGTCACCCATCACCTGATTCACGGTGCCCTCGTAGTGATGAACGGCGTGCATCATGCGCTCGAGAACAGGATCGAGAATTTTGCGCGCCTCTTCGGGATCGCGGTCGCCGAGCAGCTCCATCGAGCCCTTGACGTCGGCGAAGAGCACGGTCACCTGCTTCCGCTCGCCTTCCAATGCCGCCCGCGAGGTGAGGATCTTCTCGGCGAGGTGCTTCGGAGTGTAGGACTGCGGAGAGGCGAAGCGCGTCTCTCCGGAGGACCCGTCGCTCACCGGAGCACCGCATTTGTTGCAGAAGCGGGAGCCGACGGGTAAGTCGTTGCCGCAGGCGCCGCACGTCGCTCCCAGGCGCGCTCCGCAGCCCAGGCAGAAGTTCGACCCGGGCGGATTCTCGTTCTGGCACCGGGGACACTTCACGCCGGAACCTCCCAGCCACGACGCCGATGAAGATCGGATTGGTGCGTCGAGACTAGCTGCCCGGGTCTCACGCGGTCAAGGACACCGCTCAGGTGCGGTTGGCGTTCGCGCCCTCGTCGGGCGGCGACCACCCGGGCGCGCTGAGCCGCCGCCGGCCGTCGCTCGCGAGCCGGAGCGTGGGATCGGCCGGATCGACCAGCCGGTCCCACAGCTTGCAGGTGACCTGCTTGTGGCGCTGGTCGAGCCCCTCGCAGTAGTTCGTGAACTCGCAGCGCCGCACCTGCGCGCCGTGGCCGAGCCGGATCTTCCTGAACCAGTCGGGGTCCGCGAGCGTCTGGCGCGCCGCCGCCACGCAGTCGGCCTCGCCGTTTCTCAAGATCGTCTCCGCCTGGTCGAAGGTCGTGATGCCGCCGCTGGTCACCACCGGCGTCGGCCAGCCTCCGTCGCGGAGCGCGCGGCGAATGGCGGCGGCGAGCGGCACGTTGCGGCCAAACGGTCCACGCGCGTCCGAGATGACGGTCGGCATGCACTCGTAGCCCGAGCGCCCGGTGTACGGATAGACCGCCTCGCCGATCTTCGGCTGCTTGGCGTCCTCGAACCGCCCGCCCTTGGACACCGAGAGATAGTCGACGCCCGTCTCGGCGAACCGGAGGCCGAACCAGACCGCGTCGTCCAGATCGCTGCCGCCCTCCACGACGTCGTCGCCCAGGTAGCGGATGCCAACGACGTAATCGTCGCCGACTCGCTCGCGGACCGCGGCGAGGGCCTCCAGCGGCAGCCGCACCCGGTGCTCGCGCACGCCGCCGTAACCGTCGGTCCGGGTGTTCAGGCGCGAGAGGAACGACGCCATCGTGTAGGCGTGCGCGTAGTGCAGCTCGACGCCGTCGAAGCCGGCGTCGCGGGCGCGCCGGGCGGCCTCCGCGAAGAGCGGGGGAAGCACCCGCGGCAGCTCGCGGATGTGGTCCAGGTGCGTGTCCCAGACGCGCTCCCGGTAGCCGTAGTCGAGCGCCTCGAGCTCGCGGTCGTTCAGCACGGTCTCGATCGTCATCCGGTCGGCGGCCAGGAGAAACTCCCGCACGTCGCTCTCGGAAGCGCCGCGCCAGCGGCGATCGTCGAGCCACAAGGCGATCTGGGCCCGCAGCGAGTCGGTGACGGCGAGATAACGGCCGAAGAACTTCTCGGGCTCGGGGCGGCGGCGGACCGCGACGAAGTCGATGACCTGGATGAAGAGTCGCGTCAGACCCTGGCTCCGTTCGCGCACCGTGTCCACGAGCCGGCGCAGGCCCGGAATGAAGCGGTCGTCGCCGATCCGGAGCAGCGGTCCGCTGGCCACGTCCCGGATGCCGGTGGCCTCGACCACGAGGACGCCCGGCTGGCCCTCGGCGAACCGCGCATACCAGTCGAGCACCTCCGGCGTCACGAGCCCGTCGTCGGTCGCCCGCCACGGCACCATCGCCGGCACCCACGTACGCTCCCGGGCGGTCAGGATCTTGCCAATCCTGATCGGCGAGAACCATCGAGCGGCGGCGGCCTCGTCGCGCGACGGCCAGCGCGCCGGCGGCAGCGGATGTCGAACTCGCTGAGGCTCGTAGGAGGACATATTGTTTAGATATAGATTATCAAAATATAATCTATCTTTTCGTCCCGGCTTTCCCGACGCGCGCCGATGCGCTGGTGCGCAGACGCCCGAGCAGGCGGCGGAGCGTGCGCAGGTCGTGCTGGGTGACGTCGCCGAGCAGCGCGGCGAGGGCCCGGTGGTGACGCTGCTGCGCGCGGCGGATGAGCCGCCGTCCCTTGGCAGTCAGCGTGAGGCGGAACGCCCGCCGGTCGTCGGGATGGACGGTGCGCCGCACGAGCCGCTCGTCTTGCAGCCGGTCCACGATGCCGGTGAGGTTGCCGGCCGTCACCAGCAGGCGTCGCGACAGCTCGACGAAGGTGAGGCCGCCCGGCTCGCGGTCGAGCTGATTGAGGACGTCGAACTGCGGGAACGTGCAGTGGACGGCGACGGCGCGGCGGAGCTCGCGCTCGACGACGCCGTACGCGTGCAGAAGGCGCAGCCAGGTGCTGACCGCGAGCACCCGGTCGACCGCGCGCTTCACGCCCGGGCCGCCTCCCTCAGGGGAGGCAGGCGAACCCCTCGATCTCGATCAGGCATCCCTCCGCGGCGTCGTAGAGATCGCGCACGCCGACCAGCGTCATCGCCGGGAAGTGCTTGCCGAAGTACTCACGGTAGACGCCGCCGATGGCCTTGGCGTGGCGCTTGTACTCGCCCGCGTCGAGCACGTAGATCGTGAGCTTCACGACGTCGGTGAGCTGGCCGCCGCCGGCGGCGACCGCGGCCTTCAAGTTCTCGCAGACCTGCCGGAACTGGGCGACCAGGTCGCCCTTGCCGACGACGCGCCCCTCCCGATCCTTCGCGACCTGGCCGGCGAGGAACAGGGTGCGGCCGCCGCGGGTCTCGGCGACATGGGAAAAGCCGACCGCTTTCGGGAGCGACGGCGGGTTGTGGAATTCGATCTGGCGGGTCATGGGTCGCCTCCCTCAGGACGGCGTGCCGTCGAGCACGATCGCCTCTCCGTTCGTCGCGTCGTCGTGCAGCAGCTTGACCGCGACGCCCGCGACCTCGGCGGGCTCGATGAGCCGGCCGCCGGGGTTGAGGCGCGCCAGCGCCGCCACCGCGTCGTCGAACGATTTCCCCGTCTTGGTCGTGATGTTCCGCGCGCTGCGCCAGGTGAGCTCGGTGGCCGCGAACCCCGGGCAGATGGCGTTGACGGTGACACCCTTGCCCGCGACCTCGGCGGCGAGCGCGCGGGTGAGGCCGACCAGCGCGTGCTTGGAGGCCGTGTACGCGGTGACGTACGGCGCGCCGTGGAGTCCGGCCACCGAGGCGATGTTGATCACGCGCCCCCATCCGCTCGCGAGCATCGCGGGCAAGACGGCGCGCGTGAGCAGATACGGCCCGGTGGCGTTGACGCGGAAGTGGCGGTCCCAGAGCGCCGGCTCGGTCTTCGCGAACGGAGCCGACTCGGCCAGGCCCGCGTTGTTCACGAGGACGTCGACGGGGCCCAGCGTGGCGATGACGGCGCGGGCGACCCGCTCGATCGCGTCGGCCTCGCTCACGTCCAGCTCGAGCGCCGCCGCCTCGACGCCGAGGCGGCGCAGCTCGTCGGCGGTCGCCCCCACCTCGTCGGGCGTTCGCGCCGCGACCGCGACCGCGCACCCTTCGCGCCCGAGCGCCAGCGCGATCTCACGGCCGATGCCGCGGCCGCCGCCGGTGACGAGGGCGACCTTTCGCATCGGCCCGCGCGTCACGGGCTCTCCATGCAGAACAGAAAGAACATCGGGCGGCCCGTGACCGAGGCGTCATCGCGCGACGGCTCCGACAGGCAGCGCACGCGCGATGCGCCGCCGCGGGACTCGCGGCTCGACGGCGCGGTCGCGCAGCCGGTCAGCACGGCGACGGAGACCAGCAGCGCGATCACGCGGCACGGCCATTTCATGCGGCCATTCTATCGCGGGATCGGGTATATATAGCCTCGCCATTCATGCCGCGCGCGTTCGCTCGCTGCTCGCTCGTCGACGCCGTCGCCCGACTCCGGCCGGCGATGAAGGTGCTGCTGCCGCCGGCGTGCGGCGAGCCGGTCGCGCTCGTCGCGGAGATTTGCCGGCAGTCCGCGCGCCTTCACGACCTGACCCTGCTGGGCGGCATCCACCTCGGCGACTATCCCTTCGCGCGGCCCGAGCACGCGCCGCTGCGCTTCGCGACGTGGCACATGTCGCCGCGCCTGGAGGAGGCGCGGCGGCGGGGGCGGGTCGAGTTCGTCCCCGCGCGCTACTTCGACCTCGTGACCCAGTTCGTGGCCGGCGGCGCCTGGGCGCCCGACTGCGTCCTCGTCCACTGCGCGCCGCCCGACGGGCGCGGCTACCTGAGCCTCGGCGTCTCGGTGAGCGTGGCGCTGGCGGCGGCACGCCGCGCGCCGCTCGTGATCGCGCAGGTCAATCCACAAATGCCGCGCACGCTCGGCAACGCCTTCCTGCATCGGAGCCAGATCGACTGCTGGGTCGAGGTCGACGAGCCGCTGACGCCGTACCCGGCGCCGGCGATCGGCGCGGTCGAGTGCGCGATCGGGCGGCAGGTCGCCGCGCTGGTCCCGGACGGCGCGACGGTGCAGGTGGGCGTCGGCGCGATCCCTCAGGCAGTCCTCGAGGCCCTGGGTGGCCACCGGGACCTGTCGCTCCACTCGCTGCTGGTCGACGCGTCGGTGACGCTGGTCGAGCGCGGGGTCGTGACCAACGGGCTGAAGCGGATCCATCGGGGGCGCATGGACATCGGCGAAGCGATGGGGACGCGCCGGCTCTTCGATTTCGTGCACGAGAACCCGTCGGTGAGCATGGATTCGTCGGGCTTCACCCACGATCCCGAGATCGTGGCGCAACTCGATCGCTTCGTGGCGATCAACTCGGCGCTGGAGATCGATCTGACGGGGCAGGTGACGGCGGAGAGCCTGGGCGCGCGCCAGGTGGCGGGGATCGGCGGGCAGTTCGACTTCGTGCTGGCCGCTTCCCGGTCGCGCGGCGGCGCGGCGGTCATCGCCTTGCCGTCGACCGGGCGCGACGGTACCGTGTCGCGGATCGTGCCGAGCCTTCAACCGGGCGCCGCGGTGACGAGCCCGCGCGGGCTGGCTGACTTCGTGGTGACCGAGCACGGCGTGGCGCCGCTGCGAGGAAAGGGAGAGCGGGGACGGGCCGAGGCGCTGATCGCGATCGCCGATCCCCGGTTCCGGGAGGAGCTACTGTCGCGTGCTACTTCTTAGCGGCGTCGATCTTCGTGAAGATCTCCTCGTTGGTCGGGAAGCGGAAGGTCTCCTGATTCGTGTAGGCGACCTCGTCGTCGATCGAGACCTCGAAGATGCCGAGGGCTCCCTCTTTGAGCGTCGCCGTGATGCCGTACTTGGTCTTGATGGCGGCCTGCAAACTGGAGGCCTGTGGGAGGTAGTTTCACTCCCCGCAGTATCTGATCTGGATGTTCATCCGCTCCTCCTCTCCGGGAATGTCACCAGCGCCCGAGCTCAACGTGGCCTTCATTTTAGTACGATGGGAGCCGACCGTGGGGGGATTCCGTGACGCCAGCCGTCATCGACACCGATCCCGGAATTGACGACGCCCTCGCCCTGCTCCTGGCGTGGAATTCGCCGGAGTTGCGGGTGGACGCGCTCACCACGGTCGCCGGGAACGTGCCGGTGGATTTGGCGAGCACGAACGCGCTCCGACTGCTGGCGCTCCGCCGGCCGTCGCCGACCCCGCTCGTCGCGGGCGGTGCCAGCAGCCCGCTCGCCCGGCCCCTCACGACGGCGACGCGCTATCACGGCGAAGACGGGCTGGGCGACCTCGCCGACTGGCCTGCCGTGGCCTCGCTGCCGACATCGCCCGATGCGGCGACCGTGATCGTCGACGCCGCACGGCGACACGGGCGCGAGCTCACGCTCATCGCCCTCGGGCCCCTGACGAACGTCGCACTGGCGCTCAAGGCGGACGCCGCCAGCGTCGGTCGAATCGGGCGGGTCGTCGTCATGGGCGGCGCCGTCGACGTGCCCGGCAACGTCACGCCCGCCGCCGAGTTCAACATGCACGTCGACCCCGAAGCGGCGCATCGCGTGCTGGCCGCCGGGCTGCCGCTCGAGCTGGTGCCCCTCGATGCGACGCGACAGGCGGTTCTGCCGCGCGCCGGGCTCCGCGCCGCGCTGGCGCGATCGCCCGGTGTGATCGCCTCGCGGATCCAGGCCTTCTCGGAGCGCGCATTCAGGATCGGGCACGCCGACGGCGAGCAGGGGATGGCGCTCCACGACCCCCTGGCGGTCGGCGTGGCGTTCGATCCGTCGCTGGTGAAGTGGGAGGCGATCCGGCTCGCCATCGGACCGGACGGCGAGACGATGCGGGTGAGCGGGGCGCCGAACTGCCGCGTCGCGAAAGGCGTCGACAGCGACCGATTCCTCCGCCTGTTCCTCGACCGCCTATGCCCACCGACGTCGCGGCGTCCCGCGTCCTCGTAGTCGGCTCGGCAAACGTCGATTTCGCCGTCGCCGCGCCGCGCCTGCCGCGCGTCGGCGAGACGGTGACCGGCGGCACGCTGCTCGTCAATCGCGGCGGCAAGGGCGCCAACCAGGCGGTGGCGGCGCGCCGCCTCGGCGCCGAGGTGCGCCTCATCGCGTGCGTGGGCGACGATGCCTCGGGCCGCGAGATCCGCGCGGCGCTGGAGAGCGAGCGGATCGGCGTCGCCGGCGTGAGCGTCACCGGCGAGGCCGCCACCGGCACCGCGCTGATCGTCATCGATCCCGAGGGCCACAACCAGATCACGGTGGCGCCGGGAGCGAACCGCCACCTTGCTCCGGATCACGTCCGCGCGCGCGGCGAGGATTTCGCCTGGGCCCGGGTCGTCGTCTGCCAGCTCGAGACGCCGCTCGAGACCACGGCCTTCGCGCTCGAGGAGGCGCGGCGGCATCGGGCGATCACCGTGCTGAACCCGGCGCCCGCGCGCGAGGGCATTCCCGACATCTGGAGGCTCGTCGACTATCTGACGCCGAACGAGGGCGAGGCGGAGCGACTGACCGGCGTCGCCGTCCACGACCGCGGCTCCGCCAGCGCCGCCGGCCAGGCGCTGCGCCGGCTCGGCGTCGGCACCGCGATCCTGACGCTCGGCGCCGAGGGCGCGCTGGCGTGCACGGACGGCGGCGAGTTCAGAATCGCCGCGCATCGGGTGTCGGTCGTGGACACGACGGCGGCCGGCGACGCGTTCACGGGCGCCCTGTCCGCGGCGCTCGGCGCGGGCCGCGCGATCGAGAGCGCCCTGCGGTTCGCCAACGCGGCCGCCGCCCTCACGTGCACGCGCCGCGGCGCCCAGCCCTCGTTGCCGACGGGCGCCGAAGTCGAACGGCTGCTGGCGGCGCGCTGAGCGCACCGTCGAGGAGCGCCACGTTAGGGGCGAGCCGGCGGCACCTCCCGGGGCCGCGCCACCATGATGCCGGTGTGGGTCGACACGCCCGCGAGGTAGGTCGCGAGATCCTCGTCGAGAACGACGGCCCGGCGGGTCGTCGACGCGTGGAGCAGCCGCGGCACTCCGTTCGCGTCCCGATAGCAGAGCCCCGCATGCGAGCAATCCAGGCCGTCGATCGTCGTGGTGATGCCGACGATGTCCCCGGTCATGAAGGACGCGGCGGCGGTCGCGACCTTCTCCTTCGGCAGATAGTGCATCGTGCGCGCATTGATATCGGCCTCGACGCGCGCGATCTTCTGGACCAGCGCCGGATTCGTCTTGAGCTGCCGATAGGCCTCGGGGTGCGCGCTCATGAAGCCGACGCGCTTGGTGAAGCGGGCCGCGCCCGGCAGCTCGCGCGTGATCAGGCGGACCACCCGCTTGTCGTCGTTGTCGAAGAACCAGTCGCTCATGTAGTGAAGGCGCGACGCGTAGTCGGTCAGCCGGCCCCCGCGGTATCTGGTGAAGGTGACCTCCGTCAGGAGCGCGTCCGGCGTGCTCCCACCGCGCCTCAGCATTCGGGCGAAGGCCAGAGCGTTCTCGTAGAACGTGACGCAGTCCAGGCCGAGGAGGTTGACGGAGCAGACCTCCCGGTCCTCATAGAGCTCCAGCGTCCCGTCGACGTACGGCGTCTGGCGGAGCGCCATTCCGATGGCGCCGATCCGCTCGCCGATCGGCCGGTCGATCCACCGCCACTCGCGCGCTTGCCTCAGGAGCCGCTCGAAGGTCTCCCGGCCCGTCACGGCGCTCGAGGCGCCCTCTCGCCCCGGCGCGCGGTCTGGGCGCGCGGTCGCGAGCGCACCGCCGGCCAGGAGAGCCCGCGCCCCGAGCGCGAGGAATGCGCGCCGGCTCCGCATGGTCAAGCTCGCGCGGCTCCTCGCCGAGCCACTTCCTCGGCGAGGGCTCGATGCTCGGCGCAGCCGATCACCGAGAGGTCGAGCCGGGGCCCGGCGGCGTCGACGAGGCGCCGGACGGCCTGACGACGCCGTACCGCCGGAGCGAGGTCGAGGGCGCCCCGTTCGACGTCCTCCGCAATCGCCGCCAGCGTCTCGCCTCGGACATCGGTACGCCGACAGATCAACGCAAGATCGCCGCCCGCCCTCAGAAATCGTCGAGCCGCGCCGGCCACCCCCCAGGAATTGGCGACGGCACCCATCTCGAGATCGTCGCTCAGGATGAGACCCGAGAAGGCGAGTCGCCGCCGGAGAAGGTCGCCGATGACCCGGGGCGAGAGTGAGGCCGGAACCTCGCGATCGAGCGCACGGTATCGCACGTGGGCGACCAGCACCGCCGGGCAGCCAGCCCCGAGCGCGGCCCGGAACGGCACGAGCTCACCGCGCTCGAGCTCGTCCTCGGTGGTGTCGACATCCGGCAATTCGTGATGCGAGTCGACCGATGCGCGCCCGTGCCCCGGGAAGTGCTTCGCCACGGGGAGGAGGCCCACCTCCAGCATCGCCTGGACGGAGGCGACGCCGCACGCCGCGACCGAAGCCGGGGTCGCCCCGAAGGCGCGATCGCCGATCACCGCGCTCGCCGAATCGACCGGGCAGTCGAGCACGGGCGCCAGCCCGGAGTCGAATCCGGCGGCGCGGAGCTCGCGGGCCATGGCCCTGCCGACCACCGCGGCCAGGCGAGGATCACCCGAGCGCCCCACCGTGGCCGGAGAGGGAAAGCGGGTGAAGGGCGGGGGCAGGCGGTGGACCCGTCCGCCTTCGTGATCGACCATGACGAGGATGTCGGGACCGAGCCGTCGCGCGGCCGCGGTGAGAGCGAGGACGACCTCGAGGCTGGGACAGTTGCGCGCGAACAGAACGATGCCGCCGAGCCCGGACTGCTCGGCCAAGGCCGCGAGATCGTCGGGGATTGCCGTCCCGTCGAAGCCGACCGCGAGCGCGTGTCCGGGCCCCATAGTGCGATCCTACCGCACCGGGTCGGGCGTACGGTGATCCGCCAGACGAGGCGCTTAGTTCAAGCGGCCCCTGAGCGCCCGCACGCGCTCCAGCGCGGCCTCGACACGCCCGGGATCGAGCCTTCCCCGGGTGAGCGCCGTGCGAAGGGCGTCGAGCGTCGCCTGTGCGGCCGAGCGCCCGTCCGGGAGCCGGTCGTCGGTGATCAGCAACACGTCGACGCCGGCGTCGACCGCCATCACCGCCGCCTCGCCGAGGCCGTACTGCTTCTCGATCGCGCCCATCCGGAGGTCGTCGCTGACGACTGGGCCGCGGAAGCCGAGCTCGCCGCGGAGGAGCCCGGTGATCGTCGCGCGCGAGAGGGTCGCCGGGCGCGCGTCGTCGAGTCGCCGGTTGAAGACGTGCGCCGTCATCACGCTGTCCGCCAGCCCCTCCGCGATCAGCGCGCGATAGGGGACGAGCTCGAGCTCCGGCTCCGCGGTGGCGGTAACGTCCGTGAACTCGTGATGGGAGTCCGCGAAACTCGAGCCGTGGCCGGGGAAGTGCTTCAGCGCCGTCAGCACGCCCTCGGCGCGCAGGCCTCGCACGAAGGCGCGCGCGTGCTCGGCGACCAGCAGCGGGTTGGCGCCGAAGCTCCGCGCCGTACCCACGATGACCGGATTGGCGGGGTTGTAGCCGACGTCGACGACCGGCGCCAGATCCCAGTTGATCCCCGCGGCGCGCAGCATCGCGCCGATGCGGCGCGCCTCGAGCTCGGTCAGCGCGAAGTCGTTGCGCTCGCCCAGCTCCTGGGCCGAGAGGGTCGGGCTCCAGCCTGTGATCGGCGCGAGGCGCATCACGTTGCCGCCCTCGGCATCGACGGCGACGAAGAGCCTGCGGGAGGTGCACGCCGCCGACCGCGCGGTGATCGCCTCGGTGAGCCGAGCGAGCTGCTCGGCGTCCACGATGTTGCGGGCGAATAGTAAGATCCCGCCGACCCGGGTCTCGCAGAGCAAGTCCTCGAGGTCCGCGTTGCCATCGGCCTCGGTGCCGTGGAAGCCCACGAGGAGCAGCGAGCCCAGCTCGGGCTCGAGCGCGGCCAGCCGAGCGGGATCGGGGGGCATCGCGGTGCGACAGCCGACGAGCAGGAAGGCGCCGAGGATGCTAGCGGCGACGAGCCGCGGCAACCAGCCTCTCCACCCGCGCGCGATCGACAGGCTGCCGCACGTCGCCGTGCTGCTTCACCCAGGTGCCGACGATCAGCCCGTCGGCCAGCGACAGGAGCTCGCTCACGGTCTCCGCGCCGACGCCACTGCCGACGAGCAGCGGCACGTCGGGCACCGCGCTGCGCACGCGCTTGATGTCCGCGAGCGGTGCCGCCTGGCCGGTGGCCGGCCCGGAAACGACGAGCGCGTCGGCGAGCCCACGGTGCACGAGGTCGCGCGCGGTCTGCTCGAGCTCTACCGGCGCCAGGGGCACCGCGTGCTTGCCGCCGACGTCGGCGAAGATCGCCACGTCCACGCCGAGCAGGCGGCGGTCGCGCAGCGTGTTGTACGCGTCGGAGTGGACGACGCCCTGGTCGGCGAGCACGGCGCCGGCGTGGACGTTGACCCGGATGAACTGCGCGCCGACCGCGGCGGCGACGGCCAGCGCCGCCCGCGCGTCGTTCTTCAGCACGTTGATCCCTAGGGGCACGTCCGGGTACGCGCGCCGAACCTCGGCGGCGACGACGCTCATGGCGGCGACCGGCGCGGGCTCGACCCGGCCCGCCGGGAACGGCGCGTCGCCGAAGTTCTCGACGAGCAGCGCGTCGATCCCGCCCTCGGCCAGCGCGCGGGCGTCGGCGAGCGCGGCGGCGATCACGCGCGCCATCGAGCCGTCCCAGCGCGGGCTGCCGGGCAGGGGCGGGAGGTGAACCATGCCGATGAGCGTGCGTGCCAGTCGCATCAGCGGTAGCCTAGCACGACCATCATGAAGGTCGAGCTTCGCAAGGCTCGCGCGCGGGACGTGCCGGTGCTGAGACGCCTGATGCAGCTCTACCTCTATGACTTCGCCGCCATCGACGGCTGGACCATCCACGACGACGGCCTCTACGGCGACGCGGCCATCGAGGGCTACTGGACCGACCCGAAGCGTACGTCCTTCCTGGTCTACGTCGACGGCGCGCTCGCGGGCTTCGTGCTGGTCCGCGACGGGGCCCGCTTTGCCGGCGAGGGCACGCGCGAGATCAGCGAATTCTTCGTCCTGCGCCGCCACCGGCGACAGGGGATCGGAGGCGAGGTCGCCCGGCAGGTGTTCGACATGTTCCCGGGCAAGTGGGAGCTCACGCAGATCACCAGCAACGTCGCGGCCCAGGCCTTCTGGCGACAGATCATCGCCGCGTACACCGGCGGTCGCTACCAGGAGCAGCCGCGCCCCGACGGTGAAGGCACGATGCACCGGTTCGACAACGGCCGCCGCTGAGACTATAGTGGCGGCCGTCAATGGCGACGACTTTTCCGGAACGGCCGTGACGCGTTACGAGCGTCCGCCCAAGTTCAACGGCACATGAACCGGATCGTCGCGACGGGCATGGCGGTGCCGCCCTGCGTGGTGGACAACCACCTGCTGGCGCGCTGCATGACCACGAGCGACGAATGGATCGTCCAGCGCACCGGCATCCGAGAGCGCCGCGTCTCCCCGGACACCTACCGGATGCTCCAGAAGCTCGCCGCCGCGCCCGACAAGAAGGCGTTCATGAAGTCGGTGTTCGCCGAGGGGCTCGACGGCTCGATCAACTCGTCGCTGATGGTGAGCGACCTGGCCCTCGAGGCGGCCGAGAAGGCGATGAAGAACGCCGGGATCGCGCCGCGCGACCTCGACTGCATCGTGGAGGCCACCACGGTGCCGGACTACGCCTACCCGCACACCGGGTGCGTGCTCCAGGGCCGCCTGGGCCTGACGAGCACGCCCGCGATCAGCCTGCAGCAGGGGTGCGCCGGCTTCGTCTACGGCCTGGCGATCGCCGATCAGATGATGCGCGGTGGGATGTACCGGCAGGTGCTCGTGGTCGGCGCCGAGCTGGTCTCGTCGATGTTCGACTACACCGACGCCGGGCGCGACATGGCCGTGCTCTTCGCCGATGGCGCGGGTGCCGTGGTGATGCGGGCCGAGCCGGGGCCGCGCGGCGTGCTCTCGAGCCACCTCCACACCGACGGCACGGTGCTCGACGGGCTGTCGGGCGAGCTGTTCGGGTCGTCCACGTACCCGGTCGTCTCGCAGCGCAAGATCGCCGACGACCGCGCGCGCCCGCGCATGAACGGCCGCGCGGTGTTCACGCAGGCCGTACGGCGCTTCAAGGAAGTCGTGCGGGAGTGCCTGGCGGCCCACGGGCTGGGAATCGGCGACGTCGACCGGTTCATCTTCCACCAGGCGAATCTGCGGATCCTCGAGGCGGTCGCCGACAGCCTCGAGATTCCGGCCGACCGCGTCTTCAAAAACGTCGAGCGTTACGGCAACACCGCGGCCGCCTCGGTTCCGATCGCGCTCCACGAGGCCGTCCAGGCGGGCCTCGTGCGCGACGGCGATCTGGTCCTGCTCGTCTCCTTCGGCACCGGCTTCTCCTGGGGCGCGACGCTGATCCGCTGGTAGCGTCCTACTTTTTCGATCTGGACCACGCCGCGAGCCAGTCGCCGGCGCGGCGCTCGGCCTCGGCGCGCTCCTCCGGCGTCAGCGTGTCTCGCAGACGCGCTCGGCACCCGGGACGATCCTTGATCGCCCATTGATTGCACGTGTAGTGCGCCACGAGACACGTGCCGCTCGAGTCGCCGATACTCTTTGCGAGCAGCAGCCACGCGTAGCCCTCGACGGGGTCGGGCGCCGTGATTCGACGCTCGCCGTGCATACAGCCGACGCGATACATCGAGACCGGGTCTCCGCTCTCCGACGCTCGCAGATAATAGGACACCGCGCGCTCCGGGTCTCGGTCCACTCCATCGCCTTCCTCGTACATGGTTCCGATCGCTGCCCAGCCACCGTGCGGGCCTCCGAGCTCATACCAGTAGAGAGCCGCCTGGGGATCGCGCGCAGTCCCGATTCCGCGCCGATACGAAGTCCCGAGGTGTAGCGCGGCGACAAGATCGCCTCGTTCCGCTCGTGCGCGCGTTCGCTCGAACGACTCGCGATCGCGTTGGTAGTCCATCTCGGCCGAGCAGGCGGCCATGGTGATCACGACCACTGTCGATGCCAGGGCAGACCAGGCCGCGTTCCGTGCCATGCTACCGATCCATGATCGCTGTCGCCGGCACGCCGGGCGTCAGGGCACCGTAGGACAGTGCCGCGGAGGGGAGGATTGTTGGATAGTTGGCCACGGCGACGCCCAGCTGGGAGAGGCCCCCCAGCTCCAGCCGAACGAGCAGGGCATCGTGAAATCCGGCAGTCGCGTTGATGCCCGGAATCCTATTCATCGCCCTCGAGAAGGGGGCCCCTTCGCACAAATCGCATGAGCCTGCCACAGGGTCTGCGAATGCAACGTTGTTGCAGCCTTGACATGGCATCGTCGTGCTCGTGAGCTTGTCTTTCGCCGCCCCGCCCGGCTCGAACGTGGCGTCGTACTCCACCATGCCGTAGTACGCAGAGTTCAGCACGACGGCGGTCGCCGACCCGATCGCGGATCCGATCGCGATCGATTGGAGGCTCCCGCGACCCCCGGCGTACCCGGACGCGATTCCTTGCCCGCCGCCCTTGACGGCCCAGCTCCCCACGTTGAGCCAGAAGCCCCCTTCCGGGTCCAGCGAGCCGATGTACCCGCCGAGGTATCCGGTCACAGCCCCGGCGGCTCCACCGACCACCACGCCGGACAAGACGTCGCCTCCACTCGCCTTGGCGGAGTAGAGGCCGACGAGTTCCCCGACAAGAGCGCCGACCGCGGCGCCACAGCCGCCACAATAGAAGGTGGCGACTGCGGTTCCCGCGATGATTCCGGACGCGAGCGCGAGACTTCCATTCGGGGTTGCCGCCAGCATCGTGATGCCGATCGCGTGCGCTTCTGGCAGCGGTATCGACATGAGATTGAGACCCATCGTGATCGACATGACCTCGTGACCGCGGGCCCACTTCCGGATCGACTTGAAGAGTTTGCTCAGGAAGGAAAATCCCGAGGGGTCGATGAGGTTGGCGGGGTTGTTGATCACGTAGCCGTAGCGGTTGAGCGACTGCGGATTGGTCGGCGCGGGGACGAAGGGATCCGCGCTGACGAATCTGCCCAGGGTAGCATCGTAGTAGCGGCCTCCGTAGTAGTACAGGCCGGTCTCTGGATCGAGCTCCTTGCCGGTGAAGCGGTGCGTCGGGTCGGCGGTACCCTCGGCGCGAGATTCCTGGCCCCACGGGTCGTACTCCTCGAGCTGCACGCGGGCGCCCGAGGCGTCGGTAACGACGTTCACGCCGCCGAGGTGATCGTTATGGTAGAAGAGCACGACTCCAGTAGATTTCTTCGCGACGCCCCCCAGGTACTTGGTGGTCACGCCATAGGGATCGACCTCGTAACCCGGGAACGGATAGCGCGTGACGCCGGCCGACGTCGTCTTGCGGACCCGAGCACCGGCCGGGTCATAGGCAAATGTCGTCGTGCCGCTGCCCAGGGTCACGCCGGTGAGCCGATTGTCGGCGTCCCAGGCGAGAGTACGACCAGCGCTCGTGAGGATATTGCCGCTGGCGTCGTAGGTATAGGTCGGCCCGTCGCTGCGGCTCGTCACGGCTGACGGATGGAGCGGGTCGCCGTAGGCGTAAAGGACGCCCGCCTTCTCGACGACGTCGCCGATGGCATTGTAGTCGTAGTTCTCGGTGGTGGGATCCGGGCCGGCGCCGAACGTGCCGTTCGCCGAGGTCAGGCGGTTCAGCGCGTCATAGGTGAAGTTCCGGCTGGCGGTCCAAACGGCGTCGCTGACCCAGGTGATGTTGCCGGCTGGATCGTGGCCGTAGGTCAGGTTCTGGTGCGATCCGGTCGGCCCTGTGGTCGAGCGAGTGAGGGGGCGAAAGTTGGTTGGATCATACGTCAGGGTTGTGGTCACCCCGTTGGCGTACTGCTGCTGCGTTTGCTGGCCGCGCGCGTTGTAGGTGATCCCGCTGATGTAAGGGGGGACGGACGCAAGCCAGCCCGCCTCGTTGTACGTATAGTTCACCGAATCGCCGTCGGGAAAGACCCGACGGACGACCCGGCCTAACGCGTTGTAGCTCCGGGACATCGTATAGGTCGTTCCATCGAGGAGCCGTTGTGTCTGAGTCACGCGGCCCACGGGATCGTACGTGAACGTCGTGGCGCTCACCGCATCCTCGATCCGTGTGACGCGGCCCTGCGAATACGCGACCGCGGGGTCGTCGTAGCTCCACGTGACCTGGGCGTCCGGGGGAGAGGTCTTGGTCAGCACCCGTCCTTGCATGTCGTAGGTGAACGCCACCGTCTGATTCCGAGCGTCGGTCTGGCTGAGGAGGTTGCCCCCGGGCTCGTAACCGTACGTCGAGGTCCCGGTGTTGGGGTCGCTCGTGACGGTCTTGCGACCGAGGAGATCGTACGACAGCGTGGTGACGTGGCCGAGATGATTCGTGACGCGGACGAGGGCGCCAGCCGCGTCGTACGCATAGAGTGTCGAGTAGGTCTCGCCGCCGTTGACTTCCTCGACTCGGATGAGCTGTCCGTGGATGTCTTGGAAACGGCGCGTGACATTGTTGCGTTGATCCGTGAGGGTGATGCGACCTGGCGCGTACGCTGCGTTGACGCTTGTTCCATCGGGATATCTCGTCTGCGTCTGGCGGCCGCGGGCGTCGTACGCGAACACCGTGACGGCGGCGCCTTCCGTTGAGAAGTGGGGAGCCGTCTGCGTCGCCACCAGTCCCCGCGAGTCGAAGGTGGCCTCCCGGGAGATGATCTGGCTCCCGGGGCCCTGAGATCGGCGGAGGTAGACGCGCCCCAGTCCATCGAAGTACCGATCATCCCAGATGGCACTCGCCGTGCCGTGGTCGGTGGTGCGATAGGTCACGATCCGCTGCGCGGACGCATTCCCGAAGTCCTCGTACACGCGGCTCATCGAGCCATACTGCGAGCCGGTGTCGAGCGGCCCGGTGGCCTTGGTCAATCGCCCGAAGACATCGTAGGTGTAGGTGGTCGTCTGATTGTTCGGGTCGCTCTCGCCCGTTCGCTGGCCCCAGCGGGCATCGTAGGCGAAGGTCAGCGTGTGCCCCAGACAGGTGGTGACGGTCGCGGGATAGGTGTGGCTGCCGCTCTCGAACGCGATCGTCGCCGTGCAGCCGCGGGGATCCGTGATTGCGGTGCGGTTGCCGTAGCCGTCGTAACCCGACGTGGCCACCGGATTGCCCATGCTCCCCATGTCGCCGACCCGCCGGCGCTCTTCGCGGGTCAGGAGGCCCCGGGCTCCGAGCGCCC
Source organism: Candidatus Rokuibacteriota bacterium (assembly GCA_003220435.1). Taxonomy (GTDB): domain Bacteria; phylum Methylomirabilota; class Methylomirabilia; order Rokubacteriales; family CSP1-6; genus AR31. The sequence continues at coordinate 24,641 of QHSL01000081.1, read as the reverse complement.
CCCAGCCGAGGCCGTCGTAGGACAGCCAGCGCTCCCGCAGCAGTGCGCCTGTGGAGTCGTAGAGCGCGGTGCGCTTGGGAAGATGCAACCAGGTCGCAGCGTCCACCGCCCAGTCGATGTACTCATCGCGCTCGTCGCCGCTGACGGCAACATCCCCCCACTGATAGCTCCGGGTGAGATTGCCATAGGCGTCGTATTCGAAGCTTTGACGCGCGGTCTTGCACTCGGCGCCGGCATCGTCACAGGTCGCCATGTCGGTCTGAGCGAACCTGGCGAACGTGACGCCCGGGTACGGAGTGCTCGTGAGCCAAGTGTTCGTGACCTCGTCGAGGAGCGACCCGTTGCGGTGGCGCGTCTGGCTATGGTAGGCGCGCCCCTTGAGAAGATCATCCTGGTTGAACCACGTGTCGGTGTAGTGCCCGAGCGGATCGGTCGCGCGCACCGCCGAGTGCCCCCGGAACTCCTTGCCGTCGCTGCTCAGCCCAAGCCCGCTGTAGCTGAAGGTCACCGTGGACGTTCCACCGCGGCCATCGCCGAGGCTTCGCGCGGTCACACGATAGCGGTCGACCTTTCCGGAGTAGATATGTCCGACGAGGGAAGCCTCGCAGGAGGGGTCGATGGTGGTGGTGCTGGGCCGGCGATCCCCACAGTTGTAGTTCCCGTCCGGGTCGTAGCTGCCGAACATCGCCGAGTACAGCGGAACGGTTCCCTGCCCCGGGCTCGGGAAGAGATGTCCGACGAGGGAAGCCCCACAGGCCGGGTCGATGATGGTGGTGCTGGGCCGGCGATCCCCGCAGTTGAAGTTCCCGTCCGAATCGGAGCTGCCGGACATCGCCGAGTACAGGGGGATGGTTCCCGCGGCGGGGCCCGGGAAGATATGTCCGACGAGGGAAACTTCACACGGGGGGTCGATGATGGTGGTGCTGGGCCGGCGATCCCCGCAGTTGAAGTTCCCGTCCGGGTCGTAGCTGCCGGACATCGCCGAGTACAGGGGGCTCGTCGTCACGCGTTCGTAGCGGTAGGTGACCGTGCCGCCGATGCCGTTGCTCGCGCTGTTCAAGCGAGCGTCCGTGTACGCGAAGGTCAGCGGAGGCAGCGTGGAGGCGCCGTCCGCCCCGTAGATGGTGACGTTTCTCAGCGTGAGGTCGCCGCTGGCGCCTCCACCCCACGTGTAGCTTGGATCACGATCGATCGAGTAGTCGAAGGCCAGGTCGTATCGCCGAATCAAGCTCCCACCGACGCTGACCTCGATCTTGTCCATACGGTCGCGTTCGAAGAACGACATGGCCGTGGACCCGCTGGTATCGGTCCAGTCGGAGCGAGGCGCCCAGATGAAGCGCACCTGACGGATAGCACCGATCGCCGACGACCCTGAATAGGCCCAGGTGACCGCGGCGGGATAGACGGCCTGGTCGTATGTCTGACCATTCGAGGCGATGGTGGCGGTCTGCTTGGAGTACGCGTACTGCACGGCGACGCCGCTCGTCGTCGCGGCCCGGTCGAGGAGGTACTTATAGGTAATCGCGGTCGTGAGGTCGAGCCCTCGGGCGATGGCTTTGCTGTCGGCGTTGTAGCCGAATCGGTGCTGGGTTCCGTCCTTGGTGGTGAGCACCCAGGAATCCGACGACGAGACGTATTGGATCTTCACGAACACGTCGTCCTTGGTGTGGTAGACGTTCTGCGCGCCGTCCACCAGCACCAGGTCGTACACCACGCTCCCGAACACGAGCTTGAACGTGTCGTCGGTGGTGGCGGTGGAGTTCTTCAGATCGCGCAGGATGAAGCCGCCGACGTCGAGGATCCAGCCGAGCCCGGCCGACTGCGCCTGGTCTCGCTCTGGGAGCTCGTCGACCGCGCTGCTGCTGTAGCGGAGGGCGATCTTCGGTGCGACACCGGCCGTGCCAGCCGGAACCACGATGGGGATCTCGGCGGTCGCCGCGCCGGTGAACAGGTCATTCTGGAAGGTGTCGGCGCTGAAGGTCCCAGGCGTGCCGGAGCTCTCTAGCGAGCCGCTCAGCGTGTTCACTCGCTGGTCGGCGGGGCGTTGAGGTCTCGCCGGGCGCGCGAGATCTCCCGGAATCGCTCGAGACGTGTGGGTCGGCGCACCCGGCGGTTGGGCGTTGAGAGAATCGGAGGCGCTGAGAAGCTCAGAGCGCTGATTCGAGACGCCGGACGACGCGAACGTAGGCGTCGACAGAAGGAGCGCGACTCCGCCAGCGACACACGCACGCTTGAGGGTCCGCATCGCATTGTCCTCCCGGACGCGCCGCGCTCGAGACGCGCGGCGGCCTCAGTGCGCGATGGCGGGTACAAGATCCGGGCCAGACGAAACCGCGCGGAGAGAGCGCAGTTCGCGCGGGACTAACGACGGGGACGCGGTGCGGGGTGCAACGGGCTCAGGGCACCCTACACAAACGCTCGTGTGTCGAAGCGAGCTCGCGTCACCAGCCCACCACGAACCGTTGACGCCGCACGTCGGCCGCGCCGAAGAGCGTGTGGTGATCGGCGTCCACGCCGACGAGCGCGGTGCCCGTGTCCATCATGAAAGGACCGACGACGCCGATGCGATGACCGAGGCGGGCGAGCGCCTCGGCCACCCCCGGGGAGATACGGTTCTCGAGCTGGAGCACGCCCAGCGCGAGGCGGTGGTCGCGGAAGCTCTCACGGTAGTGGAACGTGTTGAACCGGGGCGCCTCGATGGCTTCCTGGGCGCGCATGCCGAACACCGCGATGTTCAGGATGACCTGGAGGGCCTGCTGCTCCTGGCTGTCGCCGCCGGGGCTGCTGAGGGCCAGGAACGGCTGGCCGTCGCGTAGCACGATCGTCGGGCTCAGCGTCGTCCTGGGACGCTTGCCGGCGCGAATCACGTTGGGATGGTCGTCGTCGAGGACGAACGCCTGCATGCGGTTGCCTAGCGGGACGCCGGTGTCGCCGGCGATGAACGTGCCTCCGGTGAACCAGGCCGAGGACGGCGAGGCCGAGAACAAGTTGCCCTGGGCATCGGCGACGTTGATCGTCGTGGTGTCGAGGGGCTTCGGCAGGCTCCCGTCTTGCGTCTCGTGGCCGCGAGCGGCGAGACGCGGACGACGCTCTTGTCCCGACGACGGCTGAAACTTCCACGGGTCGCCGGGACGGGGCTGGTTGTTCGCGACCATGGGATCGATGAGCTTGCGCCGCTCCGCCGCGTAGCCGTCGGACAGGAGGCCGAGGCCCGGGATCTTTGCGAAGTCGGGATCGCCGTAGAACTCGTCGCGGTCGGCGAGCGCGAGCTTCAGCGCCTCGGCGACGGTGTGGATGTACTCGGTGGAGTTGTGGCCCATGCGCTCGAGGTCGAAGGCCTGGAGGATCGCGAGCGCTTGCAGCAGGGCTGGGCCCTGACCCCAGAAGCTGGTCTTGAGGACCTCGTACGTCCCGCGGCGCGTCTTGAAGAGGCCGCGGGTCGGCGGCTCGATCCGCCCTCGATACGAGGCCAGGTCGGCTTCGCTGAGGAGCCCGCCGGCCGCTTGCACGGACGCGGCGATCCGTTGCCCGATGTCACCCCGGTAGAAACGATCTCGTGCGGCGTAGATGGCCGTGTGTCGGCCGAGGTGCTTGTTCTTCTGCTCGGCGTCGACGAGGGCGCGCAGGGTCCGACCGAGATCGGGTTGGCGGAACAGGCTCCCGACCGACGGGATCGCTCCGCCCGGCATGTAGACTCGGGCCGCGCTCGGGTAAGCCGCCATGCGCTCGACCTCGGGCCGCAGGTACAGGGTGAGGAAGTCGTACCAGGGAAAGCCGTCGGTCAACTCGATCGCCGGGCCGAGGACGTCGGCGAGAGTGAGCGTGCCCATCTCGGCGAGCGCGATGCAGAGCGCGTCGACCACCGCAGGCACCGTGCCGGCGCTGGGCCCGTTCGCGGGAATCCCGCGCCTGCGACGGAAGAGATCGGCCGACGAGGGGGCCGGCGCCCAGCCCTGGCCATTGATGATCGACGTTTCCTTGCGGTCGGCGCGATAGATGGCGATGGGAACCTCGCCGCCGAGACCGAAGTGGGAGATCTCGCTGACAGCCGCGGCGAACGTCGCCGCGACACCGGCGTCGATCGCGTTGCCGCCGCGGGCGAACGTGCGCATCGCGGCTTCGCCGGCGAAGTGACGGCCGACCGCCGCGACCCCGACGCGCGCCGAGACCTCGGGCCGGTACGTGGTCGACCCGACGATCCCGTCGACGGCGAGCGTGCGGCCGGCGCACAGCGCGAGCACCAGGGCCGGCAGCGCCGCGAGCCATCCGTGGCGACGGCTTGTCATACGGCCGGGCTACTGTCTACGGAAGCGGTGTCCCGGGAAGCGCCCAGAAGCCCAGACTCACCTCGAGGACCAGGAATCCGGGAAACCATTGCTGCGTCGGGCTCGGGTTGCCCGGGATCGTCAGATCGGGATACGTCGGCGGAAGCGGCGTGATGTGCTTGTCGACGAGCTCGCTCAGCGGCAGACCGTCCAGGACCTGCGACTTCTTCGGGAACGGCGCGCAGCTCTGCTGTATGACACTCGCGATCCCGGGGATCAGCCGAACCGTGTTGGTCTGATCGACGAGCGCCACGCCGAGCTGGTTGAACAGCTTGAGCGTCACGTCCGTGGCGAGCCAGTTGCTGGCTGTGCTGGGGCCGCCGAGGGGCATTCCAGGCTGGTTCTGAGCGACCTGGACGAACCGAGCATTCGTGCTGTTGAGGTTGCAGCCGAACCGCAGCTCGCCGAGGCTGCTATCGGCCTGGACCTGAAACGCCGAGACGGCCGTGCCTGTGTCCACACGCGTGATGGTAATGGATCCGAAGGTTCCGGTGAGTGTCGCCGGGGCTGCCGTCGACACCGGGCCGTTGGGATCGAGCACGATCGTGGCGATGAAGGTGCTGCTCGGCGTGAACACGAAGCCCACCGGCAAGTTCGGGAAAAAGCCGCCGCCGGCGGTCGCCTCGGCGGCGACCAGCAGCGGCAGCGCCGCCGTTGTGACCAGGACGACTACCGCTCGCGTAATCTTGAACATCTTGGCTCTCCTCTTACGGGGTCACCGTCTGTGTGCTGGAATAGGACAACGTCGTTCCCGCCGAGTTCTTGAACTGCCCGCTCTCCGTCATCGAGAACGTCCTGACCGCCACCGGCACCGTGAGATACACGCGGAGCGTGATCGAGGCGCCGGCCGCGACGTCGCCAAGCGCGACCGGCAGCGGCAGCGAATATTGCGTGTTGTACGACACGTTGCCCCTGCCGGAAAGCGTCGCGAACGTCATCTGCTGCAGCGACACGGCTTTCGCGACACTGGTCCCGGTGTTCGTGAACAGGAGGTCGTAGAAGAGGACGCGACCCGAGCGGACGCCGCTGCCGGCGATCGCGACCGAGATCGCCGGGGGTCCAGCGACGACGGTGACGTTCGCGGTCGCGCTCCCGATGTTCCCGGCCTGGTCCCGGAAGCGGAAGGTCACCGCGGTGGTCCCGATGGGGAACAGGGTGCTGTTGGTGACGTCGACGCCGCCGACTTGGGCTGACAGTCGCACGGGCGCCGGATCGAGGTTGTCCGTGGCCGAGCCTGCGGCCAGGAACGCGGCGAGCGCCGGGGAGGCGCTGCCCCGAGCGCCGCCCGCCTCGGTTGCGGCGACACTGATGGCCGCAGGCGGTGTCACGACCGGCGCCGTCTTGTCGATCTTGACGGTCAGCGATTGCGGATCCTCGATGTTGTCCAGGTTGTCGACGGCAACGTAGGTCACGGTGGTCGTGCCCTGGGCCGTGACCGTCACCGCGCCGCCGGTGCCCGGCAGCGTCTGGGCGCCGGCCTGGGCGCCGGCGAGGGACACCTCGATACGGTTCACGCCCGAGCCGTTGGGGTTGTCGGTGGCCGTGAAGGTCAGCGTCACGTTCTGATTGTTCCAGCCCGCCGCGTTCGGCGCCGGCGACTGCAGCACGGTCGTCGTCGGCGGCGTGGTGTCGCTCGGCGGAATCACGAACTCGAGGCTGTTCGAGACGATGCTGAACTGCCGGCGGCCCGGCGTGACGTTGGCGCCGATGCTCAGGAGCGACTGGCCGCCGAACTCGATGTTGCAGTCCGTGATGATGGCGCCGCTGTCGTAGACGAAGAACGTGATCCGCGCGTTGGCGGTGTAGCGCCCGGGACGCGTGAGGTCGAAGTGGGTCCGCACGTCGTCGAAGACGAACTGGACGCCGTAGTTCCCGGGCAGTACCTCGACCGGGGTCACCTGGATCCCGGCTCCCGGCAGCAGCACGTTGTTCCGGTAGTGGCACGTCCCGAACGGGATGAAGCTGTGCACCTGCGAGGCGGTGGCGTCGGTGATGGTCCCGACCCCGTCGAGCTGGAAGTAGAGGTTGCGCCAGAACTCGGTCGACGAGAATCCGGCGGTCGTGATGATCGGCGCCCCGCTGACGTTCGTGAGCGCCAGCGTGATCTTGATCGGCGTCGTCGGGCTGTATGTGACGTCCGGCGGCGGGTTCACGAGCGTGAGCGTCGCCGCGAGGGGCGGCGCCTGGGCGACCGCGACCGCGGGCGCCAGGAGCGCGAGGAGGACGAGCGCCGTGACGACGAGGCGCCGGCGGCTCACTGGAGCCCCTTGTTGTGGATCTGGACCAGCCCGGCCGCGAGGTCCGAGAAGTGGTCCTCACGAGTGAAATTGATCGTGGACATGTACATGATGTCCGTGGCGTCGCTCGTGTGCGTGTTCACACCCGTCAAGTGGCCAAGCTCGTGGGTGACGATCGAGCGCACGACCTGCTGCTTGGTGGCCGACGGCGCCACCGCGGAGTCGGCGGTCGGGTTGCACCGCTCGATCGTGGTCGGGTCCGCGACCGTGGGCATCTCGATGCAGCCGTCGTTGTTGGCGTCAAGCGCGCTCAGCTGCTGGGTGAAGCTGCCGGCGACGTACACGTCGCCCGCCAGCTGGCCGCTCACCGTCCCGTCGCCGCTGTCGACGAGCCCGTTGTCCGCGCCGGTGCTGCTCGAGTCCCCCACCTTCGTGATCGGCGCCAGCATCGGCGTGCCGTCCGGTGCGGTGACGACCCGCGCGGGGTCGTTGATCCGGTGCTGGTAGGGCCGGGTGTTGAAGTACGAGTCCACCGCGCGCTTGTACACGGTCGTGACGCCGTACGCCGACACGGTGCCGTACGGGGTGGTGTAGCCGAGCGTGTTGAAGCCCCATTGACGGACGCCGAACTTGCTCGTGGTGTCGCACGCCTCGGTGCCCTTGCAGCTGACGCCGTCGTAGATCACGGTCGCCAGGTCGAGCGTGGGCGTCGTCGCGTTCGTGTACGAGGTCCGCGGGAGCTCGGTCGTCGCGGTGAAGGAGCCGCTGACGTTGTGGACCGAGACCCCGATGGTCTGGAACGCGGCGCCGATCTGGAGCGCCGGGCAGAAGCTCGGGTCGGCGACGGGCGCGCCGGTGGTCGGATTGATGCCGCAGAAGCCGGCCGGGACCGCGGGGTCGTCACGGAACCCGCGCCCGCGCACGAAGAGGTGGCGCAGGCCGGCGCCGAGGCGCTGGAAGCCGCTCATCGTCCCGCTGGCACCCTGGATCGGGCCCACTAGATAGACGCCGCGGTACTTCTCGAAGTTGGTGAGGCCGTCCCTGGCGAACCGGTCGTCCCGGTCCTTGATCAGGTTGCCGTCCTGGTCGGGGTTCTGGAAGTTGAGGACGTTCGCCCCGGTCTTGTCCGCGTTCAGCGCGGCGTTCTTCTCGTAGGCGTCGGGCAGGTCGTCACCGTCGGCGTCGACCGGAAGGCCGAGGCTTCCTGTGGCGGTCCCGCCGGTGATGACGCCGGTGACGGTGATGGTGACCTTGCCGCCCCAATCGTAGGAGTAGAGCGTCGTCGTGTAGACGCCTCCGTTACCGGCCACGACCACCGACTGCGAGGACACGTTGGCGGCGCCGATGCTCCAGTCGGGTGAAGGGCTCGCGGCGCTGAACGGCGCGACCTCGCACGTCTCGTTCGAAGCGGTTCCTGGGATCGTCGAGGACACGATCGTGAAGGTGACGTTGGCCGGCGCCGTCAGGTCCGGGTTGACGGTCGTGAACTGCGCCTGGACTGTGACCGGCGTCGGGACCACGGTCTTGGCCGTGCAGAGCCCGGTCGCGGCACGGGTGACCGCGACGCTGTCGACGCTCGGCAGATACGTGGAGGTGTCCGGGAACGCCGGCAGCGTGATCAGGAAGCCGGCCACGATCGGCGCCTGGACCTGGAAGGCCGCCGCCAGGGTCGACGACGTTCCGTCGGGGTTGGTGACTCTCACGTCGCGCGCGCCGAGGGCCGCGCCGCTCGCGATGCTCACGCTGACCTGGATGCTGGTGCCGTCAGGGGACACGATCGGGCCCGAGACCATCGTGATGTCACCGAGAGCGCCGCTGAAGCTCACGCTCGCTCCCTGCTGGAACCGGAGACCCGTGAGCGTCAACGCGACGACTGCCCCCTGGCTGCCGCTGGTCGGGAGCACCGCCGACAACACCGGGTTCGTCACACTGAACGGAACGCCGTTGCTCAACACGCCGTTCACGGCGACCGTCACGTTGCCGCCGGCGGCCTGCGACGGCACCGTGACCGTGAGCTGGGTCGTCGTGGCGGCGACGACGGTGGCCGCGATGCGCCCACCGCTGGTGCTGGCGAACGTGACCGAGTTGCTGCTCGCGGTCGCGCTGAAGCCCGACCCGTTGACCAGGATGTTGCTGCCGAGCGCCGCGGCGTTCGGCGTCAGCGTCGAGATGGCCGGTGGCGGCGGGGGCGGCGGCGGCGGCTGATTGACCTTGCCCGGAGGCGCGGATCCGCCCGTCGACTCCTCGACGCTCACGGTCCCGGTCGCGGAGCCGCCGTCGGGGTTGATCACGGTCACGTTGTAGAGGCTCACCGTGGCGGTCTGGTCGACGTTCACGTAGGCGGTGATCGTGGTCGGATTCGTGTAGCCGACGTCGACGACGGTGACGCCGACGCCGCCGAACTGCACGACGAGGTTCGAGGGCGTGCTCGTCGGCGACTCGAAGTTCGTGCCGGTGATCGTCACGAGCTGGTTGAAGAGGTTCAGGCTCAAGGAGCCGTTGGTGTTCGGGCCGGCCACCAGGCTGATCGTGGGCGGCGCGGTGATCGTGAAGGCGCCGGTCTTGGTTGCGCTGAGCCCGGAGCTCCCGTTGGTGACCGTCACGTCGCGGCTGCCCAGCGTCGCGGACGGGCTCACCGCGAGCGTCGCGGTGATCTGGCTCGAGCTGTCGACGCTCGTCGACACGGCCCCGCCGGATCCGAACGAGACGCTCGCCGTCGCAACGTCGAAGTTTGCGCCGGTGATCACCACGACCCGGCCGCTGGCGCCCTGGGCCGCCGTCGTCGGCGAGACGTCCGTGATCGCCGGTCCCGCCGCCGGGGTCACGACCGTGGCGTTCTGGACCGACGCCGGCGTCAGCCCCGGGTTCGGCCCCGAGATCGCCGCCAGCAGCGCGGCCGACGTGATCCCGTCCTGGAGGAAGTCGGCCGAGACGTTCACGAACATTCCGGAGATCCGGATGCTCGTCGGACTGCTCGTGGAGGGCGCGCCCAGCGTGAAGGAGAGCACGGTGTTGGTCGGATTGAGGAACGCCGCGTTGAGCACGGCGCCCCCCGCCGACATGAACGACACGACCGGCGTCGCGCTGAACGTGACGCCGGCGGGCAGGCTGATCTGGATTGCGCTGTTGGCCTGCAGATTCCCCTTCGCGTTCTCGTCGATCTCGATATCACCGATGGCGACACCGGTGGAGGGTCCGGAAACGAAGGGGACCGACAGCGCCTTGCTGGTCGTACCCGTGTTCGGGTTGACCTGGATCGTCACGGTCGCCGGCGCACTGGTGAGCGCGGCCGAGCAGGTCGGGCTCGGCGTGCCGCAGGCATCGGGATCACCGCGGTCCGTCACGGTGAACGTGAAGGTGTCGGTGCCGCTGGAGCCCGCGGCCGGCGTGTAGAGTCGCTGCTGCGGAGTCTCCGTCGCTGTAATGGTTCCGTGAGCTGGGCTCGACACCACGCTGTAGGTCAGGTTCGCGGTGGCGGTCTGGGCGTCGGCACCCGTCAGGATGATGCTGTTGTTGCTTGAGCCCTGGACGAAGATCACGGTCTGCGCATCGGCCGTCGGCGGCGTGTTCGTCGTCGCGGGCGGATCCGCGATGCTGAAGCTCTTGCCAGTGACGGTCGCGTTTTCCAGAACGAGCACCGCGTCCGGCGCCCCGAACTGCCCGAACGCCTCGGTCGCATCCTGGAACCCGTTGCCGTTCGTGTCGAGGAACGCCTTGACGTAGTACGTGCCGGACTGGAGACCGCGCGTATCCGGAGCCAGCCCCCGGAAGCCGTAGGTCTGGGCACCTTCGAATGTCGGCGAGGCGATGACGGTCTCGTACACCTGCTGGGTGAGGGCGGCGTCGGTAAAGAGGCGCACGCGAAGCGCGCCGCTCTGGTTGCCGTTGTAGCTGATCGCGCCGGTGATGTCGCTGCTCTGCGTCAGCGCGAACGAGATGTTCGGCGTGTTGACGCCGTTGGTGACGCTCAGCGCCGTCGCCCCGGTGCGGGCCGGCTTACCCGAGTAGAACTGGTCGGCGAACCCGAGCGCGCGAGCGCGAGCGACGTACTGTCCGGTGCCGGGCGGCAGGCCCTGAGCCACGTAGCGTCCGTCGCTACTCGCCAGTGCGCTTCGCATCGTGCCGCCAGTCGCCGCGTCAATAAGCGAGACGACCGCGTTCGGCAGCGGTGTCTCGCCATCGCTCTGGAACAGGCGACCCGAGATGCTCCCCTGGGTCGTGGACACGAGGACGTCGACGCCACCCGTCACGCCCACGGCTGCGACGGGGACAGCGTCCCCGGCCAGCAGCGTGTTCTTCCCGCTATACCACTGCCCGGCGTGGCGAGAGTCCTGGACGTCGAAGATCCCGACCTTGTAACTGCCGGGCCCGAGACCCTCCGTGCGCCAGGCGCCGGCAGCGTCGGTCGAGACGGCCTGGACCCGGTTGCCGGTAGCGGCGTCGTGGATCACGGCGACGGTCGCGACTACGGGCTCGAGGGTCGCCTGGTCGCGAACTGTGCCCGTCAGCGCTCCGGCAGTCGGGTCGAGAGCGACGTTGATGTTGGGCGTGTTCGCTCCGCCCGTCACGGTGACGAAAGACCCTTCCTCCGACGTCCGGACGCCGCCCGGCACGCCGACCTTGAAGTACTTCGTCACAAATCCGGGCGCGGAGACCCTGATCTTGTAGAAGCCGGGCATCGCACTACGTACCAGGAACGAGCCATCGACACGACTCGTCGCCCCCACGGCGCCCGAATCGAGGAAGGTCCGGACGCTGATGCTCGCTCCGAGGATGGGTTGGCCGTTGTCGCTTCGGGTGACCGTTCCCGTGATGGAGCCAGCATTGTTCGGCAAGACGAAAGTGATCCCCGCCGCGTCCCCCGCGGTCACGTCGATCAGCGCACCGGTGTTTGCGGTGAGCTCGGCGGGATAGACGATCTGGACGTAGGTGTCCTCGATCGTGGCGCTGAGCGCGTAGCGACCGGGGGCGAGGCCGTCCACGACGAAGCTCCCGTCGTCGAAGACATCGGCGACATGGACAGTACCGGTGGCGTGGGGCTCGATCGCGAATACCCGTGCTTCACGGATCGGCTGGTTGCTGGAGTTCCGCAGCGTCCCTCGGATGGCTCTGGGTGAGTCGCCACCGCCGAAGCCCAGCACCTGGAAATCGGTAGTGGTGACGCCACCGTCGGTAACGGTGACCACCACGCCGCTTCCCCGAGACACCGAGCCGAACGGATACCATCCGACGGCCGTTCCATTGGTCACCTGCGCTCGGTTGGCCTCAACCCAATACCGCCCCGGCGCGAGCCCTGGGAAGCTGTAGTCGCCCTGCTGGTTGGTGAGCACCGAGGCTGGCGAGACGCTGCCGGCTCTCGGCCAGGGGCCGCGGATGTTGATGGAAATCCCAGGCCGGACGGGCTGGCCATTGTCGCTCCGAGTGACACGACCGCGGATCTCGCCGCCACCGGCCGCCAGGTTCATGTTGACACCGCTGACGATGTTGGTGCCGGTGATCGCGATCGGCAATGAGGCCGCGAAGTCCGTGGCGAGGTTGTTGGCATTGCCGCTGTACCAGCCGAGGATGTGTCCCGTCGCCTGACCGGTGATGAGCCATTCGCCAGGGTGGAGCCCCGTAATCGTGTAATTGCCGCTGGCGTCGGTCGTGACGGTGAAGTCGCCGAAGAACGTGCCGGCGCCGAAGCGACGCGCGATCACCGTCGCCCCGGAGATCGGCTGGTTACTCGCCCGGTCCCGAATCGTGCCGGTGATCGTGCCACCGAGGGACATCGAGATATTGGCGTTCAGTGTGTCCGCGCCGGCCGTCACCGTCAGCGTGGCAGCGGTGCTGAGATCAAAACCATTGGGGTAGAAGGTCTGGATGTATCCCGAGTTGAACTTGCGCGCCCTCAGCTTGTAGACGCCGGGGGCCAGGATCCGCCCGATGTTGAAGTTGCCGCTGCCGTCGGTCGCCACCGAGAAGTTCATGAAGTTGTTGATGGAGAAATTCGTCGAGGACCCCTCGATAATGTCGACGTTCACACTCGGGATCCCCACCAGGGTCACCGCGTCCCTGACGGTGCCGGTGATACCGCCAGCTGCGACAAGCGAGAAATCGACAGTCGTGATGGAGCCGGCCGGGACCGTCACGACGTCCGAGGTGCCCGCGGAGGGCTTGTTGTTGAAGAAGACCATGCCGAAGTTGGTGGCGCGCCCCCGTACCCGGTAGGCCTGGAGCGGATTGAGATTGTTGATCGTGTAGCTACCGATGTCACCCGTCGTGGCGGTGGTCGCGCTCGTGATGAAGTTGTTCCCGGCGAAGTCGAAGACGTCGACGATGGCGCCGCCGATGCCGGCGCTGGTCGCGGAGTTTCTCACATGGCCGGTGATACCGCCCAGCAGCGGCAGCGCCACGTTGATGCCAGTCGTCGTGGCGCTTGCTGTCACGATGACCGGATCGCCCGTCGCGACCGAGAACTTGTTGTTGTAGGCGACAGTCTCGGATCCGGCGATGCTGGCGGTGACCTTGTACTGTCCAGGGGCTAAGGTCTGCCCCGTGTCGTAGTGTCCGGTGGCGTCTGTGGCAAAGGCGTTGACGAAACCGCTGGAGGCGCCGTCAAAGATACTGACGTTGACGGACGCGAGCGGCGCGCCCGTGGCCGCGCTGGTGATCTGGCCGCTGATGCCGCCCGCGGCCGCCGCGAGCTTGATGTCGATGCCGGTCGTGTCTGCGTTGGCCCCGACGGCGATGGGCGTGGCCGTAGCGACGCTGTTGGCCGAGACGTAGTACGTGAGCGGGGAGCCCGGAGTAGAAGCGCGGACGATGTAGGTACCGGCCCCGAGGCGGCGTTGAGTGTCGTAGTTGCCGCTACCATTTGCGTTCAACGAGAGAACGAAGTCGCCAGCGACCGTTCTCACCAGGACCGTGGCGCCCGGCACTGGCGTCAGGCCATCACTCAGAGTGATCCTCCCCTTGATGCCGCCGGCATTGCCCGGCAACCCGAAATTGACGCCGCCGGTCGTGGCGCCGGCATTCACGGTGACCAGATTCGCCGACGTGTAGGTGGCCTGGTTGTTGAAGAACCTCGTCACCGAGTCATTCGCTTCCGCCGAGACCTTGTAGTTCCTCGGGCTGAGGCCTCCGATGAGGTAGGTGCCGCTGGTATCCGTAGAGCCGGTCGCTACGGTGATCCCGATGTCCGAGTTGCGGATGGTGATCAGCGCCCCCAAGATCGCCGGGTTGGCCACTCCGCACGGCGGCGCCGCGTTCGCGCACACTGTTCCAGAGACGGCGCCCGGTGCCACGATGCTCGTGGTCGCTGTCGCCGTGTTGTTGCCGGAGCTCGGGTCGGGCGTGACCGCGGCGGCCGACACCGTGTTGCTCACGGAGCCGCTCGCCGCCGTCACCTTCACGACCAGCGTGTAGATGGCGCTGCCGCCGCTCGCGAGCGTGCCGATCGTGCAGCTCACGGTGCCCGTGCCGTTCACCGCAGGGGTCGTGCAGCCGGCGCTCGGAGTGAGGCTCTGGAATGTGGTGCCCGTCGGCACCGTATCGAGCAGGCTCGCGTTGCTGGCGGGATTCGGTCCCGCGTTGCTGACCGTGATCGTGTAGGTCAGGTTCGACCCACTCAGCACCGGGCTCGGGTTCGCGAACTTCGTGATCGCGACGTCAGCAGTGCTGGGTTGCGTCAGGATGAAGTTGATGTTCGGCGTGTCGCCACCGCTGGTCACAGTGATCGTCGCGGCCGAGGCCCGAGTGGCGGCCAGGGCGTAGTACTGACCGTCGAAGCCGAGCGCGACGGCGTGCGCCACGTAGAGGGCGGTGCCCGGGGCGAGTCCCTGGACCGAGTATCGGCCATCGCTTCCGGTGATAGTCCGGCGTACGAGGCCGCCTGTTGCCGCGTCGAGGATCTCGACGCCGGCATTGGCAAGCGGCGTCGTCCCGTTGCTCATGAACACCCGACCCGAGATCGAGCCCTGGACCGCCGAGACGAGAAAATCGATGCCGCTGGTCACTCCAGCAACGCTGATCGGATTGGCGTTGAGGGACGTGGTTTTGCCGCTGTACCACTGGGCTGCGTAACGGGCCGCCTGGACGTCGAAGGCCTCGGCCGTGTAGCTCCCGGGCGCCAGGTCCTCGCTTCGCCAGGTGCCGCTCGCGTCCGTATTGACGGTCATCACGCGGTTGCCGCTCGCGGCATCGTGGATGGCGACGACTGCCGCGCTCACAGGCTCGAGCGTGCCCTGCCGCTTCACCGTCCCGGTCAGCACGGCGCCCGTCGGAGTCAGTACGAGGTTGATGCCCGGAGTGTTCGTCCCGGCGGCGACGTCGACGTACGACCCGTCCTCGTGCGTCCCGACGCCGCCTGGCACGTTCAGGCTGAAGTACTTCGTCGTGAACCCAGCCGCCGACACGCGGATCTTGTAGAACCCGGGCGCGAGGCCGCGAGCCAGGTAGGTCCCATCGACGCGGCTCACCGCGGTCACGACCGGCGCATCGAAGAAGGTGCGGACGCTGATCAAGGCACCGAGCACGGGCTGGCCGCTATCGCTCCGCGTGACCGTTCCAGCGACCGTGCCGGCGTTGTCGGAGAGGACGAGATTGATGCCCGACACGTCACCGCCAGTGACGTCGACGAGGATGCCGGTGGCGAGGGAGAGCTCGGCGGGGTAGGTCGTCGAGACGAACGTCTTCTCCGTTTGGGCGGCGATGATGTACCGCCCGGGAGGAAGCCCGCCCAGCGCAAAGGATCCGTCATCGAAGCCCTGGATCACCCGCGCGGTGGTCAGCGCCGTGGGCTCATAGGCGAAGACGAATGCCTCGCGGATTGGATTGTTGCTCGGGTCCCTGAGAGTGCCGCGGATGATCCGTGGGCTCTCGCCTCCCGAGAAGCTCGGGACCTGGAAGTCCGCGATCGCCGTATTGCCGTCGGTCACCGTGACGGGTACCCCGGTGCCCCGGGAAATCGCCCCGAGCGGGAAGAAGCCGTTCGTCGTGCCGTTCGCGGTCTGGTTGCCAAAGGCTTGGACCACGTACCGACCGGGTGCGAGTCCCGGTAAGCTGTAACCGCCCTGGGCATCGGTGAGCGGCGAGGTGATGCCGGTGCCGATGCTCACCTGGCTCGTCCTGGGCACCGGGCCTCGTATCGTCACCGTCGTCCCCACGGGAACAGGCTGCCCGTTGTCGCTCCGGGTGACTCTCCCCTGGATCGTTCCTCCCCCGAGCTGCAGATTGATGTTCCCGTTGCTGAACGTGGTCGTGCCCGGGATCTGGATCGGGGTCGAGCTGGAGAAATCCGTCGCCGGATTGTTCGGGTCGCCGCTGAACCAGCCGACGATATGCCCGGTCGCGCGGGCCGCCAGCACCCATTCTCCGGGTGTCAGCCCACTGATCGTGTAGTTGCCGTTCGCGTTCGTTGTGGCCCCGGTGTTGAGGAACTGGACGCTCGCCGAGAAGCGTTGGGCCGAGACACCAGCACCCGAGATCGGCTGGCCGCTCGCTCGGTCACGGATCGTGCCCGTGATCGTTCCGCCCTTCGAGAGGACGACGTCGACATTTGGAGTGTCGGCTCCGACCGCGACTGTCACCGGGGTCGCGGTGGTGAGATCGAGTCCGCTGACGTAGAACTTCGGGATATAGGCGGTGGTGATGTCCCCGAAACGCGCTCGGACCTTGTAGATTCCCGGGGCCAGGACGCGCCCGGTGTTGAAATCTCCACCCGCGCCCGTCGTGACGGATACGCCCGAGAAAAGGTTCTGATCAGACATCACCGGAAACGCGGTCGACACACCGTCGAAGACATCGATGATGATGCCTTGGATGCCGGCGAGGGTCACGGCATCCGTGACGCGTCCCGTGATGCCGCCCGCCTGAGCGAGCGCGAAGTCGAGCGTGGTATTGGACCCCGCCGGGACCGTGACGGCGTCAGCCGTTGCGACCGAGCTTCTGTTATTTGCGTACACGACGCCGAACCCGCCCAGCCGTGCCAGGACTCGATAGGATTGGAGCGGGTTCAGCCCATTGATCGTATAGCTTCCATCGGGTGCCGTCGTCGTGCTCGCGACGAAGTTGTTCGAGGCATAGTCGGAGACCGTGACATTCGCGCCCGAAAGCGGAGCGCTCGTCTGCACGTTGGTGACGTGCCCGGTCAATCCGCCGACGAGGGGCAGGGCGATGTCGATGCCGGTCGTCGTGACGTCCGCCGTCACGGTGACCGGATCACCGGTCGCCACCGAGAACTTGTTGTTGTAGGCGATCGTCTCCGAGCCGGCGAGCTGCGCGGTCACCTTGTATTGTCCGGGCGCCAGCGTCAGACCCGTATCGTAGACCCCGGAGTTGTTGGTGGTGTAGCCCTGGATGAATCCTCCGCTGGCGCCGTCCCAGACGCTGATGCCGACTTCGGCTTGGGGAGCTCCCGTTGCTGCGCTCGTGACGGTACCTCGAATGGCGCCGGCCGCGGCGGACAGCTTCACGTTGATGTTCGGTGTATTGGCGTTCGCATTCACTGCGACCGGGGTGGCCGACGCGACGCTCTTGGCCCCGTCGTAGTAGGTAACCGGGAAGCCCGTCGCCGTGACCCTGACGATGTAGGTGCCCGCCGCGAGCCGCGGCTGGGTGTTGTAGTTGCCGAACGCGTCGGTCGTGGTGGAGTAGAGAATCCCGTTGCCGGCGACCGCCCTCACTGAGATGGACGCGCCCGCCACGGCTGTCACGCCGTCGATGAGCGTGACCTTGCCGGTGATGCCGCCCGCGTTGGCGGGCAACCCGAAGTTGATGCTTCCCGTCGTGGAGCCCCCACTGACCGTGACGAGGTTGGCGGAGTTAAAGTCGATCTGGTTGTTGAAGTAACGGATCGCGAAGCCGTTCGCCTCGGCCGAGACCTTGTAATTCCTCGGGGGGAGACTGGCGATGGTGTAGGTGCCGCTGGCGTTGGTGGAGCCGGTCGCGACCTGAACTCCGCTGTCCGAGCTGCGGACGATGATCAGCGCCCCGGAGATCGCCGGGTTGGTGGCCGCGACGCACGGCGGCCCGGCGTTAGCGCAAACGGTGCCCGAGATCGCGCCGACCGCGGTCACGGTGGTGACGCTGGTTGCCGAGTTGTTGGCGCTGGTCGGATCCTGCGAGACCGTCGCGACCGAGACCGTGTTGGTGACCGTCCCGCTGGCCGCGGTGACCTTCACGACGAGCGTCAGCACCACGTTCGACCCGCTCGCGATGGTGCCGAGCGAACAGGTGATCGTTCCCGTGCCGTTCACGGCGGGCGTCGTGCAGCCGACATTCGGGGTCAGGCTCTGGAACGTCGTGCCCGTTGGGATCGTATCGGTCAGGGTCGTGCCGCTTGCGGGATCGGGTCCGCCATTGTGGACCGTGATCGAGTACGTGAGGTTCGTGCCGCTCGGGACTGGGCTCGGATTTGCCAGGCTCGTGACCGAGAGATCCGCGGTGGCGGCGGCGAGGTCGGCGGTCACCCGCGCGACGAACGACTTGGGGCAGCAGCCCCCGATGCCAGGCGCCGTCGCCTGCGCTCCCCCGCTAGTGCCGGGGAAATTCGAGGAGGATGTAAACCCGGCTACGTACACATCCCCCGACGCCGGGTGGAACGCGAGGGCTTGGACCTGGTCGCCGGCGCTCCCGCCGAGGTAGGTGGCCTGATCGAGCGTGGTCAACGCCGGGTTCAAGCGCGCGACGAAGGCATCCCGGTCCTGGCTGCCGCCGGACGCCGGCTGCGCTCCCCCGGCCGTGCCGGGGAAATCCGTGGAGATCGTCCATCCGGCTACGTACACATCGCCCGTCGTCGGGTGGATCGCGAGGGCGAGGGCTTGGTCTTCGGTGCTCCCGCCGAGGTAGGTGGCCTGACCGAGCGTCGTCAACGCCGGGTTCAAGCGCGCGACGAAGGCGTCTTCCCCACCGGCCCTGTTCGGCTGGGCCCCCCCGGTCGTGCCGGGGACACTGGAGGTAGATGCGTACCCGGCCACGTACACGTCGCCCGACGTCGGGTGGATCGCGAGGGCCCAGGCGATGTCGCCGCCGAGGTGCGTGGCCTGATTGAACGTGGTCAACGCCGCGTTCAAGCGCGCGACGAAGGCGTCGCCAACGATGGCTGGGCCGGGGAAGTTCGCGGAGCCCGAGGTCCCGGCCACGTACACGTCGCCCGACGTCGGGTGGATCGCGAGGGCGTAGGCGACGTCGTCGCCGTCACCGCCCAGATACGTGGCCTGATTGAGCGTTGTCAGCGCCGCGTTCAAGCGCGCGACGAATGCATCGGCGAACTGGGTGGCTACCTTCGCCGCCTGCGCCCCCCCGGTCGTGCCGGGGAAATCCGTGGAGTACGTGTACCCGGTCACGTACACCTCGCCCGACGTCGGGTGGATCGCGAGGGCTTGGATGTATTCGTCGCTGCTGCCGCCGAGGTACGTCGCCTGGTCGAGGACCGTCAGCGCCGCGTTCAGGCGCGCGACGAAGCCGTCGCCGCACCCCGCGCAAGCGGCACTGAGCGTCGCCTGAGCTCCCCCGGTCGTGCCGGGAAAATCTGTTGAGTTCGCGTGCCCGGCCACGTACACGTCGCCCGACGTCGGATGGATCGCGAGGGCGTAGGCGAAGTCGCTGTTGCTCCCGCCGAGGTATGTAGCCTGATCGAGCGCAGTCAGGGTCGCGTTGAAGCGCGCCAAGAAAGCGTCGGAGAAGCCGGCGAACGTTGGCTGCGCACCTCCGGCCGTTCCAGGGAAATTCGTGGAACGGGTGGACCCTGCCACGTACACGTCCCCGGACGTGGGATGGATCGCGACGGCGTAAGCGATGTCCTCGGAGTTGCTTCCCGCGTTGGCCTGGCTCCCGCCGAGGTAGGTGGCCTGCAGCAGAGGATCGATCACCAGGGGCAAGGTGGGATCGTAGCCTTCGAACCGGAAGCCATACTGCTCGCCGGTCAGCGCATAGGCCACCAGTACCGTTTGCCGCACGCCATCCCGCTCCTGGAACGCCAGCGGTGGCGTGAACGCGACCTCCCCCCGATCGGTGCCAAGGAGGAGCGCACCTGCCGAGTCGACCCGCAGCGACCGCGCGCCCGCGACCCGCATCCGGATCCGTGATGGATCCGCACCGGGCTTGACCGTGAACAGCTTCTCTACGTTCTTCCCGTGTGCTCGCAGATCGAGCGAGATCCCAGGCCAGACTTCCCCGAGGGAGACCGCATCGAAGGTCGGCAGCCCATGCCTCCAGCGCGCCGGCTCGTTGCCGAGGAAGTAGTTGACCTTGACTGAGGCCGCATCGCTTCCGCTCGGCTGGGCTTTGCCACCGACGACAGTTTCGGTCAGCGACCAGCCAGCCCTACTCGGTGTCTTGCCCGGAAGGCCCGCGCCCGCGGCCACGGGCCTCTCGCCCGGCAGCGAATACACGATCTGGCCGTCTTTCGTGACGAAGACCGTGCCGGCAAAGGTCGCCGCGTAATAGGCGACCGCCGGATCGGTCTGCCCCGAATTGGCGACGAACGGGATCTGCACGCCGGCGAGGCGTTCTTTGGCCCGCATCTCCGCCGCCGACGGGCCGCCGCCGTCGTTGGCGAGCGACGGCGAGGGCGAGCCGAAGAGCGCGGCGGCAACCATCGTGAGCGCGAGGCCAGCGCGGTGGAAACCCTCGCGACGCGCCCCGAGCGCTCGGAGAATGCCGCGCGCTTCCATCATCGACATCAGCTGATCACGCGAATATGAAGAGGCGGGAGAAGGAGCGATCCGTCGTCGGCGATCCACAGGCCTTGGAGACCGGCCGGCACTCTCGCCCACGTGAGATCGAAGACGATGCCTCCGCGGATCATCCCGAGGGTCTGACCGCCGGCTCTCGAATAGAACGCCACTTGCGGATCGCCTGACCCTGATTCTCGATGAAGCCAAGCGGCATGTGGCTCCATCCAGGCTTCTCCATCATTCCGCTCGAGCGCAGCGATCTCGGCGTGACGAACAGGGGAGCCGTCGCGGTCGAACCGGAGTCCGGAGCGATTCGAACGGTGCGGGGAGGAGTGGGGGGATCGGCCTGGGCGAGCATCGAAGCGAGCGCGCTCAGCAGCGCCAGCGTCCCCACCGCTCGAGCTACCGACGTCTGTCGGCGCCGGGAGAGACGGGTCTGCAACTTCTGCATGAGCGAAACCGTCGATCCCGTGCTCTTTCTCCCCTCGGCCGCGCCGCGACTGGCAGGGCACCCTAGGACCATTCGCTGACTCCGTCAAGCACAAAAGGTGCGCACGCGCGAATCCCGCACAACCCGAATAAATCGAAAGCCCTTCCGGAACTTCGGCGCGGCGACGACGAGACGGATGTGCTTCACCGCCGCCGGATTTATCGGTCGCTTGACTCCGTGGGCGGAGGCTCCTAGATTTGCCGCGGGATGCAGTGCCCCGCGTGCCAGCACGAGAACCCGGCGGGCCAAAAGTTCTGCGGTGAGTGCGGCGCCCGCCTGAGCTCCGCGGCGCCCGGGTCGACGGCGCCCACGGGCCCAGTCACTCCTGCGCCGGAATCGGCCAGCGTTCCCGAGCGATTCGCCTCGCCCGCCGCGTACACCCCGCGGCATCTCGCCGAGAAGATCCTCACGTCGAAGAGCGCCATCGAGGGCGAGCGCAAGCAGGTCACCGTGATGTTCGCCGACGTGTCCGGTTTCACGGCGATGTCGGAGCGCCTGGATCCCGAGGAGATCCACGCCATCATGGACCGCGCCTTCGAGGTGATCCTGAACTCGGTCCACCGCTACGAGGGCACGATCAATCAGTTTCTCGGGGACGGCGTCATGGCGCTGTTCGGCGCGCCGATCGCCCACGAGGATCACGCGTCCCGCGCGCTTCACGCCGCGCTCAAGATCGACCGCGACCTGCAGCCCCTGCGCGACGAGATCAAGCGCCAGTACCAGCGGGACTTCCAGATGCGCATCGGGATCAACACCGGCCCCGTCGTCGTCGGCGCGATCGGCCGGGATCTTCGCATGGACTACACGGCGGTCGGCGACACCACGAACCTGGCCGCGCGGATGCTGTCGCTGGCCAGATCCGGGCAGATCGTCGTCAGTCGCTATACCCAGCACCTCCGAGCCGGGTTCTTCGTGTTCGAGGACCTGGGCGAGTTCGAGCTCAAGGGCAAGACGCACCCGGTCCGAGCGTTCGCGCTGAAGGGAGAGGTTCGCGGTCAGACGCGGCTCGAAGTGTCCAAGGCGCGCGGCCTCACTCCGCTCGTCGGTCGCGCGGCCGAGCTTGCGCGTCTCAACGCGGCCCAGCGTCGGAGCGCGGAGGGCGGAGGCCTCGTGCTGCTCCTGGTCGGGGAGCCCGGGCAGGGGAAGTCACGCCTCCTCTACGAGTTCCTCCAGGGGCTCACCGCCGTCGAGATCATCGAGGCCTCCTGTCTGTCCTACGGCGGCTCGATCCCGTATCACCCCGTTCTCGAGATGCTTCGTCGATATTTCGAGCTCGCCGACGGCATGACGGAGGACGAGACGCGGCGGCGGCTCGCGGAGGGCCTCGGGACGCTCGGACTCGACGAGCCGAATGCGGTCGATTTGCTGGGCCACTTCCTCGGCGTCTCGGTGTCGCCGGGGTTCCTCGGGCGCTTGCAAACGGCCCAGCTCAAGGAGCAGACCCTGGCGCTGCTCCGGGCCATCTTCCTCCGCGCGAGCGAGCGGCGCCCCCTCGTGCTGGTCGTCGAGAACCTGCACTGGACCGACGCGAGCTCCGCCGAGTTCCTCACGTCGCTCGCCGAGGCGGTGCCCGGCCATCGCTTCCTGCTCGTGCTCACGACACGCACGGGCACGGCGCCGACGAGCGTTCCACCGGCCGGCGAGGTCCTCACGCTGGGCGGGCTGCACGACGACGACCGACGGCGCATGGTGCTGGCTCTCGTCGGGGCGCAGTCGGGGTCCGAGGATCTGTTCACGACCGTCCTCGGCAAGGCCGAGGGCAACCCGCTCTACGTTGAGGAGATCGTCCGCCAGCTGCGGGAGACCGACGGGATCGTCGTGGAAGGCGGCCGTGCCGCGCTGCGGGCCGGCGGCATTACGGTGCCGGCGACGATCCACGACATCATCGCGGCCCGCGTCGACCGGCTGGACGATCCACTCAAGCTGTCGCTCCAGGGGGCGGCGGTCATCGGCCGTCACTTCGGGGTCTCGCTGCTCGGGCGGGTGCTCGGAACGAACGGCCAGCTGGTGCGGCGTCTCGAGTCGCTCCACACGCTCGATTTCGTGTTTCCGAGCGCGGCAGAGCCCGATCTCACGTACAGCTTCAAGCATGCGCTCACGCAGGACGTCGTCTACGGGTCCCTGCTGGTGCGCCGTCGCCGTCAGTACCACGAAGCGGCCGGCGGCGCGCTCGAGGACCAGGCGGCTGGCCGCCCCGACGAGTTCGCCGAGCTGCTCGCCTATCACTTCGCGCGCGGCGAGAACGTCGAGAAGGCCGTCGACTACGCGATCCTCGCCGGCGAGAAAGCCCAGCGGCGCTGGGCGAACGAGGAGGCGCTCACCCACTTCGAAGGGGCGCTGGTGCGGCTCGCGTCGCTGCCGGATACCGAGGCGAACCGGCGACGGCGAATCGACGCGGTCGTCAAGCAGGCGGAGATCAAGTTCGCGCTCGGGCGTCACGCCGAGCACATCCAGGCCCTCGAGCAGATCCGCGAGCTGGTGGAGGCCCTCGACGATCCTGGCCGGCGTGCGGCGTGGTACTGCTGGGCCGGCCACCTCCACAGCCTTACGGGGAGCCCGCCGGAAGTCCCGATGGCCTACTGCCGCCGCGCGCTCGAGATCGCCGAGGCGAGCGGGCTCGAGGAGTACGCGGCGTTCGCCCAGTGCTCGCTCACGCACGTGAGCGTCGTCGCCGGGGACCTTCGCGGCGCCGTGGAAGCCGGCACCCGCGCGCTTCCCATCTTCGAGCGGCACGGGAACCTCTGGTGGGCGAGCCGGACGCTGTGGGGACTCAGCATGGCGTTCAACGCGATCGGCGAGTGGGACCGGAGCCTCGCCTGCTGCCAGCAAGGGCTGGCGCACGGTCGGACACTCCGCGACCTGCGGCTGAGGGTCGTGGGGCTCTTTCGCACCGGCTCGACGCACATCCTGCGTGGCGACACCGAGGCCGGCCTGCACTACTGCGACGAAGCGCTGGCGCTGTCCTCACCCGTCCCGTTCGACACCGCGATGATCAAGGCGGTGCGAGCCCTGGGCAGGGTGAAGGGGGGCGACCTCACGGGCGGCGCGGCCGACATGCTGGAGGCGGTGGCGTGGTTCGAGCGTTCGCGGCTTCGCTATACGCGCTCGTTCGTGGCCCTCTGGCTGGTCGAGACCTGGCTCCGTCAGGGCGAGCACGCGCAGGCGCGCGCGCTCGTCGAGGACGTGCTCGCAACCTGCCGCCAGGTCGGCTACCGGCACTTCGAAGGCGTAGCGCTGCGGCTCCTGGGCGAGCTGCTCGTCGCGAGCGAACCGGCGGCGGCGCTCGAGTCGCTGGATGCGGCGCAGCGTATCCTCGAAGGGCTCGACGCCCGCAACGATGTCGCGAAAACGCTGGTGGCGCAGGCCGCGCTCGCGCAGTCGCGCGGCGCCTGCGACGACGCCCGCGCGTTCCTGAATCGAGCACTGGCGATATTCGAGGCGCTCGGAACTCGCGACGAGCCCCTTCGGGCTCGCGCCCTACTCGCGGCACTCAGCCCCAGCGCCTGACCCCCGAGATCGAGGAGCGCACGCGCCGCGGAGGGGGAAACGGCGGCAGGGCGCCGCCGCTTCCCCCGAGCACGGGGCCGGTCCGGGTGTCATTCCTCCTTCGACGGCCTGGCGAATACCGCGACGCACCCGGTCAAGCAGCCGGGGAAGACGTTGTTCGCCCCCAAGGGCACGAACACGTAGTTGTTGGCGGCATTGGCGGCCACCGAGTGCGCATTACCGGCGGGATGCTGGGTGCTGCTGTTTCCGGTCCCCACCGCTGGCACATTGAATGTCGGCACCAGCTGAACCAGGGTCTTGTCCTCTGCGTCGATCACGCCGAGGGGGGTGCTACCCTGAGCCGCGCTACTGAGGGTGGGGCGGAGAGGACTTCCGCTGCCGGTGACGTAGTATTTGCCGTCGCCCCGATTGAACCAGACTTCGT
>QHSL01000062.1 GCA_003220435.1 Candidatus Rokuibacteriota bacterium | reverse complement strand
CTGATCGCGCAACGCCATCTTCCGGCTCAATCTCATCTTACCGTTGCCGTCGATCTCGATGACCTTGACCAGGACCTCGTCGCCCTCGGTCAGAACGTCCTGGACGGTACGGATCCGGCTCTCGGCGATCTGCGAGATGTGCAGCAGCCCCTCGGTGTTCGGGATAACCTCCACGAACGCGCCGAACTCGACGATCTTCTTGACCTTGCCGAGATAGATCCGATCCAGCTCGACCTCGCGGCAGATGTCCTGGATGATCCCCAGCGCCTTCTGCACCGACGCGTTGTCCGGTGAGAACACCGTGACCCGCCCGTCGTCCTCGACGTCGATCTTCGTGCCGGTCTGTTCCTGGATGCCGCGGATGACCTTGCCGCCGGGGCCGATGATCTCGCGGATCTTCTCGGGCCGGATCTTGATCGTGACGAAGCGCGGCGCGTAGGGCGAGAGCTCGGGCTTCGGCTTCTCGATGGCTTCCCGCATCTTCCCGAGGACGATCATCCGTGCGTCGCGCGCCTGGTTGAGCGCCGCCCGCATGATGTCGATCGACACGCCGGCGATCTTGATGTCCATCTGGAGCGCGGTCACACCCTTCTCGGTGCCGGCGACCTTGAAGTCCATGTCGCCGTAGTGATCCTCGGCGCCGTTGATGTCGGTCAGGATCCCGACCAGGTCGCCCTCCTTGACGAGCCCCATCGCCACACCGGCGACGTGCGTGCGGAGCGGCACGCCCGCGTCCATCAGCGCGAGCGAGGCGCCGCACACCGAGGCCATCGAAGACGACCCGTTGGACTCCAGGATGTCGGAGACGACGCGGATCGTGTACGGGAACTCTTCCTTCGGCGGCAGCACCGCCTCCACGGCTCGCTCGGCCAGCGCGCCGTGACCGATGTCGCGCCGCGAGGGGGATCCGAATCGCCGGACCTCGCCGACCGAGAACGACGGGAAGTTGTAGTGCAGCATGAAGTGCCGGTAGGAGTCGCCCTCGAGGGATTCGATCTTCTGCTCGTCGGACTTGGTCCCCAGCGTCGCCGACACCAGCGCCTGCGTCTCGCCCCGCGTGAACACGCTCGAGCCATGGGCGCGCGGAAGGTAGGCGATGTCGATCGAGATCGGGCGGATGTCGGTCACCCCACGGCCGTCGACCCGGAGCCCACGCTCCACGATGAGTCGCCGGACCTCGGCCTTCTCCACGACCTCGAATGCCGCGCGGATCGCGCCCTTCTTGGTCTCGTCGGCGCCGATGGCCTGGAGGACCTCGTCGAACACGTGGCCGACCGCCTCGGCGCGCCCCTGCTTCTCGTGCGTGGCCAACGCCGCGGCCAGCTTGGGCCCGGCGAGGCTCTTCACGCGCGCCTCGAGATCGAGGTCGCGGCCCGCCGAGGCGTCGAAGGCCCAACGGGGCTTGCCCGCGCGCTGGACGAGATCCCGCTGCGCCCGCGCCAGCCGCTTGCACTCGGCGTGGCCGAACGCGATCGCCTCGAGCATCGTTTCCTCGGGGATCTCGTTGGCGCCCGACTCCACCATCAGCACCGCCTCCTCGGTCGCGGCGATGACAAGCTCGAGGGTCGATTCCTTCTGCTGCGTGGTGGTGGGGTTCGCGAGCAGCTTGCCGTCGACCAGGCCGACCCGCACGGCGCCGATGGGGCCGTCGAACGGGATGCCCGACAGACAGAGCGCCGTCGAGGCGCCGTTGATCGCCAGGACGTCCGGATCGTTCTCCTGATCGCCTGAGATCACGAGGCAGATCACCTGCACTTCGTCGCGGAACCCGTCGGGGAAGAGTGGTCGGATCGGCCGATCGATCAGACGAGAGGTCAGCGTCTCCTTCTTGACCGGCGCGCCTTCTCGCTTGAAGTAGCCGCCGGGGATGCGCCCGCCAGCGTACGCGCGCTCACGGTACTCGACGGTGAGTGGGAAGAAGTCCTGCGACTCCTTGGCGCCCTTGGCAGCGACGCAGGTCGCCAGCACCATCGTGCCGCCGTATCGGACGACGACGGCGCCATCCGCCTGCTTGGCCACCTTGCCAGTCTCCAGGGCCATGCGCAGGCCGTTGATCTCGATTTCCACAGTATGATTCATAGAAGAAATTGTCCTCGCGTATCGGCCGGAATCCGGCGATCGCCGTGTGGAGTGGACGGTGGACCTGTCCACTCAGGGCCCCCGGAGCCATCCCGTCCGAGGACCGATCAGTGATGTGTGACTCCGCCGTCAACGGCGGATGCCGAGCTTTTCGATGATGACCCGGTATCGTTCCGGAGCCCGGACCCGGAGATACTCCAGAAGACCTCGCCGCTTGCCGATCAGCATCAGCAGCCCGCGGCGCGAATGATGATCCTTCGTGTGCTGCTTGAAATGGTCGGTCAGGCCGTTGACGCGCTCGGTCAGCAGCGCGATCTGCACCTCCGGCGAGCCGGTGTCGCCCTCGTGGGTGCGGAACTGCTCGATCAGACTCTTCTTCTTGTCGACGGCAAGCGGCATGCGCCACCCCTCCAATCGCCGCGCCCCGGGAAGCCATCGCTCCCACGCCAGGGCGGGTTCCAAAACTCCTTGTTTTGTCAGCAGATACGCTGGAAGAGTACCACGCGACCGTAGCGAAGTAAAGCTGACGGAACGGTTACGAGGTCTGACGCGCTGCGGCCACGTCGAGCGCGATCTGCTCCCGCAGCGCGTCGGCGCTCGGGAATTTCCGCTCTCCCCGGAGCCGGCGGTTGAACGTCAGCGTCACGCGCTCGTTGTACAGATCACCAATGAAATCCAGGAGATGAGCCTCGATCGCGAGCTCGTTCTCGCCGAACGTCGGACGCACGCCCACGTTGAGGACGGCCCGATATCTAGCGGCGGCCACGCCGACCTGGCAGACGTAGACACCGACCGGCAGCCCTAACGGGCGCTCGGTCTTGACGTTGGCCGTAGGGAAGCCCAGGGTCCGTCCGCGGCCGGCGCCCCGTACCACCTCGCCGCGAATCGAGTAGGGCCGGCCCAGGAGCCTGGCGGCCGCCGGAAGGTCGCCGCGCTGGAGCGCCCCGCGGATCTCGGACGACGAGACCGCGACGCCGTCGATCATGAAGGCGGGAACGATGTGCGCCTCGAACCCGAGCGTGCCCGCGAGGCTCTCGAGCAATCGGGCGTCGCCGCGCGCGGCCCGCCCGAACCGATGATTGAACCCCACGACGATCTCGCGCGCGCCGAGCGTGTCGACCAGGGCGTCCTTGACGAAGGCCTCGGGCTCGACGGCCGCAATCGCCCGCGTGAACGGGATCACCACCGTTGTCTCGATGCCGGTCTCCGCGATCAGCTCGAGGCGCTCTTCTAACGTGGTGATCGGCAGCGGCGCCTTCTCGGGCTGAAGCACCTCCATCGGGTCGCGATCGAACGTGCAGGCGAGCGGGCGAAGCTTCCCGCGCCGCGCCTGCGTCACCGCGGTTCCGAGAATGGCGCGGTGACCGAGGTGGATGCCGTCGAAGGCGCCCAGCGCGACCACGGCCGCGATCGACTCAGGCCGGTAGGACTCGAGTCCCTGAACGATCCGCATGCAGGATGCGCACGGGCTTGACCTTGCTCCCGCCCGCGATCAATTCACCGACTCCGATCAACGGCCCGCCGAAGCCGTGCACTCGCACGAAGCCGCCCGCGTCAACCGCCGGCGGCATCACGGCGGCCGGCTGCCCGTGGGTGAATATCGCGACGCTCGGGCCGTCGAGACGAACGACGGGCCACCCGGCCAGCGCCGTCTCGACGAGACGCACGCGAGACCAGAGGTCGATCTCACGATCGAGGAGCTCGCCCCAGGACACGGCGTCGCGGACCTCGTAGGGCCCGACCCGCAATCGGACGAGGCGCTCGACGGCGGCGCCGCACCCGAGTGCCGCGCCGAGATCGGCGGCCAGCACCCTCACGTACGTTCCCTTGCCGCAAACCACCCGCAAGGTGGCGCGCGGCCCGTCGAGCTCCTCGAGCGTGATCGATCGGACGAAGACCTCGCGGGGCGCGCGCTCCACCTCGATGCCGGCTCGCGCCAGCTCGTAAAGCCGTCGCCCCTCGTGGTGGACCGCCGAGTACATCGGCGGCACCTGCTTGATGCGTCCGACCAGCCCACGACAGGCGTCGGCCAGACGGTCCGGCGAGATCTCGGCCACCGGTGTCTCGGAGAGCACGCGGCCGCTCACGTCGTGGGTGTCGGTCGTCAGCCCGAAGCGGACCGTGGCGAGGTATTCCTTCTCGTGGTCGACGAGATACGGCGTCAGCTTGGTTGCCTCGCCGACGAGCACCGGCAGCACACCGGTCGCGTCCGGATCCAGCGTTCCGGCGTGGCCGATCCGTCGGACGCCGAGGCGGCGACGGGCGATCGCGACGACGTCGAAGGAGGTCGCGCCGGGGCCCTTGTCGACGACCAGGACCCCGGAGCGCGAGGAGTCGCGGGTCACGACACCGGGCTCCCGTCGAGGGCGCGCCTGACCGCGGTGAGCACGGCGCGCTGTGCCTCCGCGAGCGGCCCCGCGACGGTGCAGCCCGATGCGTTGACGTGGCCCCCGCCGCCGAACTGGGCCGCGATTCGCTGGACGTCCACGTCGCCCTTGCCGCGGAGGCTCACCTTCACCTGGCCGTCGCGCTCGCGAAGCAAGCAGGCGACGCGCACCGTCGCGATCGAGCGCGGATAGTTCACGAGCTCCTCGGACTCGACGACACGCTCGGGCACCGCTCCGGCCGGCAGCGCGAGCCAGCCGAGCTGCCCGTCCTCGCTGACCTCGACCCGTGACAGCGCCTCACCGAGCCAGTGGAGCGCGTCGGGGGCGCGGCGCTCGTAGAGCGACTGCGACACCACCTCCGGTCGGGCGCCCGCCGCGACCAGCGCCGCGGCGATCGTGAACGTCCGCGGCGTGACGTTCGAGTAGCGGAACGAGCCGGT
Organism: Candidatus Rokuibacteriota bacterium; assembly: GCA_003220435.1. Taxonomy (GTDB): domain Bacteria; phylum Methylomirabilota; class Methylomirabilia; order Rokubacteriales; family CSP1-6; genus AR31. The sequence continues at coordinate 129,833 of QHSL01000062.1, read as the reverse complement.
GTCGGTGTGAACCGCGGTGAAGAGGTTCGTCGCGATTGCCGGCGTGAGCGGCGCGCCGAGCGCTCGGAGCAACTCGTACACCATCTCGCCGGTGGCGGCCGCCGTCGAGTCGATCCAGTTCACGTGGCCGTATCGCCGATTGTCCGGGTGATGGTCGACGTTCACGATGACCTTGCCGGCCCGCTTGACCTGATCGATCAACCCTTCGGTCCGATCCGGATTCGGGCAGTCTGTGAGCACGACCAGGTCGAACGCCCCGTCGAGCGTCCGCAGCGGCCGGTAGCGGTCGACGCCCGGGAGAAACGCGAGCAGTGCCGGCGCCGGATGGGGTCCGCCATACGTCACGCTCCAGCCACGGCTCTCGAGCGCCAGCCCGAGGGCGAGCAGCGTGCCGAGGACGTCCGCGTCGGGATGGACGTGACCCAGCATCAGCGCCCGACCGCGGCCGCCGAACGGCGCCAGGACCGCGCTGGACGGCAGCGTGTCGGTGTGCTCGATCGCCATCGTCACCGCGGCGGGTCGCCGCCGACGTCGCGGAGCAACGCCTGGATGCGCGCCGCGTGCTCCATGGACCGATCGGGCCGGAAGTCTAGTTCGGGCGTGACCCGGAGATCCAGGGTCTGGCGGAGCCAGTTGCGGATGAACCCGCGCGCGCTCACCAGGGCCGCCATCGACGCCGTCCACTTCGCGTCGTCGCCCAGCACCGAGACGAACACCTTGGCGGTCCGCAGATCGCGGGCGGTTTCGACCTCGGTGATCGACACGAATCCGAGCCGCGGATCCTTCAGCTCGCGCTGGAGGAGCGTCGAGATCTCCTCCTTGACGAGCTGGTTGACCCGATCGAGCCGCTTGCCCTGCATCAGAGAATCTCCACGGACGTGTCGAGCACCTGGCCCTCGACGTTGTCCTCGATGAAATCCAGCGCCTTGGACACGACCGTGTTGGCGTGTCGGGCGTCGGCTGAGACGTAGGCGACGGCGAGCGTGGCGCGCTGCCACACGTCCTGGTGGTCGACCTCGGCCACCGCGACCTCGAACTTCGCGCGCACCTTCTCCTTGAGACCCTTCAGGACGTGGCGCTTGTCCTTCAGCGAGGCGGCATCCGGAAGATGCAACTCCACGAGTCCCAGCGCAATGCGCGCGGCCGACACGGCTTCCTCCGGCGCGGCGGCCGCTAGAGCGTGCGCGCCACTTCCTCGCTCGAATAGACCTCGAGGGAATCCCCCGGCTGGACGCCGGTGACGCCGTCGACGCCGATGCCGCACTCGAGCCCGGCGAGCACCTCGCGGACCTCGTCCTTGAACCGCTTCAGCGAGCCGACCGCCCCCTGGCCCACGACTTCCTCGCCGCGTCGCACGCGCACCTTGGCGCCGCGCACGATCTTGCCCTCGGCGACGTAGGAGCCGCAGATCGGGCCGAGCTTGGAGATGACGAAGATCTGGCGGACCTGGGCGCGGCCCAGCGCCGTCTCGCGGATCTCCGGGGCCAGCATCCCGGCGAGCGCCGCCTTGAGATCGTTGATCGCTTCGTAGATGACGTTGTAGTTTCGGAGATCGACGCCGTTCGCCTGCGCCTGGGTCGTCGCCTTGGGCTCGGCCTTCACGTTGAACCCCAGGACGAGGGCGTTGGACGCGGAGGCGAGCATCACGTCGCTCTCGGTGATCATGCCGACCGAGCTGTGGATGACCTTCAGCTTCACCTCGTCGGTCGAGAGGCGCTCGAGCGACTCAGCCAGCGCCTCGACCGAGCCCTGCACGTCGGCCTTGAGGATGAGCCGGAGCTCCTTCACCTCGCCGGTCAGGATCTGCTTCTGGAGCCCCTCGAGCGTGATGCGCGTCGTGGTCTTGCCCTTGAGCTTGTCGCGGTCGAGCCGCATGGTGGCGATCTGCCGCGCCTTGCGCTCGTCGGAGACCGCGACGAGCACGTCGCCCGCGGCCGGCACCCCCGAGAGCCCCTGGATCTCCACCGGGTCGGAGGGGCCCGCGATCTTCACCTTCTTGCCGGACGGATCGATCAGCGAGCGGACACGGCCGGAATAAGAGCCGACGACGACCGCGTCGCCCTCGCGCAGGCTGCCGTTTTGGATCAGCGCGGTGGCCACCGGTCCGCGGCCACGGTCGAGTCGGCTCTCGATGATCACACCCTTGGCGGAGCGGCTCGCGTTGGCCTTGAGCTCGAGGATCTCCGACTGGAGCGCGGTCATCTCGAGCAGCTGGTCGATGCCCGTGCCCTGCTTGGCCGACGTCGGCACGAAGATTGTCTGCCCGCCCCACTCTTCCGGCACGAGATTGAGGTTGGACAGCTCGCGCTTCACACGCTCGGCGTCCGCCTCGGGCCGGTCGATCTTGTTGACCGCGACGATGATCGGCACGTTGGCGGCCCGCGCGTGGTTGATCGCCTCTTGCGTCTGGGGCATGACGCCGTCGTCGGCAGCGACGACCAGGATGACGATGTCGGTCGCCTGAGCGCCGCGCGCCCGCATCGCCGTGAACGCCTCGTGCCCCGGCGTGTCCAGGAACGTGACCTTGCCGTGCGACGTGGTGACCTGGTACGCGCCGATGTGCTGGGTGATGCCGCCGAACTCCTTCTCGGCGACCTTCGATTTCCTGATCGCGTCGAGCAGCGAGGTCTTGCCGTGGTCGACATGACCCATCACGGTGACGACAGGCGGGCGCAGCGAGAGCTGGGCCGGGTCTGTATCCTCCTCGTCGACGACGTCGCCCTCGACCGAACGGATCTCGACGTCGAAGTTGAACTTGTCGGCCACCAGCTTGGCGGCGGTCGGATCCAGCAGCTCGTTCACCGTCGCCATCACGCCGAGCTCGAGCAGCGCCTTGATGACCTCACCCGACTTGCGCCGCATCTTCTCGGCGAGCTCGCCGACCGTGACCGACTCCGGCACACGGATGAGCTCGCGCTTGACCTCGGGCGGCGCTGCCGCCGGTGGCGCCTCGACGACAGCTGCCGCAACGGCGGCAGGCGCCACCGCCGCGGCCGGGCGCGCCGGGGCCAGCGGCGGTGGCGCGATCCGCGGGGGCGCGGGCGGTGCCGCCGGTCGAGCCGGAACCATCGTGACGCGCGGCGGCGCGAACGGTCCGGCCGGTTGCCGCGACGGCCGTGGCGCCGGCGCCGGCCGCTCGAGCGGTCGAAACGGAACGATCTTCGGCTCCGGCTTCTTCGGCGCCGTCGGCGCGGGCGCCACCGTCGCGGCCGGCTTCACGACGGCCGGCGGCTCGGGCAGCGGCGCGGCGACGGGTGGCTCCGGAACGATCTCGGGCTCGGGGACCGTGACGATCGGCAGCGCCTCGAGAACGACCTCCGCGACGGGCGCCGCCGGCTTCGGCTTGACGATCGTCGCCGCCGGCTTGATCTCCGTCAGAGCGTCGTCGCCGATCTTCGGCTTCTTGGTCCGCGACGCGGGCTTCGCCGCCCCTTCTTCCTTCGGCTTCGGCACGCGCTTGGGCTTCGGCGCCTCAGGCAGGTCGCGCCCTTTCCCGAGCTTGACCCGCAGCGCGTTGGCGAGCGTACTGTCGAGGGGACTCATGGCCCGGACACCCTTGTTGCCCATTTCCTCGGCGGCGACCATGAGGTCCTTGCTCGTGACGCCGAGTTCCTTTGCGAGCTCGATCACCTTTATTTTTGCCGGTGGCACGTTCCCCTCACCTCCCTCACGCTCTCACCGCTGCGTCGATCGCCTCGCGCGCGGCAGACTCGACTCCCCCGCGTGCGCGTCCAACCACCCGGAGCCGGCGCCCGGCGCCCGCGATCGCGAGCAGAAGATCCGGGCCGACCTCGCTCGGAGCGCGGAACGCGTGCGTGAGCCGTCCGCGGCTGAACGCGCGCTTCATGCACTCGGCGTCGGCACAGACGTAGGCCCCCCGCCCGGTCCCGCGTCCGTCCGGATCGATCACCACACGGCCGTCCGGGCGCCGCACCAGTCGCGTCAACGCGCCCTTCGGGCGAGCCTGGCGGCATCCGAGACACGTCCGACGAGGTCCCGTTCTCATGCGGGTGTCGATGTCTCCTGCGGAGAGTCCCCGCCGATGCCGTCGTCTGCCGCTCTCAGGGTCTCCGGGATGCTGTGGCTCGCCACCCACTTCTCGGCGGCCATGTAGACCGCGTCCACCTCGTCCCCGATCTCCGGGATCCGGGCGAGCCTCTCGCGGCCGGCCTTCACGATCGCCGCCGGCGAGCCGAGCCCGGCGGCCACGAGAGCGTCGGTCGCCGCCGAGCCCAGGGGCAGGGCGGCCAGCGCCGCGCGGTCTTCGGCCGCGGACGCGTCGCGCGGAGAGCGCTCCGCCTCGATCTCGGACTCACTCTTGATGTCGATCCGCATTCCCGTCAGCTTGGCGGCCAGGCGCGCGTTCTGTCCCTTCTTGCCGATCGCGAGGGATAGCTGGTTGTCTGGCACGATCACAAGAGCCGACGCCTGCCCCTCGCCTTCCGGGAGCTCGTTGATCACCACCGACGACACCTTGGCCGGCGACAGCGAGCGCGCCACGAACGTGGCGGGATCGTGCGACCACTCGATGATGTCGATCTTTTCGCCGCGCAGCTCGCGGCTGATGACCTGGATGCGCGTCCCGCGCAGGCCGACACAGGCGCCGATCGGATCGACGTCACGCTTCGTCGACGCGACCGCGACCTTGGCCCGCTCGCCCGCCTCGCGCGCCGTCGCCTTCACGAGGACGATCCCCTCCTGGATCTCGGGGATCTCGGTCTGGAAGAGCCGCGCCAGATACCCCGGGTGCGTCCGCGAGAGCGAGATCTGCGGGCCCTTGGCCGTCCGCCGCACCTCGAGCACGAAGGCGCGGATCCGGTCGCCCGGGTTGTAGCGCTCACCCGGGATCTGCTCGCGCTCTGGCAGGATGGCCTCGGCCTTGCCAATTTCCAAGATTACGTTGCGTTTCTCGATCCGATGCACGACGCCGCGGAGGATCTGGCCTTCCTTGCCGGCGAACTCCGAGTAGATGCCCTCACGCTCGGCGTCCCGCACCTTCTGAAGGATGACCTGCTTCGCGGTCTGCGCCGCGATCCGGCCGAAATCCTGCGGCGGCCGCTCCTGCTCGAGCTCGAGCTCGTCGTCGAGCTCCGCATCGGCGTTCAGCGCCTTGGCGGCGGTGAGGCTGATCTCCTGCTTGTCGTCCGCGACCTCCGTCACGACCTTCTTCCGGCAGTACACGCGCAGGTCGCCGCTCTTGCGGTCGATGTGCATCCGAAAGTTCTCGGCCGCACCGAGGCTCTTGCGCGACGCCGAGAGGAGGGCAGACTCCAGCGCCTCGAAGAGGATCTCCTTGTCGATCCCCTTCTCGCGCCCGATCTGCTCGATCACGCTGATCAGCTCTCGGTTCATCGACTCCTTGACCTGCCTGAGATTCTACGCCTTGCGGGGCCAGGGGACCTCCGCCTCCAGCCGGGCCTTGGTGACGCCGGCTCGTCCAACCTCCACGCGCTCGCCCTCGCGGTCCAGCACCAGCCGCTCAGACGTGACCTCCGTCAGCCGCCCCCTGACCTCCTCGCCGCCGGCCAGCCAGCATCGTACCTGCTTGCCGACCGCCCAGCGGTACTCTCGCTCCTTTCGCAACTGCCGGTCGAGTCCGGGCGACGACACTTCGAGGTCGTAGCCGCCCTCGATCACGGCCGCGGCGTCGAGCACGTCGCCGATCTCGCGGCTCAGGCGCTCGCACTCGCCGATGCCGATACCGCCGCGCTTGTCCACGAAGAGCCGCAACACGCCCCGCGGCCGCAGCCCGCGCCATTCGAGGTCCACGAGCTCGAGCCCGTGATCACCCACCACCGGCGCCACCACTTCCTCGATCAACGCCACCCTTTGCGCTTCCTCCACGGTGTTCACTCCTACCGGACACAAAAACTAAAAAAAGCGGGCCAGGCCCACTTTTTCAGGAATTTAGCACGTACGATCGACAGAGGCAAGGCATCGGCGCGCGGTGGGGACACCGCGAGGAAGGTAGGGGATGGATGCGCCGGGACTACTTGTAACCCGGCTTCTTGTTGGCTCCCCTGACCCCCGGCTCGTACATCAGGCGCGCCACGGGCTTGCCGCCCTTGATGTGGGACTCGAAGATCTCTTGCAGATCCGATTCCTGCACCCCCGCGTACCACACGTTGTCGGGGTAGACGACCATCATCGGGCCATGGCCGCACTGCGAGAAGCATCCGGCCTTGTTGATCCGGACGTCGGTCTTGAGGCCGGCCTTCACGGCCTCGTCGCGCAGGTACTTGACGAATTGCTCCACGTTGCCCTGGGTCGGGCACGAGTCGCCGGACGTGCACACGAAGACGTGGTTCTCGTACTGTCCCATCAGTGCCCCTCCACCGCCGCCGCCTTCGCGGCCTTTCGCTCGGTGATGAACTTGTCGACTTCCTCGCGCATGGCCTGGACGATATCCTTCTCGGGCACCTTGCGGATGACCTCGCCGCTCTTGAAGATGAGGCCGATCCCACGTCCCCCGGCCACGCCGATGTCGGCGGCGCGCGCCTCGCCCGGACCGTTGACCTCGCACCCCATGACCGCGATGTGAATCTCCTCGTTGAGTCCCTTGAACTCGTCCTCGACCTCCTTCGCCAGCTTCACGAGGTCGACGTCGGCCCGACCGCACGACGGGCACGAGACGAACGTGAGGCCCCCGCGTCGCAGACCGAGCGATTTCAGAATATCGATCCCGACGCGCACCTCCTCGGTCGGATCGGCGGAGAGCGAGACGCGGATCGTGTCGCCGATCCCCTCGGACAGGAGCGCGCCCAGCCCGATCGCCGACTTGATCGTGCCGACTCCCGGGGTGCCGGCCTCGGTCACGCCGAGGTGGAAGGCGTAGTCGACCTGATCGGCGAGCATCCGGTAGGCCTCGATCATCATGAGCGGATCGGAGGCCTTCAGCGAGACCTTCATCTCTGGGTAGTTCAGGTCCTCGAGGATCCGGATGTGACGCAGCGCCGACTCGACCATGCCCTCGGCGCTCGGCCCGTTGTGCTTCGCGAGGAGGTCCTTCTCCAGCGATCCGGCGTTGACGCCGATGCGGATCGGGATGCGCTTGTCCTTGGCGACGTTGACGACCTCCTGGACGAATCCCTTGCCGCCGATGTTCCCCGGGTTCAGCCGGAGGCCGTCGACCCCCTGCTCGAGCGCGATGAGGGCCAACTTGTAGTTGAAGTGGATGTCGGCGACCAGCGGGATGCGGATCTGGCGCTTGATCTCCGCGAGCTTCTCCGCGGCCTCCCGGACCGGAACCGCGCACCGGACCACGTCACAGCCCGCCGCCTCCAGCGACCAGATCTCGAGCAGCGTCGCCTGGACGTCGCGCGTGTCGGTCTTCGTCATCGACTGCACGGTGATCGGCGCCCCACCGCCCACCTTGAGGCCCCCGAGCTGGATCTGCCTCGTCGTCCGCCGTGTGATCATTCCCCGTCCTATTTGAAGAACTTGAACGCGTCGATCCGGACCAGGTCATTGTAAATCGCGAACACCATCAGGAGCAGGAGAAGAACCAGCCCGAGCTGCTGAGCGGCCTCGCGCTTCTTGAGCGACACCGGGCGCCCGAGCACGCCCTCGATCACGAAGAAGAGCAGGTGCCCGCCGTCCAGCATCGGCACCGGCAGCAGGTTGAGGACCGCGAGGTTCACGCTGATGACCGCGGTGAAGAGGGCCAGCGACGGCAGTCCCTCTCTCCGCTGGCGCTCGCCTTCGGCCGCGATCTGGATCGGCCCGCCGAGGTTCGAGAGCGGAAGCTCGAGCGTCACGAGTTTCCAGAGGCCCTTGGCGGTCAGCACCGTCATGTCCCAGGTCTTGAGCGCGCCCTGGCCGACCGCCGCGACGGCGCCGTACGGCTCGTACCGCACGACCTTGGTGACGATGCCGACGCCGACGCGGCCGATCTCGACCTCCTGGCCGGTCGGGTTCTTTTCCTTCACCGCGGTCGCGGTGACGTTCATGGTCTCGCGACGCTCCCCGCGTTGCACGGTGATCGTGAAGGTCTGCCCACCGCGCTTCTGGATCGCCTGCATCAGCTCTTCGGGCGTGAACACGGGCTGGCCCGCGACGTCTACGACCGCGTCACCCACCCGGAGGCCAGCCCGCTCCGCGGGTGAGCCGGCGGTGACCGAGCCGATCTGCGGTGTCAGCTGCGGGCCCGCCCCAACATCCCAGACCTCGCGCGCTTCCTTGAAGATTGGATCGCGCGTGGTCATTCGCCGCGGCGTGATCGCGACGGTGCGCTGATCGCTGCCGCTCGACACCGTCAACTGGAGCGATCGGCCGTTGGAGCCGGCGACCGCGCGGTCGAGATCCTCCCAATACGCGAGGGGGTGACCGTCGACGGCGATCACGGTGTCGCCGGCGCGAAGCCCGGCGGCCATTGCGGGGCCCTCGTCGGCGACACGCCCGATGACGGCGGGCCACACCGGCCGGCCGATGCTGGCGAGCACCGCGGCGAAGATCACCACGGCCAGGACCAGATTCATTCCGGGCCCGGCAAACACGATCAGAAAGCGCGCCCATAGCGGCTTCAGCGCGAATGCCTTCGCCGGATCGAAGACCGGCGCGCCGCCTCCCTCGAGCGGGTTCTCCTCTCCGACCATCTTGACGTAGCCGCCCATCGGAATCGCGGAGAGGCAGTACTCCGTCTCGGATCCGCGCCAGCGCGCCAGCACGGGACCGAAGCCGATCGAGAAGCGCTCGACCCCCACGCCCGTCCAGCGCGCCACCGCGAAGTGCCCCAGCTCGTGGACGAGGATCAAGATGCCGATGACGATGACGAACGAGGCGATCGTGGTCAATGTGCTCACACCGGCTGTCTCGATCCCTTCTCGATCGCCCCCTGCACGGAGCGGCGCGTCGCGGCGTCGGCCGCCACGCAGGCCTCGATCGACCCAAGCTCACCGGCCGGCACGCGGTCGAGAGCGTCTTCGATGAGTTCGGCGATGGCGGTGAAGCCGATACGCCGGTCGAGGAAGGCGGCCACCGCGACTTCGTTCGCCGCGTTCAGCACCACCGGCGCCGCCCCGCCGGCCTCGAGGGCGGCCCGCGCCAGGCGCAGGCAGGGGAACTTGTCGGGGTCCGGCTCGTAGAACGTGAGCTCCCTCACGCGGGCCAGGTCGAGCCGCGCCGCCGGCGTCGGCCGGCGCTCGGGATAGCTGAGGGCATAGAGGATCGGCACGCCCATGTCGGCCACCCCCAGCTGGGCGATCACGGAGCCGTCGATGTACTCGACCATCGAGTGGACCACCGACTGAGGATGCACCACGATCTGGACCTGGTCGGGCTCCACGTCGAAGAGCCAGCGAGCCTCGATGACCTCGAGCCCCTTGTTCATGAGCGTGGCCGAGTCGATCGTGATCTTGGCGCCCATCTTCCACGTCGGATGCCGCAGGGCGTCCTCGACGGTGACGGTGGCGAGCCGCTCCTTCGGCGTCTCGCGGAACGGCCCGCCGGACGCCGTTAGCAAGATCCGATGGACGTCGGATCGACTGTGGCCCACCAGACACTGGAAGACCGCGCTGTGCTCGGAGTCGACCGGCAGGAGCTTGACGCCCCGCGCGCGCGCGGCCGCCGTCATCAGCGGGCCGGCCATCACGAGCGTCTCCTTGTTGGCGAGCGCCACCGTGCGACCGGCCTGAATCGCGGCCATGGTCGGGAGCAGCCCGACGCCGCCGACGAGCGCCGAGACGACGATGTCGGCGTCCACGTCACGCGAGAGCGCCGCGAGCCCGTCAGCGCCGGCGAGAAGCTCGGGTTGCGGCGACGGCAACCGGCGGGCGAGCTGATCGCGCGCGTCGCCGTCCAGAAGGGCCACGGCGCGCGGCGAGTACTTGCGACAGAGGTCCAGGACCAGATCGACGTTCGATCCACGCGCCGCCAGGCCCACGACCGAGAATTCCTCGGGAAAGCTCGAGACGAGCTCGAGCGTGCGCAGACCGATCGATCCGGTCGCACCGAGCAGCGTGATGTGCTTCATGCGCGGCACCAAGCGTACAACGAGTAGAAGTATAGCGCCGGGGCGTTGAACAGCAGGCTGTCGATCCGGTCCAGCATACCGCCGTGGCCCGGGATCAAGCTCCCCGTGTCCTTCGTCCCGATACTCCGCTTGATGGCGGATTCGGCGAGATCTCCGACCTGTCCGATGACACCGAGGGCCATGCCGGCGCCCGCCGCGCCGATCGTGCTGCAGCCGGGGACGAGCCACGGCCCCAGCACCAGCGCCGCGGCGACCGACACCACGATCTGCGCGACCGCGCCCTCGACCGTCTTGCCCGGGCTCAGCAGCGGCGCCATCCGGTGGCGACCCATCGCCGACCCGACCACGTAGGCCGCCGACTCGCCCGTCCACGTCACGCCGACCAGGAACAGCACGAGTCCCGGTCCGTCGGGCCGCCTGTGCAGCCAGATGGCGTAGCCCAGAAGCCATCCGACGTAGACGGCGCCGAACAGCGTATTGGCGGTGCACTCGACCACCGGACGTCCCGGCGTCCAGAGCGGCGCGCTGAAGATCAGCATCCCGCCGACGACCAGGACGAGCTCCGGCGTCGGCGTCGGAGCGTAGAGGCTCGTGGCGAAACTCGCGGTGAGCGCCGAACCCACGCCGACGCAGAGCCACACGTCGATGGGGCGTCCGGTGCGCTCGAACATCCGCGCCAGCTCTCGACATGCCAGGAAGCTCGCCGCGATCACGAGGGCCTGGAAGGTCCACGTCGCGGCGCTCGTCGTCACCCACACGAACAGGGGCACCAACACGATCGCGCTCGTGATGCGTCGCCACGCGGGCGGCATCCCGGCCATCGCATCGCGGATCGTCACACTGGCCACCCCGGCCTTGCCCACGTCACACCTTTCCGAACCGACGCGTCCGGCCCTGGAACTCCGCCACCGCCCGGTAGAGATCGGACGGCGTGAAGTCCGGCCACAGCGTCGGCGTGATCCACAGCTCGGTGTAGGCAATCTGCCACAGGAGAAAGTTGGAGATCCGCATCTCGCCGCTGGTCCGGATCAGGAGATCCGGATCAGGAATGTCCCCGGTATAGAGCGCCTCGCTGATCGCCTTCTCGGAGATATCCTCGGGCCGGAGCTCGCCCACCTGGACCTGGCGCGCGAGCGCGCGGAACGCGTCGATCAGCTCGTCGCGCCCGCCGTAGTTGAACGCCATCAGCACGTTCAACCCCGTGTTTTCCCGCGTCGCGTGCACCACGTGATCGATGCCGCGGCGCACCGCCGCCGGCACCCCCTTCGTCCGGCCCAGCACCCGCAGGCGGGCCCTGCGTTCCATCAGCTCCGGCAGCTCGGAGTGAATCGCGCGCTCCAGGAGGCTCATGAGCGTCGAGACCTCCTCCTCGGGGCGGCTCCAGTTCTCGGTGGAGAACGCGTACAGGGTGAGGTAGCGCAGCCCGAGCGCGTCCGCGGCGCGGACCATCGCCCGCGCGGTCTTGACGCCCTCGTGGTGGCCGGCGACGCGCGGCAGGCCGCGCCGCGTCGCCCAGCGCCCGTTGCCGTCCATGATGATCGCCACGTGCTCTGGCACCGGCTGCGCGCGCACCGCCTCGAGCAGGTCCGCCTCGCGCTGCGCCGGCGTCATACGACGGTCATCTCACGGAACGTCAGAATGACAAAATCTCCTGCTCCTTCTTCTTGAGTAGCTCGTCGACCCTGGCGATGAACTTGTCGGTGGTCTTCTGGATCTGGTCGTGACTGCGCCGCTCCTCGTCCTCGGAGACCTTCTTGTCCCTGGCCATCGCCTTGAGCCGATCGTTGGCCTCCCGGCGAATGTTGCGGACCACGATGCGCGATTCCTCCGCGATCTTGTGCACGGTCTTGGCCAGCTGCTTGCGGCGCTCCTCGGTCGGCGACGGCATCGCGAGCCGGACGATCTTGCCGTCGTTGATCGGCGTCAATCCGAGATCGGAGGCCATGATCGCCTTCTCGATGGCCTTGAGCTGGCTCGCCTCCCACGGCTGGATCACGAGGGTCTTGGCGTCCGGCACGGAGATCGACGCCATCTGGTTCACCGGCGTCGGCGTCCCGTAGTAATCGATGCGGATCCCTTCGAGCAGACCGGCGGAGGCGCGACCGGTGCGCACCGCGGCGAATTCCCGCCCCAGCGCGTCGAGAGCGCCCGACATCTTCGCCTCGACCTCCTTGAGCACGCTCTGTAGTGTGGCCGCCATGTCAGCCTCCCGACGATACGATCGAGCCCACTTCCTCGCCGAGGACGATCCGCTTGATGTTACCGGGTCGCGTCAGGTCGAAAACGATGATCGGCAACTTGTTGTCCATGCAGAGTGAGATCGCGGCGGCGTCCATGACTTGTAACCCGCGGCTGAGCACGTCCATGTACGTCAGCCGCTCGAGCCGCTGGGCGCGCGCATCCTGCTTGGGGTCCGCCGAGTAGATGCCGTCGACCTTGGTCGCCTTGATGATGACGTCGGCGCCGATCTCCACCGCCCGGAGGGCGCCGGCGGTGTCGGTCGTGAAGAACGGGTTGCCGGTCCCGGCGGCGAAGATCACCACGCGCCCCTTCTCCAGGTGGCGGATCGCACGCCGCCGAATGTACGGCTCGGCCACCGCCCGCATCTCGACGGCCGACAGCACGCGCGTCTGGAGGCCGGCCTTCTCGAGTGCGTCCTGGAGGGCGAGTGCGTTGATCACGGTCGCCAGCATGCCCATGTAGTCGGCGGTCGCGCGATCCATCCCCGACGCGCTGGCGGCGATGCCACGGAAGATGTTCCCGCCACCGATGACGATCGCGACCTGAACGCCGAGCGACGACACCTCGCGAATCTCGCCGGCCACCCGATCGAGCACGGGCGGATCGATCCCGTAGCCCTGACTCCCGGCGAGCGCCTCTCCCGAGAGCTTCAGGACGATGCGGCGGTAAGCCGGGCGGCCGGGGGCGGCGCCCGCCGTCACGCTACCCGGCCTCGCCGATCTGGAACCGGCAGAACCGCTTGACGACGATCCGCTCGCCCGTCTTGGCGTTCAGGCCGTCGACGAGGTCGCGGACCCGAGTCTTGCCCGACGCATCCTTGATGAACGGCTGCTCCAGCAGGCACTGCTCGGTGAAGAACTTCTCGAGCTTGCCTTCCACGATCTTGTCGATCACCTGTGGCGGTTTCTTTTCGGCGGCCATCTGGCCGCGATAGATCTCGCGCTCCTTCTCGACGACCTCCCCTGGAACATCCTCCCGGGCGACGTACGCGGGGTTGGCCGCCGCGACCTGCATGCCGAGGTCCTTGACCAGCTGCTGGAAGCCCTCCGTACGAGCCACGAAGTCGGTCTCGCAGTCGACCTCGACGAGCACCCCGAGCTTGGCGCCGGCATGGATGTACGCGCCGACCGCGCCCTCGCGGGTCTCGCGGTGTGACCGCTTTGCCGCCTGGGCGAGGCCCTTCTTCCGGAGATACTCGATCGCGGCCTGCGGATCGTTCTGGGTCGCCGTCAGCGCGTCCTTGCAATCCATCACGCCCGCGCCGGTGAGGTCGCGGAGCTGCTTGACCAGTTCGGCGGCGGAGGCCATTCGCTACTCCTCCGCCTTGGCCACGGCCATCTCGGCCTCGGCCTGCGCCTCCGGTGCTGCTTCCGACTCGTCCTTACCCAGCGTGCCGCGCCCCTCGTTGATCGCGTCGGCGATGCGCGAGGTGATCAACCGCACCGCGCGGATCGCGTCGTCGTTGCCCGGGACGGGGTAGTCGATGCCGGTTGGGTCGCAGTTCGTGTCCACGATCGCGACGATCGAAATCCCGAGCCGCTGCGCCTCGGCCACCGCGATCTTCTCCTTGCGGGGATCGATGATGAACACCGCCGCCGGGAGCTGATCCATCAACTTGATGCCGACCAGCGCCTTCTCGAGCTTCTCCCGCTCCCGGTCGAGCTCGAGAGCCTCCTTCTTGGGCAGCCGCTCGTACTCGCCCGTCTCCTTCATCTCCTCGAGCTTCTTGAGCCGGGTGATGGACTTGCGGATCGTCGCGAAGTTCGTGAGCGTCCCGCCCAGCCAGCGCTGGTTCACGTAGAACATCCCGCAGCGGCTCGCCTCCTCGAACACGGTCTCCTGCGCCTGCTTCTTGGTGCCGATGAAAAGCATCGTGCCCCCGCCCGAGGCCAGGTCGCGCACGAACGAGTACGCCTCCCTGAACTTCTTGAGGGTTTTCTGGAGGTCGATGATGTAGATGCCGTTACGCTCGCCGAAGATGTATTTCTGCATCTTGGGGTTCCAGCGCTTGGTCTGGTGCCCGAAGTGCACTCCGGCCTCGAGCAACTCCTTCATGGTCAACGCCGCCATAAGGTCCTCCTTCGGTTCGCCTCCGCCGCGCTCAGCGGCCCGCCCCCGGGCGGGTGCCGCCACCGATGGCGCGCGGCGTGTGTGATGGTGAGCTACGTCGTGTACTTGGAGTTGAGCCGCACGTACTCCTCGCTGAGATCGCAGGTCCAGACGCGGTCCTCGCCGCGCCCGATCCCCAGGTCGATCGTGATGTCGTATTCCGCCTGTCCCATGATCTTACGCAGACGCTCCGGCTGCACGTCGTCGCGCAGCATCCCGTGATCGACCATTCGCTCCTCGCCGAACGCGATCGAGACCCTGTCCTGCTCCACGCGGGCCGCCGACTTGCCGAGCGCCATCATGATCCGGCCCCAGTTGGGATCGGCGCCGTTGATCGCGGCCTTCACGAGCGGAGAGTTCGCGACGCTGCGCGCTGCCAGCAGCGCGTCGCGTCGGCTGGCTGCGCCGCGCACCGTGATCCTCACGAGCTTGGTGGCGCCCTCGCCGTCGACCACCAGCATCCGCGCGAGCTTCGTCGTCACCGCGTCCAGGCCGTGCGCGAACTGGCGGAGCCCGCGCGCCCCGGCCTCGAGCGGGGCGTTCTCGGCCAGCCCGTTCGCGAGCACCGCCACGGTGTCGCTGGTGGACTGGTCGGAGTCCACGGTCACCCGGTTGAAGGACCGATCGACGGCTCGGCGCAGCACCGCGTCGAGCGCGGGCCGCGCGATGACAGCGTCGGTCGCGACGAAGCACAGCATCGTGGCCAGGTGCGGCTCGAGCATCGCGACGCCCTTGGCGATCCCGCCGATCGTCACCGGCCGCCCGCCGACGTCGAGACGCAATGCCGCCTCCTTCGCCTGGGTGTCGGTGGTCATGATCGCCTCGGCCGCGCTCCGACCGCCCTGCGGAGAGAGCGACTTCGCCAGCTTGGGCAGCGCGGCGCGGATCTTGTCCATCGGCATTGGGACGCCGATCACGCCGGTCGCGGCAACCAGCACGTGTGTGGGCGGGATCCGTAGCAGCTCGCCGACCAGCTTCGTCATCTCGCGCGCGTCTTTGATCCCACGCTCGCCCGTGCAGACGTTCGCGCATCCGCTCGACGCCACGATTGCCTGCGCCTGGCCGCCGCGCACGTGCTCGCGCGACACCAGCACCGGGGCGCCCTTGACCTGGTTCGAGGTGAAGACCGCCGCGACGCGTGCCGGCGACGAGGAGTAGATCAGCGCGAGGTCTTTCTTACCGCTGGGCTTGATGCCGGCCACCACGCCGCCGGCGAGGATACCGGGCACCGCGGTGACACCGCCGTCGAGCCACTCGATCTCGGAGGACGCCATCCTAGGGGTACACCGGGGGGGCCTCGAGCCCGGCGCGCTCGTTCCAGCCGAACATCACGTTGAGGTTCTGAACGCCGTTGGCCGAGCCGCCCTTGCCGAGGTTGTCGATGGCCGACACGCACACGGCGCGGCGCGTGCGCGGATCCGCCACCACCGTGACGTCGCAGAAGTTGGAGCCGACGACGGTGCGCGTCGTCGGACGCTCGCCCTCGTCGAGGACGCGCACGAAGGGCTCACCCGCGTAGAACTCGCGGTAGACGTCCAGCAATCCGGCCGTCGGTATCACGGTGGAGAGCGACACCGACGCGGTCGTGAAGAGCCCGCGGTTGAGCGGCAGCAGGTGCGGCGTGAACGCGACCCGCAGCGGGGTGCCGGCAAGCGCGCCGAGCTCCTGCTCGATTTCCGGCGTGTGGCGGTGCGAGGCCATCCCGTATGCCTGCACATTCTCGTTGGCCTCGGTGAAGAGGTACATCGGGTCGATCTTCCGCCCCTGGGCGCCGGCACCGGTGACGCCCGACTTGCCGTCGATCACGATCCCCTCGAGTCGCGCGAGGCCGGCGCGCACGAGCGGCGCCGTCGCGAGGATCGCCCCGGCCGCATAGCAGCCGGGCGAGGCGACGAGGGAGGCGCCCGCGATCGCCTTCCGGTGAAGCTCCGGCAATCCATAGACCGCCTCGGCGAGCCCGGGCGGATCGATGTGGGGCGCCTTGTACCACGTCACGTAGTCGTTCGCGTCGCGCAACCGGTAGTCGGCCGAGAGGTCGACCGCGCGGCAGCCGCGGCGCCGCAGCACCGGGACCGTTTTCTGCGACTCCATGTGAGGCAGCGCGAGGAAGACCAGGTCGGCGACGGAGGCGAGCCACTCCGGATCGAGGTCATGGAATCTCAGATCGCTGATCCCGCGCAGGTGCGGATACGCCTTGCCGACCGGCTCGCCGGCGAGCCGGTCGGAGGTCACGCCGGTCAGCTCGATCTTCGGGTGGACGGAGAGCAGGCGCAGGAGCTCGGCTCCCATATAGCCGCTCGCTCCGGCGACGGCGACACGGATCATCTCGGGCCGCCTGGACACTAGCGCTTCGAGTACTGGAACTTCTGGCGAGCGCCGGGCTGGCCGTACTTCTTCCGCTCGCGCATCCGCGGATCGCGGGTGAGAAGGCCCGCCTTCTTGAGCGGCAGGCGGAACTTGTCGTCGAAGCGCGCCAGGGCGCGGGAGAGGCCGTGTCGCACCGCGCCGGCCTGGCCGGTCGGTCCGCCACCACCGACGGTCACGAACACGTCGAACTGACCCGCGGTGCTCGTCACCTCGAGCGGCTGCGCGATGATCATCCGCAGCGTCTCGCGGGGGAAGTAGTCTTCGAAGGCGCGACGGTTCACGACGATGCGGCCGGCGCCGGGCCGGATCCACACGCGCGCGACGGACGTCTTGCGGCGCCCCGTCGCGTAGAATCTGTCGACCACTGCGGCCATCAGCGACCCTCCGCCTTCGCGATGAGATTTTCGGGGCGCTGTGCCTGATGCGGATGCGCGCCGCCGCGGTACACCTTCAGCTTCTTGGCCATCGCTCGCCCGAGCCGGTTCTTCGGCAGCATGCCCTGCACCGCCCACTCGATGACGCGCTCCGGGTGAGTCTTCAGCATCGTCTCGGCACTCACCTCGCGCAGGCCACCGATGTAGCCGGAGTGCCAGCGGTACTGTTTGTCCCGGAGTTTACGCCCCGTCAGGTGCACCTTCGCAGCATTCAGCACGACCACGTGATCGCCGACGTCAAGGTGCGGGGTGAACGTCGTCTTGTGCTTGCCCCTCAGTATTGACGCAACGCGGCTCGCCAGCCGTCCGAGCACCTGCCCCTCGGCGTCGACGACGAACCATTTGTGCTCGATCTCGCTTTCCTTTGGTATCAACGTCGGCATCAGCATCCCCTCGACGGCTCTAAGTAGGCGTCCACACAGAAAAATTCGCGCCGCCATACTCTAAAGGGAAAGGCCTGGCCTGTCAACGAATCTTGCTCTTGCCGGGCCAGGGGCAGAGCGCGCGCACCGGACACGCCGGGCAGCGCGGCTTTCGCGCCACACAACAGCGCCGGCCGTGGCTTTGAATGAGGTGCGTGGTCCGTGTCCACTCGTGGCGCGGCAGCACCTCGACGAGCTGATCGTGGATCTCATCGGGATCGTCCGAGCGCGCGAGACCCAGGCGCTGCGAGACGCGGAAGACGTGCGTATCGACCGCGATCGCCGGCTCCCCGAGCGCGTTTCCGAGGATCACGTTCGCCGTCTTGAGCCCCACGCCTGGAAGCGCGGTCAGCGCTTCTCGGGTGCGCGGCACCTCGCCGCCGTGCTCGTCGACGAGTGCCTTCGCCATCCCGATGATCGAGCGGGTCTTCGCGCGGTAGAACCCCGTGGAGCGCACCTCTTGCTCCAGAGTCGCGGCGTCCGCACAGGCGTAGTCGCGCGCGCTCGCGTATCTGGCGAAGAGCGACGGGGTCACCAAGTTCACCCGCTCGTCGGTGCACTGGGCCGAGAGGATCGTGGCGACCAGCAGCTCGAGTGGAGTCCCGAAATTGAGAGCGATCCTTGCGTCAGGATAGGCTTTCTTGAGCGCGCTGACGATCCTTCGGGCCCGGGCGCGCTTGGCCTCGCGCGACTCTCTCATCGCTCTCTCCTACGGGCTGTCGGAGACCTTGATGGCCTCCGGCGTGACGTCCAGGTGTCGGAGCGTGACCGGGACGGGCAAGCGCCGGGCCAGCCTGGGCGAAGGGTCCCAGGTACGCACGACCCAGTCGACGAGAGGCGCCGGCACGGGAATCCATCCAATCCTGACGCTCTCGGCTTCCAGGGCGAACGGCCGGTCGTTCGCGGGAACGAAGCGTACGCGCGCCGCCACGTCGGGCCCGGGCAGATGCATGACGAACGCGACGGCGCCGGACTCGAGCTTCACCGAAGCCCGGCTGAATGCTTTTTGCTCGCGGAGGAACGCGCGGGCATCGGCCTCGAGGATGGTGACCTGCTCCAGGGCGACGCGCCTGGCCTCCAGGGGTCCGAGCCGGCCAGTCGCGTGAATACTGAACGGGTTTACGAGCACGTCGTCGAAGGCGATCCGAACGTCGCGGACGCGGAGCATGGCCGCACCCGGGCGCGTCATCTCGCCGACGGCCGCCGACGCGGCGCGGATCTCGACGCGGCTGATTTGACCGTGCCGGAGGGCGTCGTCGTAGACGAGACGGATCTCGAGACCCTCGGCGCCGCTGACGACGTCGGCGAGCGCTCGGCGAATCGCGGCCTCGACCTCGCGCGCGAAGGTGGCGACCTCGACGTCCAGCGCGTCGGTGAGGCGCCGTACCCTGACACTGGCGGTCGATCCGTCGGGGAGGGCGAACTCGTCGAGGACCGGAAACACGCGGGCGAGATGGGGATCGCTGGCGAGCCGCTCCGCGATGCGTCGCGGCCTCGCCGCCGTCCACGCCGGTCCCACGTCGCCGGTTTTCAGAATCATGTACTCGATGCCGATCGGCTCGCTCTCCCAGGCGCGCGTGAACCGGAGCGGGAGGCTATCCCGCGCCCCGTAGTATCGAAAATTGCTCACGGAGAAGAAGTTGTCGTTCGGGACCACGCTCACCGTCGCCGGGGCGCCGCGACTGTCGCGGGTGATGAGCGCGAGGATTTCCCGATGCCGCCAGTTGCCCCTCCGCGGCGGCGACTCGGGAACGAGCGCGACGCCGAGCCCCGGCAGGGTGAGCCCCCGTGGCACGGGCAGAACCGTGGCGCTCACCTGGAGCACGCAGACTGCGGCGAGGACACCGCCGCCGATCACCCGACCGTGGCCTCGCAGGAGGCCGAACCCCATCCCGGCCAGGACCGAGGCGATCGGCAGGAGCGGGAGCGTGTAGCGCAGGTTCTTGTTCTGGAGGAGTGAGAACAGGACGAACGGAACCAGGAATGCCGTCACCGCCACGCCCTGCCGCCTCAGGATCGCGACGACCAGCCCGGCCAGGAGGAGCACGACCGCGAGCACGCCGAACTGGGGTACGAGCATCGTCGGATAGAAGAGCAGCGCCGACGCCGTGAAGGGGTCGGGATGCCCCGACTCCGCCGCCTGCTTGAACGAGCGGCTCGCGATCTGCGGGAGAAGGCCGAAGAGCCGCGGTCCATACCAGGGCAGTGCGATGAGCGACGCGATCGCGATCATCAGCCCGGCCTTGACGAGCTTGTTGCCCCGATCCCCGCGGGAGAGGATCGCGACGACCGGAACGACCAGGTAAGCGGCAAACGGAGGTTTCGTGAGCATCCCGACGCCGAATACGAGGCCCGCGACCAGCGACCACCCGGGGCGGGCGAGCCCCTCGGTCCGGAGCAGGACGACGAGCGCCAGCGCCACCATCGCCGCCAGCGGCAGATCGAGCTGGAATCGCAGGGACGAGAAGACCACGAAGGGCGCACACCCGAAGACGACCGCGGCGACGACGCCCTCGGTGCCGCCGGCCAGTTGGCGCCCAAGCGCGTACACGGCGGCCATGCCGAGGCCCAGGAATGCGAGGACAACGGCTTGCGCCGCGGCCACGTCCGACGGCGCCAGCCGGTAGAGCACGGCCGCGGCGCAAGGGACGAGGGGAGGGTAGAACGATGAGCGCTCGACGATGGTCCGGACGTCACGCCTGGCGAGATCCTCGGCGCAGTGGACGACGCGCTCGAGGTGGTTGGCGTGGTCCCACTCGGGGGGCGTGCGGTCCACCGCGAGCCACGCGGCCGCGATGACGACCATGGCGGCGTAGACGCCGGCCACGAGTGCCCATTCGCGGACGGCCCCCGAGCGGTCGCCGTTCATCGCCGTCCGATCAGAATCAGCGACGCGCCGAACGGCAGCGCGACGCGGGGAACAAGATGGCGCTCGAAGGCGAACAGGCCCTCGAGGAGCCGGTTGACGGGCGCCGCAGGCCGGCGCAGGTCATGGCCACGATCGCCGCGGAGCGTCTTCCAGGCGCGCACCAGTGCCACCATCGGGAAGAGAACCGTGTTGAAGTAGCTGATACGAAGCACCCGGAAGCCCGCGCGCTCGGCCGCGGTGCGCAGCCCGGCCGCGGTGTAGCGTCGCCGGTGGCCGAGGACCTCGTCGTGGCCGCTCCAGAGCCAGCGGTACGCCGGCACCGTCACGACGAGCAGACCGCCCTCGCAGACGGCCCGGCGAGCCGCGGCGAGCGCGGCGACGTCGTCATCAAGGTGCTCGATCACGTCGAGCAGCAGCGCCACGTCGGCCCAACCCGGGACGACACCGAGGTCGTCCGGGAGTCGCCCGGCGCGGACGTCGAGCCCGGCCGCCCGCGCGGCGGCGATGAGCTCCGGATGCGCCTCCAAGCCGACTGCCTCGCCGAACTCGGCCAGAGCCGCGAGCACGTTGCCCGAGCCGCAGCCGAGCTCGAGCAGGCGGACGGGACGCGGCGGAAGCACCCGACGGAGCGTCGCGGTGATTACCGCGAGCCGGCCACGAAACCACCAGTGCGACCGGTCCTCCTCCAGGTGGACGCCGACGTAGGCGGGGTCCATCGGGCTCAGGGGCTCAACGCCGGGTCGCGAGGAATCGACCGAGACGCCGGAGACCTTCCTGAATGCGCTCGAGCGACGACGCGTACGAGAAGCGGAGGTATCCTTCGGCGTTGGCGCCGAACGCCGCCCCCGGCGTCACCGCGACGTGGCTCGACTCAAGGAGCTCGCGGGCGAGACTCACGGAGTCGGTGGAGAGATGCCGGGCGTTCGCCAGGACGTAGAACGCGCCCGTGGGCTCGGGGCCGACGCCGAACCCGATCGATCGGAGACCGGCGACCATCGCTCGGCGCCGCTCGTCGAAGATCGCACGAAAGCGGCGGCTCTCGTCGGAGGCCTCACGCAGCGCCGCGACACCGGCCCACTGCACGAACTCGTTCGTCGAGATGAAGAAGTTGCCGTAGAGCCGCTGCAGCGCGCGGATGTGCTCGCGCGGGGCGATCACCCAGCCGAGTCGCCAGCCCGTCATGGCATACGCCTTCGAGAAGCCGTTGAGCACGAACGCCCGCTCGGTGTATTCCAGGATCGTCCGGTCCCGCCCCTGATAGCTGAGCCCGTGATAGATCTCGTCGGACACGATCAGCGGGCCCTGGCCCCGGCTGAGCTCGGCGATCGCGGCCATGCGTTCGGGCGACAGCACCGTGCCGGTGGGATTGGCCGGCGAGTTGACCACGATCGCGCGGGTGCGCGGGCCGAGCCTCGCCTTGATCGCTTCGGGGCGGTACTGGAACGCATCCTCCTCGGTCACGCCGACGTACACCGGCCGGCCTTCGGCGTAGCGAATGAAGTTCGGGTAACACGCATAGTATGGATCGCTCAGCACGACCTCGTCTCCCGGATCCAGGAGGTGGCCAAAGAGCAGCAGCATCGCCGGCGAGGTGCCGGCCGTGATCAGGACTTGATCCGGGGAGACGGTGACGCCGTATGTGTTGGCGTAGTGCTCGGTGATCGCCTCCCGCAGGGGCAGGATTCCAAGGCTGTGGGTGTATCGCGTGCGGCCGTCCTTGATGGCGCGCGCCACGGCCTCTCGAACGACCGCCGGCGCCTCGAAGTCCGGTTCGCCGAACTCGAGGTGTACCACATCGATCCCGGCCCGTTCGAGCTCCTGGGCGCGCTCGGCCACCTCGACCGCGAGAAAGGGTTCGATATCCTGGATTCGCCGAGCGAACGTCACCAGCGTCCCGCCCCGAGTCGAGCTCGCACGATCTGCCAGAGCATTCCGGGTCCATGTCGAAGAACCCCGACCTTGCTCCCGGCCCGGTCGACCCAATTCACGGGGACCTCGACGATACGGTATCGAGCGGTCTGGGCCCGCAGCAGGAGCTCCACGTCGAAACCAAAGCCCCGGGTGGAGAGTGGCTCGAAGAGATACCCGGCGGACTTCGCCGTGAACGCCTTGAAGCCGCACTGCGAATCCGCCACCGCGTCGAGTCCCAGCCGTGCGACCAGCCAGTTGAACACGCGGCCGGCCGCCACCCGGTGGCGGCGCGCCGCCACCGAGACGCCGGGATCGACGAGTACGCGCGAGCCGATGACCACGTCGGCCCCCCCCACCAGGGCTGGCTCGAGGCGCTTCAGCTCCTCGATCGGGGTGGCGCCATCGGCGTCGGCGAACAGCCGATAGGCTCCCCTGGCCGCGAGCATCCCCGCGCGCACCGCCACACCCTTGCCCGAGTTCTGCGAGAGGCGCAGGACCCTGACCGAGGGGAACCGCCGGGCTTCGACCACCTCGGAGGTCCCGTCGGTCGACCCGTCGTCGACGACGATCACCTCGTAGGGCTCGTCGCGCCCCTCGAGGTAGGCGACCACCGCGTCCAGATACGACGGCAGCCGCCGGACCTCGTTGAACGCCGGGATGACGACCGACCAGCGAGGCGTCAACGGATCCCTGAGAGATCCGGGCGCTGCCGGCGCCGAGCGGTCGCGGTCTCGTGCGCGGCGCCGGCCACGCCGTGAGCGACGGCCGGCGCGACGCTCTTGTTGAATACGCTGGGGATGATGTACTCCTCGCTGAGCTCGCTCCGGCTTACGCACCCGGCCAAGGCGCGAGCCGCCGCGAGCTTCATCTCGTCGTTGACGGCGCGGACGCGAGCGTCCAGCAGGCCCCGAAAGAAACCCGGAAAGCACAGCACATTGTTGATCTGGTTCGGATAGTCGGAGCGCCCCGTCGCCATCACGCGCACGTGTCTCCTGGCCTCTTCCGGTTGTATCTCTGGATCGGGATTGGCCATGGCGAAGACGATCGGATCGCGCGCCATGCGCTTGAGGTCGCGCACTGTCAGGATCCCCGGCACCGACAGGCCGATGAAAACGTCGGCCCTCTCCAGCGCCGCCCCGAGGTCCCCTTGGACCTGGCGCGGGTTGGTCGCGCCGGCGACCCATCGTTTCATGAAGTCCATGCCCTTGGTCCGGCCCCGATGGATCGTCCCGTGCTCGTCGACACCCATGATGTCGCGAACCCCGATGGACTGGAGGATCTTAATCGTGGCGGTGCCGGCGGCGCCCACCCCCGTCACCACGACGCGGGTCCGCCGCGCCTCCTTGCGGACGATCTTGAGCGCGTTGAGGAGGGCGGCCAGCACGACGACCGCGGTACCGTGCTGGTCGTCGTGGAACACGGGGATATCGAGCTCCTTGCGGAGCCGCTCCTCGACCTCGAAGCATCGGGGCGCGGCGATGTCTTCCAGGTTGACGCCGCCGAAGGCCGGCGCCAGCAGCTTCACGGTCTCGACGATCTTGTCGGGCTCCTTCGTCGCGAGGCAAATGGGGAACGCGTCGACGCCGGCAAACTCTTTGAAAAGCATCGCCTTGCCTTCCATCACGGGCAGGGCCGCCTCCGGGCCGATATCGCCCAGGCCGAGCACCGCGGTGCCGTCGGTCACGACGGCGACGGTGTTCTTCTTGATCGTCAGCGAGAAGGCGCGCTGACGGTCGTCCCGGATGGCGAGGCATATCCGGGCCACGCCCGGCGTGTACGCCATCGAGAGATCGTCCCGAGTACGGATCGGGGCCTTGTTTCGGATTTCGATCTTGCCGCCGAGATGCATGAGGAACGTCCGGTCCGAGACCGCACCGACGCGGAGGCCGGCGACACGCTTCAGCCGGCTGACGATCTGTTGCGCGTGGACACTGTCGCGGGCCTTGACGGTGATATCGCGCTCAGTTCGGTCCCGGGTCGTCTCCACCAGGTCGACAGCCCCAATGTCGCCTCCGGCGTCGCCGATCGCTGACGCGACCCGACCGAGCATGCCGGGCCGGTTCGGGATCTGGAGGCGGACAGTGAAGCTGTAGCTGGCGCTCGGGGTAATCACGCCGTCGATTTTACATTCTCGGCAGGGCTGCCGTGAGCGACCATCGCCCCGTCTCGCCACGGAACTGCCTGATCCACGTCACGCCGCTCCGGGGTCCCACGGGTGAGGTTGCTGTAGTGGAAAGACCAGTGACCGCCTCGGTGAAAGACCTGATCGATTGCCGTAGCTAGGACAGGCGACCCTAGTAATGAGACCATCCGAGCCCGGCAGCCGACAAGCTCTTGTAGTCGATCGTGAATAGGCCGACCCAGGCGCCGGTCAGAGCGGTGCGAAGAGACGCGGGCGGGGCCGGCAACAATCTGCCCCAAACGTGAAACGTCAGGCACCCATGGCGCATCAGAAACAAGAGGAAACCACGAGTAAATTGGTGACACGATGACATTTAGAGAAGCGTCTCCGGACACCCTCGAGGTCACCCCGGTGACCCCGACCGATCCGGCTGAGGATAGAGAGCTTCCCGGACAGACCGAGGACGAGGCGGAGCAGGCTGCCTCCGGGGAGGACGCTCGGTTCGCGCCTAAGGGCGAGGATCCCGTTCGTCTCTACCTGAAGGAAATCGGCAAGGTACCGCTGCTGACTGCCGCTCAGGAAGTACAGATCGGCCGCCGGATCGAGGTCGGCCAGATCGCTCTCCGGCGTACGCTCGCCGGGATCCCGATGGCGGTGGCGGCCCTTCTCGAGGTCGGTGACAGGCTGCGTCGGGGCGAGATCTCGCCCGACGAGGTCATCGTCCTGGCGGAAGGAGGCGAACTCGAGGCGAAGGCGATTCGCCCCGTACTCCTGGCCTTCGCGCGCATCCGGCGCCTGGAGCGCAAGATCGCGCGGCTCGAAGGCTCGCTCCTCGCTCGCGTTCGGTCCCGTACCGGCCGGAAGACGGCGACAGCGGCGGTCGCGGCGGCCCGCGAGGCCATCCAGAAGGTAGTCGCTGAGATGCCGCTCAAGCCGGCCCTCATCGACGAGCTGGTGGCGAAGGTCAGGCGCCGCTGGGAGCGGCTCTGCGAACTCGACCGTGAGAGTCGCCGCGGGCGGACGACGGCCACCATCCGCGAGGTTCGCGCCCTCGAGCGTCTCGTCGGGCTCCGACGCCGGCAGCTGGGCCCGCTCCTCGAGCAGATCGAGCGCAGCGACCGCACCGTGCGCCAGGCGAAGCGCGAGCTGATGGAGGCGAACCTGCGTCTGGTCGTGTCGGTCGCGAAGCGGTACCTCGGGAGCGACCTGACGCTGCTCGACCTCGTCCAGGAAGGCAACATCGGCCTCATGAAGGCGGTCGATCGGTTTCAGTATCGGCGCGGGTTCAAGTTCTCGACCTACGCGACCTGGTGGATCCGCCAGGCGATCACCCGGGCGATCGCCGACCACTCGCGCACGATCCGCATTCCCGTCCACATGGTCGAGACCCTGAACCGGATCTCGCGGGTGAATCGCAACCTGGTCAACGAGATGGGGCGCGAGCCGACGCCGGAAGAGCTCGCCCAGCGCACCGGCGTGCCGGCAAAGAAGGTGCGGCTGATCCTCGAGTCGTCCCGGCGGCCCCTGTCTCTGGAGACGCCGATCGGGGAGGACTCCGAGCTCGGCGACTTCCTCGAGGACAAGTCAGCGGGTTCGCCCAACGAGACGCTCCTGAATCAGGACCTCACGCATCAGGTCGAGCGGGCTCTGTCGATGCTCTCGCCCAAGGAGAAGGAGATCCTGCGTCTCCGGTTCGGCATCGGCGAGGAGAGCGAGCACACGCTCGAAGAGGTCGGGAAGCGGTTCGATGTGACGCGCGAGCGCATTCGCCAGATCGAGGCCAAGGCCCTCCGGAAGCTTCGCCATCCGCTTCGGGGCCGAAACTTGAAGGCGTTCATCGAGAGCTAGGATGTCCTGTCTGGGGGACCCCGATGGGTCCCCCAGACCTCAGCTCGCCCCTTACTGGCCGGATTTCTGGAGCAGGTTCGTGGCGATCTCGCTCCTGTGGTGCGTCGCGTGATTGACCACGTGCTGAAGCTGCGGCCAGAGGGGGAACTTCAGAAGCTTTCCCTGCTGGTTGCGGAACTCGAAGATCCGCTCCAGATCTTCCGGCGCCAGCCCGTCGAGGAAGGCCCGTTGCTAGAGGTGACCGAACATCCGGCGGATGATCGGGTAGCTGAACTGCTTGCCTAGGTCGCGGGATACGACCTCCTCGCCGAGCGTGGTCGCGACGTCGAAGAGACGGCGGTTCGCCCAGCGATGGTAATCGTAGAGCTCACGGATCATCTCGAGGCTCATGGCCACCTCCTACTCCAGCACGGCGACGACGTCGCCCTCCTGGACGGTCTGGCCTTCCTGGACCTTGATCTCCCTGACCGCGCCCGCGCGCGGCGCCTCCACCGGGATCTCCATCTTCATGGACTCGAGCACGATCACGGCGTCGCCGGCCGCCACGCGATCGCCGGGCTTGGTCGGGATCTGGAACACGACCCCGGTGATGTGGGCCTTGATGTCCTCAGGCATTGAACGCTCCTTGTTCGACCATCTGGGTGTGCACCCGGCCCTGCCGGAACTCGTCGCTCGTGATGACGCGTCGGAGGAACGGGACCGTGGTGCGGACGCCCTCGATCACGCACGCGTCGAGGGCGTCCGCCATGCGCTGGACCGCCTGCGCCCGCGTCGCCGCGTGAGTGACGAGCTTCAGCAGCAGCGGGTCGTAGTGGACTGACACGGTGCTCCCCGCCTCGATCCCGGATTCGATGCGGATGCCTCTCCCCGAGGGGAGCGCAAGCTTCGACACCGTGCCCGGCGATGGCAGAAACCCCTTGGTGGGATCCTCGGCGTACACGCGACACTCGACCGCCGCCCGACTCTGGACGATCTCGCTCTGGCGCCAGGGCAGCGGCTCGCCGGACCCGACCCTGAGCTGGGCGACGACCAGGTCGAGCCCGGTGGCTTCTTCGGTGATCGGGTGCTCCACCTGGAGTCGAGTGTTCATCTCCAGAAAGTAGAATCGCCCGCTCTCGTCGACGAGAAACTCCATCGTGCCGGCGTTCGTGTATCCGATGGCGCGCGCGCCGGCTACGGCCGTGCTCGTGAGCGCCGCCTTGCTGGCCGCCGGCAGGTTCGGCGCTGGCGACTCCTCCACGAGCTTCTGGTGGCGCCGCTGGATCGAGCACTCGCGCTCGTGCAGATGCACGACCTCTCCCGAATCGTCGCCGAACACCTGGACCTCCACGTGCCGTGGCCGCTCGAGATAGCGCTCGACGTAGAGCTCCCCCGACCCGAATGCTCCCTGGGCTCGCCGAGCCGCGGTCGTGAACGCACTCTGAAGCTCGGCTTCCTGGCCGACGCGCGCCATGCCGATGCCGCCGCCGCCGACTGCCGCCTTGAGGATGATCGGAAAGCCGACCTCGTCCGCCGCACGTCGGGCCTCGGCAGCGTTTGCCACCGGAGTTAAGCTTCCGGGCAGGATCGGGACCCGGGCTGCCGCCATCAGCCGGCGCGCTTCGATCTTGTCCCCCATCCTTCGGATCGCGTCGGGCTTGGGGCCGATGAACACGATGCCCGCGTCCTGGACGGCCTTGGCGAACCGCCAGTTCTCCGACAGGAAGCCGTAGCCGGGATGGATCGCGTCCGCTCGCGCCTGCCGCGCCGCCTCGAGGATGCGGTCGGAGTTCAGGTAGCTCTCGCGAGCCGGCGCCCCGCCGATCGCCACGGCCTCGTCAGCTTCGCGTACGTGGAACGCTTCGCGGTCAGCCTCGGAGTACACCGCGACGGTCCGCATCCCGAGCTGACGGCAGGCGCGGAACACCCGCCGGGCGATCTCTCCCCGATTCGCGACCAGGACGGTGCGCAGCAACGACGATCAGGCGGGGCGGAGGTCGCGCCCCACGACATCGAGGGCGGCCACGCGCCAGTGGTCGCCGGCCGACGTCCAGCGACTCAGCACCACGACCGAGCCAGCCGATCCGTCGAGACGCGTCTTCACGAGGTGCTGGTGGCCGAGGCGTGCGAAGGCGACAACTCGGTGCCCGGTGTATTCCGCGGCGTGCAGGTTCTCCCGCGCGGCGTCGCCGATCGCCACCCCGGGAGCGAGCCAGCGCGACAGCGCGTCCGTATCGCGGGCGACGAGCGCCGCCGCGAACGCGGTCAGCGCGTCGCCGAGCCCTTCGGGCACAGGCCAGGCCGCTGTTGCCGCCTCGAGGCGGATGAACTCCCGGGCGTCGTCCGAGAGGTCGGACCTGAGCGGCTCAACCGGCGTCGACAGCAGCAACCGCATCCCATCGCCGACCACACCGCCCGCCGACGTCAGCAGCCCGTCGAGCCGAGCCTGGCGCACCCTGGCGCGCTCCTTCGCGGCCGGCGTGGAGGCCAGGTGGCGCAGGATCTCCTCGCCCGCGACAACGTGCTTCGTCTCGTCCTCGATGCAGCGCGTGAGGATCCGGCGGGTCGGGGGCTCGTAGACCGGGTTCGCGCGCGCGAGATGGCCACGGTAGGTCGCGAGGAGGTGCGGCTTGAGGACGGAGTAGACGCCCACCAGCCGCTCCACGGTCTGATCGGGCGCCTCCGGCTCCTCGAGCGCATCCATGAACGTCGCGACCGCCGGGTTGGCCGGCTCGGACTCGTGGGCGTGGGCACGCAGCTCCGGCAGCCGCCGGCCGAAGGCGTCGCAGTGTTGGGCCAGGTCCCAGACGTGGCGACCCATCAGGAGCTTCGCGGACAGCTCGGGCGTGAGGGCGATCCACCCGCCGAGGGCCCGCATCGTCCGCTCGACCACGTAGCGGTAGTTCCTCAGCAGGCGGGCGGAGTGCTCGGCGCTGAAGGTTCCTTCGAGGGGCTGCGCCACGAGCGCTAGTAGACTTGCGACCGCTGGGTCGTCTTGATCAGGCGCTCGATCTCTTCCTCGGTGAAGCCTGCCATGCGACGGACGTCGATCGCGATCGAGATGGACACCGCGTCGTGATCCCCCTCGCGCCGGACTCCGCCGAGGTTGAACCGCTCGTCGATGTTCTCCTGGAACTCGACGGCCCGGCGCCGGCGCTCGGCGTCGCCTTCGGTCAGCTTCGTCAGCCACTTCGAGCCCATGCGTACATGGGTGATCTCGTCGGCGAGGACGAAATCGACCGCTCGCTCGAGGACCGGGTCGCCGATCTTCCGGGCGATGTGGACGAGCTGGTTGAAGACATCGCACGCCAGCCCCTCGAGGCCTCGGTTGACCCCGGCGACACGCGCTGCGGCGTCCTCGGCACAGGCGCACCGCCACAGGATCGTCGTCTCGGGAAACTCTCCGGCGTAGCCGCCCAGGTGATCGAGCAATCTCAAGTAAATCTCGACGTGGCGCGACTCGTCCCAGACCTGGCGCGCCATGTCCATCGTGAATTCCCAGGGCGCCTCCGGAAAATCGCACACGCTTCGGCCCGCCCCCTCCATCGCCTGCAGCTCGCCGACCATGATCCCGTGCACTCGTTCCTTGATGGACTCGGCACTGGAAAGATCCGGGAACGGGGGAAGCCCCTGCGAGACCTTGAGCTCGGCGACCTCGCGCGCGCGCATCCTGACGAATCGGTCTTCCCGCGCGAGCTTGTCGTAGGCGATCGGACGATCCATCGAGGGCCTCCAGACCGAATGAACCGCTGTTCAGCCGAGTGTAAACGAACGGACGTCCACTGGCAAACCGGCCGCTAGACGCGCTCCTTGAACTGTTTACCGAGCAAGCCCTCGGGCCGCAGCAGGAGGACGACGATGATGATCAGGAACGCGAGCGTGTTCTTGAACTGGATGCTCAGATAAGCGCCGGTCAGACTCTCGGCGACGCCGAGGATGAGCGCGCCCACCACGGCGCCCGGCAGGCTGTTCAGCCCGCCCAGCACGGCCGCCGCGAAACCCTTGAGGAACGGATCGAGCATGAAGAACGGGTCGAGCAGGAGGGCCGGGGCCAGGAATATCCCGGCGACGACGCCGAGGGCGGAGGCGACACCCCAGGAGACGCTCAACACCATGCGGGTGGGAATCCCGAGCGTCTGGGCGGCCATCACGTTTTCGGAGGTCGCCCGCATCGCCAGGCCGAGCCGCGTCTTCTGGACCAGGAGATAGAGGAGCAGGCTCCCGAGGAGCCCCGCCGCCATCGTGGCGATCGAGAGCTGGCTGACGACCACTGGTCCCACCCGGTACGTCTTGGTGTCGGAGATCGGGAACGGCAGCGACACGGGCTCCGCGCCCCAGTGCCAGACGACGACGCCCTCGATGACCAGCGCCAGGCCCAGCGTGAGGATCACCATGCCGAGGAGATTGGCGCCCGCGCGCTGCGCCCGGACCAGCACCCCGAAGTAAAACGCGATGCCGACCGCCGCGCCGACGAGCAGGCTCACCACGAACGCGACGGGGAACGAGTACTTGTGGCTGAGCAGCGAGAACGACACGAAGGTGGCCAGCGTGGCGATGTCGCCGTGGGCGAAGTTCAGCACGCGGGTCGAGCGGTAGATCAGCACGATGCCCAGCGCGACGAGCGCGTAGAGGCTCCCGGCCGAGAACCCGGTCAGCGTGTATTGCAGAAGCTTTTCGATCATCGGAAGGGCCAGAGCTGGAAGTACAGCCGCGTCTTGAGCCAGCGGCCGAAGAGCCCGAGCGGCTCAAAGATGAGCACGACCAGGATCGTCACCCCGTAGACGACCGGGACCATCTCGCGGAAATCCGAGAGGACCTTGGGGATCAGCAGGACGAAGGCGGCGCCCAGGATCGAGCCCTCGATCGACGCGACGCCGCCGATGATCACCGCGACGAACAACGTGAGCGACTCCCCGATGTTGAAGATCTGCGGCTCGATATGGCCCAGCACCTGGGCGTAGAGGGCGCCGTGGACTCCGGTGTAGAACGACGAGATCGCGAACGCCAGCAGCTTGTAGCGCGTCAGGTTGACGCCGTTGACCTCGGCGGCGATGTCGGCGTCTCGGATGGCCACGAACGCCCGCCCGACGTAGGACGAGATCAGGTTACACGTGGCCAGCGTGAAGACCACGAGCAGCAGGACGTACGCATAGTAGATCGTCTGCGTGGTCGTGAGGCCGAGCAGGGGCTTGATCCTGGCGATGGACAGGCCCGAGCGCCCGCCGGAGAGCACTTCCCAGTTCACGAAGATCTGATAGACAGCGACGCCGAAGCCGAGCGTCGCGATGGATAGGTACGGGCCCTTGAGCCGGAGCGACGGAAAGCCGACGACCGCACCGGCGAGCGCGGCGACGGCGCCGGCCACCACCAGCGCCAACAGGAACGGCGCGCCCCAGATGCGCAGGTGGCCGAACGCGAACGCGCCGATCGCGAGGAACCCGGCCTGGCCGAACGAGATCTGGCCCGTGTAGCCGATCAGAATGTTCTGGCCCATCACGCCGATCGCGTAGAGCGCGATCAGGGTTCCCAGGAATACCACGTGGTCGGGCGCGACCCACGGCAGCGCGACGACCGCCAGCACCAGGAGCCCGAGCAGGACCCGCGTGATCGGGCGCCGCGCGAAGCGCAGCTCTTGTGAGTACGACTCGATCAGATCCACGGCTAATCCCGGTACAGACCCTTGATCACGTCGGCGTACCGCTGCTCGAGCGCGCGCCGCTTCACCTTCATGGTGGGCGTCACGTCGCCCTCTTCGGCGTAGAACCGCCGCGGCAGGAGCGCGACCTTCTTGATCGTCTCGACCTGCGAGAGCGTCTTGTTCACCGCCTCCACCTCGCCGTCGATCAGCCGGACCACCTCGGCGCTCTGGGTCAGGTCCTGGAAGGTCGTGAAGGGCACGCGATGGTCCTGAGCGAACTTCGTGACGTTATCCTCGTCGATCAGGATCAGCGCCACGAGGTACTTTCGCGCGTCGCCGACGACGACCGCGTCCTGGATATACGAGCTGAACTTCAGCTTGTTCTCGATGTACGCGGGCGTGATGTTCTTGCCGCCGGCGGTGATGATGATGTCCTTCTTGCGGTCCATGATCTTGAGGTAGCCGTCTTCCCAGGCGCCGACGTCGCCGGTGTGGAGCCAGCCTTCGCGGTCGATCGTCTGCGCCGTCAGGTCCGCGTCCTTGAAGTAGCCCTTGAAGACGTGGGGACCGCGCGTGAGGATCTCGCCGTCGTCGGCCAGGACCACCTCGAGCCCCGGGACCGGCGGCCCGACCGTGCCGACCCGCGGTCGCGCGACTCGGTTGATGGAGATCACGCCCGTCGACTCGGTGAGGCCGTACCCTTCGATCAGCGGGATGCCGAGCGCGTGATAGTACTCGAACAGCTCCGGGGAGGCCGGCGCGGCGCCGCACACCGCGAGGCGTGTGCGGTCGAAGCCGAGCCGCCGCTTGAGCGGCGCCAGCGCGACCGTGTGGGCCAGGCGGTACGCGAGCGCCAGCCAGAGCGGTACTCGCGTCTCGCTGAGCCGGGCGCGGGCATGGCGCCGTCCGATCGCGACGGCGGCCCGGTAGATCCCGCGCTTGAAAAGGGTCGAGTCCGCCATGCGCAGCTCGACGGTCGAGGCGAGCTTCTCCCAGATGCGCGGCACGCTCGCGAAATAGGTGGGCGAGATCTCGCGGAGATTTTGAAAGAGCGTGTCCAGGCTCTCCACGAAGTTCACGATGTAGCCGTGGCGCATCGGACCGAACACCGAGACCAGGTTCTCGTAGATGTGAGCGAACGGGAGATACGAGACGACCTCGTCGTCGCGGCTGACTGGATTTACCGTCTGGAGCGCCTCGATCACCCAGAGAATCGCGCCGTGGGCGAGCATCGCGCCCTTGGGCGGCCCGGTGGTGCCCGAGGTGTAGATGATCATCGCGGTGTCGGTGGGGCGCACGGCGGCCAGCCGCTCCTCGATCAGGCCGGGGCGGGTCTCGGCGAACGTCTGACCCTGCTTGAGGAAGTCTTCGAGGAAGCTCACCCGTTCTTGGCTGAACCCCCAGAGCCCCTTCGCGTCCCAGACCACGATCCGCTCGACTCGGGTTTCCCCGACGATCGCGAGGATCTTGTCGAGCTGCTCCTCGTTCTCGACGAAGACCAGCCGCGCCTCGGAGTGGTTCAGGAGATACCGGATCTGCTCGGGGCTGGACGTCGGATAGATGCCGCAGGTGGCGCCGCCGACGGTCTGGATCCCGAGATGGCAGTAGAGCCACTCCGGCCGGTTCTCGGCGAGGACGGCCACGTTCTCCTGGTGGCGCAGGCCGAAGGCCAGCAGCGCGGCCGCGACCCGGCGGACCTCTTCGCCGTACTGGCCCCAGGACACCCGGTGCCAGATGCCGTACTCCTTGAAGCGGATCGCGAGCCGATCGCGCTGCCGCTCCACCTGCTCGGCGAACACGGCCGGCACGCTCGACGCCGACCCACGCATCACGGTGGCCATCACCATCTCCTTCTTTTGCGATAGAGCCGCCAGCCCTTCGTGCTCGCCTCGGCGACGCCGATGCCCAGATAGACCTCGCGCACGTTCTCGTCATCGGCGAGCTCGCGGGCCGTCCCCTCCAGCACCACGCGCCCGGCCTCCAGGATCGCCCCCCGACGCGCGACGCCGAGCGCCAGCCGCGCGTTCTGCTCGACCAACAAGATCGTCGTCCCCCGCTGCGCGATCGTCGCGAGCGCGTCGTAGACCGTTCGGGCGATACGGGGCGCCAGTCCCAGCGACGGCTCGTCGAGCATCAAGAGGCGCGGCCGCCGCAGCATCGCCCGGCCCAGGGCCAGCATCTGCTGCTCGCCGCCCGAGAGCGTCTCGGCCTGCTGCCGCGCGCGCTCGCTGAGGATCGGGAACATCCCGTAGACGAACGCGAGGTCCCCCTTCACGCCCTCGTCGTGTCGGCCCCAGAGACCGAGCTTCAGGTTCTCCGCGACCGTCAGCTCCTTGAAGAGCCCACGGTCCTCGGGGACGTAGACGATGCCGAGCCGCGCGACGGCCTCCGGCTGCCATCCGTCGATCCGCCGGCCGCCGAACACGATCTCACCCTTCTTGGGCTGGTCCTTGAGCAGCCCCGCGATCGTGCGCAGCAGGGTCGTCTTGCCGGCGCCGTTCGGGCCCAGGACCGTGAAGATCTCGCCCTCGTGGATCTCGAGCGACACGCCGAACAGGGCGTAGATCCGGTCGAAGTAGAGCGTCTCGATCGATGCAACTCTCAGGAGCGTCTCACTCACCGAGGTAGGCCCTGACCACTTCGGGATGGCGCTGCACCTCGGCCGGCGTTCCCTCGGCGATCTTCACGCCGTGGTCGAGCGCCACCATACGGCCCGCCAGCCGCGAGGCGACGCGCAGGTCGTGTTCGACCAGCAGGATGGTGATCCCGAATCGCCCGCGGATCTCGTGGATCCAGTACGCGAACTCCTCCTTTTCTTCTTGCGTGAGCCCCGACACCGGCTCGTCGAGCAGGAGCAGCTTCGGCTCGGTCGCGAGCGCGCGCCCCAGTTCCACGCGCTTCTGGACGCCGTAGGAGCAGTCGGCGACGCGGCTCTTGCGGACGGGCTCCAGGTTCAGGAACTCGACGATCTCCTCACACCGGCGACGGTGAAGGATCTCCTCGCCCCGCAGGCGCAGGACGGCCGCCAGGAAGTTCTTCTGGAAGTGGAGATGGCGCCCGACCATCAGGTTGTCGAGCACGGACATGTTGTGGAAGAGGCGCAGGTTCTGGAACGTTCGGGCCACGCCGAGCTTCGTCACCGCGTCGGGCGAACGCCCGAGGAGCGACTCGCCGCGAAAGGCGATCGACCCGGCGGTGGGGTGATAGATCCCGGTGATGCAGTTGAACAGCGACGTCTTGCCCGACCCGTTGGGGCCGATGATGGCTAGCGTCTCGCCCTCGGCAATCCCGACGTGAACATTCTGGAGCGCGTTGATCCCGCCGAAGCTGAGCGAGACGTTCCGGACTTCGAGCAGGTCGCCCATTGGGTCAGGGCGCGGGCGAGCGGCGTCGCCCACCCGCGCCGATGCCGGATCCTAGAAGTGCGGCTGGAAGATCTGCGGCGGCACGACCTCGACGTACGAGTTGTCGGCGGCCTTCACCGCCCGCAGCATGCGCACGGCGTTGAGCCCGTGGCGCCGGCCCGGGCCGAAGGTGATCGGCGGCGTCAACCCCATCACCGTGAACCCCTTGACCTGCTCCATCGCCTCGACGTAGGACTCGCGGGTCAGGTTCTTCCCGGCCTTTTTGAGCCCCTCGATGGCGAGCAGCAGCGCGCTCGCTCCCGCCAGGGCGGTGTTCTCCTTGCCGACGAGCTTGGGCTCGTACTTGTTCAGGATCTCGAGGATCGGCTTGGCGGCCGGATCGCCGGCCGCCGCGGCGGCGTTGAGCGCGGTGAAGTGGGCACCTTCCCACAGCTCACCCAGCAGCCGGTACATGATCAGGTAGTCACCGAGCGGGAACGACGACACGATCTTCGGCCGATAGCCGACCTTGGCCATCTCCTTGATGACGTTGGCGCCGTGCGTGATCGTCGAGTAGAAGATGACGGTGTCCGCCCCGGAGTCCTTCAGCTTGAGCGCGTGGGTGCCGAGCTCGCGATCGGTCAGCTCGTACGCGACCGACGTCACGAGCGAGCCCTTGCCGCCGAGCCCCTTGAGGCCGCGGTTCACGCCCTCGAGGCCACCCTTGCCGTACTCGTCGTTCTGGTAGAACAGCGCGATCTTCTGCGCGCCGAGCTTGCCGACGGCGTGGGTCACCAGGAAGTCGCCCTCATCGTTGTAGTCCGTGTAGGCCACGAACACGTAGCGCAGCTTGTCCTTCGGCTGCTTCGCCCAGATCGCCGGGTTGCCGTACGGGTTGATCGTCGGCAGCTTGAACTCCGCGAGCTTGTCCTTCGAGGCCTGCAGGATCGCCGAGCCGAGCAGCCCGACGCTCATGAAGACCTGTTCCTTCATCTCCTCGAGGTTCGCGACGGCGCGGCCCGGGTTGTAACCGTCGTCCTTCATGACGACCTTGAGCTTCCGGCCGTGGATGCCGCCCTGGTCGTTCACGTACTTCGCCCACGCTTCCATCGCCACACCGGTGTTGCTCCAGGCCGCGGCCGGGCCCGACAGCGGCATCGTGAGCCCGATGACGATCTCGGCGTCCGTCACGCCGGGCGTCTTCTGGGCGATCGCGGGCGCCGCCGCCAGCAGCAACGCGGCCGCGAGCACTACGGCCAGCCTGCTCTTCATGAAGGTGTCCTCCCTCGTAAGATCACGACGAATGCGAGGGTCTGCCGACCCGCGAATGCGCCCGCACAGTGGCGCGCATTATAGCGCAGTCGGTCGCCCCCGTTCACCCAACAGCGCCGCCGGGATCACGGTTCCCTCGCCGTATCTCGCGGTGAGCCGATCGACCACCCGGGCCAGCCGCTCGCGCCGGAGCGCCGCCGGGTCCAGGAGGTCGAGCTGCCCGGTTCCCGACGGGCCCAGCCTCGACGCGGAGAGCCCGATCAGGCGAATCGGTCGCGTGAGCCGCTCGCGCTCGAGCAGCGCCGCCGCACGCCGGTAGAGCTCGAGACCGTCCTGGGTGCGCTCCCCGGTCGCGCTCCGCGTGTGCGTCTCGAACGGCGCCAGCCGGAGCTTGAGGGTCACGCGGGCGGCCGAGAAGCCGCCTTCCCTCAGCTCGGCGGCGACCCGCTCCGCCTGAGCCCGCAGCGTCGTCCGCAAACGCTCGTGGTCCGTGCAGTCCACGCCGAAGGTCTCCTCCGCGCCGATCGATTTCGGAACGCCGAACGGCTCGACCGGCCGCTCGTCGCGCCCGTAGGCGAGGTCGGCGAGCGCCTCCCCGTGCTTGCCGAACTTCTTGGCCAGCACCGCGCGCGGCGCCTTCTGCAGCTGGGCGATGGTCGTGAAGCCGAGCTCGCGGAGCTCCTTCGACATCACCCGCCCGACGCCCCACAGGTGCTCGACCGGCAAGACGCCCAGGAAGCGGGCCTCGTCACCCGCCTCCACCACGACGAGCCCGTCGGGCTTCCCGAGCTCGGAGGCGACCTTCGCCACGAATTTGTTCGCCGCGAGCCCGGCCGACGCGGTCAGCGCGGTCTCCGTCCGGATCCGCTGCTTGATCAACCGAACCGCGTCGACCGGGGCGCCGAAGAGCGGCTCGGTTCCGGTCAGGTCGACGAACGCCTCGTCGATCGACACGGGCTCCACCAGCGGCGAAAAGTCCGCGAGGATCCCCATGACCTGGACCGACACCCGCTGGTACTTGACCATGTCCACCGGCAGGAACGCGGCGTGCGGGCAGAGCCTCGCCGCTCGGCTGATCGGCATCGCCGAGCGGACGCCGTAGGGACGCGCCTCGTAGGAGGCCGCCGAGACGACGCCGCGACCACCGGGGCTGGCGCCGACGATCACGGGGCGTCCACGCAACTCGGGACGATCCCTCTGCTCGATCGACGCGTAGAACGCGTCCATGTCGACGTGGGCGATCGCCCGGGGCACAGCGTCAGCCGCGGCTGAGACCGATCTCTGGCGCGACGTCCGTCAGCGCCGAGACGACGAACGCGATGTGCTCGTCGAGGTCGACGCCGAGCTCGGAGGCGCCGCGGTAGACGTCGTCACGGTTGACGGTGCGCGCGAACCCCTTGTCCTTGAGCTTCTTCCGGACCGACGGCGGCTCGAGGCCGGCGATCACCCTCCCGGGCCGCACGAGCGCGACCGCGTGGACAAATCCAGAGAGCTCGTCGCAGGCGTAGAGCGCGCGATCCAGCCGGGAAACACGGGGCACGCCACTGTAGTCCGCGTGCGCCAGGATCGCGCGCACCGATCTCCCCTGGAACGCCCCGCGACAGGAGGATCTCGGCGCCCTTCAAGGGGTGGCGGGGCGCCGCCGGGTGCATCTCGTAGTCGAAATCGTGAAGCATGCCCGCCACACCCCACGCATCGAGGTCTTCGCCGTAGCGGCCGGCGTAGGCGCGCATCGAGGCCTCGACCGCGCGGGCGTGCTTCCGGAGGCTGTCGCTCTTGGTGAACTCGGTGAGGATCGACCAGGCGTGTTCGCGCGGGATCACGGGCGCCGCACTTGGAGGCTCCGCCACTTGTCGATCGACTTCTTCGAGAAGATCCAGGCGCCGTCGAGCTGGACCGACGGGATGCGCCGCTCGGAGGCGAGCGACGCGAGCGTCCTCTCGTCCATTCCGAGGTACGTCGACGCTTCCTTGAGGCTCAGTGTGTCCTTGGCATTCACGCGCGTTCCTCCTCGACTTTCTTCCTGAGCGTCTCGAGCTCGCCCTCGAGCGATCGGATCCGCTCGACGAGCTGCTCGATCGCTTTGCTCAGCGGATCCGGGAGATCCGTCTGGTCCAGGTCGATCTCCCCCGCGACCCGTTGCCCATCGCGGTATGTTACCCGGCCCGGAACGCCCACGACGACGGAGTTCGTCGGCACCTCGCGCACCACCACGGACCCGGCGCCGATGCGGCTGCCGTCGCCGATCTTGAAGGCGCCGATGATCTTCGCGCCGGCCCCGACGACGACGTTGTCGCCGAGGGTCGGATGGCGCTTGCCCCGCCGGAGACTGGTCCCACCGAGGGTCACGCCTTGGAGCAGCGTGACGTTCTCCCCAACTTCCGCGGTCTCGCCGATCACCACACCCATGCCGTGGTCGATGAAGAGCCCGGGCCCGAGCTTCGCGGCCGGATGGATCTCGATGCCGGTGAGGAATCGGCCCACGTGCGACAGGAACCGCGCGGGTGTGGTCCAGCCACGCTGCCAGATCGCGTGGGCGAGCCGATGGAAGAAGAGCGCGTGCACGCCCGGGTAGCACAGCACGACCTCGAGGGAGGAGCGGGCGGCCGGATCCCGCGCGAGCACCGCCCTGATGTCACGGCGGACCGCGTCGAACATTCCTCAGCCCTGCCGCGCCCGGTACTGGGCCGCCGCCGCCCGCAGCGCGCCGGCGGCGACGTCGGCGGCGTGCCGGCGGTCCTGGGGAAGCCCGTCGAGCGCTCGCTCGATCTCGGCCCCCTCCACCGCGCACAGGTCACCGACGAGGCGCCCGCGGTAGAGCTCGCTGGCGACGCTCGCCGCCGCGATCGTGGGGCCGCAGCCGTACGTCTGGAAGCGAATCTCCACGGCGCGCCCGTCGCGGACCCTCAGAAAGAACCGGGCCAGGTCGCCGCACCCCGCGTACTCGTCTTCACCGACCCCGTCCGGCTCGCGCATGATGCCGGCGTTCCGGGGATTCAGGAAGTGGTCGACGAGCGTCGAGCTGTATCTCATGCAGCCCCGACGGGCATCGCCTGCCGCAGCTTCCGCACGAGCGGCTCGAGGCATTCGACGACGTAGTCGATGTCCTCGGCCGTGGTCGAGCGACCAAGCGAGCACCGCACCGAACCCATCGCCCAGTCGAGCGGGACTCCCATCGCGACCAGGACGTGCGAGGGTTCGACGTTGCCCGACGTGCACGCCGAGCCGGCCGACACTCCGATTCCCTTGAGGTCGAGACCGAGGACGATCGACTCGGACTCCACGTGACGGAACAGCAGGCTGGCGGTCCCGGGAAGGCGCTCCGTGGGATGGCCGGATAGCCTCACCTCGGGCACGCGCGCGCGCACGCCCTGCCACAGCCGGTCGCGGAGCGCGGTGACCCGCTCGGCCTCGGCCTGCATGTCGCGGGCCCGGACCTCGACCGCCTTACCCAGTCCGACGATGCCCGGCAGGTTCTCGGTCCCCGCCCGTCGGCGCCGCTCGTGTTCGCCGCCGTGCTGGACCGCGACCATCTTGGTGCCCTTGCGAACGAACAGCCCGGCGACGCCCTTCGGGCCGTAGATCTTGTGGGCCGAGAACGAGAGCGCGTCGATCCCGAGGGCATCGACGTCGAGCGGCAGCTTGCCGAATGTCTGCACCGCGTCGACGTGGAACGGGACGCCGTGCTCCCGCGCGATGCGGCCGATCGCCGCGATCGGCTGGATCGTTCCCACCTCGCTGTTCGCGTGCATGATGCTGATCGCCACCGTGTCGGGGCGGATCGCGCGGCGGATCTCGTCCGGATCCACCATTCCGAACTCGTCGACGGAGACGCAGGTCAGATCGAAGCCCTGGGCCTCGAGGGCCCGACAGGTGCGGAGGATCGCGTGATGCTCGACCTGCGAGGTGATCAGGTGTCCCCGCCCGCGGGCCCACGCGAGCCCCTTCACGCCGAAGTTGTCGGACTCGGTCCCCCCCGAGGTGAACACGATCTCTTGCGGCGAGACCTTGAGGAAGCGCGCGACGCGCTCGCGCGCGAGATCCATTCCTTCCCGCGCCTCACGCCCGAACGCGTGGATGCTCGAGGGATTCCCGTACAGCTCGGTGAAGTATGGGAGCATCTCCGCGACGACCTCGGGGTGGACCGGTGTCGACGCGTTGTGATCCAGGTACACTCGTCGGTTCATCGGCTTGCTCTCCATTTTTTACGATGCTACGCTCACTTCGCGATGGATCTCGCGAAGAAGAAGCTCGGTGTGCTCCTGTCGACCGGGCCCGAGCACGCCAACCTCGAGACCGCGGTGGGGCTGTCGCAGGCGGCGCTGGACCGCGGCGTGGACCTCTACCTCTACCTCATCGACGACGGCGTCCGCGCGCTCGACGACCCGCGCATCCGCGCGCTGCCGGAGCGCGGCGGAAAGCTGTTCGTGTGCGCCTACGGCTGCCAGAAGCGCCGGATTCCGCTGCGCGACGCGGACAGCGTGACGTACTGCGGTCTCGTCGTGCTGACCGACTTGATCAACGCCACCGATCGCTTCGTCGCGCTCAACTGACTCCGTGGTCGACAGCTCCCCGGTCGTTCTGGTGATCTCGACCGATCCGCGCGCGTCGCACCGCGCGAACGAGGCGATGCGCATCGGGCTCGGCATCGTGGCCGGCGAGAATGCGGTGACCTTCGTGCTGCTGGGGCCCGGCACCCACCTGCTCGACGAGGACACCGACGAGCTCGTCGACGGCGACGACATCGCGAGATTTCGCGCGAACCTCAAGGCGCTCGGCGTCCCGTTCCACGTCGACGCCGACGCGATCCCGGCCCACGCGACCTGGAACGCCGACGCCCACCCGGTCGTCCCCGTGAGCCGCGACGAGGCCGCCGGTCTCGTCCGGAGCGCCCGCCGCGTTCTGGTCTTCTGATGGCCGCGGTGCTCCATCTGCTCAAGAGCGGAGACGCCGCACTGGCCCGCACGGTGATCGATCAGCACGTGCGGGCCGGCGACCACGTCACGGTGGTCGTCCTGCCCGGGAACCCGACGCCGGATCTCCCGGCCGCGGTCGTCCTTCGCCGTCTCGACGCCGATCTTTCGTACGCGCACCTTCTGGACCTCATCTTCGCTGCCGATCGCGTCGTGACCTGGTAGGCGCACCGGCCCTACCGGTTCCGATACTCGTCCAGCCACGCCATCTGGATCGCCTCGAGAATCTTCTCGTTGGATC
This sequence comes from Candidatus Rokuibacteriota bacterium, assembly GCA_003220435.1. GTDB lineage: Bacteria > Methylomirabilota > Methylomirabilia > Rokubacteriales > CSP1-6 > AR31. The sequence continues at coordinate 88,093 of QHSL01000062.1, read as the reverse complement.
CCTTCGGGTCGTCGCCGAAGCCCGGCAGCTCGATCACCCAGCGATGGAGATCGGTGAAGCGCACCGTCAGAGGGTCGAGCGCCGGATGGTTCTCGCTGAGCGCGATCGCGATGTCCTCGGTGTCCCGCCAGCCGATCACTTCGGAATCTCCACGACGACGTTGCCCCGGACGATAGCCTGGCAGCCGAGCCGCGAGTGGATCGTCAACCCCTCCGCCATGTCCAGCCGGTCCTCCTCGTCCGATTGCATCTCGGACAGGTTCTCCTCGCCCTCCTTCACGATCACGTGACAGGTCGTGCAGGCGCAGCTGCCGCCGCAGTTGTGCTCGAGGTGGATCCCCTTGGCGAGCGCGATATCGAGGAGCGAGCCGGGCTTGCCGTGGTCGGCCAGCGGGTAGTTCTCGTCGTCGACCTCCACCGTCACGTCGAGCGGCAGAAACGTCACCTTGTGGACCGCCATTACTTCTCCAGCACCCGATCGGCCCGCCGGCTCGCCAGCGCCGCCTTGAGGGCCGCGTCCATCATGACCTCGGCGAGGTGTTCGGTGGCCCGGTTCATCGCGGTGGTCGCCTCGCGGATGAGCTCCCGATCCTCGGTCGCGCGGGCCCGCCGCAGCGCCTCCAGCGCCGCGCCGATCGTCTGGCGCTCGTCGTCGCCGACCAGCGCCTCGCCCTGGCGGAGCGCCCGCTCGACGTGGGTGATGACGATGTCCGCCTCGTTCCGCGCCTCGATCAGCAGCCGCGCCTCCACGTCCGCCTCGGCGTAGGTGAACGACTCCTCGACCATCCGCTCGACGTCGGCCTCCGAGAGCCCGTACGCCGGGCGGACCTCGATCGCGGCGGCCTTCCCGGTGCGGAGCTCGGTGGCGGTCACCTGGAGGATGCCGTTGGCATCGATCAGGAACACCACTTCGATCTTCGGCATTCCGGCCGGCATCGGGTCGACGCCCGACAGCTCGAAGCGGGCCAGCGAGCGGCAGTCCTTGGCGAGCTCACGCTCGCCCTGGACCACGTGCATGTCGACGACGCGCTGGCCGTCCACGGACGTGGTGAACATCTCGCGCGCGTGCGTGGGGATCGTGGTGTTGCGCGGGATCAGGACGCTGACGATCCCCCCGAGCGTCTCGATGCCGAGCGACAGCGGGGTGACGTCCAGCAGCAGCATGTTCGTGATGCCGCCGGCCAAGATCCGCGCCTGCACCGCCGCGCCCAGCGCCACCACCTCGTCCGGGTTGAGCTGGCTGTGCGGGGCCTTGCCGAACAGCTCGTGCACGCGCCGTCGGACCAGCGGCACCCGTGTCGACCCGCCCACCAGGACGACCTCGTCGATGTCCGCTGGCGCCAGTCCGGCGTCGGCGAGGGCCATCCGGCACGGCAGCAGCGTCGAGTCGACCAGCTGCTCGATCAGTCCGTCCAGCTCGGCGCGGGTGATCTCACGGTGATAGGTGAACGCGTCGAACGGAATCGTCAGCGTGGTCCGATCGTCGGCCGAGAGGCGGATCTTGGCGGCCTCGGCGGCGAGCCGAAGCTCCTGCAGCGCCTCAGGGTCGCTTCCGAGATCGGCCCCGTGCCTGGTGCGGATGTCGTCGAGGAGCCACAGCACGATCGCCCGGTCGAAGTCGTCGCCGCCCAGATGGGTGTTGCCGTTGGTCGCCAGGACCTCGAAGACGCCCTCCTTCACGCGGAGGATCGAGATGTCGAACGTGCCGCCGCCCAGGTCGTAGACGGCCACCACGCCCTCGTGGATGCGCTGCAGCCCGTAGGCGAGCGACGCGGCCGTCGGCTCGTTGAGAATCCGCACCACGTCGAGCCCGGCGATGCGCCCGGCGTCCTTGGTCGCCTGACGCTGACCGTCGTTGAAGTAGGCGGGCACCGTGACGACGGCCTTCGCGATGGGCTCGCCGAAGTGCGCCTCGGCGCGCTCCTTGAGCGACCGGAGCACGATCGCCGAGACCTCCGGCGGCGTGATCTCGCGGCTCCCGATCGCGATCTTCACGATTCCCTCGCCCGGGAGCACCTTGAACGGCAGGTAGCGGAGCTCTTCCTTCACGTCATCGTAGCCGCGGCCCATCAGGCGCTTCACCGAGTAGACGGTCGCCGCGGGCCGACGCACGAGCTGCCGCCTCGCGGCGGCGCCCACTAGAACTCCGTCACCCGAGAACGAGACCACCGACGGCAGGAGCACGTTGCCGTCACGGTCGGGGATCACCCTGGGAAGCCCGGACTTCTCGTCGACGTACGCGATCAGGCTGTTGGTCGTTCCCAGGTCAATGCCGACGATGCGAGACATGTCCCTCCTCAGCCTCTCCGAGCGCCTGGTCGATGTCGTCGATCACGGTGCGGAGATACGCCCGCACCGCCAGCGCGTCCTTGAAGCCGGCGATGGCGCGTCCCCGTTCGGCGGGCACGCCGTCGTCCCACGCCGCGCTGAGCGGTCCGCGGAGTCGAGCTTCTTCGTCCCGGTAACGCGCCACCAATCGATCGCGCTGGCCGGCGAGCGTCGCCCGCGCGCCGGGATCCCGCCCCGACGATCGGTTGGATGCCTTGGCTTCCTGCAGCGACTCCTGGATCTCGAACATCTCCTCGAGCAGCTCGGGCGGCGCCTTTGGCTTCACGGCGGCGCCTTCCTTTGTTTCGCGGCCCTCCTCGAGGCGGACCAGATACTCGATCCGCGCGATCGGATCCCGGAGCGCCCGGTACGCGGCGTTGAGCCGCGCGGACGCCTCCAGCGCCTGGGCCTGCTGCTCGGGCGGGGCCGCCTGGTGAAAGTCCGGGTGGTAGCGCCGCGAGAGCTCGTAGAACTTTCGCTGCAGCTCGGCGCCGTCGATCGCGAGCCGGCGCGGCAGCCCGAACACCTCGAAGTGGTCCATCTCCCCTCGTGACCTCAAAAATACGAACGGGCCCTTCGCCGGGCCCGTTCTCTGTCGCTGGAGGACCCGGCTACGCCGAAAACGACGTGCCGCATCCACAGCTCGACTTCGCGTTGGGGTTGACGAACGTGAAGCCGCCCGTCAGCCCCTGCCGGACGTAGTCGAGGGTCGTGCCGTTCAGGTACAGGTAGCTCTTCTTGTCCACGACGACCTTGATCCCGTCGATCTCGAACTCCTTGTCGTGCGGCCCGATCTCGCTGTCGAACTCCAGCGAGTACGACATGCCCGAGCACCCTCCGCCCTTCACGCCCATTCTCAGAAACACCGTGTTGGGCAGGTTCTGAGCCTGCTTGAGCTCCTTCACCTGGTGCACCGCAGCCTCCGACAGAGCAACGGCCATAGAACCCTCTCCTCCCGTCCCCTACGTGGACGCCTCGGCGTCCGCCGCCGCGTGCTTCTCGCGGTAGTCCGCCAGCGCCGCCTTGATCGCGTCCTCCGCCAGCACCGAGCAGTGGATCTTGACCGGCGGCAGCTTGAGCTCGTTCACGATGTCCGTGTTCTTGATCTTGGACGCCTCGTCGACCGTCTTGCCCTTCAGCCACTCGGTGGCCAGGCTCGACGATGCGATGGCGCTGCCGCACCCGAACGTCTTGAACTTGGCGTCCTCGATCACGCCGGTGTCGAGGTTCACCTTGATCTGGAGCTTCATGACGTCGCCGCATTCCGGCGCGCCGACGAGCCCCGTCCCCAACCCCGGCGTGTCCTTGGCGAAGGACCCAACGTTGCGCGGGTTGTTGTAGTGGTCGACGACCTTCTCGCTATACGCCATGGCTCAACCCCCTTACTCGGCCTTCCAGCGGATGGACTTCAGATCCACGCCCTCTTTCGCCAGCTCGTACAGCGGCGACATCTCCCGCAAGCGCTTGACGACCTCGATCGTCCGCGCCCCGACATGTTCGACTTCTTCCTCGGTGGTGAACCGATGCAGGCTGAACCGGATCGACGAATGGGCGAGCTCGGCACTCGCCCCGAGCGCACCAATCACGTACGACGGCTCCAGCGTCGACGAGGTGCACGCCGAGCCCGAGGAGAGCGCGGTCTCCTTGTTCAGCCCCATCAGCACCGACTCACCCTCGACGTACGCGAACGAGATATTCAGGTTGTGCGGCAGCCGCCGCTCCGGGTGCCCGTTGAGGAACGCCTCGTCGACATTGGAGAGGATCATGTCTTGCAACCGATCGCGTAGCTTCGCGAGCCGAGCGCTCTCCTCGGCCATGACCTCGCCGCAGATCTCGGCCGCCCGTCCGAAGCCGACGATCAGCGGCACCGGCAGCGTTCCGGAGCGCATCCCGCGCTCGTGGCCGCCACCGTCGATGAGCGGCGCGATACGCACCCGCGGCCCCTTGCGCCGCACGTACAGCGCGCCGACCCCTTTGGGACCATAGATCAGGTGGGCGGTGCACGACAGCAGGTCGATCCCCATCGTCTCCACGTTCAGGGGGATCTTGCCGACCGCCTGCGTTCCATCGGCGTGGAAGATGATCCCTTTCTCCTTGGCGAGCCGGCCGATCGCCGCGATATCCTGGATCGTGCCGACTTCGTTGTTCGCGACCATGACCGAGATGAGGATCGTTCGGTCGGTGATCGCCTTCTGGATCGCCTCGAGCTCCACGAGCCCGTCGGGTCGCACCGGGACGTACGTCACCTCGTAGCCGTGACGCTCGAGCCGCTTGCAGACGTCGAGGCTCGCCCGCTGCTCGATGACGGTGGTGACGATGTGATTGCCCTTCTCACGGTACATTTCGGCGACGCCCTTGATCGCGAGGTTGATCGATTCGGTCCCGCCCGAGGTGAACACGATTTCCTTCGGGTCCCGGGCGCCGATGATCTTGGCCAGTTGCTCGCGCGCGCGATCCACCCCGGCTTCCGCCTCCCAGCCGAAGGAGTGGTTACGGCTCGCGGCGTGACCGAACTTCTCGGTGAAGTAGGGGATCATCGCCTCGACCACCCGCGGATCCCCCGGCGTCGTGGACTGCGCATCCATGAAGATCGGGAACTTCAGCGCCATCGGCCCTCTCCGTCTCGCGTGATCACTTGATCGACACCACTTCGGGCGTGTCCTGGTTAGTCAGCTCGGCCAGGCTCATCGTATCGAGCAGCCGACTGATCGACGACTGGAGCTTCTGCACGGGTCGTCGTAAGTTGCAGCGCTGCTCCTGCGGGCAACCGCTGTGGTCGAGACAGCTCACGATGCTGATGGGTCCCTCGAGGGCCCGGACGACCTCGCCGACCGAGATGTCGTTCGGATGGCGCGTCAGCACGTAGCCCCCCTTGGGGCCGTTCTGGCTGACGATCAGCCGGCGCTTCGCCAGGCGCTGCAGGATCTTTGCGAGCAGCTCCGGCGGAATGGCGAATTCCTCAGCGATCCGCTTGGCACTGACGGCACCGAGCTCGTCGTGGACGGCGATATAATGAATCGCCATCAGCCCGTAATCGGCGCGCTTGGTGAAGCGGAGCATCGTGTGCTGACCCTCGTTCCGATCGAATCCCTTGTAGAAGCAAGGTCCTTGTCCCCGACCAATTTGATCGGCGACCTTTTCAGTCGCATTCTCACACTAGTATCGGCTGCCGTCAACCGGAAAGGCCCGACATGACCGAGAAAACCGAGTTCGAGTCCCACCTGTACCGGACGGCCCTGGCCCAGCTCGATCGCGTGGCAGGAAAACTCCAGCTGGAGCCCGACATTCACGAGAGGCTTCGGCACCCCCGGCGCGCTCTCATCGTCTCGATCCCGGTTCGGATGGACGATGGAAAAACCCAGGTTTTCCAGGGGTATAGAGTCCACCACAGCACGGTACTCGGCCCGACCAAGGGTGGCCTCCGATACGACCTCGAGGTGAACCTCGGGGAGGTCACGGCCCTCGCGATGCTGATGAGCTGGAAGTGTGCCCTGGTGGGCCTGCCGTACGGCGGCGCCAAAGGTGGGGTGACCTGCAATCCCCGGGCGATGTCTGCCCGAGAGCGCGAGCATCTGACCCGGCGGTACACCACCGAGATCATGCTGCTGATCGGTCCCGATCTGGACATCCCGGCTCCAGATCTCGGCACCGACGAGCAAACGATGGCGTGGATGATGGACACCTACTCGATGACCCAGGGCAAGAGCGTACCCGGGGTCGTCACGGGCAAGCCGCTGATCGTGGGCGGCTCCGCCGGCCGCCGCGAGGCGACGGGGCGTGGGATCGTGTACGCGCTCTACCAGGCAACGCGGGTCCTCGGCCAGCAGCTGCGCGACCAGAAGGTCGTCGTGCAGGGGTTCGGCAACGTTGGCGGGGTGGCGGCTCGGCTCCTCTGGCGCGAGGGCTGTGTGGTCACGGGGGTCAGCGACGTCAAGGGCGGGATCTGGAACGCGAAGGGGCTCGACATCCGACAGCTCGAGGCCCACGTCGCCGCCACCGGTGGCGTCGGCGGGTTCCCCGATACCGAGCCGATCTCGAACACGCAGATCCTCGAGCAGCCGTGCGACATCCTGATTCCGGCGGCGATCGGATCGCAGCTCCGCGAGGACAACGCCGATCGGATCAAGGCCACCATTGTCGCCGAGGGCGCCAACGGGCCGACGACGCCGGAGGCCGACGTGATCCTGCGCGACCGCGGCGTCACCGTCATCCCCGACATCCTCGCCAACGCCGGCGGCGTGATCGTGTCGTATTTCGAGTGGGTGCAGGGACTCCAGTACTACTTCTGGCGCGAGAGCGAGATCACGTCGCGGCTTCAAGAAGTGATGACGCGGGCCTTCAACCGGGTGTGGGCGCTCGCGACCAAGGAGGGTGTCGATCTCCGGACGGCCGCGCTCATGGAAGGCATCCGCCGGGTGGCGGAGGGCTACAAGGTCCGCGGCCTCTATCCCTGATCGGGCCAGGCGCGCCGCAGCGCCGCCGCCGAGACTTCCGGTGGCGTCTCATTGATGTAGATGCCGCCGATACGGTTCGCGCGCTCCCGCTCGGGCGTGATCTCGATGTGCCAGTGATAATCGTCGCGAATCGTCGCCCAATCGCCCTGGAGGATCCGCGACCGGAGATTGGGCGCGGTGTGGAGCACCAGCTCGTACCCGGGGTCGCCGAATTCACGCTCGAGCGTACGGAAGTAGTCGCTGAGCAGACGCGCAAGGTCGGCGGCGGTCTCCCCCTTCAGCGCCTCCTCGAACGAGCAGTCGTGCTGTCGCGGCACGACCCACGTCTCATGCGGCACGCGCGGCGCATACGGAACGATCGCGGCGAAGGCCGCCGTGAGTCGCACCACGCGCTCCTCGGCGCCGATCTCCTGGCGGACGATGTCGCAGTAGAGGCAGCGGCGCTTGTACTGGTAGTACTCGCGCGCCTCGCGGAGCTCGCGGCGCATCTCGTCGAACACGATCGGGATCGCGGTCACCCGCGAGTACGGATGATGCGGCGCCACCCCCGGCTTCTTGTGCCGGCGTGAGACGAGGATGTCGCGGATCTGGCCGTCGCGCTTCAAGTCGACGAGCCGGTCGCGGTACATCCACAGCACCGACTCGACGTGGTGGGGCTCCATCGTCGCCAGCGTGTCGTCATGGCGCGGCGACTCCACGACCAGCTCGCTGGCGCCGCGGGGGTTGATCATGTCGAACATCCCGACGCCCTCTCGTACAAGCTCCCACTCGATGCGGAAGTACGCGTCGGGCTCCGGCACGACCCGCACCGTCCACCCCGGGCCGTTGGCGTTCGGGCCCTCTGGACGATACGCGGCGATCTCCGGTCCGGTCAGATGCTCAGCGCCTGGACAGTACGGACAATCCGTCGACCTGGACGGCTTCGCCTTCGGGCGGATCAGGACCCAACGGCCGCGCGTCGGATCCTTTCTCAGCTCGTCCACACCATCCTCCGAAGGCCCAGGCTTCGCCACTGCTCAGGCCATGATACCCGTCGGCCCGACGGTGTCCGGCATACATTCAGGGTGAGGCCCCCGTAAACGACTCGCACGGGGCACGAGGCGCGCTGCGCGCTAGTCCTTGATCTGACTTTTCAGTTTCCTCAGATGCTGGCGGGCGACGTCGACCCAGTCCTTTTCCGTCGCCAGCGGCGAGGCGAGCTCGATGTAGCGCTCCCACTGGGCGATCGCGGCTCGAGGGTCGACCTTTTCGTAGACGAGCGCGAGATTGTACATGCCGCCGGTGTGCTTGCCGTCGATCTCGATGACGCGCCGGTACTCCTCGATCGCCTCCTTGTAGAGGCCCTTCTCCTCGTAGACCTCGCCGAGACCCATGCGCGCTTCGACCGAGTGCGGATCGAGGTCGATCGCCTTCTTGTACGCGGTGACCGCTTCGTAGTAGAGACCCTTCTCCCCGTAGTAGATCCGGCCGAGGCTCATGTGAACGCGCGGGTTGACCGGGTTGTAGACGAGCGCCTTCTGGTAGGCGGCGATCGCCCCGTCGACGTCGCTCTTCGCCGCCTTGGCGTCGCCGAGTCCGACGTAGGCGTCGGCGAAGAACGGTCGGAGCTCGATGGCCTTGACGTACGCCTCGATCGCCTGATCAAACAGGCGCCGCGGCTGGGAGAGGTACAGGTCGCCGAGCGCCTTCATCGGCTCCGGATACTGTGCGTCGAGCTGCGCCGACGCGCGGAACTGCGCGGCGGCCTTCCAGCGGTTGCCGAGCGCGGAGTGAACGACGCCGAGCGTGTAGTGCGCCACCACGAAGCTCGGATCGGCTTCGATCGCGCGCGACAGGAGGTCGACCGCTGCCTCGTTGCTCTCCTGGTCGCCGCGCATCGCCGCGACCTGGCCCCGCGCGAAGAACTCGAACGCCCGAAGCGACCGCGTCGGTCGCGAGGCCTTGTCGATGCGGGCCGCGTCGGCGTCGCTCAGGGTGACGCGGAGCGCACGCGCGTACGCCACCGGCAGCGCCGCGAGGCGGCCGAGCAGCTCGCCCGACGGCGTGGTCAGGGGGTCGAGCGTGACGACGTCGGTCCCTCCGGACTTCACCTCCAGGAGCTGCGGGAGCACCGCCAGATCGGTCCCCCGACGCTCGATGCGACCGAAGAGGACGGCGTCGGCGCGCACCGCGCGCGCCGCTTGGGTGAGGACGGCCTCGCCCCAGACGTCACTGTGCCCCATGCTGCGCAAGCGCGCGCGCTCGGTCTGAACGAACGTCGGATGCTGCGCGAGGCCGAGGGTCAGGATCTGCGCGATCCCCTCGGCCGCCCACTGCTCCTCCCGTTCGAGCCCCGTCGCGTCGAACGGCACGATCAAGACCACGCGGAGCTTCGGGTCGGCCGCATCCGCTCCGCTCGCGACGACCAGCGTGAGGAGGATCGCAGCCATTGCGAGGAGCCGCGACCGTCGGTCGAGTCCGCGCATCAGGGCACCTCCCTCACCCGGAGCCTCCGGCGAATGAACAGGGCCACCCGCGAGAACGCGCCGGGACCGATGCGACGCAGCGCGACGTCCGGCACGAGCATCAGCGCGACCAGCCCCACCAGCCACGGCCAAATCTCGACCGCGATGCGCGACTGCCGCCGCGCCGTCAAAAACGCGTCCTCTGGCTTCGCGAGCGCCGACCCGCCCGTCAGCTCCGCCAGCTCGCGCAGGAGGGTCTCGTCGACTCCGAGATCGCGAAGCTCCTGAGCGTACGGTACCACCAGTCCCGCGAGCTGCGAACCAACGACCCGGTCGTTCCGGCGCTGGGCCATGCCCACCAGGTAGACGCCTTCCTGCGCCGCCGGGAACCGGCCGCGGTACTTCCCGGGACCGACCTGCTCGAGGTCGATCACGATCCGCTCGCGGTTCGGCGCAACCACGCCCACCTGGGAGTCCAGGAAGTTGATGAACTCGCCCTTGGGGTCGACGGCGTCCACGACGATCTCGCCCATGTTCTCGCGGCGCTCGACGATGGCGACCGTGTCGCTGCGTGTGCCGCTCCGGAGCGTCCAGCGGATCAGCTGGGCCCAGAAGCGGTTGAACTCGCGCCAGCGCAGCCAGAGGACGCCCCACTTGGCCTTGGCGTCGGACGTGAACGCGACGGAGCGTCCGAGACCATAGCGCCAGGTCGCGAGCACCGGGTCTTCCTGGTGGCTCATCAGGACCAGGTCGGCGCTCGACTTCAGCGTGGTCGCGACGTACCCGCCGAGCGGTGGCGCGTTCTTCCAGTCGATCTCCTGGATCGCCTCGTGGCCGGGCGCCGTGAGCTGGGGCTTGAACGGCTGCTCCACCAGGGAGGCCTTCGAGGCCAGCTGTGTCTCGAGCGTGAAGATGCGCGGGATCGTCTGCGAGTCCTCGGTGTAGTAGAAGCGCCCGCGGCCCCACTTGGCGACGTCGACCATCAGCTGGACGTCGGCGTCCTTGCCGATCGCCACGGTCGACACGGTGATCTTGTCCTTCGACATGCGCCGCAGCAGTCCCTGGAAGTCGCCGCGGGTCATCTGTCCGTCGGACAGGAAGATCACGTGCTTGAGCAGGGCGGGCCGCTCGAACAGGACCTGGTACGACTCCTTCAACGCCGGATATCCGTCCGTTCCGCCGCCGGCCTTGATGGTGGCGATCGCGTGGTGGACCGCGCCCTTGTCCTTCGCGGGCCGCACCGGCGCGTCCCAGACGAACTCGGTGTCCCAGCTCATCACGCCGACCTCGTTGCGCTCATCGAGCAGGTCGACCACGAGGTGGGCGGCTTCCTTGGCGAGGTCGAGCTTGGTGACCTTCTCGTCGGTGGACATCGCCATGGAGCCGGAGCGGTCGATCGAGAGAACCACCGCCAGGCTCGGGATCTCGACCTTCTGCTTCACCTCCATCGTGACCGGAAGCGCCTCTTCGACCGGAGTGCGGTAATAACCGCCGAGCCCGAAGCTCTCCTCGCCGCCGATCATGACCAGGCCGCCGCCGTAATCGCGGACGTAGTCCCTGAGATAGCCCATCTGCGGCCGCGTCAGCTTGAGCGACGACACGTTGGAGAGCACCACCCCGTCGTACTTCTGGAGCCCGGCCAGGTCGGTCGGAATCTGCGGCGGCTCGACCACCGTCACGTCGATATTCTGCGAGCGCAGCGCGCCGGCCAGCGACTGCGCGTGGCCCCGGTCGCGATCGGCGAGCAGCACCTGGGGCCGGCCGCGCACCACGATCGCGCCCACGGCCCGGTTGTTCTCCTCGATCGTGTCCCCCTCGACCTCGATCGCCGCCTGGTAGACGTGGATCCCGCTGGTGTCGAGCGACTGGCGATAGCTGAAGACGTTCTTGCCGGCCGTGAGCCGCACGACCTGCGAGCCCAAGAACTCGCCGTTGCGGAAGAGCGAGAGGCGTCCCTCCGTGCCCCGGTGGCTCCACACCACGACTTTGGCCTGGAATGGCTCGCCGAACTTCACCTCGTGCGGCAGCACCATCGCCTCGGCGACGACCTCCTGCGTGAAGGTCAGCGGCGCGGCGACATAGTGGATGTCGGTGCCCGCGTCCTTCGCGGCCTGCGCGCCGGCCAGGGCGCTGCCGGCGTTCTGGCGGCCGTCGGTCAGCATAACGATGCGATTCGCGGAGCCGGGCGGCAGCACCGCGAGCCCGAGCTGGATCGCCTGAAAGATGTTCGTGCCGCGCCCGTCGACCTGCGCCTTCGGGCGGTCGACGGTGGTCCGGCTCGCGAGCGGATGGTCGACCACCGCCTGCTCTCCGAAGGCGATCACGGCGTTGCGGTCACCGCTCTTCATGTGCTGGACCGCGTCGGCGACGAAGCGATACGCACGCTCTCGAGACGCGAGGCTGACGCTGTCGGACAGGTCGAGCAGGAACACGACGTTCATGCGATCGACCCAGCGCGGGAGCGTCGGCCGGAGCAGCGTGAGGCACAGGACCGCGACCAGTGCGGTGCGCAGCGCCAGCGCCCACCGATCGCCAGGGCTCGACGGCATCCGGAGCTGCCCGGCGCTCTGCCGGCGCCAGTAGAGGAGCCCTTCACCGGCGAGAAGGACCAGAGCCACGATGACGAAGAGCGGCCACAGCTCGCGCTGGACGGGAACCGGGGCGGCAGCGGGAGCCGGCCCGCTCGCGATCGGGAGAGGCCGCGGCGCCAGGTTCGACTCGTCGCCGTCCATCAGGTTGACCGCTACGCGCATCTCGCCGCGTGCCGTCACGAGCTTGTAGATCCCGGCCTCGTCGGTCTCGGTGAAGCTCAGGACGCCGCGGGTGACCCGCCCCTGCACTGAGCGGCCGCTGGGGGTGGTCACGGTCACGGTCGTCACCCCGTGCGGTGCCGGCAGGAGAATCGGCTGTCCGGTCGCGAACTGGAAGCTCGACTGGTCGAGCCCGGCCGGATGGAGCCAACGCAGGCTATTCGAGAGCACGAGCGGGAACGCGATCCGCAGCGGGAAGTCGGTCTTGAACAAGTCGAAGCCGACGAAGAGCGCCTTGCGATCAGGCTCCTCGAGAGCATAGATGAGCGGGCCGCCGACCGCCTCGACCACCGGGCGCCCGGCCGCCAGCGGGCGGATCCGCACCGCATCCTCGATGGTGACCTTGGCGAACTCGACGTGGCGCATCACCGGGTGGGAGCGATCCCAGTCCATGATCGTCGGGCGCTCGAGTCGGCCCAGGACCTCGATCGGCACGTCGGGCGGCACCGTGTTGATGAAGATGAACCGGCCGGCGCCAGCGCGCGGCGGCGAGACCGAATCGAGCACGACGACGTCCGCGTCGCCCATGCCGCCCTGGTATTGGTCGGGCGTGCGCACCTCGAGCGAAACTTGAGGATCGGTCCGCAGCACCTTTTCGAGGAAGAGGTTGCCGGGGCTCACGAGGAGGACGCCAATCTTCCGGGGGGGCGGCAGGACCGCGTAGGCGACGTTGTCGACCGCCAGGTCGTCGTTGATCCGCAGCCGCGCCGTGACGGTGCCGCCCCCGCTGTGGCTGAACGGCAGCATGACCGAGCGCCGGACGCTCGGCTCGAGCGTGACTTCCTTCTCGGCGATCGTCTTGTCATCCAGCGCCAGCGTGAAGCTGAACGCCTGCGGTTCCGCGGAATAGTTCACGAGAGACACGAATGCCTGGTAGTCGAACGCGCCGTAGTACGTCTTCCGGATCGACAGGTTCGTGATGGCCACGTTCTGGCTGCGCCGGCCGACACCCACCCACCGGACCCGCGGATCGGCGACATCGCGCTCGGGGAGCGCGGGGAAGGCGCCGTCAGTGAAGACGTGGATCTCGGCGCGCGGCTCGGCGGCCACGAGGGCGCGCGCGGTGCGCACCGCCTCCCCGAGGCGCGTCGGCAGGTCGCGGGCCTGCGCCGAGCGGATCGCCGCCAGTGCCCGCTCGCGGTCCCGGGCCAGCGCCGCCAGCACCTTGGGCTGGACGCCAGCCTCGATGACCATCACCTCGGCGCCTTCGCCGAGGCCGCGTACCAGCGACAGGGCGGCGGCTCGCGCCACCTCGAAGCGCGAGGGCGTCACGTCCCGGGCCTGCATCGACGCCGAGCTGTCGAGGACGACGACCACCTTGCGCGAGCCCTGGCCCATCACCGTGGCGACGGGGCGGGCCAGGGCCACGCAGAGCGCCAGCAGCGCCAGCAGCTGAAGGATCAGGAGCGGATCGCGGTGGAGCCGCTGGAAGAACGTCGAGGCTTCGCGGTCGCGAAGCGACCCCGGCCACAGCAGGAGGCTCGACACTGTGCGCTCGCGCCGCCGGACCTTCAGGAAGTAGAGCAGAACCAGCGGGACCGAGAGCGCAAAGAGCGCGAGCGCAAACGGGGAGAGAAAGCTCATACGAGCACACGGCCCCGCAGCTGCGACAGAACGAAGTCCTCGACCGAGCTATCGGACGTCAGCCGGTGATAGCCGATCTCCTTCATCCGGCAGAACGCCTCCGCGCGCTCCAGGAACTGCCGGAGCCGCTCGCGGTACGCGCGCGTGGCCTCGCCGTCCATCGAGAGCTCGCGCGCCTCGCCGGTCTCGCGATCGAGCAGCCGCAGGTCGCCACTGATCTCCGGGCTCATCTCCTCCGGAGCCAGCACGTGGACCAGGTGGACGTCGAAGCGGCGCTCGAGCAGCGCGCGCACGCCGGCCTCGTAGCCGGCCGGGTCCAGCAGGTCCGAGATCACCACGGCCAGACCCGGCTGCCGCGAGCGTGTCGCGTAGCTCGCCAGCGCCTCGTTGAGACCGGTGCCGCCGACGGGCTCGACCGCGCCCAGGAAATTCACCAGCGCACCCACCTGATGCCGGCCCCGCGTCGGCGGCCACCCTTCGGCCACCCGCTCGCGGAGCACGCCCACGCCCACCCGCTCCAGATTCATGAGCCCCACGAACCCGAGGGCCGCCGCCAGGCGCACCGCGCAGTCGAGCTTGGTCGGCGTGCCGAAATCCATCGAGGCGGACGCGTCGACGATCAGGTGCAGGCAGAGGTCTTCTTCGTCAACGAAGAGCTTGACGTGCAAGCGATCGAGCCGCCCGTAGATGTTCCAGTCGACGTAGCGGAGGTCGTCGCCGACCCCGTAGGCGCGGTAGTCGCAGAACTCGACGCTGTGTCCGCGGCGCAGGCTCCGGCGCTCACCCTTCACGCGCCCCCGGAAGATCCGACGCGAGAGCAGCGACAGACGCTCGAGCTGCGCCAGGAACTCGGAGGTGAAGAACGCGTGGCGGGTCGCCATCGGTCTCCCTTAGCGCTCGTCCAGCGCCTGGAAGTAGTTCCGGATCTGGTCGTGATAGTCGCGGGGCACCTGCTCCCGCGTGATCGCGTCCTCCATCATCTTGCGGTACTGCCCGATGACGCCGAGGTACTGGAGCCGGGACGCCATGCTGCCGGCGCGCCCGGTCAGGTTGGTGTCAAACCCTTCCTTCCGGCCGCGTCGAGACTCCCCCTCGACGCCGACGTCGTAAGGGCTGGCCCGCAGCCGTTGCGTCGCCTCGCCCTTCGGAGATCCGCTCCGCCCGCGGCCGGGCAGGAGCCCCTCGCCTTCGCCGAAGTCCTGCTCGTCACCGCCCATCCCGTCGCCACGACCCCGCTCGCGGCCGCGCGAACCCCGCTCGTTCTCCCGGCCGCCCCGCAGCCCCTTGCCCGAGCGCTCGGCGTCGTCCATCGCCCGCATCTTGTCGAGCGCCTTCTGCATGGCCTCGAGGGCGCGATCGGTTTGCCCCCCTTCGAGCGCCTCCATGCCCTCCATCGCATCGTTGCCCCAGTTGCCCCCCTTGCGGCCCAGGCGCTCCATCTCTTCGAGCAGCTCGCGCAGCTTCTGGGGCGATATCTGGTTCGGGCGGAGGCCGCCCGTCAGCGACTTGGACTTCCGGAACACCATCTTGTACTGGCTGTTGGTGAAATCGGACTGGAGGTCGGGGAGCCGGTCCATCTGCTCCAGCATCTTGAGGCGTTCGTCGCCTTTCTTCAGAAAGCTGTTGAAGTCTGGACGCTGATTGGCGAGCGACGTGTCCTTGAAGATCGCCGAGAGGTCGCCGGCGGTGGTGGCGCCGCCTCCACCCGCGCGCTGCGCGAAGTCCCGCTCCTCGAACGAGGCACGCTTCTGCGCGTCCTTGGCAAGCGGGCGGGTCGTCTCCTCGAGCATCGTCGACCGGGTCCGGTCCTCGCGCTCCTCCTCGCCCGGAGCGAGCATGTCGGGAAGGCGCCCGGAGGGGAGCGGGATCGGCGGCATCAGTGCGAGCACCAGGCACGCCACCACCGGCAGCGGCAGGAAGCGCCCTTCGCGGGGCAGCACGTGCCTGACCACTCCCTTTATCTGGAGGGCTTGCACGCGCGCCAGCGTGTCGGCGACCAGGGCGTCGACCAGCGAGGTGCGGTCGGCTCGCTCGCCCCACTCGAGCGTCGTCGCGACCCGGTCGTGGAGCCCAAAGGCACGGTCAGCGACCCGGGCCGTATCGAGCCGGCCGACGCGACGGGCGACGCCGTACACGACGCCCGCGAGCGCTCCGATGACGACGAGGCTACCGGCGACCCAGGGCGCCGTGCCACCGACGCCCTGCTTGGCGAGGAGGACCGCGAAGCCGGCCACGGCGCCCCAGAAGGCGCCGCGCAGACCGTAGTATTCCCCGCGCCGCCGCCGAATCTCGCGGCGGATCCGCCCCAGGAGATCATCCATCCCGACGCGCTGCTCCATCAGATCCTCCCGCGGCTAGCGCAGAAAGGGCTCGCGGCTCTGGACGGCCGTTGCTTCGGCGTCCTCCACGACCTGGCCGATCAGCGTGTCGGTGTCCACGCCTTCGGCCTCGCCTTCGAAGTTGAGGATGACGCGATGGCGGAGCGCCGGGGACGCCATCGCCTTGATGTCCTCGGCGCTGACGTTATAGCGTCCCTCGGCCAGCGCCCGCACCTTCCCGCCGAGGACCAGCGCCTGCGCGCCGCGGGGGCTCGCCCCATAGCGCACGAAGCGGCGCGAGACCTCCGGGGAGTGCTCCCACTGGGGATGGGTGCCCATCACGATCGCCGAGGCGAAGTCCCGCACGTGCGAGGCGATCGGGACCTCACGGATCAGCTCCCGGAACGCGAGTACCGCCGGACCGCTCAGCACCCGGCTCACCGTCGCCGGCCGCGATTGCGTCGTGCGATCGATGATCGCGTTCAGCTCGTCGATCGCAGGATAGCGGACTCGGAGCTTGAACAGGAAACGGTCGAGCTGCGCTTCCGGCAGCGGGTACGTGCCCTCCATCTCGATCGGATTCTGGGTCGCCAGAACGAAGAACGGGGCCGGCAGCGGCCGGGACGCCCCGCCCACCGTGACCGCGCCTTCCTGCATGCCCTCGAGAAGTGCCGACTGCGTCTTCGGCGTGGCGCGGTTGATCTCGTCGGCGAGCAGGATGTGCGCGAAGATCGGGCCGTGCTGGAACTGGAAGTGCTTCCGCCCGTCCGCGTCTTCGACGATGATGTTCGTCCCGATGATGTCGGCGGGCATCAGGTCGGGCGTGAACTGGACGCGAGAGAACGATAGCTCGAGCCCTTCCGACAGCGTCTTGATGAGGAGCGTCTTGCCCAGGCCGGGCACGCCTTCGAGCAGGACGTGACCGCCTGCGAACAAGCCGGTGAGGACGTGCGTGATGACATCGTGGTGCCCGACGATCACCTTCTCGACTTCCGCGCGCAGTGCCTCGAAGGCGGTGACGAACGCCCGAACTCGAGAGTCCTGCTGGCTCATCGAGGTCTCCTCTCGCGAATCTTCTCTGCCATTATAAAGAGCCGTCAAGCCGCTTCCGTGCGGCCTTTGGACTCACACACTTGGCTTTCATACTACTCGATGGAGGGGGCAAGCCGGTCGGCAAACAAGCCCCCTGACGGGCGGCCTCCCGGTCACGCCGGAACCGGGATCAGCGCGCGGTAGACGTCGCGGTAGCCGTCGATCTCACGAGAAAGCGGATACTGACGCTTGACGAGGGACTGGCCGGCCCTCCCGAGCCGAGCCCGCAGGTCTGGGTCACGCACCAGCTGGGCAACGCGCAGCTCGAACTCGGCTTCGTCACGGAACAGGAGGCCGGTCGCGCCGTCATCGACGAGCGAGCGGTTGCCCTCGATGTCCGACGCCAGAACGGCCCGACCCGCCATGAGGGCTTCGAGCACCGAGTTCGCCATGCCGCCTTCGGACACCGAGCAGTTCAACACCACGTCGGCTTGCGATAGCAGCGAGGCCATCTGGGCATGGGGAAGCGCACCGATGTGACGGGCCCACCGCAACGGCGACAATCGACGCAGCAGGGCCTCGCCCAACTCCGGATCGAGCACGGGGCCGACGTAAATCAGGCGAATTTCCGGAAAGTGGACGATCAGCCTCCCCAGCGGCCCAAGAGGAAGCAATGGATTCTTCACGGCCCGGATACCGGCTGGAAACACGAACGACACTACCCCCGGCGGGAGCGACCAGCGGGCTTGAAGGTCGAACGGCTCCGCGGCCGACGGGCCGACCGACTGCGGAACGACGACGAGGCGGGCCCGAAGGTCCGGCAGCGCCGACGCGACCCGCTCGCCGATGGAGTCGTGGAACACCGTCAAGCGTGCTGCGCCCTCGAGAACGCGGCGTACCACGGCGGCGCGCTCCGGAATGAAGAGGTCGTGGTTGGCGTCGGTTCCCGTGAAGGTCACGACCAGAGGAATCTCCATCCGGCGGGCCAGCGTGAGGGCCAGCGGGCCCGCGCGGTGGGCGTGGAACGCGTGGATCAGCGCGGGGCGGTACGCCTCGACCTCGGTGACGATCGCCGACTCCTCCCGCACCGAGAGATCCCAAACACGGAGGGCGACACCACGCTCAGCCAGCCCTGCGGCGATCCGCGCGACCGTCACGGCGTTGCCGCGGACCGATGGGTAGGCGAACGGTGTGAGGACTCCGACCCGGGAGGCCACCGACGCGAGGATAACATTTCCGACGGAATCCCTCGCACGAGGTGGACCGTCTACATATAATGGACGCCGATGTCAGACCCCGACACCCCTGACCCCACGACCATCGAGTGTCGGCAGATTGCCGACCTTCTCGGCGACTATCTGGATGGGACGCTCCCGAAGTCGACCCGCGAGCTTCTGGAGTGGCACATCGAGGGGTGTCCGCCGTGCGTCGCGTTCGTGAAGACCTACCGCGGCACCATCAACGCCGCGACCAAGCTGAGAGAAATCGAAGTTCCCGCAGAGCTGAAGCAGCGTCTCCTGGCAGTTCTTCGCAGCCAGCGCGACTCCCAGCGGCCCATCGCGTAGCGTCCCGGCGCGAGCGCGGGCCGCTCGATTCGACGGGGATCAGCGCAGGAGGTCCTGAACCATGCTCACGGCGTCGGCGCCCGCCCAGTCGAGCTCGCCGATGACGCTGTAGCGCACGCGTCCCTCGCCGTCGATCAGAAAGCTCGACGGCAGCACCCGGACCCGCCACGCCCGCGAAGCGTCCTGATTCGGGTCGAGCAGTATCCGGAAGCCAACGGACTCTCGCTTCACGAACTCGCTCACCCGCAACCTCGACTCGCCGTAGTTCACGAGCAACGTCACAAACGGGCGACCGGCCAGCCGCTCCTGAAGCTTTCGCATCGAGACCATCTCTTCGCGGCAGGGCTCGCACCAGGTCGCCCAGAAGTTCACGAGCACGACGCTGCCGCGATAGTCCGCGACCGCGTGTGGTCGTCCGGCGATGTCGCTCAGGCTGAGCGCCGGCGTGGACGACTCCGTCCACGGCAGGAATCGCGAGGGATCGCCGCGCGCTCCGCTCGCGACGAGCAGCAGCGCCGCCGCGATCCCGGCGAGCGCCGGGAGGCCTATGCTTTGATCTCGCGCGACGTGATCGTGTACTTGAAGGTGTCCGGATCGAGGCTGTCGCGGCGTCCCTGCGACGTCTCGGACTGCGGGTACATGAAGAACGCGAGCCGACCACCCTGCGTGGCGTTCGGAAGCGCCACGTCGTGGGCGGTGTTGTAAGCGAGCCAGTTGCCCTCCCACCCGCCGAAGAGCTTGGGCCGGACCGCTTCGACGAGCGGATGGTCGATCTTCAGCCACTCGCTCGTCTCCTCGCGGGCCACCTTGGTGACGTCCGCGGGGTCCATGGCCACCCAACCGTAGTCCGTCAGGAACACCTCGGCCCGGCAATGCTGAGCCCTGGAGATGATCGCGCTGCCCGCGCCGAGCGACTTGTAGCCGAACGTCGACGGCGCGACGCGGATGCCGTAGATGTCACGGGCGGGCACGCCGACGGATCTCACCAGGCCCACAAAGAGGCCGTTGATGTCGCCGCACTTGCCTCCGAAGCTCTTCGTCTCGAGCATCGCTTTGATGTCGCCCACGCCGCAGCCGCGCACCTTGGGCTCCCGGTAGGTGTTGGCCAGGATCCAGTCGTAGACCGCGCGCACTTTCTCGAGGTCCGTGGCCTTGCCTCGGGTGATCTCGAGCGCGGTCTCGCGGACGATCCCGTCGGTCGGCATGAAGTCGGTGGCCTTCGTCCACATCTTGAGGGCAACCGGGTCCTCGTGGGCGGCGACCTTCTTCGACCAGTCGAACGCGCGGTCCTGGGCCTCGAAGCGGCTCGTCACCTCGACCACCGGGGCGGCCTCGCCGGCCGCGAACTCCGCGTAGAGCATGGCCGCGCCATAGTGCGGGTCGCTCGCCGTCTTCATGACTCTGGCATTGCCCGACCACCGGTCTCCGAGCGGACGCTGGTACTCCGACGTCACCGCAGGCAGCGGGAGCCACACGCGGCTCACGCCGGCCGGCTCCAGAACCTCCACGCGGGTCGTGATCTCGAACGTCCGCCACGTGCCGAGGCGGGGCGCGAACTCCTTTTGCTGTGCCCGCGCCGGCGACGCGAGCAGGTGCAGGTGAGACGTCGCGGCGACCACGGGTGCTGCCGCGGCAACCCTCAAGAATGACCGTCGATTCATGGTGAGCGTCCCTCGAGGAGAGCGAGTTTGATGGCACTCGAGCGTATAGCGATTCAGCGGGAACGCAAATCGGTAGACTTGATTCTGGGCAGGCACATCATCGGGCGAGCCGATAGCGGCCTCGGGGACGGTCAGGGCGTGACGCGGATCACGGGCTCGGTCAGGACCGAGCCGATCTCCCAGCACTCCTCGCCCCGTCGGCGGAAGGCGTCGCCGACCGCTCCCGCCTGGCTCGAAGCGACCGAGAAAAGCAGCCCGCCGGACGTCTCGGCCTCGGTGAGCATCGAGGCGAGATCATCCGGCACGCCGGGGTCGATCTGGAGAGCGGATCCGAACGCCGCATCCACATACCGCCGATTGCGCTTCATGCCGCCGCTGAAGTTGCCGGCGTCGGCCAGCTTCCGAGCTCCCGGCAGGAGCGGCAGCCGGGACGCGGCGATAGCGAGTCCCGCGCGTGACGCCCTGACCATCTCACCTGCGTGGCCGAGCAGCCCGAACCCCGTGATGTCGGTGGCACCTCGGGCGCCGACCTCGCGCGCCACCTCAGCGGCGACCCGATTCAGCCGCAGCATGCTCGCGACGGCCCCGGCGAGTTCTTCGTCGCTCGCCTTTCTGTTCTTCCCAGCAGTCGTGATCACACCGGTGCCCAGCGGCTTGGAGAGAAAGAGGCGGTCGCCTGGTCTGAGACCCCCTTTGATGAGGATTCGGTCGGGGTGGACGCGGCCCGTCACGCAGAGCCCGTACTTCGGCTCGGCGTCGACGACCGTGTGGCCACCGGCGATGACGCCACCCGCCTCGGCGACCTTGTCGCGGCCGCCCCGGAACACCGCCGCGATGATCGTCTTCGCCATTTCGCGCGGGAAGCCGGCGATGGCGAGCGCGAACATCACCTCGCCGCCCATCGCGTAGACATCGGACATCGCGTTGGCGGCGGCCACCGCGCCCCACGTCCACGGGTCGTCGACGACCGGCGGGAAGAAGTCGACGGTCTCGACGATCGCGACGTCGGACCCGATCCGGTACACGGCGGCGTCGTCGGCCGCGCCGAGCCCGACCAGCAGGTCGCTCGGCGGCGGCGTACCGCCGGGCCTCAGCACTTCCAGCACCTCCTGGAGATCTCCAGGAGCCATCTTGGATGCTCAGCCGGCGCAGGCGGCGTACGAGGTGAGCCGGACCTCCGTGTGGGTGTGCTCGGTCATGGGTGCCCTTGAGACGCCCGTTCGGGCAGTTGGGATTCCACGAACTCCACGAACGCCTGCGCCAGCGGTGAGCGGCTCCGCTCGCGGTGGATCACCAGGTAGAACGATCGCGACACCGTGAGGTCCTTGAGCTGCACGCATGACAGGAGCCTCGCCCGGCACTCGTCCTCGACCGCGCGCCGCGACATCAGCGTGATCCCCACGCCCGAGCGCACCGCCTGCTTGATCGCCTGGGTCGAGCCGATCTCGCTGACGACCCGGAACGCCGAGAGGTCGGCATTCACCTCGCTCAGGGCATTCTCGAGCGCCTCGCGCGACCCGGAACCTTGCTCCCTGACGATCAGGGGCTCGCTCTTGACGTCCGCGAGGGTCACGCTCTTGCGTCCCGCCCACGGGTGATCAGCCGGCACGACCACGACGAGCTCGTCCACCATCAGCTCGCGCGCAAGCAGCGTCCGCGGCCCCGGACGCGCCCCAACGACCCCGACCTCGGCGCGGCCGTCGTCGACCCAGATCGCGACCTGGCGGCTCGAGCCGATCAGCAGCGAGATCGAGATGTCCGGATACTTCGCGCGGAACTGACCGATCAGCCCGGGCAGCAGATACTCCCCTGGAATCGTCGAGCCGCCGACGACGAGCTGGCCGCTCATCCGGCCCTGGAACTGGTCGAGCGCCTGTCGCGCCTCGCGCGCCAGCGTCAACATGCGCCGGGCGTAGCCGAGCATCAGCTCGCCGGCGCGTGTGGGCGTGGCGCCGCGGCCCAGCCGGTCGAGAAGCTGAACGCCGAGCTCGTCCTCGAGGGCGCGGATGTGCTCCGAGATCGTCGGCTGCGTGAGGAAGAGCGCCTCGGCGGCGCGCGAGAAGCTTCCGAGCTCCGCCACCTTCGCGAAGATCTCGATGCGGCGGAGGTCCATCAGGACGGCGTGGAAGCCGGGGAACCCGTCAGTGGCAGGAACAGCCGCCGCCGCAGCACCCGCCGCCGCTCGACATCGCTGACGGCTGATACGAGCCGGCGGTCTTGAGGCCGAAGACCGAGAGCTTGCGCATCACCTGCTCACTGGCGCACGCCGGGCACGCGACCGCGGTCGCCGCGCCGGGAACATACTTCTCGAAGTCCTTCTCGCACTCTTTGCAGCGGTACTCGTAGATCGGCATGCCTACTCTCCGCCGCGCTGCACGTAGCTCTTGACGAATTCCTCGGCGTTCTCCTCCAGGATGTCGTCGATCTCGTCGAGGAGCTTGTCGATGTCTTCCTTGATCTTCTTGCCCTTCTTGGCCAGCTCGGGGCTCGCGGCCGCTCCGTCACCGCCTTCTGCGGGCTTCGTCGGCCGCGTTTCTTTCTTCTTCTGCTCTGCCATCTCGCCCTCCATGGGGGCAGCGGGCCGTTGTACTGAGAACGACTACTGACCACTGCATTCTAACACGCCCCCTCTCACCCTCGTTTGAAGTGCTTGCTGAGGGTCAGCGTCTGCCGCTGGTACGAGGACCCCAGACCGCTGCCGTAGACCCGGTCGGGCCGTGAGCGGAGGCGCTCGAACCACACCTTGAAGGACGTTTGGCCGTCGTAGACCATGAACGGCACCTCGCGGGCCCTCACCTCCATGACGACTTTCGTGCCGAGGATGCTCCCGTCACCCCAGCCGAATCCAGGATCGAAGAAGCCGGCGTAGTGCGTCCGGATCTCACCGGCGCCGGCGTCGTAGACGACCATTTCCGCCGCGAACTCCGGTGGCACGCGGATCCGCTCCTTGGAGACGAGGATATAGAAGCGGTTCGCCTCCAGGATGTACGCGTCCCGCGCCGGGCGCTTGATGGGTTCCCAGAACTCGGCGGGATCGTAGGCGTCGACGCGGCTGAGATCGATCGCGGGCGGATTGGGCTGAGCGCGGTACCCGATGATCCCGTTGGTCAGCTTCCCGGAGAGGTCCACACCCATGCAGAGCCCGTCGTTGAAGACGACTCGTTCGGCCGGAATCGGTCGCTCGTCGTCGTCGTAGAGCAACGGCGTCTCGCGATACAGCGCCTCCAAGGCCGCATCCGACAGCGACGCGTGACCCGAGAGCAGCCGGAGCTGATTGAGTGACGTGCCCGCTTGCACGCGCACGGGGAACGACTGGGGTGAGACTTCCAGGAAGAGCGCGCCCCGATATCCGGCACGGATCTCGTCGAAGCGGGGTGTGGCGTCCGTGATCACCCGGGTGAAGACGTCGAGGCGTCCGGTGGTCGACTTCGGGTTCGAGCGGCCGCGGACGTGCGGCGGCAGATCCAGCGACTCCAGAAGCGGCACCAGGTAGACGGATCCGCGTTGCAGCGTGGCGCCGGAGCCTGTCAACACGAGCTGGTCAATGACGAGATCACTCTCGGCGAGGCGACGGTCGCCGAGACGGCTCTGTACCGTTTCCTGGAACGGCAAAAAGCTGGCTCGGAGCTGATAGGCCTCCGGTCCCAGCCGCAGATCGAGGCTGGCGGGCTGGAACTGACCGTCCTCGATGGCTTGGGGCGCGGTGATCCAGCCGTCGCGGACCGCGGCGCGCAACTCGCTGTCCGCCAGGACCCCCTCGCTCATGCTCGATGCACTTAGCATCGCGCGCTCCGGCTCGTCAAGACACGCGCCTTCGCGCCAGCCAAAAGCACGTCGAGCCGCACGCACAGAACACCACCGACGACAGGAACACGACCCGGTAGGAACCCGTCACGTCGTGGACGACGCCACCGAACCAGGGACCGATCGCGCCGCCGACGCCGTTCCCGATGCTGAGCGCGCCGTAGATCAGGCCGAAGCGACGCCCACCGAAAAGGTCCGACGCCATCGCGGTGATGATCGGGCCGCGGGCGCCGAAGCCCAGGCCGAAGACGAGCGCGTACGCGACCAGCCACCCGACGCGCGGATCGCCCTCGAGCGCCAGCAGGGCGAGCGCGCCCCCGGCGCTGCACCCGAACGAAATCGTCGCCGCCAGCGCGCCGCCGAGCCGGTCGGCGGCAAGCCCGAAGCTGACCCGGCCTATGCTCGACATGAGCCCCATGACGCCGAAGAGCGTCGCGGCCAGCATCGGCTGGAAGCCGCGATCGATCGCGAACGCCACCTGGTGCGTGGTCACCGGGAAGACGGCCAGCGGCGTGAACAGGTTCGCGAGCCACAGCGCCCAGAACGCGCGCGTCCCCATCGCCAACGCCAGGGTGGATTCGGGGGCTGGCCGCGGGTCCGCTCCTGCCGCCGGCGGCCGCTCGAGCGGCGGCCCCGACTCTCGGGCCCACAACCAGATGAGCGGAAGCAGCACCACCAGGGCGCTGGCGCCGAGGGCAGCGCTTGCGGCGCGCCAGCCGAACGCGCTGATGAGCCACTGAGCGAGCGGGCCGGTCACGAAGACGCCGGCGCCCATCCCCGAGAACGCGATGCCGACCGCGCGTCCACGCTTCTCCAGGAACCAGCGCGACAGAAGCACGCTCATCGGCACCGGGCCGAGGCCGACGAGCCCCACGGCACCGAGGACCCCGGTGTAGAGATAGAGCTCCCACGGACCGCGAATCGTCGAGGCCAGGAGCGTGGCGGAGGACAGGGCGCAGACGCCGCCGAGGATCACGCGGCGTGGGCCGAACCGATCGACGAGGAGACCCGCGACGGGAGCGAGCGCCCCCTGCACGACCGTCGACAGCGACAGGGCACCGGCGGTCAGCGCGCGGGACCAGCGGAACTCCTCGACGAGCGGCGGCAGAAAGACCGAGAACGAGAAATAGACCCCGTTCGCCACCGCGAGCGACACCCACACGACGGCGACGATCGTGGCGCGGGGCGGGGCGGAAATGGCGCGGTGACCTAGAGGATCCGGCGAGTGGCGCCCGTGGCATCGACGTCGAACGCTCGCGCCGAGCCGCCAACCCCCGCCTTCTTCAAGGCATCCTCCATCGCGCGGGCGACGCCGCCGCCGTCTCCGGCGACGACCGCGAGGAGCGCGGGGCCAGCGCCGCTGAGGACACAGCCGAGCGCGCCCGCGGCACGGGCGGCCGCGGCCACCTCCGGCAGCCACGGGAAGAGCTTGAGCCGGTATGGCTGGTGCAGCCGATCGTCGAGCGCCACGCCGAGGCTTTCCGGCCGCCCGGCCTGAAGGCTCGCCAGCAACAGCGCGACGCGCTGCACATTGAACACCGCGTCCTCGCGCGGCACGGTCCGAGGAAGGAGCGCCCGCGCCTCGGCGGTCGAGCTCGTCACCGCCGGGACCAGGACGACCCACGCGAGGCTCCGAGGCACTGGCAGCGAGACCGCCGTGATCCCCGCGGCTGTCACGCAGGACACCGTCAGGCCTCCGAGGACCGCGGCCGCAACATTGTCGGGGTGGCCCTCGGCGCGCGCCGCGAGCCCCAGCAGCGTCTCCTTCGACAGAGGCTCGCCCAGCAGCGCGTTCCCGGCGACGAGGCCACCGACCCACGCCGCGGCGCTCGAGCCGAGGCCGCGCGCGGTGGGGATCCGGTTCAGGCACGTCAGCGCGCATCCCTTGAAGGCCCGCCCCGCTTCCTCGTACGCCAGGCGCACGCCGCGAGCGACGACGTTGTCACCGGTGCGGGCGAGGCGGTCCGCGCCCTCTCCCTCGATGCGCACGAGGACGCCGTCGGCCTCCTCGGCGACGACTTCGTTATGGAGGGCCAGCGCCAGACCGAGCGCATCGAAGCCCGGGCCGAGGTTCGCGGAGGTGGCGGGAACGCGGATCTGGACGCGCACGCGGCTACAGCCGCTTCAGGAGCCAGTCGGGGGTGAGCGAGATCGCCCAGGAGTTCAGGACAACATAGTAGTTCGTGAACACGAGGACGCCGACGACGACGAGGACGAGGCCGGCCGCGCGCTCCACGATCGGGATGAACGGCCGGTAGCGCCTGAAGAAGCTGAGGAACGGACCCAGCGCCGCCGCCGAGACCAGGAACGGCAGGCCCAGGCCCGCCGAGTAGGCGACGAGCAGGCCGATGCCCCGCTGGACCGTCTCAGAGGTGCCGGCGAGCGAGAGGATCGCGCCCAGGATAGGACCGACGCAGGGCGTCCAGCCGATCGCGAAGGTGATGCCCACCGCGAGCGAGCCGAGGTAGCCGGCCGGCTTCTCCCTGAGCTGCCACTGCTGGGTCCGCCCGAAGAGGCCGATCCGGAGAATGCCGATGATGTAGAGCCCGAATACCACGATCAGCACTCCGCCGATCCGCCTAATCCAGTCGCGATAGTCCAGCAGGAACTGCCCGGCCGCGCTGAACGAGGCGCCCAGCGCCACGAAGACCAGGGAGAATCCGAGGACGAACGCCGCGGCGTGGATCAGGACGCGCCGGCGCGCCGCCGCCGTGAGGTCGGCGGTGAGATCGGCGACCGACATGCCCGTGATGAACGACACGTACGATGGGAAAAGCGGTAGCACGCACGGCGAGAGGAACGAGAAGAGCCCCGCGCTGAACGCGACCGCAACGCCGAGCGACTCACCCGTCACTGGCGGAGCATCCCCTCGACCAGCGAGTGAGCAGCGCGGCTGTCCCACGCGCGGGGGCCCAGCGCCAGCGCCGCGAGGTAACGCTGGCGGTCGACGATGAAGCTCGAGGGCAGCGCACGAACACGGTATGTGTTGGCCAGTTCCATCTTCGCGTCGAGCGCCACCGGGAACGTGAGCTTGTGGGCCTCCAGGAAGGGAGTCACGAGGGCCAGGTCCGAGTCGATGGAGACCGCGAGCATCACGAAGCCCTGCTCCTTGTATCGGCGATAGAGGCGCTCCATCGCCGGCATCTCCTCACGGCACGGTGCGCACCACGTCGCCCAGAAGTTGATCATGACCGGCTTGCCCCGCTGCTCACGAAGCCGGAAGGTGTCGCCGCGCACGAGGGCCACAGCGAAGTCGTCGGCCAGCCTCGGGCGCGGCGGGCGGACCAGATCGAGCTCGCGCGCCGCCTCGTCCAGGGCTATCGCGAGTCGATCGGGCGCCGGCGCCCCTTCGCTCGAGCCCTCGAAACGTGGAGCCGCCGGTTCCTCGGGGGCTGCTGCAGGGGCACCTGGTCCCGGCCGCATGATCGCCAGGAATCCCGTCCCCACGACCGCGGCGACGACGCCGACCGCGAGGGTCAGGGCGAGATCGCGCCGCATGTCCTTGCCTGGGTCGTCGGCATCATCACGTGGAGAATACGCAAGTATACCGCCACATTCGCTCATCGACCCGCACACCCTTGATATAGTAGGCCGACCCGCCGCGCAGAGGCGGTCCGCAGGCGCACCGCGCCGGGGCCACCGGCAGGAGGACGACACGATGGACGAGCGAGAGGTCCGCGACTTCATCACGGACATCCGGGCGGGCAGGCTGTCGCGACGTGCCTTCACTCGGATCATGGTCGGGCTCGGCCTGACTGGCCCGCTGGCCGCCCAGTTGCTCGCGGCGGCGGGCGTGGCCGCGCAGCCGAAGATCGACAGCTTCTCCCCGACTCGGCGGGGTGGCGGCGGCCAGCTCAAGGTGCTCTGGTGGCAGGCGCCGACCCTGTTGAATCCGCACTTCGCGCTCGGCACGAAGGATCAAGACGGCTCGCGGGTCTTCTACGAGCCGCTGGCCGCCTACGACCCAGAGGGCAACCTCTTTCCCGTTCTCGCCCAGGAGATCCCGAGCCTCGAGAACGGCGGGGTCGCCCGAGACGGCAAATCCGTCATCTGGAAGCTCAAGCGCGGTGTGACCTGGCACGATGGAAAACCCTTCACCGTCGACGATCTCATCTTCAACTGGGAGTACGCTGCGGATCCGGCGACCGCGGCCGTGACGATCACTTCCTATCGCGATCTCGAGCGCGTCGAGAAGCTCGACTCCCACACCGCGAGGCTCGTCTTCAAGAACCCGACGCCGTTCTGGTTCGACGCGTTCTGCGGCGCCCGCGGCATGATCATCCCGAAACACCTGTTCGACGCCTACCGGGGCGCCAAGTCGCGCGAGGCCCCGGCGAATCTGAAGCCGGTCGGCACAGGCCCCTACCGGTTCGTGGACTTCAAGCCCGGCGATATCGTCCGGGGAGAGATCAACCCGACCTACCACGTTCCGAACCGGCCGTTCTTCGACCAGTTCGAGATGAAGGGCGGCGGCGACGCCGCCTCGGCCGCCCGCGCCGTGCTTCAGACCGGTGAGTACGACTTCGCCTGGAACCTCCAGGTAGCCGACGACGTCCTCAAGCGGCTCGAGCAGGGAGGCCGGGGGCACGTGGACATGGCGATCGGAGGCGCCGTCGAGCACATCCAGCTCAACAACACCGACCCGTGGAAAGAGGTGGACGGGGAGCGCTCGTCGCTGAAGACGACGCACCCCTTCCTCACGGAGGCCCCCGTGCGGGCGGCGCTCAACCTGCTGGTTGACCGGTCTGCCATTCACGAGGAGATTTACGGCCGCCTCGGCCAGGCCACGCCGAACTTCCTCAACGGGCCGGCGCGCTTCC
Source organism: Candidatus Rokuibacteriota bacterium (assembly GCA_003220435.1). Taxonomy (GTDB): domain Bacteria; phylum Methylomirabilota; class Methylomirabilia; order Rokubacteriales; family CSP1-6; genus AR31. The sequence continues at coordinate 59,274 of QHSL01000062.1, read as the reverse complement.
GGTCACCGAACATGCGCTGGGAATTCAACGTGGAGCGCGCGAACCAAATCCTCGACGGAGCCGGGTGGCGGCGCGGCTCCGACGGGGTCCGGGCGAAGGATGGCCGGCGGCTCACGCTCCTGTACCAGACGTCGATCAACCCGGAGCGGCAGAAGACCCAGGCGATCGTCAAGCAGGCATGCGCAAAGGCCGGCATCGAGGTCGAGCTGAAGTCGGTCGTGTCGTCCGTATACTTCTCCTCCGACGTCGGCAACCCGGACACGTACACCAAGTTCTACGCCGACATCCAGATGTACAGCACGGGCCCGGGCGCGCCCGATCCCCAGACCTTCATGTCGAACTTCACCACCGTCGAGATCGTCTCCAAGAGCAACAAGTGGCAAGGGCGCAACATCGCCCGCTGGCGCAACGAGGAATACGACCGGGTCTGGAAGATGGCGGAGAGCGAGACGGATCCGGTGAAGCGGGCAGCGCAGTTCATCCGGATGAACGACATGCTGATCCAGCACGTGGTGGTCATTCCGATCGTCTGGCGCAACGCCGTCGCGGGCGTCTCGAACCGGCTGAAATCGACGGACATTTCCGGATGGGACTCCAACCTGTGGCGCCTGGCCTACTGGTACCGGCAGTCTTGACACCACGACGCGCGAAACGATAAGAAGCCAATCACGCGGTCGCCGCGACCGACGAGAGGGGAATCGTCAATGGAAGAGCGCGAGCTGCGAACGCTGATCGGTGCCGTCAAGGCGGGGACGCTCAGTCGCCGTCGCTTCGTCCAGCTGATGGTCGGGCTGGGCCTCACCGGGCCGATGGCTGCGCAGATGCTGGCCTCGGCCGGCGTGGCGCAGGCGCAGGCCAAGTGGACGTTCAACCCCACCAAGCGCGGCGGCGGCGGCCAGGTCAAGACGCTCTGGTGGCAGGCGCCGACCCTGCTGAACCCGCACTTCGCCAACGGCACCAAGGATCAGGACGCGTGCCGGATCTTCTACGAGCCACTCGGCGCTTACGATCCCGATGGCAACATCGTCCCGGTGCTGGCGGCGGAGGTCCCGAGCCTCCAGAACGGCCTGGTGGCCAGAGATGGGCTGTCGGTGACGTGGCGGCTCAAGAAGAACGTGGCCTGGCACGACGGCAAGCCGTTCACGGCCGATGACGTGGTGTTCAACTGGGAATACGTGATGGATTCGGCGACCGCCGCGGTGACGGTCGGCCAGTACCGCGACATCAAGGGGATCGACAAGCTCGACAGCCACACCGTCAAGCTCGTCTTCAAGTCGCCGACGCCGTTCTGGTCGGCGGCCTTCTGCGGCCCATCGGGGATGATCATCCCCAAGCACCTGTTCCAGCCCTTCAAGGGCGACAAGTCGCGGGAGGCACCGACCAACCTGAAGCCGATCGGCACCGGACCCTACCGGTTCGTGGACTTCAAGCCCGGCGACATCGTCCGGGGAGAGCTGAACTCCACCTATCACGTGCCGAACCGGCCGTTCTTCGATCAGATCGAGATGAAGGGTGGCGGCGACGCGCCGTCGGCGGCGCGCGCGGTGCTCCAGACCGCCGAGTTCGACTACGCCTGGAACATGCAGGTCGAGGACGAGATCCTGAAGCGCTGGGAGCAAGGCGGCAAGGGCCGCGCCGACATCGTCTCCGGCGGCAACATCGAGCACATCCAGGTCAACTTCACCGATCCGTGGACCGAGGTCGACGGGGAGAAGTCGTCGATCAAGACCAAGCATCCGATCCTGAGCGATTTCGCCGTGCGCCAGGCGCTCAATCTCCTGGTCGACCGCGGCTCGGTTCAGGAGGAGATCTACGGGCGCACCGGCATCGCCACCGCGAACTTCGTGAACGCCCCGACGCGGTTCGTGTCGAAGAACACGAAATGGGAATTCAACGTCGAGAAGGCCAACCAGATCCTCGAGGCCGCCGGCTGGAAGCGCGGCGGGGACGGCATCCGCGCCAAGGACGGCAAGAAGCTGAGGTTCGGCTACCAGACCTCGGTGAACGCTCCGCGCCAGAAGACGCAGCAGATCGTCAAGCAAGCGTGCGCCAAGGCGGGGATCGACCTCGACCTCAAGGCCATCCTGGCGGGCGTCTACTTTTCGTCCGATCCGGCCAATCCGGACACCTATTCGCACTTCTACAACGATCTTCAGATGTACACGACGACCATGACCCAGCCGGATCCCCAGCGGTTCATGGATCAGTTCACGTCCTGGGAAGTCTCCGCCAAGGACAACAAGTTCGCGCTGACCAACAAGACGCGCTGGCGGAGCGAGGAGTACGACCGCGCCTGGAAAGCGGCCGAGACCGAGATGGACCCGGTCAAGCGCGCGGCGCTGTTCGTCAAGATGAACGACTTGGTGATCCAGAACATCGTGGTCATTCCCGTGGTGTTCCGCCCGCGCGTCGCCGCGATCTCCAATCGGATGCGTGACGTGGTCCAGAGCGGGTGGGACGGCGACTTCTGGGCCCTGCCCTTCTGGTCCAAGCAGACGTAGCACGGAGCGCGGCCGGGCTCGCGAGGGTCTCGACCCTCGGTGAGCCCGGCCTCCCCGCCCCACGCGGATGTCGAAATACTTTCTGCGTCAGACCCTGATCTTGATCCCGGTGCTCGCCGGGATCAGCGCCGTCCTGTTCACGATCCTCGCCCTCGCCCCCGGCGATCCGTTCGAGGAGCTGGCGACCAACCCCAACGTGCCGGCCGAGGTTCGCATGAACCTCCGCGCGAAGTTCGGCCTCGACGACCCCATTCCGATCCGCTACGCCCGCTGGGTGGTGGCGATGGTGCGCGGCGACTGGGGCTTCTCGTTCGTCAGCCGCGTCAACGTCGACACGCTGATCATGCAGCGGCTGCCGGTGACGATGGTGGTCCTGGGCTCGGCCCTGGTCCTGGCGATCGTCGTCGCCGTGCCGATCGGCACGCTCTCGGCGTTACGACCGTACTCGTTGTTCGACCAGGCCGCGACCACGTTCGCGTTCATCGGCTTTTCGCTCCCGACCTTCTTCACGGGCCTTCTGTTCATTCTGTTGTTCAGCATCCATCTGGACTGGCTGCCCTTCATCTACCGGGCGGACATCAGCGCGACGGGATGGCGATGGTACTGGGAGCACCTCCGCCAGTCGATCATGCCGGTCGCGGTGCTCGGGCTCTTCCAGGCAGCGTCGATGACCCGGTTCATGCGCGCCGCCGTCCTCGACGTGATCCGCCTCGACTATGTGAATACCGCGCGGGCGAAGGGTCTCTCAGAAGGCGTGACTCTGGTCAAACACGTCGTCAGAAACGCGTTGATTCCGGTGGTGACGCTCGTGGCACTTCAGATTCCAGGCATTTTCGGAGGAGCCATTGTTACAGAGCAGATCTTCCGAGTGCCGGGGATCGGCTCGCTCTTGATCGCGTCGATCCTCGCCAACGACACGCCGGTGGTCATGGCGGTGACGTTCGTGTTCTCGTGCCTCGTGCTCTTGTCCAATCTCGCGGCCGACCTCCTCTACGGATGGCTCGACCCGCGGATCAGCTACCGGTAGTGGCGACGCGGGGCGCGTCCGAAGCCGTGTTCGCGGTCAGCGCCGCGGCCGACGCGACCCCCTCGCTGTGGCTCGAGGCTGGACGCCGTTTCCGTCGCCACCACCTCGCCATGGTCGGCAGCGTCATCTTGATATCGATGGTGGTCGCGGTGCTAACCGGTCCATTGGTGTGGCGCCAGCCGATCAACGAGATCGACTTCAAGGCCAAGCTCAAGGGTCCGTCCTGGAGCCACCCGCTCGGTACCGACGACCTCGGCCAGGATTTGCTGGCGCGGATGCTTTACGGCGGCCGCATCTCGCTCGCGGTGGGGATCGCGGCGATGCTGATCGCGATCTCGATCGGGACCACGATCGGCGCGACGTCGGGGTTCGTGGGCGGCAAGCTCGACAACACGCTGATGCGCATCACCGACATGTTCCTGTCGCTCCCGGGGCTCCCCCTGCTGCTGCTGATCGTGTACCTCTTCCGCGACACGCTGCGCAAGACGCTCGGCCCGGAGGCCGGCATCTTCATCCTGATCGTCGCGGTCATCGGGGGGTTGCGCTGGATGCCGGTCGCGCGCCTGGTGCGCGCCCAGTTCCTGTCGCTCCGCGAGAAGGAGTTCGTCGAGGCGGCGCGCAGTCTCGGAGCGCCGGCCTTCCGTCAGATGTTCCGTCACCTCCTGCCGAACTCGATGGGCCCGGTGCTGGTCGCCGCCACCATCGACGTCGCGGCGGCAATCATCGCGGAATCGACCCTGTCCTTCCTGGGCCTCGGGTTCCCGCCGGACATTCCCACGTGGGGACGGATCCTGTTCGACGCCAAGGACAACCTGGACTTCGCCCCGCACTGGGCGATCTTTCCGGGGACCGCGATCTTCCTGACCGTGCTCTCGATCAACTACATCGGAGACGCGCTGCGCGACGCGCTCGATCCGCGCAAGGTGCTGGGCCGCTGATCAGGCCTCGATCTGGCGGTGATTCAGCAGCTGTTTCACCGCCGTCTCCAGGCGATCGATCTGCAGAGGCTTGCGAAGCAGCGTGAACCCGAGACGGCGCCCGTCGTTTTCGAGATCGGCCCCGGATCCGGTCAGCATGATCACGCCGATGCCCGGGTCGCGACTTCGGACACGCTCGACGAGCTCCAGTCCCGTGCCCCCGGGCATGACGTAGTCGGTCAGGACAAGGTCGTAGCTCTTCAAGTCGAGGAGCGCCAGCCCCTCGGTGCTGTTCGCCGCGACATCGGTCTCGCAGCCCCAGACCGTGAGCAGCTCGGCCAGAAGGCCCCGGATGTACCGTTCGTCGTCGATGACCAGGACACGCGGCGGGTGGAGCACGGTTCGCTCACGATACGGGCTCGGCGTGATGAGTTCAACGACGAACATCGCCGCGAAAAATGCGGGATTCGCTCGACGGCGCTCGAAAGCGCCGCATCTCCACTCGACGGACCGAGACGGGCGAGCGCGGGGTCCGACGTTTCCTACGTTCACAAGGGGCCGTGGCCATCGCGCAGCACCACACCGTGCGATTTTCGCGATGTGGATTTCTGGGGATATGTGGATATCGGTACCCTCGGTGCCCATCCCGGCGACACCGCCGTCAGGTGGCCTTGACTAGGCCGTGACGGAGGGGCGATCATGCGGCGTGCCTCGCGCCGGCGTCGTCCTCGCCCTGGTCGTCGTCACCCTGCTCATCGGGCTCGCGCCGCTCGCCTACGGAGATCCACCCGACCCCACCTGGCTTGGTGGCTACTGGGATGACGACGATTTCGACAATGCGGTCGTCTTCATCTGCGGCATCTGCGCGATCGCCGCCGCCTCTTCAGCCGATGCGGGACCGGTCTGGGTCCCGGCAGTCCGCGTCGAACCGACGGACCCTACGGTTCGCTCGGTGTTGCTGGGCCCGTTGGCGGGCCCGCGCTCCCCGCCCTGGACCTTCCTCTCCTACTTCTGATTCCCGACTAGCGGCTGTTCTCGCTGCACGCCCAGCCCGGGTGCGCGCGCGTCGCCGGCGGCGGCGCTCCGAGTCCAGCCGCGTCGTCAGCGTCGGGACGTATGACGAACAGGGCGAGCAATCGGGAGGTGCACCATGCCGAGGCTGAACGTTCCATGCGCGGGGTTCGCGTTGGCGTTGACGCTGACGATCCCTCTCACGTGCTGGGCGCAGACGGGTTCCGGCTCCGTCGAGGTCGAGCGGTGGGAATTCACCCTCGATGGGCGTGTCGGTGTCCCGACGGGCACGCTGCGGGTGATGGACCGCCCGACGCCCGGCACGACTCTTCACCTGCGAGACCTCGGAATCCACGTGTCCGAAGCGCTCGAGGGCAGTGGCACATTCCATCTGACCGCGCACGACGCCGTGCGCGCAACCGCCCTCTACTATTTCCTGCGCGGGAGCAGCACGCAGGATCGCTCGGTGTTCTACAACGGCGAAGAGTTCGTGCCGGGCTCGCTCACCACCAATGCGGATTTTTATCGACTCAGCCTCGACTACGAGCGCCGGCTGCTCAGCCGACCCTCGGGAGAGCAGTTCATCGGCACCGCCGGACTCACCTATGTCCATGTGAATCCCACGCTGACGGGCCAGGGCAAGCGCAACAGCGAGGACTTCGGCAACATCGTCTACCGGCAGCAGATCCCTGTCCCGATCCTGGGACTCCGCTGGGATCACGTGCTCATCCCGAACATGCTGCTCCGCACGTCCCTGTCGGGCGGCGGGCTGCCGAGCGTCAACAGCGGGCGCACCGAGGACAAGAGCGGCACGCTCTACCTGGATCAAGCCCACGCCGATCTCGGCATCGGGATCGCGTATCTCGTGAGCCCCCGGGTTCAGGTCGAGGCCGGATATCACTTCACGTACTTCCGTCAGCACGAGACAAGCCGCGAGGACATCAACCTGTTCGAATTGATCGACAATGCCGTCCGACTCGGAGTGACCATCCGATTCTGAGGAGGTGGGCGCCCTCTTGAAAGTTCTGGGCGACGCCGTTCAAGTGGTGCATTTCCGCTCCGACAAGCCCGATGAAAAGGCTGCCGGGATTCAGACCTTTCGATATGTCTGCCTCCCCGACCGCGTGGACCCACGAGGACCGAGGGGGCAAGGCCCACGTCGAACGGACCACGGGTTATTGCTTCGACCAGAGCACGAAGCGCCGGCCCTTCACGAGGCCCTCGGCGATCGGGCCAAAGGATTCGGGCGCCGGTGAATCCCTCGCGATGACATAGACCGGAGGATCGATTCCGCGGAGCTCCGCCAGGTTGGAGACCGCCGGGATCGGCCTTCCGAGGTAGAAAGAGAAGACCAGCTCTGGCGCTTCGAGCGCAAAGAGGGGCGCCGACACTCGCTCGAGTGCCCTTGCGATCGTGGGCAATTGGGTGCCGCGATTGTCGCGCGCCGTGACGTAGATTTCGCCGAGCATCAAGGTGCTGGCGACCACGGCCCAGGCGGCGACGCAGACCGGCCTGTGGCGCCACACCCAACAGGACGAGAGCCAACCCGCGATGAGTAAGGAGCCGGGCACACAGAGCGGCAGATAGTAGCGCCATCGCTGGCGAGCCGAGACGGCGACTACGACGAAGACGGTGATCGACCAGATGAGGGCCATCCGCTCGCCCGCCGCGGAGTCCGTCTTCCAGCGCCGCGCGGCCCAGCGCACGGCAAACGGGAGCAAGAGGGACCACGGAAAGAGGATCGTCACGGCGGCGCCGAGGGGCTCGAAGACTCGGCGCCAGGCCAGCGCGCGCAGCGGGTTGTAGCCTTGCAGCATGTCGGTCCGCACCACGTCTCGTAAGAACTGATCTCGCCCGACATGGGCGGCGAGCAGCCACCAGGGCGCGACCAGCACCACGAGAATGGCGAGGCCGGCCCCGGCTCGCATGCGCGTCACGCCTCGCCAGCCGGAGGTCGCCAGCTGGTAGGCGACCACGACGACGATCGGCAGAAGCCCAGCGGGACCCTTCGCCCAGCACGCGATCCCCCCCAGACCGTAGAAGCCGAGCCACGCGCCCCGGCGGCCGTCGAGCTCGACCGCCACGAAAGCGGCCATGGCGGCCGCGATACCGAGCGAGAGCGTCATGTCGGGCACCGCCGAGCGCGCCAACGCGAACACGCCGGCCGTCGTCGCGACGATCAATCCGGCCACGAGCCCGGCATCGGCGCCAAACAAGCGCCGGGCGATCCAGCACGTCAGCGCCACCAGGCCCAGAGCTCCGAGAAACGAGGGGATGACAGCCGTCTGCTGCGACACCGCGCCCGTCGGCCATGCGCCGAGCGCGATCAGCCAGGCGTGAAGGGGCGGCTTGTTGAGCATCGGCACCCCGCTGATTTCGGGCAGGAGCCAGTGGCCGTTCGACACGATGTCCCGCGCCATCATCGGGAACCGGGCCTCGTCGTTCGTCGCGAGCACGCGCCCGCCGAGATCGAAGCCGAACAGCATCGCGCTCGCCGCGAGCACGACGGCGAAGGACGCCCAGCCGGCCAGGGGCGATCGGCCTTTACGTCCAGCGCTCATGGGGCAGGTAGTGGTCGCACCACGCGTCGAGCATCAGGAGGGCCCAGAGGATCTTGCGATGGTCCTGCCGACCGCCGACGTGCTCCGAGACGAGCCGCGTCACGGCCGTCGGATCGAAGAGGCCGCGATGTCGCACGCGGGCCGGGAGCAGTCGCGACTCCAGCACGTCGCGCAGCGGCCCACGCAACCACGCCGCGATGGGAACTCCGAGACCTTGCTTCCGTCGCCGGATGACCGTGGCCGGCAAGAGCCCCGTGAGCGCGCTCTTGAGGATGTACTTCGTCGTCCACCGGTGGAGCTTCAACCCGCTGGGAATTGTTGCGGCAAGCTCGATGAGCGCCGGGTCGAGGAAGGGCGCACGGACTTCGAGGCCGGCGGCCATGCTCGCTCGATCCATGGCGACCAGCGTCTGGTCGGCGAGGTAGAACCTGGCGTGGTGGGAGATCAGGCGCTCGATCGGGTCTCGAAGCTCGAGCTGTTCGATCGCGGTCGTCAGCTCGGCATATGGATCGAAGCTCTCGAGGGCGTGGCGCAGGCCGGGAGACAAGAGACGAGACTGGTCAGCGGGGGTGATACCACCCAGCAGGAGTTGGGTCCGGACCTCGGCCGGATACGGCAGCGCGCGCATAAACTGCTTGAGCAAGAAGTCGACGCTGGCGTACTTCGACGACGCTGGCAGGCCGTCGACAAGCCGGCCCATGATGCGCCGGGCGCGCGGCGTGAGTGTCGCCTGAACCCATCGGGCTACCGCATCGGCGAGAAAGGTAGGATAGCCGCAAAAGATCTCGTCGCCGCCGTCGCCGCTCAGCGCCACCTTGATGGATCCTCTGGCGGCCCGGGCGAGCGCGTACTTCGGCAAGAACGAGGCGTCGACCAGCGGCTCGTCCAGAAGACCACCGACCCGCTCCATCAGGGACAACGCCTCGGTCGCCGAGAACACGATCTCGTGGTGCTCGGTGCCGAAGCGAGCGGCGACAACCCGCGCGAAGCGCCGCTCGTCGTAGCTGGGCGGGTCGAAGCCGACCGCGAAGGTTTGGAGCGGGGGCCCGTTCGCGTGGCGTGCCGCGAAGGCGGCGACCGCCCCGGAGTCGATGCCTCCACTCACAAAGACCCCGACCGGGACGTCGCCGACGAGCCGACTCCTCACCGACGCCTCGAGTTGGTGGATCAGCCGTCTACGCCATTCGCCTTCGTCGAGGGAGTTGTCGGGCGCGAACGACAAGGTCCAGTACGGCGTGATCTGTGGTTTGGCGCCGGGCGAAACCACGAGCGTGTGCGCTGGAGGGAGCTTCGCGGTCCCGGCCAGGATCGAGTATGGCGCGGGGATGGCGTCGACCAGCAGGTATCGTGAGAGGCTTCGGAAATCGAGCGCGCGGGGAACGTCGGGGTGCTCGAGCAACGCTCGAAGCTCGGAGCCGAACACGAACACTCCGGGGCCGTCGTAATAATAGAGTGGCTTCTCGCCCATTCGGTCCCGCGCGAGCAGGAGCTTCCGCTCCGGCCCGTCCCACAGCGCCAAGGCGAACATGCCGTCGAGGTCGGCGACGAAGTCCTCCCCGTCCTGCTCGTACGCGTGCACGATGACTTCGGTGTCCGACTGGGTCTTGAATCGGTGGCCGCGCTGCTGGAGCCGCGAACGGAGCTCACGGAAGTTGTAGATCTCGCCGTTGAGGACGGCGTGAACCGTTCGGTTCTCGTTCCCGATCGGTTGCCGCCCGCCCGGCAGGTCGATGATGCTGAGGCGACATGCGCCGAGCGCGGCCTGGGCGTCGATGTACGCGCCCTGATCGTCTGGGCCCCGATGGCGTAACGCTGTCACCATGCGGTGCACGACGGCGCGATGGTCGCCCCGAACGCCGGTGGTCACGAACCCGGCAATGCCACACATTGACGTTGAGCCTCTCAAGGTCGCGACGTGGATCCTTGGCAGGCGTGCGGCTGCGTCGCGCGGGTCAGCCTGCCGTGAGTTGCGAATCAGCTGTCGGACGAGAGGCGGGCGGGCGGAGCGCGAGGGCAGGCGAGCGTTTGGAGCGGCACCGAGCGGGCGCTCGGTTCAACCGGTTCGACCCAGGCCCCCGGAATCCATAGGGGTCCGGCGTCGACGAAGAGTGGAGCCGAGATCGCCGATGCGCTGGTGATGAAGTCGACGACGGTGTCGAAATCGTCGTCGTCCCAGTAGCCGCCAATCCACGTCGGATCGGGCGGATCCGCGTACGCGATCGGCGTCAGCCCGACGAGCAGGAGCGCGAGAATCATCGCGACCATGCCGCGTTGGCGGAGCATGCGGTCATGATTGCCTCGGCGCTCGGCCAAGTCAAGGACCCCGCGGAGCACTCGCGGCCCGCGCGGGTGATTCGCCCGTCCGGCGCCGGAGCGATCGTCCCACGCGTCGCGATCGCCTCCAGCACGAGGTGCGCGAGCTGCGGTCCCGACTCGTCGCCCACGAGGGCACGCGCGCGCTTGAACGCGGTGAATCCGGCGTCGACGCGGTGGTGATCGGCAGGCCGTAGGCATCGTGGCGCATCAGGGAATGCTAGCAGACGGGCCGGCCCGAGGCGACGAACGGAGCGAGGAATTCGATGGCGCGGCGCTCGACCCACGACCGAGCTCGCCAGGGCCAGCTGCCTTCGATGAACCCGGCGTGGCCGCCGCGCGCCGGGCACTCGACCCGCACGCCCGGCGGCAGCGTGCCGGGGTCGGGGAGCGCTTCGCGCGGCACGATCGGATCGTCGAGCGCGTTCACCAGGAGCGCCGGTCGCCGGATCCGCGAGAGATACGGCGCGCTGGACGCGCGTACCCAGTAGTCCACCTCATCGGCGAAGCCGTGCAGCGGCGCGGTGACCGCGCGGTCGTACTCAGCGAACGTCCGCGCTCGAAGCGCCCTCGGGAGATCGACGAGCCCGGCGAAGCCCGGGTCGCGCGCGGCCTTGCCCGCCGCCTTGGCCCGCATCGTGCGGAGGAAGTTCGCGGTGTAGACGCGGCGGCGAAGCCCCTGGTCGAGCCCGCGGGCGCACGGCACCAGATCGAACGGCGCCGAGATCGCCACGGCCGCGGCGACCTGCGGCGGCACCTTCGCCTCCCGCTCGCCGAGCCACTTCAGCAGCACGTTGCCGCCGAGCGACACGCCCACCGCTCCCAGGCGCGCCGCCGGCTCACGCGCGACGAGCACATGGACGACGTCGTCGAGGTCGTCGGTGTGGCCGGAGTGGTAGAACTGCGGCCGGCGGTTCAGCTCCCCGTTGCACGAGCGGAAGTTCAGCACGACGGCCCGCCAGCCCCGGGCCAGCGCCGCGCGCGCGAGGCCGACCGCGTAGTGGGACCCGGAGGAGCCTTCTAGGCCGTGAAGGATCAGGAGCAGCGGCGCGCCGGACGGCACGTCGGCGACCGTCCAGTCGAGGTCGACGAAGTCATCGTCCGACGTGGCGACCCGCTCCCGGCGCCACCGCAGCCGGTCACGCCGGAAGAGCGGGCCCCACATCGTCTGCACGTGCGCGTTCCGGCACCACCACGGCGGCCGGAACGCGGACGCTATACCTGGCCCTGGAGCAGCAGCTTCACGATCTCCGGCGCCATCTCGCGAGCGCGGCGGTCGAGCTCCACCTCCGTGAGGTTCGCGATCGGATGCGGCATCATCAGGAACTTGTACGTCGGCACGCCCCATTGCTCGGCCATTGCGCGTCCGGTCTTCTCGAACACATCGGTGATGATCGAGGCGGACGGCACCGCGTTCTTCTCCAGCAGGATTCCGTCGAGCACACTGCCCGACGAGCAGGACCCTCAGTCTCCGACGCCCGCGACGATGACGTCGCAGGTCTTGCGCACCTCCTGGACGATCTCCTCGTGCGCGGGCACCGACGCGTTGTGCTTGCGAAACATGCGCGTCTCGGCGACGCCGTACTCGGCTTTCAGGATCTCGCCGATCCGCTGCAGCAGCTTGTCGGAGTTGAACTTGGTGTTCTCGATGAGCCCGACGCGCTTGCCGGCCAGCGAGTGCGGCCGATCGACGTACGCGATCGGTTGGTTCGCCGCCTCGACGGTGGGATCGAGGAACTCGATCATCGCTTGACCTCCTTGGTGACGGCCTGAGAGTTGCGCGCGCTCCCCCACCCCGGGACGAACGCCGAGAAGGCGCCGGCGCGACCGCCGGCGGCCACGACGAGGATGTCGTCGGGGCTCGCGACGAGCGGACGCATCGTCGTCTCGTCCCTGGGCTGGATGGCGCCCGCCATCCGCTGCGTGAGCTTCAGATGGGCGTGCGAGTTCTGGGTGTGGTCGAACAGGAACTGCCGGATCTCCTTCTTGCCCCACCCGCTGCCCGCGATCGTCCGCATGTGCTCGCCGGCGATGATCACGACGTAGGTCGACTGCCCCATGACGGTGCCGGATATCCGCATCGAGTCGGCGAGCGTCGTCAGGACGCCCTCGGCGGTCGGCGAGAGCTGGTTGTAGAACTGGTGGGGCGCCTCGGACGCGATCACCGTGACGCTGCTCTGCTCCGGGCGGAACCCGCGCTCGACGTGCAGCGGCGTCCACGGGCTGTCGGTCTCGTTCTCCGCGATCACGTACGAGAGCTTGCCCGGATGACCGAGCGTGCCGCGGTCGAGCAGGCCGGGGAGCGAGCCACAGACGTTGCGCATCACCAGGCGAAGGGCCCGACCGATCGTGAGATTGGATCGCCAGCCGGGTCCGAACAGGTTGTCGCCGGCGTTGATGTCGAGCTCCCGGGCGATCGGCCCATTGACGATCATGAGCACGGCGGCGCCGCCGGTCGACGTCCCCGGCCCGTGATAGCTCCAGCGCGGGTCGCCGATCCCCTCGACCGCCGCCACCACCACCGGCATGTATTCGGGCTTGCAGCCGGCCATGACCGCGTTCACGGCGACTTTCTCGGCGGTGATGGCCACCGACCGGTGCGCGATGAAGGCGACCTGCTTCGCCGGGTCCAGGCGCGCCGCCTCGAGCATCGCGCTCACCCGGTCCGGCGTCGGCGGGATCACCGGAAGACCGTCGGTCCAGCCCTGCTGGAAGCAGAACTCGATCGCGTCACTGACCTCCTGCGCCTGGTACCGCTTGGACGTGAGCACCGTCGCCATCAGCGCCTCCCTGGAATCCCCGCCGCCTTCATGGCCCCCGCAGTATACCGCGCCGGCCGACGAGTGCCAGGAGCGCGGCGGCCCCGACCGCGACCGCCGCCACCGTGTGCGCCTCGGCGAACGCGCCGAGGAACCCGACGGTGACCCGCCGCACCGCGAAGATCTCGGCCAGCGTCGCGACGCCGACGACCACTCCGAGCGTGCGCGACAGGAACGTGAGACCGCCGGCGGCCCCTTGCTGGGTCGGCGCGAACGCTGCCATGACCGCCGTCATGTTGGGGACTTCGAAGAAGCCGAGCCCGAATCCCGCCGTGAACAAGGCGATCGCGAACAGGCCGAGCGGGGTCGCGCCGTCGGCCATTCCGACGAGCGCCAGCCCCACGCTCTCGACCACGAGCCCGGCCACGGCGGGCGCCCACGGACCGACACGGTCGGCCAGACGGCCAGAGAGCGGCGCGGCGAACGCGGTGCCGAGCGGCGCCAGCATGAAGAAGGCTCCGCCGACGGCCGCGCTGAGTCCACGCGCGTCGACGAGGTAGAACGGGACCAGGAGCCAGATGGCGAAGATCGCTCCCCGGGCGACGAAGGACAACGCGCTCGCCCCCAGCACGGGACCTCGCGTCACATCCCCGACGGTCACGGGCTGCCGCGCACGCGCCAGCGGCTGGGAGGCGAGCGCCGCCGTCGACCAGGCGAGCACACCGAGAGCGAGCGGCACCCGGACGTGGAAGACCGGGCGCCAGCCGAAGCGGTCGACGAGCAGTCCGGCCGGCAGCGAGCCCAGCGCGCCGAGGCCCATCGCCCCGTTCAGGAACCCGAGACGGCGTCCCCGGATCGCGACCGGCGCCCCGGCGGTGGCGAGCGCGGGCGCCGTTCCGTAGATCAGTCCACCGGCGAAGCCCTGGACGACGCGCGCCACGAGGAGCGAGCCGAAGCCAGCCGCGGCACCTCCCATCACGAACGCGATCACGCTCAGCGCGGTGCCGGCTCGAAACACCGCGACGTAACCGAGCCGGTCGGCGGCGGCCCCGCCGGCGAACGACATGATCGCGTAGGTCAGCACGTAGCAGATGATGATCCAGCGCACGCGCTCGGGCGGCGCCGCGAACGTCGCCGCGATGGCGGGGAACGCGATGTTCATCATGGAGTCGAGCGACACGAGGAGCGCGCCCGCCGCCGCGAGCCAATGGGTCATCGCGCGTATGATGACACGCCGCTTGCAGTTCCTTCTGTTTCCACGGTAAAACCGTGCCCCATGGACATCGAGCTCGGCGCGACGGCGGAGGTGACCTGCACGGTCGGCGCGGAGCAGACGGCGCACGCGATGGGCAACCGCGGCGTGCACGTCTTCGCCACGCCATTCGTCATCGGCATGCTCGAGGACGCCGCCGGCGCCGTCCTCAAGCCCCACCTGCCGCCCGGAGCCGGCACCGTGGGCACCACGGTCGACATGAAGCACCTGGCGGCCACGCCCGTCGGGATGAGGGTCCGGGCGAAGGCGACGCTCTTACAAAGCGACGGGCGGCGCTTTCTGTTCGCGGTCGAGGCGTGGGACGAGAAGGACAAGATCGCCGAGGGCCGGCACGAGCGCGCGGTCGTGCCGGACATGGAGAAGTTTCTCGCGCGGGCCATGAGCAAGGGCCGGTGACGATGCCGATCTCGATCAGCAAGGCCCTGATCGGCAAGGAGTATCCCCCCTACCCGGTCACGGTGGAGCGCGGGAAGATCAAGGAGTTCGCGCGGGCGATCGGCGACCTCAACCCGTTCTATCTCGACGACCGGGTCGGAGCGGCCTCCGAGTGGCGCGATCTGATCGCGCCGCCGACGTTCGCGATCACGTTCCGTGACGAGACGGCCGACACCGGCTCGATGCTCCGCGACCTGGGCACCGACATTTCGCGGATCCTGCACGGCGAGCAGGAGTTCGAGCTGTTCCGCCCGTTGCAGCCCGGCCAGACCTATCTGTGCCGGGCCAAGATCGTCGACATCTACGAGAAGTCCGGACGGAGCGGGCCGATGGCGTTCGTGGTTCGCGAGACCACGATCACCGACCGCACGAACGAAGTCGTCGCCGCCATGCGGCATATCACGATCGTCCGCCTCTGATGAAGTACGCCAAGGTGTACTTCGACGACGTCATGGTGGGCGACGAGCTGCCGCCCCTGGTCAAGGGGCCGGTTCAGCAGATCCAGCTCACCCGCTACGCGGGCGCGTCCGCCGACTTCAACCCGATCCATCAGGACGACGAGTTCGCGCGGGCGGCCGGGATGGGCGGGGTCTTCGCCCACGGCATGCTCTCGATGGGGTTCGTGGCCCAGGCGCTGACCGACTGGGCGGGGGCCGGATCGGTCCGCAAGCTCGGCGTGCGCTTTGCGGCCCTCGTGCGACTGAAGGACGTCGTGACCTGCCGGGGACGCGTCGTGGCCAGGTCGTCGAAGGACGACGTGAATCTCGTCGAGCTCGAGGTGTGGGCCGAGAACCAGAAGGCCGAGAAGGTCGTCACGGGCCGCGCCACGGTCATCCTCCCCGCACGGACCTAGCCTCCCGGCTTCTTCTCCCGCGTAGCCAGCCAGTCCCGCAGCGCTTCGCGCGTCGATTGGAACGCCAGCACGTCCCACGGGATTTGCGAAGCGCTGACCCACTCGAGCGCGTCGTTCTCGTCGCACGTCGTGAGGGTGCCGCCGACGACCCGCGCCGTGTAGACGATGATCACGGGCGCGGCTGGGTACGTGTAGACGTTCAGGAGACCGGTGAGATCCACCTTCAGCCCCGTCTCCTCGAACGTCTCGCGCGCCGCCGCATCGGTCACGGCCTCGCCGAAGTCGACGAATCCGCCGGGGAACGTCCACAGGCCGCGTCCCGGGTTGATCGAGCGCCGGGTCAGCAGCACCTTCCCATCCTGCTCCGGAATGGTCGCGGCGACGACCTTCGGGTTCAGGTAGTACACGAAGCGGCACCGCGAGCATACCTGCTGCTCGCGGTGGTCCGGCGGAACTCGCTCCAGCACCAGCAGCGCGCCACAGAGCGGGCAGAAGCGGATCGTGGAGGGCCCCAGAAACGGATGCGGGTGGCCGTCGCTCACCTCTCAGAGTCTAAACCAGCTATTCTGGACGCGACAATGCCGGACGATCGGCGGGGGCCCCTGGTCGTCGGAGCACTGACCGTCGCCACGGGTGCGGTGCTCTTCCTGGCCGCGGGCGACGTGCTCCCGGTGCCCGACAAGACATTCGGCGCTCCGCGCTGGCTCGCTGCGCTGCTGGGGCTCGGCGTCTTCTTTAGCGGCAGCTACATCGTTTCGCTCGTGTTGCCCACGCCGTGGACGCGGCGCTTGCTCGGCGCCGCGGCCCTTCTGACCTTCGTCACCATGGGCGCCTTGCTGCTGACATGGCATGCGCTCGCGGCCGGCGGGCCCCTCGTCCTCTCCCGCGACGCGCCGCGCATCATCGTCGGCGCGTTCTTCTGGATCTTCGCGCTTCTCCTGGACGCCATCGCGGTCGTCGCCTGGGTCGTGGCGCTTCGCGTGCTCCTGCACCGGCCGTCGCCCTGACACTTCAGTATGTTGGGGCTCACGAGGGGAGGATCTCCATGAAGGTCGACAAGGGGCGCCTGGAGCGTTCAATCGAAGAGCTCGGGAGGATCGGCCAGACGCCGCGCGGGGGGCTCACCCGGCTGGCGCTCAGCGACGAGGACAAGCGTGGGCGGGACTGGATGGTGGCTCGCATGCGCGAGGCCGGCCTCGCCGTGAGCGTCGACCAGATGGGTAACATCTTCGGCCAGCGCCGGGCAGAGGCCGGGCTGCCCCCGGTCATCATGGGCTCGCACATCGACTCGGTGCCGACCGGCGGCAAGTACGACGGGCAACTCGGGGTCCTTTGCGGCCTCGAAGTGATCCGCGCGCTGAACGACGGCGGCATCAAGACCCGATATCCGATCGCCCTCGCGATCTTCACAAACGAGGAGGGGGCGCGCTTCCAGCCGGCGATGATCGCCAGCGGGGTGATGGCCGGCAAGATCGCGCTCGAGGATGCCTACAACGCCCGCGACAAGGACGGGATTCGTCTCGTCGACGAGCTCGAGCGCATCGGCTATCTCGGCACAGAGCCCTGCGTCGCCCGGCCGTTCCGCGCCTATCTCGAGCTCCACATCGAGCAGGGGCCGTTCCTGGAGGAGGAGGGCCTCACGGTGGGCGTCGTCGAGGGTATCGTCGCGATTGCGTGGTCGCGCCTGACGATCCACGGCGTCCAGGACCACGCCGGACCGACGCCGATGCGCATCCGCCACGACGCGCTCGTGGCCGCCGGCGAGGTCGTCGGCTCCGTCCGCCGTATCGCGCGCGAGATCGGCGGCGACCTGGTGACGACCGTCGGCAACCTCGTGGTGGCGCCGAACATCGTGAATGCGATCCCGGGTCGGGTGACGCTCTCGATCGACATGCGTGATCCGAGCGACGCGACGCTCGACCGGGCCCGGGCGATGCTGGAGTCGCTGGTGCGCGAGGCCTGCGCGCGCGAGGGCGTGCGGTACGAGCTCGAGCACTACTGGCGCGTCCCCTCCACGCCGTTCGATCGTGACGTCGTCGGCGCCGTCGAGCGCGCCGCCAAGGGGGCCGGCGCGCGCTACCGCCGCATCCGCTCGGGCGCGGGCCACGACGCCCAGTACATGGCGGCGATCGGACCGGCCGGGATGGTCTTCGTGCCGTCGCACGACGGCCGGAGCCACTGCGAGGAGGAGTTCACGGCGATCGACGACATCGAAGACGGCGCCAACACGCTCCTGCTGGCGGCCCTCGACCTCGCCGACTACTCCGCGGGCGGAAGCGCGTCGCCGACCACGTAGGACGCCGGACGCACCCCCCGGTGGCGAACGTGCAGGTGCGCCACGACCGGCAAATGGTCGGAGGCCACCCGCGACAGCCGGCTCCGATGGGTGTGGAACGCGGCGGCCTGGAGCTCGCTGTCCCAGTAGATCCGGTCCAGGGGGAACAGCGGGAACATCGCCGGATGCGTGCGGCGCATGCGGCGCATTGGCGACGAGAACTCGCGGCGGAGCCCTCGCGTCACCGGGCCTCGATGCCACTCGTTGAAGTCGCCCATGACCACGCGCGGTCCGGCGAGAAGCTCGCGGCCTCGGATGAACCCGCTCAGGAGCTCGAGCTGCTCGCGCCGCTCGCGTAGTGCCAGGCCGAAGTGGCAGTTGAAGACGTGCAGCGGGGTGCCCCGCACGTCGAGATCGACGCGGAGGCAGCCGCGCGGCTCGCGCGCGCCGCGGCTCAGATCGCACCGGTCCGAGCCCAGCACCGGCAGTCGAGTGAGAACGGCGTTGCCGTAGATCCCGTTGCCGTGCGGCCGGGTCTCCCCCATGACGACTTCTGTCATCTCGAGCCGCTCCGCCAGATAGGCGGCCTGGTCGGCGTGGGGCACGCCCGCCTCCCTGATCACCTCCTGCAGCCCGACCACGTCGGGCGCCACTTCGGCGATCACGTCGGCGATCCGATCCAGGTCCCGGCGTCCGTCGAGGCCCACACCGCGGTGGATGTTGTAGCTCACGACGACCAGACGCCGGGCCGCTCCGTCGAGGCGCATAGATCTGTATTGTAGTATCGGGTCGTCCATGGACCACCACATCGTCGTCGCGGTCCGCGAGTTCGTGGACGCCGAGGTGCGGCCCCTGGCGGCGGCGCTCGAGCACGCCGACACCTACCCCCACGCGCTCGTCGCCCGGATGCGCGAGCTCGGGCTCTTCGGCGCCCTGGTCCCCGCCGCCTACGGCGGTCTCGGCCTCGGAGTGACCACGTACGCGCGCGTGATCGAGGAGCTCTGCCGCGGCTGGATGTCGCTCGCGGGCGTCATCAACAGCCACACGATGGCGGCGCTGATCGTGCTGAACCACGGGACCGACGCGCAGCGGCAGCGCTTCCTGCCCCGCTTCGCCCGGGGCGAGGCGCGCGGCGGCCTCGCGCTGACCGAGCCGCACGCCGGCACCGACGTCCAGGCGATCCGGACGGTCGCGGTCCGTCGGGGCGACGACTACGTGGTGACCGGCACCAAGATGTTCATCACGAACGGCCGCGAGGGCAACACGCTCGCGCTGCTGGCGCTGACCGACCCCCGTGCCGAGCCCCGCCACCGGGGGATGTCCTGCTTCATCGTCGAGAAGGGACATCCCGGGTTCCGCGTGGCGAAGTCCGTCGCGAAGCTCGGTTACAAGGGCGTCGACACCGCCGAGCTCGTGTTCGACGAGTGTGTCGTCCCGGCGGCCAACCTCGTGGGCGGGGTCGAGGGGCGCGGCTTCAAGCACGTGATGGGAGGCCTCGAGGCGGGGCGGATCAACATCGCAGCGCGCGCGGTGGGCGTCGCCCAGGCGGCATTCGACGACGCGCTCGCCCTGCTCGGGCGCGGGGGCGAGGATCCGCCGCCGGTGGTCGCAGACATGGCGACCCGGCTCGCCGCGGCGCGAGCCCTCACCTACTGGGCCGCGGACATGAAGGACCACGGCGAGCGGTGCGATCTCGAGGCGGGCATGGCGAAGCTCTTCGCCTCCGAGGCCGCCCAGGAGATCGCGGTGGAGGCGCTCCGCCTCCACGGCAACGCCGGCGTGCGGGCGGAGCTGAACGTCGAGCGCTACTACCGGGACACGCCGCTCATGATCATCGGCGAAGGGACGAACGAGATCCAGCGGACGATCATCGCGCGGAACCTCGTCGACCGGTACGGCGAGCGGCTGGGCGCGTTGACCTCGCGCGAGCGGATGCCCGCCGACCAGAAGCAGATCGTCCTGGCCGTGCGTCAGTTCGTCGACAAGCAGGTGATCCCCGCGGTCGGCGAGCTGGACGCCGCGGGCGCCCATCCGGATGGGCTTGTGGCCGCGCTCGCCGAGCTCGGCATCCTCGGCGCCGGCGTGGACCCCACCTGGGGCGGTCTCGGCCTCGAGGCCCGCACGTGGGCGATGGTCGTCGAGGAGCTCGCTCGCGGCTCCGCGGTCCTGGCGACGATCGCCGCCGGCCACCTCGCCGCCGCTCACGCGATCTCGATCTTCGGAACCGTGGAGCAGCGCGAGCGGCTCCTCGGCCCGATGACCCGCGGCGAGATGATCGCCGCCGTCGCGTTCGACGGGGTGCGCGCCGCGCCGGCCGGTGACGACTGGATTCTGGACGGCGCGATCGCGCTCGTCGAGCACGGTGGTCATGCGACACGCTTCCTGGTCGCGGCCGCAGAGACCGGATGCTTCCTGGTCGACCGCGAGGCGCGCGGCGTGCACGCCGGCGCCCCCCTCGCGACGCTCGGCCTGCGCGGCCTCGATTCGTGCGCGCTTCGCTTCGCGGGCTGCCGCGTCGCATCGCGCGATCTCCTGGGCGGCGCGGCCGGGCGCGGAGCCTCGCAGGCTGCCGCGACGCTCGCGTTCGCGCGGCTCGGCGCCGCCGCGACGGCACTCGGGGTCGCCCAAGCGTCGTTCGAGGCCGCGCTGCGCTATTCACAGCAGCGGACGACGTTCGGCAAGCCCATCGCCCAGCATCAGGCTGTTCAGCTGCTCCTGGCCGACATGGCCACGCGGATCACCGCCGCTCGCCTCCTCGTCGACGCGGCCGCCGGGCGCGACGGAGACGACGTGCCGCTGGCGATGGCCAAGGTCTACGCCTCGGAGACGGCGTATCAGGTTGCCCTCGACGCGATGCGCGTCCACGGCGGCTACGGCTACACGAGCGAGTTCCCGGTGGAACGCTATTATCGAGACGCCGCCGGGCTCGCGTCCTCTCCCACCGCCAATCAAGCCGAGCGGCGCGATCTGGCCCGCCGCGTGGCGGCGCGGGGTCGCCTCTAGGATCGTCTTCGGGGCGCCGATCCAGAGACCGCGGCCTCGTGATAGTGTCGCCCCTCGACGGTCACCCATTCGTTGCCAGGAGGCCACACATGACGATGCTCTTTCTTCCGACGCTGGCCATCTCGCTACTGCTCGCCGTGTCCCTCGCGCAGCCCGCGCACGCGTGGACTCGCAGCCCGGCCACGACCTTCGCGACGCTCCCGGCCGGCGCGGCGCATCCCGAGGGCATCACCGCCGACGCCGAGGGCAACATCTACGTCACCACCTTCTCGATCGACGGGACCCCGACCGGGAACGGGCAGCTGTTCGTCTTCAGCCACAACGGCCAGCTCGTTCGCCAGGTGAACGTCGCCGGCTCGAGCCCCCTGCTGCTCGACCTGGCCTTCCATCCCACCACCGGCGCGCTGCTCGTCATCGACTTCGGCGCCCATCAGGTGCTCGCCGTCGATCCGGTGACCGGCGCCTCGACCGCCTTCGCAACGATCCCGGGTGGGACGTCGGCTGGTCCGAACGTCCTCACGTTCGACGGCGCCGGCAACGTCTACATCTCCGACTCGTTCCAGGGAATCATCTGGCGCACCGGACCGTCGGGTGGCGTCCCGATCGCGTGGGTCACGAGCGCCTTGCTGACGACCACCGGCGTGCCGCCCTTCGGCGCGAACGGGCTCGCGTTCAACAATGGCCGCACCGCGCTCTTCGTCGCGAACACCGGCAACGATACCGTCGTGAAGATTCCGGTGAGCGGCGGGGTGCCCGGCACGCCCGCGGTGTTCGTCAACAGTGTCAACGGCGCCGACGGCCTGATCATCGACGAGCAGGACAACGTCTGGGTCGCCGCGAATCAGGCCGACGAGATCGTCGTCATCGATCCGACCGGCCGCGTGATCGCCAAGCTCGGCGACTTCGACGGGATCACTCCCAACGGCGCCCCCAAGGGGCTCCTGTTCCCGGCGAGCCTGGTCCGGAGCGGCAACTTCGTCTACGTCACCAATCTGTCGCTGGACCTCCGGCAGTTCGGTCTCCCTCAGCCAGTCGACGCTCAGTGGGCGGCCCAGGTCACCACGCATACGATCTCGAAGATCAACGCCCAGCTGCCGCCGATCCAGGGACTCCCCAAGCCATGACCGTCGACTCCGAGCGCTTCCGTGCCATCTCGCTCGACGATCTCACCATGCCGGGCGGCTGGTCAGTATCCGCCGGACAGACCTTCCTCTACACACTGCCCGAGCAGCGGCTGATGCACGAGGCGCGGGCGTTCGCCCAGCGAGAGATCCTGACCCAGTCGGCCGCCGCCCACCGGCGGGTCAAGGAGATCAAGGCGAAGCACGAGGCCGGCCCGGAGCGGCGCCGCCTGCTGCGCGAGATGGCGCGGTCGTACCTCAAGCTGATCGGGGAAGCCGGGCTCACCGGCGCGCTGTTCCCCGAGACCTACGGAGGCAACGGCCGCGGCGTCGTCGCCGAGTGCCTCGTGGACGAGGAGCTGGCGGCGGTCGGCCATCCGGCCGACACCATCCGCTCGGTGACGCTCACGCTCGGAACCATCTCCATCCTCCGCTACGGCACCGAGGCCCAGAAGCGGCGGCACATCCCGCCGCGCCTGGCCGGCGAGGAGCTCGCCGCGATCGCGATCACCGAGCCGCAGATCGGCAGCGACACCTCGGGCATGCAGACGCGCGCAATCTTGAGACGCGACCGCTGGGTCGTCAACGGCCAGAAGCGGTTCATCACCGGCGGCGGCCTCGCCGACTACCTGACCCTGTTCGCCATCACCGACGCGTCGACGCACCCGCACAAGGGGATGTCCGCTTTCATCGTGCCGATGGATCACCCGGGCGTGCGCATCCTGCGCCAGCTCGACGAGGTGATCATGGCCGACTGGATGGACAACGCCTTGATCGAGTTCGACGACGTGGACATTTCGAGGGACAATCTCCTGGGGCCGCTCAACGGCGGCTATCACGTGCTGATGGACGAGCTGGACACCGAGCGCGTGACCTATTGCATGGCCTCGCTGGGCGGCGCCCGCCGTTGCCTCGAGATCGCGACGGAGTACGCCACCAAGCGCGTCCAGTTCAAGCAGCCGATCGCGATGTTCGAGGGCGTCTCGTTCAAGCTCGCCGAGATGTACGCGCAGCTCGACGCCGCGCGCCAGCTCATCTACCGCACGGCCAAGATGATCGAGGCCGGCCGCCCGGCCCAGCGCGAGTCCGCCGTCACCAAGCTGTTCACCGCCGAAGCGGTGTGGAAGATCGTCGACCACGCGATGCAGGTGCTGGGCGGCATCGGCTACACGACCGACTTCCCGGTCCAGGCGATCTTCCGCAACGCGCGGCTCATGCGGATCGGCGCCGGATCCGACGAGATCATGAAGTTTCTGATCGCGCGGGAGCTCCTCCGGGAGGTCAAGGGGTAACACGGGGATGAGCGAGAGGGTCGTTCCCGAATCCGACGTCGAGGAGGTCGGCCAGGAGGCCCTCGCCCCGCCGTGGATGACCATCTTACACAATTGCGACTGCCACACCTTCGAGCAGGTGGTCGCCCAGCTTCAGAAGGCGATCGGCTGCAGCGAGGCCAAGGGCTGGGAGATCGCCTGGCAGGTCCACAACACCGGCAGGGCCGTGGTCAAGGTCGGGGCAGAGCCGGAGTGCGTCCGGGTCGGCAACGTCCTGGCCGCCATCGGCCTCGTGGTCACGGTCGTTCAGTCGTGAGAGGGGAAACCCACTACATCACCGGCCCGATGATCCAGGGCGCGAACTCTTCCTCGCCGACGCCGGAAAGCTCGCTCTTCGACCGCTTCCCGGACGCGACCGCGATCATCTCCTCGAAGATCTGACGGCCGACCGTCGCGATCGGCGTTCCCTCGAGGACGACGCCGCAGTTGATGTCCATGTCCTCCGCCATGTGACGGTACATCAGGGAGTTGGTCGCCAGCTTGATCGACGGCACCGGCTTGCACCCGAACACAGAGCCGCGGCCGGTCGTGAAGCAGATCAGGTTGCAGCCGCCTGCAACGAGCCCGGTGATCGACACCGGATCGTGGCCGGGCGTATCCATGAAGACGAACCCCCGTGTCGTGATCGGCTCGCCGTAGAGGAACACGTCCATCATCGGTGTCGTGCCGCCCTTGGTCACGCCGCCGAGAGACTTTTCGAAAACGGTCGTGATTCCTCCAGCCTTGTTACCCGGCGCCGGATTGTTATCCATCGCTTCAAGTCCACGGCAATACCACTCCCACCATTTGTAGCGGTCGACGAGCTTCTTGGCGACGCCCTCGTTGATCGCCCGTCTGATCAGCAGGTGCTCGGCGCCGTAGATCTCCGGCGTCTCGGCCAGCACCCCGGTCCCGCCGTAGCGCACCAGCTCGTCGACCGCCCAGCCGAGTGCCGGGTTGGCGGTCATGCCGGAGTTGGCGTCCGATCCGCCGCAGTTCGTGGCGAGCGTCAGCTCCGAGATCGGCTGCCGGCTGCGCTGCGCCGCGTTCGCCAGCGGGAGGAGCTTCGCGACCTCTTGCGAGGCGCGCTCCACCGTCTTCCGGATGCCGCCCGCCTCCTGAATGTTGATCACGAACGGCTTGCGCTCGGGGTGACCGGGCGCCGCCATCCGCTGGCGCTCGACCATCACCGCCGCCTGGTTGGTCTCGCACCCGAGCCCGACCAGGATGTACGCGGCCACGTTCGGATGCTTGGCGTAGCCGGCCAGCACCCGCTGCAGCGCCAGGTGATCCTCGCCGAAGAGTTTGGTACCGCAGCCCGACTTGTGGGTGATCGCCAGCACGCCGTCGACGTTCGGGTACTCCTTCTGGACGTCGCGGAAGCGATCCTTGACGAACTGGCTCACGCTCGCCGAGCAGTTCACGCCGGAGATGATCGCGACGTAGTTGCGCGTGCCGACGCGGCCGTCGTCCCGCCGGTAGCCGTCGAAGTACCGCATCGCCTGGGGCGGATAGTAGTCGACCGGCTTCACGTCCACGCCGACCTCGTACTCCCGCTGCAGCTCACCGATCCCGAGGTTCTGCGTGTGGACATGGTCGCCGACCGCGATGTCCTGCGTCGCGAAGCCGATGACCTGACCGTACCGCCGGACGGGAGCCCCTGTTCGTACGGCCTTGCGCGCGACCTTGTGGCCGGGCTTGATGTCCTGGCGCACCTCGATCCGATTGGTACCGTCCTCCAGCACGGTCCCGGCCGCCAGCTCGGCGTTCGCGACCGCGACGTCGTCTTCCGCGCGGAGCAGCACCGCCTTGTCGGTGAGCGCGTATGTCGCCATGGGCTCTTTCTCCTTCGCACAACTCCCAGCGCGCCACTATACCGGATTGGGTCCCTGGATGTGGAGCACTGCCGGTGGCGCGGTCTCGAGCTGGATCGTGGTGTGATCGATGCCGAAGCGCGCGTGCAGGACGGCGTGGAGCGCGTCCAGCAGCCGCTCGCTCTCGCGCACGTCGTCGACGACCACGTGCGCGCTCATTGCCTCGCGACCCGACGTCAATGTCCACACGTGCAGGTCGTGCACGCGGCGCACGCCAGGCACCCGGAGCATCGCGAGCTCGATCTCGCCGAGGTCGAGGTGGGCCGGCGTGCCCTCGAGCAGGACGTTGACCGCCTGCCGGAGCAGGCGCCAGGTCCGCGGCACGATGACGAGCGCGATCGCGCCGCTCACGAGCGGGTCGGCCGGCGTCCAGCCAGTGCCGACGACGACCAGCGCGGCGAGCACCACCCCGGCGGAGCTCAGCGCGTCGCCGAGCACTTCGAGGTAGGCCGCCCGGACGTTGAGGCTCTGCCCGGCGGCGTGGTGGAGCAAGCGCGCGCACAGGAGGTTCACGGCGAGCCCCAGCAGCGCGACCGCGAGCATCGGGCCGCCCAGGATCTCCGACGGCGCCAGCAGGCGCCGGTAGGTCTCGACCAGGATCCCGCCGGCGACGACGAGCAGCAGGATCGCGTTCACCAGGGCGGCGAGGATCTCGGCTCGGTAGTACCCGTAGGTCTTGGCCGGCGTGGGCGGGCGCGCGGCAACCCAGATGGCGAAGAGAGCCAGGCCGAGGCCGCCAGCGTCGGTGAGCATGTGGCCGGCGTCGGCCAGCAGTGCGAGGCTGCCCGACCAGAGGGCGCCGGCGACCTCGACGACGAGAAAGCCACACGTCAGGACCAGGGTCGCGGTCAACCGGCCGCGCGAGTGCGCGGCGGCTGTCTGGCGGTGCGGAGGCGCCTCCATCGAAGCGAATCCTAGCATCTCGCTCGTCTGATCGGCGCCCTGCTAGAATCGTCTATGCACCGCGACCAGACCCTGCTCCTGCACGGCCAGCGGTTCCACTACACCGAATGGGGCGACGCGGCCGCCCCCGCGCTCGTCATGCTCCACGGCGTCACCGGCCACGCCCGCACCTGGGACGAAGAGGCCGCCGGGCTCGCCTCGCGCTATCGCGTGCTGGCGCTCGATCAGCGCGGACACGGGGACTCCGACCCAGCGCTCGACGGCGATTACACCGTCGCGACGATGGCCGGCGACCTCACGGCGTTCGTGGACGCGCTGGGTTTGCCCCGCCTGTCGATCGTCGCCCTCTCGATGGGCGGCCGCGTGGCGATCGCGTTCGCCGGGCAGCATCCCCGTCGCGTCGACAAGCTCGTGGTGGTCGACATCGGTCCAGACATCTCCCAGATCGGGCGCGCGCGCGTCGGCATGCTCATGGCCAGGGCGCCCGAGCGCTTCGCGAGCTTCGACGAAGCGTACGCCTTCCACCGTGCGACCAGCCCGCGCTACGCCGACGCGATGCTGCGCCATCGCGTGCTCCACGGCACCCGGCCGGTGCCGGGCGGCCTCACCTGGAAGTACGACCGCGGCCTGCGCGACGCCGCGCGCTCCGGAACGTGGCGCGATCCGATCGACCTGTGGCCGTTCTGGCGCGCCATCGCCTGCCCGATCCTGATCGTGCGCGGCGGCGACTCCGACGTGCTCGAGCCGGAGACCGCCAAGCGGATGGTGAGCGAGAACGCGAACGCGCGGCTCGTCGAGGTGGCGGGGGCCGGCCACACGGTGCCGGGCGATCAGCCCGCCGTCTTCCGCGCACTGGTCGATGAGTTCCTGGGCTCGTGACGGCGCGGGGGCGCCGCTACCGATCGCGGAGCTTCCGGGCGGCCTCCGCGCGCATCAGCTGCATCGCCCGTGTCTCCTGATCGGAATAGCGCTCCTCCGTCCACGGGTCGGCGTGCATGTGGTAGCCGTTCTGCTCCCAGAAGCCCGGCGGGTTCACGTCGAGGAACTCGAGCCCGCGGAGCCACTTGGCGCTCTTCCAGAAGTAGAGCCTCGGGACGACCAGGCGCATCGGGCCGCCGTGGTCCGGCTCGAGGTCGCGGCCGTTGTGCTTGACCGCCAGCAGCACGTCGTCGTCGACGAGGTCGGCCAGCGCGATGTTGGTCGTGTAGTCCGGATCGGCGTGCTGCATGACGAACGTGGCCTCCGGCCGTGGCTTGACCCGGCTCACGATCTCCCGGACGGGCACGCCCTCCCATTCGTTGTCCAGCTTCGACCAGCGCGTCACGCAGTGGATGTCGGACGTGATCGTTACGCGCGGGAGCTTCAGGAACTCCTCCCAGGTCCAGGTCGTCTCGTATTCGACCAGGCCGAAGCAGCGGAACGTCCAGCGGGCGGGATCGAACCGCGGCGTGAGCCCGTAGGTCAGGACCGGCCACTTGGCGGTGAGCGTTTGCCCGGGCGGGACGCGATGTGCGAGCGCGGGGTCGACCTGCTTCATCCGTGACCTCCAGAGATTGTCGAGCGGCTTCGCCACCGCACCACTATACCGCCGCGCCGTGCCGCCGGAAGCTTTGCGGGCGCGACGCGGTCGCGCCGTATAATCGATGAAGCCGGACCCGGCCGACCTGGGTTCCGATGGACGCACGAAAGGACGCAACGGGATGAACGGTGAACGGAAGCTCGCGATGTTCATGGACTTCGAGAACATCGCCCGCGGGGTCAAGGAAGCGCAGTACAAGCAGTTCGAGCTCAAGCTGGTTCTGGAACGGCTCCTCGAGAAGGGCAAGATCATCGTCCGGCGCGCGTACGCCGACTGGAACCGGTTCACCGAATACAAGCGGCCGTTCCACGAGTGGGCGATCGAGCTCATCGACGTGCCGCAGTCGCGTTACAGCGGCAAGAACTCGGCCGACATCCGGATGGTCGTCGACGCCCTCGACCTGGCCTATGGAAAGACGCACATCGACAGCTTCGCGCTGGTGTCGGGCGATTCGGACTTCTCGCCACTGGTCTCCAAGCTCCGGGAGAATGACCGCTACGTGATCGGCCTGGGCGTCAAGTCGTCCTCGTCCGATCTGCTGGTGGCCAACTGCGACGAGTTCATCTTCTACGAGGACCTCATCCGCGACACCAAGAAGACGACGCTCCTGCGCGGGCTGCCTGAGAAGAAAGCGGAGGCGATGGCGCAGCTCATCGACGCCATCCAGGCCCTCCAGCGCGAGAACAAGGAAACCCTCTGGGGATCGATGGTCAAGCAGACCATGATCCGCAAGAACCCGGCCTTCAACGAGTCGTACTACGGCTTCTCGACCTTCTCGAAGCTCCTCGAGGAGGCGGCCAAGCAGCGGATCGTCTCGCTCGAGCGGGACGAGAAGAGCGGGACCTACGTGATCACCGCGCTCACCGAGGAAGGCGGGCGCGCCGCCTAGAAACGGCCCAGACGGCCGATCCGCCCCGCGTCGCTGACGAAGATCGTCAGTACCCAGCTCACGACCGAGATCACCAGCGAGCCGAGGAGCGCCGCCCGGAAGCCGTGGACGACGAAGCCCGTCACGATGACCGCCGTCAGCCACAGGCAGAAGGCGTTCAGCACAAGTAGGAAGAGCCCCAGGGTCACCAGGGTCAGCGGCAATGTGATCAGCACCAGCAGCGGGCGCACCACCGCGTTGAGGATCGCCAGCACGAGCCCAGCCAGGAGCGCGGGCCAGATCGCCTCCCCCCGGAGCTCGATGCCCGGCACCAGGCGGGCCGCGAGATAGATCGCGACCGCGTTGATGGCGACGCGGACGACGATGCCCACTAGTTGCCGAGCGGCGCGATGATCCGGTCGATCGACAGCAACCCGGCGCCACCGATGACGATCGACAACGCCATGGCGATCAGCGCCAGGTTGAACTCGTAACCGTGTCCCTTGCCCGGGGTCATCATCATGTTGAGGAACAACCCGTTCGGCCCGTGCACCTTCGCGATGGCCACCAGCATCACGACGACGAGCCCCACCCCCGCGGGGCGCGCCAGGAAACCGACGATCATCGCCAGCCCGCCGAAGCACTCGGTGAACGCGGCGAGGACGGTCGCCGCCGGCGGGATGTGCATCTGCCGGAATCCGCCGATGGTCGCCGACAGCCCGCGGCCGCCGAACCACCCGAAGACTTTCTGGGCGCCGTGGGCGAAGAAGACGATGCCCAGCACGAGGCGCACCACCAGGTGAGACCACGAGGGATACGTGCCGAACACGAGCTCGACCAGGTTGTCCATGACGTCCTCCTGCCCGTTGCGATGCGCCCGGCCCCATCGTATTCTCGGTCTGTGAGGCGCGTGCTGCTCCACGGTCGTCGGCCGCCGCGAGTGTACTATAGATTCCTGCTCGTGATCGTCGCCCTTGTCGTCGCATCCACCGCGCGACCGCCCGGCGCCGGCGCGCAGATCGAGCTCACGCTGTACGCCGCGATGGTCAAGGGTCCCGCCGACGCGGCGGTCACGATCATCGAGTTCTCGGACTACCAGTGACCACACTGCCGAAACGTCCAGCGGTCGCTGGACGCGATCATGCAGGAGTACGACGGTCGCATCCGGCTCGTCTTCAAGGATCGCCCGCTGCCCATGCACACGCTGGCGCGCGGGGCGCACGAGGCCGCGCGCTGCGCCGGCGCCGCCGGAAAATACTGGCCCTACCATGATCTGCTCTTCGAGGCGCAGCCGGCGTTTCGCCGCGACGACCTGCTGCGCTACGCCACCGAGCTCGGCCTCAACCTCACCGAATTCACCCGTTGTGTCGACGAGCGGCGGTACGCGGCTCAGGTCGAGGCGGACGTCGTGCAGGCCCAGGCGCTCGGCATCACCGGCACGCCGACCTTCCTCATCAACGGTCGCAAGATCGTCGGCGGGCTCCCGCTCGAAGAGCTGCGCGCGCTCGTCGAGGACGCGTTGAAGGCGCGACGCTGATGGCGTTCGTCAAGGTTGCCGAGCTGGACGAGATCGCCGTCGGCGAGGGCGCGTTCATCGAGCGCGACGGGATCTCGCTGGCGCTGTTCAACGGTGGCAACGGCCGCTTCTATGCCTGCAGTCCCGTCTGCCCGCACGAGGACGGCCCGCTCGCCGAAGGCTGGCTCGAGGGCGGCGCGGTGGTGTGCCCATGGCACGGCTACGACTTCGACCTCACGAGCGGCGCCTGCCGTGTCGCGCCAGATTTTTCGGTGAAGGTCTATCCCGTCCGCGTCAGCGGCACCGCCGTCGAAGTGGATCTGGCGTGAGGCGGCTCGACGGCGCGCCGCCGCCCGCCCGCGCGGCGAGGTGACGGCGACCACCCTCAATCGGTTGCGAAATTCTCGGAATGATGTTTACTGTAGACACCACTAGGAGGTCCAGAGCCCGGTGACAGAGCGCGCCGTCAAACACGTCAGGAAATTCCTCGGCCAGCGCCTTCGTGCACTGCGCAAGCAGCGCGCGCTCAGCCAGGAGCGACTCGGCAAGGGATCCGGGCTCAGCGGAAAATTCATCGGTGAGGTCGAGCGCGGCGAGAAGTCGATCTCCATCGACAGCCTCTACCGCGTCTCGGTCGCGCTGGAGGTCCCCCTGCGCGACCTCACCGACGTCGGCGACAAGAACAGCAGCGTGCCGACCGAGGAAGCCGAGCGGATCTTCGCGCTCGTCTCGGGCCGGCGCCGTCCGGAGGACGTCCGCAAGGCCTACAACGTCCTCCGCGCCATGTTCAGCCGCGCCTCGTAAGATTCCCCGCCACCGGTATCGTTCGGCGCCGCGCGCGCCGTCCACGATCGGTCGCTCCGATGAGGGTGTGATCATGACGATGGACCAGCTGTGGCTCGGCATCGGCTTTCTCGGCCAGGCGCTCTTCTCGGCTCGCTTCCTGATCCAGTGGATCGCCTCGGAGCGTCAGCGCAAGAGCGTGGTCCCGCGCCCGTTCTGGTACTTCTCGATCGGCGGCGGCATGACCCTCCTCGCGTACGCGATCTATCGCCTCGATCCGGTGTTCATCCTGGGCCAGGCCGCCGGCCTGGTCGTCTACAGCCGCAACCTCTATTTCATCCTCCGCAACCCCGAGCCCCCCCTGCCGCTTCCAGGGTGATAGAATCGCCGGCGAACCAAGCATGCGAACCGCACGCGAACATTTTGAGCCGCAGGTGACGCAGCCGGAAGCCAAGCCAGCCGACCTTTCTATCGTGGGCTCGCCGTGTCGGAGCCGGCTCGCATCTCCAACAGGCCACCCTGGTGGGAGCCGGCCTCGAGGCACCCGCTCCAAAGGAGACTCGTTCTGTGACGATCAATTGGGCCCAATGCCACACGCGTCCCGTGCTGATGATCCCCGGGCCGACCGAGCTGCCGTTTCCGGTGATCCACGCCATGAACCAGCCGCCGGCGATCCAGTACGACCGGAGCTTCGACGAGGGCGTCCTCGAGCCGACGACGCTCGCGCTGCGCGAGGTGTTCCAGACCAAGAGCGAAGTCATCCTCATGCCCGGCTCGGGTCGCACCGCGCTCGAGGCCGGCGCGCTCTCGGTCATCGAGCCCGGTGACCGCGTGCTCGTCGTCGGCGCGGGCCAGTTCGGCGTCCTGATGCGCGAGATCATGAACCGGGTCGGCGCCGACTGGACCGAGTTCCCGGTCGAGTGGGGCGCACGGCTCGACCTGGACCGCCTGGCGCGGGAGGCCGAGCGGATCCGGCCCAAGGCGATCTCGCTCGTCCACAACGAGACCTCCACTGGCACGACCTATCCGGCGGCGGACGTCGGTCGCATCGCGAAGTCGGTCGACGCCCTCTTCCTGCTCGACACGGTCTCCTCGATCGCCGGCATCGACGTGCGCACGGACGAATGGGGCGTCGACCTCAACATGACCGGGTCGCAGAAGTGCCTGGCGGCGCCGCTCGGAATGTCGCTGGTCTCGGTCAGCCCGCGCGCCTTCGAGGCGATGGAGCGCCGTAAGCGCAAGGCCGGCAGCTACGTCTACGACCTGCTCCGCTGGAAAGAGTGGTGGATTCCGGTCTCGCGCGGCGGCAAGGTGCCGGACGGCGCACCCCGCCGCCAGCCGGTGTCGATCCCGACGCATCTGACCAGCGCGATGAACGTCGCGGCGCGCCTGATCCTCGAGGAAGGCCTGGCTCACCGCTTCCGCCGTCACGCGGTAGCCGGCGGAGCGATGCGCCGCGGGATCGCCGCGATGGGGCTCGAGATGTTTCCCGACGCCTCGCTGCTGTCGAACACGGTCTCGTGTCTGAAGACGCCCCCGGCAATCGATCCGGCCGCGGTGGTCACTCGGATGCGGGATCAATACGGCATCCTGATCGGCACCGGTCTCGACAAGATGCGGACGAGCACGCTGCGCATCGGCACGATGGGCATCACCGCCAGCCCGCAGTACGTCCTGCCGACGCTGTCGGCGTTGGAGCTGGCGCTCCGCGACCTCGGCCACAAGGGCGAGCCCGGGGCCGGGGTCGCCGCCGCGCAGGCGGCCTTCGCCGACGCCGGCTGAGCGCCGCCATGCCCGGCGAGCCCGTGATCGCGGTCCCGGACGACTTTCCGTCCGTCTTCAACGGCACGCCCGCCCACGAACGATGCAAGAAGCTCGGCGAGACACGCGTCTACACCGAGCGCGGCGCCGACGACGAGGGCGAGCTGATCCGTCGAATCGGTTACGCGCGCTACGCCATCAACATCCGGGCCCACGCGCGTTTCTCCGAGGGTGTGATGGCCGGGTGCCGGAAGCTCGAGATGATCTCGATCTGGGGCACCGGCACCGACAACATCGACCTCGACGCAGCCGGCCGCCACGGAATCACGGTCTGCAACACGCCGGGGGTCAACGCCTTCGCCGTTGCCGAGCACACGCTGGCGCTCATGCTGGCCACCGCCCGCAAGATCCCGCGCATCGACCGCGAGATGCGCGGCGGCGCCTGGCCCCGCGAGCTACTGACCCAGCTCCTGGGCAAGACGCTCGGCGTCTTCGGCACCGGCACGATCGGCCGGCGCGTGATCACGCTGGCCCGGGCTATCGGGATGGACGTGCTGGCGTGGAGCGCCCGCGGTGATGCGGCCGCGGTGTCGACGCTGGGCGTCCGCGCCGCCGCCAAGGACGAGATCTGCCGCGCCGCCGACGTCATCAGCCTTCACCTGCGCCTCGGGCCCGAGACGCGCGGCTTCCTCGGCCGCCGCGAGCTCGCGATGATGAAGCCCACCGCGATTCTCGTGAACACGGGGCGCGGCGCGCTGATCGAGCGCGACGCGCTGCTCGACGCGCTCGGGCAGGGCAAGATCGCCGGGGCCGGCCTCGACGTCTTTCATGACGAGCCCCTGAAGCCGGGCGACCCGCTCGTGACGCTCCCGAGCGTCGTCCTCTCACCGCACAACGCGGGGCAGACGCCCGAGGTCATCCGCGACGGCCTGCTGCGCGCCATCGAGAACGTCGAGAACTACGTGAAGGGCAAGCCGAGCGACGTCGTCGTCGCTCCCGTCAAGACCAGACGCTGACTCAAGGAGGGACTCCGCCGTGGCCGTGACCTCGCTCGAAATCGCGAATCGCTCCCTGGTGCTCGACGGTCGTCCCTTCGGCGCGGTGGGTCCCTACGAGAAGATCGCCGGGGTGCTCCGCGGCGCGGTCGACCCGGCGCACGTCGCAAACCAGGCGATCGCCGACCTCTCGCTGGCGCCGCGCAATTCCGCCGGCCTCGTCGAATACACGGCCGACTTCTACGTGCTCAAGCCGGTCGACGGAGCGCGCTCCAATCGCCGGCTCCTCCTCGACATCCCGAACCGCGGCCGCAAGGTCGCCCTCGGCATGCTCAACAGCACCGTCCGGGTCCCCGACCCCACGACGCCCGAGGACTTCGGCAACGGCTTCCTGATGCGTCACGGCTTCACGGTCGCCTGGTGCGGCTGGCAGCTCGACGTGCCGCGTCAGGACGGGTTGATGGTGCTCACGGCGCCCACGGCCCGCGGCGACTACGGGCCCATCAACGGACCGGTGCTCTGCGAGTGGCGGCCCAACGTCCCCGCCACGACGCTGCCACTGGCCGACCGGTACCACATCCCGTACCGCACCGCCGATCTCGACGACCCGGGCGCCCGCCTCACCGTGCGCGCGCGCGCGGGCGCGCCGGCCGTCGCCCTGCCGCGGTCGGCGTGGCGCTTCCCCGATCCCTCGCACCTGACGCTCTTCGCGGGGTTCGAGCCGGGCAAGATCTACGAGCTCGTGTACCGCGCGGAGGACCCGCCGCTGGTGGGGCTGGGGCTCGCCGCGGTGCGTGACACCGGAGCCTGGCTGCGGTTCGCGACGGCCGACGCCGGGAACCCGTGCGCGTTCGGGGTCGATCACGCGTACGTGTTCGGCGTCTCGCAGTCCGGGCGCTTCCTCCGCCACCTGCTCTTCCTCGGCCTGAACGAGGACGAGACCGGGCGGCAGGTCTTCGACGGCGCGATCCCGCACGTCGCCGGCGCGCGGCGCGGCGAGTTCAACCAGCGGTTCGGCCAGCCGTCGCTCAACGCGACGCTGAGCTCCGGCAGCCTGTTTCCTTTCACGGACACGCCGCAGATCGACCGGGTGACCGGCGCGCGCGGCGCGCTGCTCGCGCGACTCGAGGCCCGCGGCACGCTGCCGAAGATCCTCAGCACGAACACGTCGGCCGAGTACTGGCGCGGTGACGCCTCGCTCGTCCACACCGACGTCGAGGGCACGCGAGACGTCGAAGCGCATCCGGAGACGCGGGTCTATCTTCTGGCCGGCGCCCAGCACACGCCCGGCACGCTGCCGCCGCCCGACGCCGATCCCAACACCGGCAGCCGCGGACTCCATCGATTCAACGTCGTCGACTATTCGCCGCTGCTGCGCGCGGTCCTCGTCAACCTCGACCGCTGGGTCAGCGAGGGCGTCGAGCCGCCGCCGAGCTCGGTGCCCCGCATCGCCGACGGCACCGCGGTCGCGGCCGACGCGGCGCGCGCGCGCTTCACGGTCCTTCCCGGGGTCCGCTTCCCCGACCGCCTCGAGCGTCCGCGTCGACTCGACTTCGGGCCGGGCTTCGAGCGAGGCGTGGTGGGTGAGCTTCCGCCCAAGATCGGGGCGCCGTTCAACACGTTCGTGCCCGCCGTCGACGACGACGGCAACGACGTCCCAGGGGTGCGCGGGGTCGAGCTGCGCGTGCCGCTCGCGACGTTCACCGGCTGGAACCCGCGCCACCCCGATCAGGGCGCGCCCGGAGACCTCATGAGCATGCTCGGGTCCACGCTGGCCTTCGCGCCGACGCGCGCAGCGCGCGCGGCGAGCGGCGATCCGCGTCCCTCGATCGAGGAGCGCTACCCGTCGCGCGCGGCGTATCTCGCGCGCGTGCGGGAGGCGGCGCTGGCGCTGGTCGCCGAGCGACGCATGCTGGGCGAGGACGTGGACGCGGTGGTGGAGCGGGCGGGACGCCTCTGGGACTTCATCGTCCCCGCTTGAACCACTCGTAGATCTCCTCGCCGGTCGTCATCCAGACGCCCTTGCGCTTCCGGATGTAGTCGTAGACCGCCTCGAAGTACTTGATCCGATGCGGCACCCCATGGATGTAGGGGTGGACGGCGATCGCCATGACGCGGGGGTTGCGGGCGCCCTCGAGGTAGAGCCGGTCGAACTGGTCTCGCACCCGCTGCGACCAGGCGACCGACTCGTGGTGCTGGATCAGCATCATCGGGATGTCGTTGAGCTCGAGCGTGTAGGGCACGGACACGAGCGGGCCCGCGGTGGTCCGGATCTCGTAGGGCTGGTCGTCGTTGACCCAGTCCGACACGTACTCGATGCCCTCCGCGGCAAGGATATCGAGGGTCTCCCACGTCTCGGTCAAGCCCGGGCCCAGCCAGCCCTTGGGCTTCTTGCCGGTGAATTCCTGCAACATCCGGACGGCCGTGCGGATCGCGTCGCGCTGGTCCGGAATCAGGTGCATCGCGCCCTGCTTCACGCCGTGTCCCATGAACTCCCAGCCGGCGTCGAGCATCGCCCGCGCGACCGGCTCGTACGACCGGCAGACGTTGGCGTTGATCGCGGTCGTCGCAGGAATCTTCCGCCGCACGAGCGCCTCGTGCATCCTCCAGAACCCCACGCGCATCCCGTAGTCGTGCCAGGCCCAGTTCGGCACGTCGGGCACCGTCGCGACGCCCTGCGGCGCCGACAGGACGCCTCGCGGCATCGCCTTCTCGATGTCCCATTCCTCGACGTTGACGATGGTCCACACGGCGATGCGCGCGCCGCGCGGAAGCTTCCACGGCCGGCGGGCGGCGATGGGCGAGTAGTCGAAGCGCTCGGGGGGCAGTCTCATGCGCCTATAGTACAATCACCAGCCGTGACCCGGACCCCGCGACTCGCCTGATCACGGCGTGGACTTCTGGATCAGCCAGCTCTTCAACGGCGTCTCCTACGGCGCCCTGCTGTTCCTCCTCGCCGGAGGCCTCTCGCTCATCTTCGGCATGATGCGCATCGTCAACATGACCCACGGCTCATACTACCTGCTGGGCGGCTACGTCGCGCTCACGGTGACCTGGCGGAACGGTCCCTTCCTGCTGGCGATCGTGGTCGGCACGCTGGCGATTGCCTTCATCGGCATCGCGGAGTGGAACGCGTTCCTCAAACGGCTGAGCGGGCAGGAGCTCGGTCAGGTGCTCACCACGATGGGCTTCGCCCTGATCTTCCAGGATCTGGCGCTGGTGCTGTGGGGCGGTGACCCCTATATGCTCCCGGTGCCCGCGCTGCTCTCGGGCTCCTACACGGTGGGCCGCCTGTATTTCCCGGTCTACCGCGTGTTCATCATCGTCGTCGCCGTGTTCATCGCGCTGGTTCTCTGGCTGGCGCTCGAGCGTACACGGATCGGCGCGATGATACGCGCGACCGTCGACGACCCCGAGATGGCCCGCGGGATCGGGATCAACGTCTACGCGATCTCGATGGCCGTCTTCGCCCTGGGCGCGACGCTCGCCGCCCTGGCCGGGGTGGTGGCCGGCGGGTTCGTCGGCGTCTACCCGGGCGCGGACTTCGAGATCCTGCCCTACGCGTTCGTCGTGGTGATCGTCGGTGGTATGGGCAGCTTGAAGGGGGCCTTGATCGGCAGCCTCATGGTCGGTCTGCTCGATAACTTCGGCAAGGCGCTCTTCCCCGAGCTCTCCTACTTCACCCTCTTCGCCCCGATGGCGGCGATCCTGGCCGTGCGGCCCACCGGGCTCTTCGGCCGCGCGTGATGCGGCGGGGGCTGCCGCCCGGCGCGTCGCGGATCGCGATCGCCGTCGCGTTCCTCGTCCTGCTGGGCGCGCCGCCCGTGATCTCCTCGTTCCTGCTGTCGCTGCTCACCCAGGCCGTGATCTACGCGGTGCTGGCGATGAGCCTCGACCTCATCCTGGGCTACATCGGCCTCTCCTCGCTGGGCCATGCCGCCTATCTCGGGATCGGCGCCTACAGCGTCGGCATCCTCGCCACGCGACACGGCGCCTCGTTCTGGACCACGCTGGCCGTCGGCGTGGTGCTGGCGACGGCGGTCGCGGCGATCTTTGGGCTGGTGGCCCTGCGCGCCACCGGCGTGTACTTCCTGATGATCACGCTGGCTCTCGGCATGGTGGTCTGGGGCCTGGCCCACCGCTGGGTCACCCTCACGCAAGGCGACAACGGGATCTCCGGAGTGCCGCGCCCGAACCTAGGCCTGGCGTGGTCCTTCTCGAGCGGGATTCCTTTCTACTATCTGGCGCTCGCCGGCTTCTTCCTGGCGCTGTTCGTGCTGCGCA
This sequence comes from Candidatus Rokuibacteriota bacterium, assembly GCA_003220435.1. GTDB lineage: Bacteria > Methylomirabilota > Methylomirabilia > Rokubacteriales > CSP1-6 > AR31. The sequence continues at coordinate 21,352 of QHSL01000062.1, read as the reverse complement.
GAATCGTCACCTCGCCGTTCGGCCAGACGCTGGTCGGGATCCGCGAGAGCGAGTCCCGCATGCGGACCCTCGGCTACAACGTCTGGCTGCACAAGTATCTCGGCTTCGTGATCGCCGGCGGGACGGGCGGGTTTGCCGGCGTGCTGTGGGCGTACTACAACGGCTTCGTGAGCCCGTCCGACCTCGAGCTGGCCACCTCGGTCGAGATTCTCCTGATGGTCGCGCTCGGCGGACGCGGGACGCTGGTGGGGCCGGCGCTGGGCGCGGTGCTCATCGTGGGGTTGAAGAACCTCGTGTCCGTCTATACGCATCGCTGGCTGCTCATCCTGGGCGGCGTGTACATCGGGACGATCGTGTACGCGCCCGAAGGAGTCGTGGGAGCGATCCGACAGTGGACGAAAGGAGAACTGAGAATGGGCAAGAAGGCGGCCGTCTCGATCCTGGCGGCGATGGTCCTGGTCGCGTTCGGAGAGCCGCCGGCGGCGTGGGCACAGAAGGGGGCGATCCGGATCGGCGTGATCACGGCGATGACGGGCGGCGCCGCGCAGGTCGGCAAGGACATGACCAATGGCATCGCGATGTGGCTCGACGAGCACGGCGGGACGATCGCGGGCCGCAAGGTCGAGGTGATCGTCGAGGACAGCCAGGGGCAGCCGAACATCGCGCTGACCAAGCTGCAGAAGCTCGTGGAGAGCGACCGCGTCCACGTGCTGGTCGGCGAGATCTTCGCCCATATCGGCTACGCGATGGCGCCCAAAGTCGACGAGTACCGCATCCCCATGCTGTATCCGGTTATCGCGGCCGACGACCTCACCCAGCGCAAGCCGGCGAAGTGGGTCGTCCGGACCGGCTGGGCGTCCAGCCAGCCGAACCATCCGTTCGGTGAGTACGTGGCCAAGACCCTTGGCTACAAGCGCGTCGTCACGGTGGCCATCGACTACGCCTTCGGCTGGGAGCAGGTCGGCGGCTTCCAGAAGACGTTCGAGGAGAACGGCGGCCAGATCATCCAGAAGCTGTGGGCCCCGCTCAACACGACGGACTTCGCGCCGTACCTGAGCCAAATCAAGCGTGACGCCGACGCGGTGTTCGCGCTGATGGTGTCGATCTCGGCGTCGCGCTTCCCGAAGCAGTACCAGGACGCCGGGCTCAAGGCCCGGCTGCCGCTGATCGGCGGCGGCACCACGTTCGACGAGTTCGTGCTGCCCTCGCTCGGCGACGAGGCCATCGGCGGCATGAGCCCGCTGATCTACAGCGCCGCCCTCGACACTCCCGTCAACAAGAAGTTCGTCGCCGAATACCGCAAGAAGTACGGGAAGGTCCCGTCGTACTTCTCGGAGACCAGCTACACCAGCACCCGCTGGATCGCGGAGGCGGTCCGGGCGATCGGCGGCGATGTGGAGAACCGCGAGAAGTTCCTGGAGGCCCTGCGCAAAGTGGAGATCCCCGACGCGCCGCGGGGTCCCATCAAGCTCGACGCCTACGGCAACCCGATCCAGAACATCTACGTGCGGAAGGTCGAGAGGAAGGACGGCGAGCTCTGGAACACCGTCGTCCACACCTTCCCCGCCGTCTCGCAGTTCTGGAAGTACAAGCCGGAGGAGTTCCTCAAGCAGCCCGTGTACGACCGCAACTTCCCCCCCTGCAAGCACTGCTGATGAACGGCGCCGCCTCCGCGCTGAGCCTCGCCGACCTCTCCAAGGAGTTCGGTGGGCTCCGCGCGGTGGACGGCGTGAGCCTCGAGGTGACGCCGGGCGAGCGCCGCGCGATCATCGGCCCCAATGGGGCGGGCAAGACGACGCTGTTCAGCCTGATCAGCGGTGAGACACGCCCGACCGGCGGCCGGATCTCGCTGTTCGGCCGGGATGTCACGCGGTTCTCGCCCCATCGACGCGCCGGCTTGGGGCTGGCGCGCACCTACCAGATCACCAATCTCTTTCCCGGGCTCACCGCCCTCGAGAACTGCCTGCTCGCGGTCCAGGCCCTGACGGGCGCGAAATTCCACCTCCACCGGGCGCTGGGCCGCTACCCGCTCTTCTTCGAGCGCGCCCGGGCGGTCCTGAAGGCGGTCGGGCTCGGCGACCAAGCTGACGAGGTCGTCCGCAACCTCTCCCACGGCGAGCAGCGTCAGCTCGAGATCGCGCTGGCGCTGGCCGGCGCGCCGCGGCTGCTGCTGCTGGACGAGCCCACCGCGGGGCTCTCGCCGGCGGAGTCCCACGCGATGACGGCATTGCTCAAAACGCTCGACCCGACCATCACGCTGCTGGTGATCGAGCACGACATGGACGTCGCCTTCGCGCTCACCGACCGGATCACGGTCCTGCACTACGGCAAGGTCGTCGCCGATGGCCTGGGGCGCGAGGTCAAGGCGAACTCGCTCGTGCAGGAGATCTACCTGGGCACGTCCTGATGCTCGAGATCCGCGACATCCACACCTACTACGGCGGGAGCCACGTGCTGCAGGGCATCTCGCTGCGCCTGGAGCGCGGCCAGGTCGTGGGCATTCTCGGGCGGAACGGCATGGGCAAGACCACGCTGATCCGCTCGATCATCGGCTTCACGCCGCCTCGCCAGGGACAGATCGTGTTCAAGGAGCGCGACATCACGGCGTGGCCCTCGAACCGCGCCGTGGCGCTCGGGCTCGGGCTGGTGCCGCAGGGCCGCCGCGTCTTCCCCTCGCTAAGCGTGCTGGAAAACCTCTCGGTGGCGGCCAAGAGCCGTGGCGAGTGGACGCTCGAGCGCGTGCTGGATCTGTTCCCGCGCCTCCGCGAGCGCGGCGCCCACCGAGCCGGGAAGCTCTCCGGCGGCGAGCAGCAGATGCTGGCGATCGCGCGCGCCCTCATGACCAACCCGGAGCTCTTGTTGATGGACGAGCCGACCGAAGGGCTGGCGCCGTTGCTGGTCCGCGAGGTCGGCCGCGTCATCGAGGGCCTCAAGGCACGGGGGCTCTCGATCCTGCTCGTGGAGCAGAATCTGCCGCTGGCCCTGCGGCTGGCCGACCACGTCCACGTCCTCTCTCGCGGACGGGTCGTGCACTCCGGCGCGCCCGACGCGCTGTGGCGGAACGAGGAGATCAAGTCACGGTATCTCGGACTGTGAGGGACACGCGATGAAGCGCATCGGGATCGTCGGCGTCGGACTGCTCGGCACCGCGGTGGCCTCGCGCCTCCTCGAGGGCGGCTTCGAGGTGATCGGTTACGACACGAGCCCCGGCCAGGTCGTCCCGCTCCGCGTGCGCGGGCTCGTCGTCGCCGCAGGCCTCGCGGACGTCGCCGCGAACGCCGACGCGATCTTCACCATGCTGCCGTCGCCCGATTCCGTCGAGGCGGTGCTCCTCGGCGCCGGCGGGCTCATCGAGTCCGCGCCGCCGTCCACGACGCTGATCCAGATGAGCACGATCTCGCCCGCGCTCTCGCGGCGTCTCGCGGAGGCCGCGGCCGCGAGGGGGCGCCCCTTTCTCGACGCCCCGATGAGCGGAACGAGCGCGATGGTGGCGCGCGGCGACTGCGTGATCTTCGTGGGCGGTGACCCGGATCACCTGGAAGCATGCCGCCCGGCCTTCGCGGCGATCGCGCGCCGCACCATCCACGTGGGAGGGGCCGGCATCGCCTCGCTCGCCAAGCTCGTGACGAACCTCCTGGTGGGGCTCAATACCGCCGCGCTCGCCGAGGCGCTGGTGCTCGGCGCGAAGGGAGGCCTCGATCCGGCCGTGCTCGTCGAGATCCTGCGCGACAGCGCGGCCGCCTCGAAGATGCTCGAGGTCCGTGGCCCGCTGATGGTCGGCCACCGCTTCGAGCCTCAGATGAAGCTTGATCTGTTCCTCAAGGACTTCCGCCTGATGCTGGAGGAGGGGCAGCGGCTCGGCGTGGCGCTGCCGCTGACGAGCCTCACCCAGCAGCTCTGCACCGCGACCGCCGCGGCCGGGCGAGGCGGCCAGGACCTCGCGGCCGTCATCACGACGCTCGAAGGCATGGCCGGGCTCGCGCGAGCCTGACCTCAACGGGCCGGGGGAATCGAAGAGAATGAATGACTTCACATCGTGTCTCGCGGCTCTGCTGCTGCTCGCGTGTGCGACGGGGACCTCCGCCGGTCCCACCGACGACGGCCTCGTCGAGGCTGGCGCCCAGCCGCCAGCCCCGCCACCGGTGACCGTGACGACGGAGCAGCCCCGCGGGCTCGCCGAGTGGCAAACCGGCCCGCTCCCGGGTGGCGTACTCTTCCGGCCGCTGGTCGCCGACCCGCGCTGGCCGCACTTTGCGGCGAGCTGGCAGCGCTACGTCGACGACCGCCAGCTCGCCGACGTCGCCGCGGTGAGCTTCGGGGAGAGCTTCGCGCTGTACCGTGACCGGATCGGCCGCGGCTGGTGGGAGTTCGGCCTCCACGCGGGCGTCTTCGCGGTCTTCGACCTCGACGCCGAGTCGGCGGACCTCGTCAACGCGGACTATCTCGTGGGGTTCCCGCTCACCTATCGCGTCGGCGACTTCTCGGCGATCCTCCGGCTGTTCCACCAGAGCAGTCACCTGGGCGACGAGTTCCTGCTGCGCACGCGCAGCAACCGGGTCAATCTCAGCTACGAGAGCGTGGACCTCAGGCTCTCCTACGAGATCGGCACCGTCCTGCGCCTGTACGGCGGCGGCGGGTATCTCTTCCACCAGGAGCCGTCGAACCTCGATCCGCTCTCCGCCCAATACGGCATCGAGTTGACCAGCCCGTGGCCCGGGCCTGACGCGCGCTGGCGGCCGATCGCCGCGGTCGACATCCAGCATCGCGAGGAGAACGGCTGGATCGCGGACGTGTCGGCCCGCGCCGGGCTGCAGATCGAGGGCGTGCTGGCTACCCGCAGGTTGCAGATCCTGTTCGAGTACTTCAACGGCCACTCGCCCAACGGGCAGTTCTACAAGGACCGGGTGGAGTACTTCGGCCTCGGCACGCACTTCCACTTCTGAGGCGGGCCGTCCCGAGGTAGGATCGTCGCGCATGGCCGACCAGGACCTCCGGAGCTTCGTGGCCGCGTACGGGCACGCCCATCCTGGCGAGGTGATCCACGTCTCCGAGCGCGTCTCGATCGAGGAGGACGTGATGGCGCTCGTGCTCGAATACGAGCGCCGGCGCCGCTATCCGATCCTCTTCTTCGACAAGGTCGACGGCCACGACATCCCGATCGTCTGCAACGTGGTGGCGAGCCGGGGCGCGCTGGCCTGGGCCCTCGGCGTCGCGCCGACCGCGCTCGCCGGCGAGTACGCGCGCCGGATCAAGGACCACATCAAGCCGATCGTCGTCCCGAGCCCGCCCTTCCACCAGCGCGTGCTCACGGGGCCGGCCCTCGACCTGGCGGCGCTGCCCATCCCCCGCTACTTCCCCGGCGACGCCGGGCGCTACCTCACCGCCGGGATGCTGGTCGCGCGCGACCCCGACACCGGCGTCGAGACCGAGGGCTATCACCGCTTCCAGGTCAAGGGCCGCGACCGCATGGGCGTGAGCCTCCACTCGCGCCGGCGCATGTTCGAGTACCAGCGGCGGGCCGAGGCCAAGGGCCGACCGCTCCCGTGCGCGGTCGCGTTGGGTCTGCACCCGCTCGTGTCGATGGGCTCGCTCGCGTACCCACCGCCCGACGTCGGCAAGTTCGAGGTGGTCGGCGGGTTGCTGGGCGAGCCGCTGGAGATCGCCCCGTGCACGTCGATCGACTTGCACGTGCCGGCGGCAGCCGAGATCGTCATCGAGGGCGAGATCCTCCCGAACGTGCGCGAGCCCGAGGGCCCGTTCGGCGAGTTCACCGGCTACGTCTCGCGCCGATCCACCGAGCACGTCTTCGTGGCGACGGCGATCGCGATGCGGGAGCGGCCGTGGTTCCAGTCGATCGGCTCCGGGCGCGCGGGCGACCACATCACGACGCTCGGCCTCGTCCGCGAGGCCGAGATCGCCAACGCGCTCGCGCGCGTCATCCCGAACGTGCGCGCCGTGCATGTGCCGCTCTCGGGCACCTCGTCGTTCACCGCCTACGTCTCGATCGCGCAGAGCCGGCCGGGCGAGGCGAAGCACGTGATCCCGATCGTGCTCGGCGTCGACCACTACCTGAAGCTGGTCATCGTGGTGGACGACGACATCGACGTGTTCGACGAGGCCGAGGTCCTGTGGGCCGTGGCCACCCGCATGCAGGCCGACCGCGATCTGGTGGTCATCGCCGGGAGCCTCGGCGCGATGCTGGACCCGAGCGCCGACGACCGGGGTGTCACCGCCAAGCTCGGCATCGACGCGACCCGGCCCTTCGGCGAGCCGTTCGCCCAGAAGCTCATGATGTCGCCCGAGAAGATCGCGTGGGCCCGGGCCCTCGTCGACCGGCTCGCTCGGCGATAGGAGGCACGGCCGCGTGAAGCGATACATCGATCTGTCCGTGACCGTCGACGACACCACGATGTCCCCGCCTTCCACCAATATGCGGCTCGCGATCACTCCGCACCGGCGCGGGCCGGGGTTCTGGCAGGTGTCGAGCGTGAACCAGAGCCTTCACACCGGGGCTCACATCGACTCCCCGCTCCACGTCTTCCGGGACGGGATCACCACCGCCGAGATCTCGCTCGATCAGGTGATGGGCGAGGCGCTGGTCGTCGACCTCTCGTTCGCGGGGGCAAACCACGCGATCACGGTCGACGACCTCAAGCGCGGGGGCGCGGACGACGTGCGGCAGGGCGACATCGTGCTCCTGCGCACCGGCTGGACGGACAAGATGTACGGCCGGTGGCCCGACTACTTCACCCAGTCACCGTACTTCCCGCCCGAGACGGCGGAGTGGCTGGTCGCCCGGGGTCCCAAGAACATCGGCTTCGATTTCTTCGAGGAGTACTGCGCGCGGCTGCCCGACTTCTCGTCCGAGGACTTCCCGATGCATCGCGTGATCCTCGGCGCCGGGGTCGTCATCATGGAGGGGCTGACGAACCTCGGCGCGCTGGACCGGCGGCGCGTGGATTTCGCCGCGCCCTTCTACAAGATCGCCGGCACCGAAGGCGCGCCGGCCCGCTTCTTCGCGACGATCTGACAACCGAGCCCCCGGGCTCCGGTCTTCCCCAGCCGCGATTTCAGGGATTTCCCTAATTGTTCGGCCCCCGAGGGCCCGACGATCCTGACATAGTCTGATGGAAGGAGCGCTTATGAACCATTTGCTATCCCCAGCGCTCGAGTCTCTCCCGGCCCCCGCGCGCGCTTCCCAGCGCCTCCCGCAGACCGTTCGCCCCATGCATAACTGGGCGATCGTCCTCGCGGGCGGCGAGGGGCGCCGACTGCGGCCGCTGGTGCGACGGCTCTTCGGCGATGACCGGCCCAAGCAGTACATCCAGCTCCTGGGCCCGACGTCGCTCCTGCGGCAGACCCTGGACCGGGTGGCGCGCCTCATCCCCGCCGAGCGCACCGTCGTCGTGAGCCGCGCCGAGCACGCACGGTACATCGCCCGCGAGCTCGGCGCCGGGCCCGCGCCGCGCGTGCTGCTGCAGCCCGAGGATCGTGGGACCAGTGCGGCGGTGCTCTTCGCGGCGCACATGATCCGTCGATGGGACCCCGAGGCCACGATCGCCGTCCTTCCGTCCGATCACTTCATCCGCGAGGAGGATCGGTTCCTGGGCCACCTCGCCGAGGTCGCGGCCGTCGTGGAGCGCCACCCCCAGTGGATGGTGCTGCTGGGAGCGCGCCCGAGCACTCCGGAGATCGAATACGGCTGGATCAAGCCCGGCGCGCCCCTCAGCGAGACGAGCGATGGGCTCGTCTGTCGCGTGCAAGGCTTCCTGGAAAAGCCAGGGCTCGAGACCGCCCAGCGCTGCCTATCGACCGGGTGGCTGTGGAACACCTTCGCGTTCGTGACGACCCTGCCGACGCTCCTCGACGTCGGCCGGCAGTTCCTCCCGGAGGTCGACGCGCGCCTCAAGCTCATCAACGCCTTCGAGCGAAGCGGGGACGGGGTTTGGGCGATCCGCCAGGCCTACGCACTCGCGCCGAAGAGCGACTTCTCTCGCGACGTTCTCGTGCGGTGCCCGCCGTCTCTCGCCGTCTCGCTTCTTCCGCCGCTGACCTGGTCCGACCTGGGCACGCCGAGACGCGTGGTCGCGGCCGCGTCGAGTCTGACGGTTCGACCGTTCTGGATGACGGCGGGACGCGGAACCCTCAACGCGTTGACGATCATCATGCGGGAATCGTCGGCAACGTGAGAGCGATCGCGCCCGACCTGGTATCGGCCACGCTCGCTACGCCCTCAGATTCTTGTTCAGGAAGTCGTTGCAGCGCTTCCAGCCGTCGGCGGCCGCCGTGGCGCTGTAGGACGGACGGTAGTCGGCGTGGAAGCCGTGGCCGGCGCCGGGGTAGACGATGATCTCGACGTTGGGGTTGTGCTGCTTCACCAGCTCGCCGAGGCGCCGGGCGTCCTCCGGCTTCGGGTTCTGATCGGTCTCCCCGTACAGGCCGAGGAGCGGGATCTTGATGTCCTTGGCCAGATCGAAGCCCGTCACCGGGCCCGACGCCCCCGGATAGGGCCGAGCCGGCGGCCCGTACCACGCGACGGCGGCCTTCATGTCGGGGTTGGTGGCCGCAACCTGATAGACGGTCGAGCCGCCCCAGCACCAGCCGGTGACACCGATGGCGCTCGCCTTCACGTTGGGGCGGGTCTTGGCCCAGTCGGCCGCCGCCTTGAGATCGCCCAGCGTCTGCTCGCGCTTCTGGGCCAGGACGACCTTCAGCACGTCCTGGACGTTCGGGATGTGCCCCACCCCGCCCTCGCGCTTGAACAGCTCGGGCGCGACCGCGCAGAAGCCCGCCTTGGCGAAGCGCCGTGTGCAATCGCGGATGTACTCGTGGACCCCCCAGATCTCGGAGATCACGATCAGGATCGGATGGTCCTTCCCACTCGCCGGTCTCGCGGCGTAGACCGGCATCTGGTAGTCCCCGATCGGGACGGCCTGGTCGCCGGCGACGATCCCGTCGGTGTCAGTCTTGATCGCCTGGGCCAGAACGGTATCGACGGACAGGGCGTAGCCGGCGAAAGTCGTGCTGCCGGCGAGCATTTCACGGCGCGTCAGCATCGTATCCTCCTTGTTCGTTGCCGCGGACGTTGGATTGGCTCCGGGCTAGTAACTCCGGCCCGCGACTTTGGGTTTCGGGGCTCGAGGTGGACGGATGATACTATGTTGACGCACCACTTCGGTGCGGGTTTCAGCGCCTCTTCCCGGTTCGGGGAGGATCATGGATCTGCTCGAGGTCAAGAGCCGTATTGCTGAGGCCCTCGTCGAATCTATCTTCCGCCGCGCCCGCTACCAGATCCGCCCGTTCCGCACCGAGGCGTTTCCGTTGCGCTTTGGCCGTGAGGACTTCTCGCCCGACTTTCGTGTCTCGTCGGAGTCGGACCGCGCCTCCGAGTTCCTGGTGGAGGTCAAGTATCGGCCGTCGGCCGACCAGTTCGTCTCGGTCGAGAACCAGCGCGGCGAGCGCTCCATCTTCTACATGGCGCGCCGCCAGTGGCCCAACCTCTATTTCGTCCTGGTGACCGACCGGCCCGAGGCGGGCCGCTCGTGTTTCCAGGCGATTGCCTTCGGGTCGCTGCGCCCGGGCGAGCCGTTTCGCACGGTGGACCTCGTGGAGCTGAAGGAGCTCAAGATCTTCCAGCACAACGTCGAGGACCACGAGATGCTGATCCGCCGCATCTTCTCGTTGCTGACCGGCGCCCAGTCCTGACGCCGCTCAGATCGCCCGCACCACCAGCCAGACTCCGAGCAGGGCGAGGAAGACCAGCACCGCGCGGTTGAACGCGCGCTGGTCGAGCTTGTCTTGTAACCGGACGCCCAGGGCGAACCCCGCCAGCGCCGCCACGGTCAGCCCCACCGAGCCCAGCACGATCGCGCCGGTCAGGAGCCCGTACCACGCGAGCGTCGCGAGCTGAACGGCCTTGACGATGAGAAAGGTGAACGCGACCGACCGGACGAACTCGCGCTTGTCCATGCCGAGCGCGATGAAGTACACCGCCAGCGGCGTGCCGGGCGCGCTGGTGATCCCGCCCATGATTCCGGCCAGGAGCCCGACGGGCGCCGCGAGCATCCGCTCCCAGCGCTGATCCACCCGCGGCGAGAAGCGAACGAGGTCGAACACGACGAAGGCCACGACGAACACGCCGAGGACGAGCGTCACCGCTCGGCCCGACAGCACGACGAGGAGCTTCGTGCCGATGACGGTCCCCACCAGCGTGAAGACCAGCAGCGGCGCCAGCCGGCGCGGCGTGGCGCCCAGGGGCCCCTGACGGCGGAGCTGGATCCCGTCCATCGCGAGGTTCGGAATGACCAGCGACGCCACCGCGACCTTGACGTCGACGACGAGCGCCAGCAGTGGCGTGCCCAGCGTGGGGAACCCGAAGCCAATCGCGCCCTTGACGAAGGCAGCGACGAAGACCGCGGCGATCGCGCCGAGGGCTAGCGCGAGAGCGCCTCTCGCAGTACCTCGGCGGGGTGCTTGGCCCGGCGGCCGGCCAGGTGCTGGATCTGCTGGCGACAGGAGATGCCGGGCGCGACGATCTCCGTCTCCGACGGCGCGGCCTTCACGGCCGGCGCCAGCCGGCGGTTGCCGAGCGCGATCGAGAGGTCGTAGTGCTCGCGCTCGAAGCCGAACGAGCCAGCCATCCCGCAGCAGCCCGAGTCCACCTCGGAGACCTCGAACCCCGCCCAGCGCAGCGCCGCGACCGTTGGCGCGGTGCCCACCAGCGCCTTCTGGTGGCAGTGGCCGTGGAGCAGCGCCTGGCGGCCCGCGCCGCCGAACTTCAACGCCAGGCCGCGGCCGCGCTCGCGCACGAGGAACTCCTCGAACAGGAACGACTGGCGCGCGACGGCGCGGGCGTCGTCGGTGCGCAGGAGATCCACGGTCTCGTCGCGCAGCGTGAGCAGACACGACGGCTCGAGCCCGACGATCGCGACGCCGCGTCGCGCATAGGGTGCCAGCTGCGCCACGTTCCAGGCGGCGTGCTCGCGCGCCCGGCTCAGCATCCCCTTGGAGATCAGCGGACGCCCGCAGCACTTCCGGTCGACCAGCACGACGCGATAGCCGGCCGCCTCGAGGACCTCGACGGCGGCCCGGGCGATCTCCGGCACGTTGTAGGTGACGAACGTGTCGTCGAACAGCACCACGTCGCCGCGGGGCGCCGCCGCGGGCGGCGTGTGGCGCCGGAACCAGTTGCCGAACGTCTCCGCCGCCAGCGACGGCAGCGGCCGCCGGCGATCGATCCCGACGATCTTCTCGAGTGCCCAGCGGCTGGGCGCCAGGCCGGAGAGCCAGTTGACGAGTCCCGGCAGCCACGAGCCCAGACGGTTGACCCGCGCGATCTCACCGAAGAGGCGATTGCGCAGGGGCAGCCCGTTGGCGGCGTAGTAATGGTGGAGGAACTCGTACTTGAGCTTCGCCATGTCCACGTTGGCGGGGCACTCGGCCTTGCATCCCTTGCACTCGAGGCAGAGGTCCATGACCTCATAGAGGCGCCGGCCCGTGAACTCTGTCTTCGGGAGGCGACCGGAGAGCGCCGCCCGCAGCGCGTTGGCGCGGCCGCGCGTCGAGTGCTCCTCGTCCTTCGTGGCCATGTAGGACGGGCACATCGTGCCCTCGAGCGTCTTGCGGCAGGCGCCGACACCGTTGCACATCTCGACCGACGCCGCGAACCCACCCTGCTCCGAGAAATCGAGCAGCGTCGACGACGGCTCCCATGTCGTGTACTGGGTGCCGTAGCGCAGGTGGTCGGTGATCCCGGCCGGCGCGACGATGTTGCCCGGGTTCATCCGGTTGTCCGGATCGAAGGCGTGCTTGAACTCGCGGAACGCCTGCATCATGCGCGGGCCGAACAGCCGCTCGAGGAACGGGCTGCGCGCGCGCCCGTCGCCGTGCTCGCTCGACAGGGTCCCGCCGAACCGCACGACGAGGTCGGTGATCTCGTCGGCGATCGCGCGTACCTGCTCGAGCCCGCGCGGCGTCTTGAGGTCGATGACCGGGCGGATGTGCAGGCAGCCGACGGAGCAGTGGCCGTAGTAGGCGCCGACGGTGTCGTGCTTGGCGAAGATTTCGCGGAAGCTCGACACGAACTCGCCCAGGTGCCGGGGCTCGACCGCCGTGTCCTCCACGAAGGCGATCGGCTTCTTGTCGCCTTTCATGCCGAGCAGCAGGCCCAGGCCGGCCTTGCGGAGCTTCCAGATCGACTGCTGCTCGGCGGTGTCGTGGGCGACGTGGGCGGCGTAGCCGAACCGCCCCCGCTGGCGCCGGGCGTCGAGGGCCTCGACCTTCGCCCGCACCTCGGCGTCGGTCTCGCCGGCGTACTCGACGATCATGATCGCCGCCGGGTCGCCCTGGACGAACCCCATCCGCTGAGACTGCTCGAGGTTGTTCCGGGCCAGGTCGAGGATCATCTTGTCGGTCAGCTCGACTGCGTACGGGCCCGTCTCGAGGATCGGCTGCGAGGACTCCAGCGCCTCCTGGATGTCGTGGTAATGGATGATCTCGAGCGCGGTCTTCTTCGGGCGTCGCACGAGCCGGACCTTCGCCTCGAGCACCGTCAACAGGGTGCCCTCGGACCCGACGACGAGGCGCGCCATGTTGAGCGGCCGCTCCTTCACCAGCTCGTTCAGGTTGTAGCCGGAGACGCGACGCCAGTGCTTCGGGTAGTGCGAGCGAATCTCATCGGCGTACGTTTCGCGGATGCGCGCGACCTCGCGGTAGATCTGCCCTTCAAGTCCCGGGGCCCCGCACTTGGCGGCGAACGCCTCGGGCGTTACTTCGCCGAAGACCACACGGGTGCCGTCGGAGAGCAGCGCGGTCAGCTCGATGACGTGCTCGACGGTGAGGCCGTACGCGATCGAGTGCGAGCCGCCGGAGTTGTTGCCGAGCATGCCGCCGAGCGTCGCGCGGTTCGAGGTCGAGGTGTCCGGGCCGAACTGCAGGCCGAGCGACCGCACGTGGTGGTTCAGATTGTCTTGCACGAGCCCCGGCTGCACACGCGCCCAGAGCTCCTCGGTGTTCACCTCGAGCACCTGATCCATGTGGCGCGAGAAGTCGAGCACGAGGGCGTGGTTCACCGTCTGGCCGGTGAGCGACGTGCCGCCGCCGCGCGGGAGGACGGCCACGCGATGCTTGCCGGCGACCTCGAGTGCGGCCTGCACGTCCTCACCGTCGCGCGGGATCACGACGCCGATGGGCTCGACCTGATACATGGACGCGTCGGTGGAGTAGAGGAGACGGGACGCCGGATCGAAGCGGACGTCCCCGCGAATCACCTTGCGGAGCTCGCGTTCGAGGTCGTTCACCGGGACATTATACTCGGTGGCGGCGACGCCCCACCTTTGCGGGTACTATAGCGGCGTGGCGGCCCGCCTCCTCGCTCTCGCCCTGATGCTGGCGCTCGCGGTCTCCGCTCACGCGGCGCCGGCGGCGCCCGGGTTCAAGGTCCATCTGCTCGACGGCAAGACCTCGATCGACTCGCGTGATCTGATCGGCAAGAGGATCCTGGTGCTTCGCTTCCAGGCGTCCTACTGCAAGCCGTGCGCGAAGGAGTCGCCGGGCCTCGGACGCCTCTTCGACCGCTACAAGACGCGGGGGGTCGAGGTGCTGGCGTTCCACGTCCAGGACACCGTCGCCGACACGCGGGCCTTCGTGCGCGCCAACAAGGTGACGTACCCGATCGCGCTCGACCCGAAGCTCTCGATCGGCAACTCGTTCGGCTTCAAGGGCACACCGTACACCGTGGTGATCGACCAGAAGGGCGAGATGGTTGCGCAGATCAAGGGCGAATCCGCCATCACGCGGCTGCCGCGCATCCTCGACGAGATATTAAAAAAGGAGCCGAAGCCCGCCTGAGTCAGGGCCGCAGCATCACCGTGATCGCTTTCATGACGACGCCCTCCGCCGTTTGGCTGTTCGCTCCCGCATCTCGTAGAGGGCCAGCGCCGCGGCGCCGCGCACGCCGGCCCGCTTATCCCCTGGCACGATCACGACGCGCGTCGCGGCGAGCGCCGGAGCGAACGCGTGGTCGCGCGCCGCCGCGAGGATCCTCGCCTCGAGCGGCGCCAACGACCGCGCGACGCCTCCGGTGATCACGACCACGTCCGGGTTGAGCCCGTTCACGACGGTCCCGATCGCCGCGCCGAGCGCGCGGCACGTCTCGTCGATCACCGACTGCGCGACGGGATCACCCTCGCCGGCCGCACGAAAGACCATCGCCGCCGTGATCGCCATCGGATCGCCGCCCGCGGCGACCAGCATGCGCGAGCCCGCGTCACCCGCGGTGCGCGCCCGAGCCGCTTCGGCGATCCCGCGCCCGCTGGCGTAGATCGCGAGGCACCCGCGGCCGCCGCAGAAGCACCGCGGCCCGTCGAACTTCACGGGCGTGTGCCCGAGCTCGCCTCCGAAGCCCGCCGCGCCCCGCACCAGACGGCCGTCCAGCACGATGCCGGCGCCGACGCCCGTTCCCGCCGCCAGGACGACGAGCGAGCGCGCGCCGCGGCCGGCGCCGAACATCAATTCGCCCAGCGCCAGCGCGTTCACGTCGTTGTCGACGAACACCGGAAGCCCGCAGCGCCGCCCGAGCTCGGCGCCCAACGCCCGTCCAGCGAGCGCGGGAACGTGAGTGACGGGCTCGCCGACGCGCCCGCGCCGGGCGTCGACTGGACCCGGCACGCCGATGCCGATGGCGCTCGCGCGGCGTCCGACCTGCCGACCCACCTGCGCGATCAGCGCCACGACCCCATCCAGAGCGCGGCCGGGGTTCAGTCGCTCCGTCGGCGCGGTCGCGTCGGCGACGACATCCCCGTCTCGAGCGACCACGCCGGCCACGGTCGTGGTGCCGCCGACGTCCACACCCACGATCAACGGCGCGCGCGGCCGCGGCCGCCCACCTGCTAGAGCGCGCCGAAGTGGCAGAGCCCGATCCCGAGACTCTCGACCGCCGCGCGCACGGCCGGCGTCCCGAGGCCGACCATCTCCGTCTCGCGCTGTCGCCCGTACCGGCTGTACGCCAGCTCGTCGTCGAACCAGCCGGGATGGGCCATGAACTCCGAGACCCCGAACGGCAGCTTCTTGAGGTGCGCGAGGGTACGCACGAGCGACCAGTAGGGACCGGGACCCGACTCACCGAAGAAGTGATCCGGCGTCCGCAGGCCGGCGCTCCGCGCCCGCGCGCGCGCCGACTCGTTCTGGCTCCTCACCGGGACGCCCAGACTTCGGGCCGCGTCCAGCACCACGTCCGTGACCGGGTCCAGAAGGCCGACGTGATGGTGGGTGTCGAGATGAGTCGGGCTACGCCGCATCAGCGAAGTGAATTTCTCGATCTGCGCCGTCACCTCACGCTCGATGTCCCGACTGGCGGCCCGGGCGGCGGCCTGGCGCGGGTCGCGGACGAAGCGGCCGCTCGCGTCGACGAGCGAGCGCCCTCGCGAGAGCGGCCGGCCGAGCGTCAGGTTCACGTGCAGTCCCACGCCGAGGCCCGACTCGCGGAGGGCGCTGACGGCGTCGGCATCGAGCGCGGCGGTGACGAGGGCCGTCGTGCTGCTGACGATCCCGTGGCGATGCGCCGTGAGGATGCCGGCGCTCACCTGCGGAGTGAGACCGAAGTCGTCGGCGTTGACGATCAGTCGCCGGATCATGCGCCGCTCACGAGGGAACGGTGCCCTGGATCAGGAAGCGCTCGACGGTCGCCGGAACTCCCGCGCCGACCGTGGCCTCGGCATCGAGCGACCGGATGTGCTCGAGCCGCTCGTACCCGATCCGCGGAAACGCGTGGACCTCGCGGGCGACGACCGTCGGCTCGAGCCCGGCGGCCTCGAGCCGCGCGAAGGCGCTCTTGAGGCCGAGAAACGCGAAGAGCGTGAATACCAATCGGCCCCCGGGGTCGAGATGCGCGCGGACGCCGTCGATCACCCGGTCCAGGATCTCCCAGCCGTCGACGCCGCCGTTGTCGGCAGCGGCCGTCGCGGCGCGCCGGGCGCGGCCGGGCGGCGTGGGCATCTGCGGAGGGTTCGTGCACACGAGATCGAATCGCTCGCCGCCGAGGGGAGCCCAGCAGTCACCGAGCCGCGCGTCCACTTCGACGCCGTTGAGCACCGCGTTGGCGCGAATCACCTCGACGGCCTCCGGAACGAGGTCCGTCGCGACCACGTGCGCCCCCTGCTTGGCGGCCAGCACCGCGGCCAGGCCCAGCCCGGCGCCGATCTCGAGCATCCGCTCGCCCGGGCGCACGACCAGGTGCCGGCAGAAGAAGAGCGAGCCGGCCTTGGGCGGCTGGACCTGATCCGGGACGCGGAAGAGACATCCACGCCAGGAGAACGTGAGAACGCCGGCGTCGTTACTTTCCAAGGACTCGGCGGAAGTAGAGCCGCAGCGCTTCCTTCAGCTGGGCCCGCGCGCCGGCCGAGGTTTTCGCGTCTTCGAGCTGCTCGATGTCGAGCTGCAGCGGGACGCCCTCGCGCTTGACGCCGTCGAGCTCGGCCGTGAGCCCGCAGCGCTCGTCCGACTCGGTGAAGACGATCCGCGCCTTCTTGAAGGCCCCGTCGTCCTGGGCGAGCTGCTGCACGGTCTCGACGATGACGCGCTTGATCTCCTCGGCCTCGGCCGCCGGCACGGTCGAGAACGCCGCCGTCAGGGTGACGTCCGCCATGCTAGTGCCCGGCCGCCGCGGCGGGGCGCAGCGGGTCCAGGCCCGCCTCGAGCCCACGCGGGCCCACCCGGATGCCGACCGGCTTGGCGAAGTTCAGCGTCGCGTAGGTCTCTTCCCGCGGCGCGACCTCATGACCGAACCCCCGGAGCGCCGCGAGCACCTTCTCGCCGACCCGCGCATCGACGAGGAGCTCGCGCCCTTCGTCGTGCAGGCGCGGCGCCTCGATCGCCGCCTGCAGGGTGCAGCGAGTGTCGGTCAGGGTCGCGATCACCTGCGGAATCGCCGAGACGATCCGGCGGCCGCCGGGCGCGCCGAGGGTGAGGTGCGGCTTGCCCCTCTTGAAGCCGAGGACCGGCACCATGTTCACCAGCGCTCGCTTTCCGGGGGCGATCGAGTTCGGCCGGCCGGGCCGCGGATCGAACCACATCATACCGTTGTTGAGGAGGATTCCCGTTCCGGGCACGACGACGTGTGATCCGAACAGCGACACCGCGGTATGCGTCAGCGCCACCGCGTTCCGCTGCCGGTCCACCACACCGATGTGCGTCGTGCAATCACCGCCCGCCGCCAGCGCGCCGGACCCGGGCGCCTGCTCGGTGCTCCGGCGTGGGCGCCGGATCTCGGCGGCGACCGCGCGCGCGTATTCCTTCGACGTGAGCCGCTCCACCGGGTTCTTCACGACCGCCGGATCGCCGAGGTACTCGAAGCGGTCGGCGAAGGCGCGCCGGACCGCTGCCGCCCGCGTGTGGAGCCCCCGCGCCGTCCCGCACCCGACCGCGGCCGCCGGGAACTGCTCCAGGATGTTGAGGATCTCGATCGCGGTGACGCCGCCGGTGGACCCGGGCGAGAAGGCGAGCTCGAGCCCGCGGTAGCTGCCGACGAGCGGTGGGCCGACCCTCACCTCGTACGCGGCCAGGTCCTCGCGTGTGATCAGCCCGCCGTGAGCGGCCATCGCGCCGTGGATCGCTCCGGCCAGCGCGCCGCGATAGAATGCCGCGGGGCCCTCGCGCGCGATGAGCTCCAGGCTCCGGGCGAGGTCCGGGTACGTGACCCTATCGCCCTCTTCCATGCCCGTCGGAGGCCGGTGCACCGAGCGGCCGTTTCTCAAGTAGACGCGCGTCGCCTCGTCGAATCGGAGGAGCTCCTCGAGCGACCGCGTCGTGCTCAGAGTCTGGTACCAGTCGGGGACGAAGCCTTCACGCGCGAGCGCGATCGCCGGCTGCAACACGTCGCGGAGCGTCATCGTCCCGAATCGCTCGAGCGCGAGCGAAAGCCCGGCGACCGACCCCGGCACAGCGACAGCGAGGTGGCCGCGGTCGTTCGCGGCGCCCTCGACATTCGGCCAGGCGAAGAGCCCGCGGGAGATTCCCGGCGCGATCTCGAACATCGACTCATGGGCTCGTCCGGGCGCGCAGCCGTTGAAATCGAGCGCCACCGTCTCGCCGCGCCTGGCCACGTGGACGAGCATCGTGCCGGACCCGCCGATCGTGGACATGAACGGCTCGACCACGGTCATGGCGAACGCAGCGGCGACGGCGGCGTCGACCGCGTTGCCACCCGTCTGGAGAATGTCGGCGCCCACGCGGGCGCCGACGGGATGCTCGGCGACGACCATCCCGCGCGGGGCGGGTGGTGTCCGCTTCGTCACGAGCAGCTGCGAGTGGATCACGTCAGGGGACGAGGTATTGCGTGATGTCGACCACCGTCGAATCCTTGAAGTAGAGGCGCCAGCCCGCCGGGTACACCCATGCTTCAGACGCGTCCGTGCCCTTGACGGCGGGCCAGTACGCGCGGGCCAGCTTCTCCATCTCCGCGATGTCCGTGGTGGCCGCCATAGGCCGACCCAGCAGGATCAGCACCTGCTCCTTGCTCTGCCCGACCGACACCTGGCGGACGAAGCGGAAGGTCGACACGTCGAGGGAGTTGGCGACCTCGGGATGCTGGTGCAGGTACTGCGAGATCTTCAGCTCGAGTTGGTTGGTCCAGTGGCGTCGCTCGTCGAAGTTCGGCTCCCGCCCGTTGGCGAGGACGACGCTCATCATCCAGAGGTCCTCGGCCATGGGCCCCTGGGTCGTCCGCTGCTCCTTGATCCGAGCCGACGCGCACGCGGCCAGGGTGACGAGGCCCGCGACGAGGAGAATTCGCCTCACGTCCCGAATCATATCAGGGCCGACTCCAGAACGATGCCTCGATCGATCACGCGGGCGGCCTGGACCAGCAGCCGTCCCAGCTCGGCGCCGACCTCCTCGGCGTCGCCGAGCTGGCGGAGCAGGTCGATGAGCCGGCGCATCGCCCGAATCAGGTCGCCCTCGTGGCCGCCGAAGGACTCCTCCACCACGCCGCTCCAGTCGTCCTCTCCGGACGCCCAGCGGAAGACCGAGGGCATGAAGCCCGGGTGCACCCCCACCGGGACGCTGAGGTGGCGCGCCCGCTGGGCCTCGTGCACGGTGGCGGCGATTCGCGCGAGCTGGTCCAGCTTGCGCTTGAGCTTGGCTCGCTTCTTCAGAAAGAGGCGCGCGACGGCCGGGTCGCCCGACCGCGCCTCCTCGATCAGCGTCGAGCAAATCGCCGCCGCCTCGGGCACGCTGACGCCCTCGAAGATCCCCTGCGTCACGCTCTCGGCGACCAGGAGCTCGTTGTCGTGGCGAAGCCCGGCGATGAGCCGTCCCTTCGGCTCGAGCTTGTGGTCGCGCACCGCGCCGAATTGCTCAAGCGTCTCGACGACCCGCAGGAACTCCTGCCAGTACGCGCCGCGCAGGTGCTCGAGCTGGCGGCGGCGCACGCCGAGCCGCTCGGTGACGGTCTCGAGCTCGCGCCACTCTCGCTCGCATCGCGCGGTGGCGCCCCACGGGCAGCGATGGCACTCGATGGACGCCAGGACGGCCTCCGGTCCCTGCGATCGTTCGCGATCGAGCAGCTCGGCCACCGACAAGCTTTCGAGCTGCTCGGCCAGGTGGCGCAGCCCGCGGCCGTCGTGACCGCGCCGGTCGTGGTCGCGTCCCTCGCGCCCGTCGCGCCGCCAGCGGCCGTCCTCGCGTGTCTCGCGGCCGTCGCGCGGCACGTGCAGCGGCGGCGTCGCCCAGAAGATGCGCTTGATGACGCCGCTCTTCACGCGCACGGTGGCCCCGTGAGGCAAGAGCGCCTCGATGAGCACCCGGTGGCCGCGGATCGAATGGACCCCGAGCACCATCGCGAGCGCCGGCGCGCCACCGCGTCGCACCAGGATGAGCCGCCCGGGCTCAGCCTCGGCGGCGGTCCGCTCGCCGCGCCGAGCGCCGCGGCCCAGCGCCTGGCGCCGCGCCTCCACTTCCTGGCGCGCCCGCCGGTAGCGGCCGATCCGCTGGAAGTCGCCGCAGGGCGCGTCGTAGCCGCGCAACCTGTCGAGCGACGACTGGAGCGCACCGACCTCGGTCTCCATCGAGCGGATCCGCTTGAGATTCTGGTACTGGCCGAACGACGATTCGATGCGGCGGCGCAGGGCCTCCGGGGGAGCTCCGGTCCCCAGCAGGAGCGCCGCCGACCCGTAGCCGAGCTTGAACTGGCTCTCGATCGGCTCCGGCGAGCCGTCGAGGACGCGCAGCATGTCCTCGAGGCCGTCGCGCGCGTCGAGCGCGACCACGCACGTGCCCTCGGGGTCGATCCCGCGACGGCCGGCCCGACCGGCCATCTGGGTCAGCTCGTTGTGGGTCAGCGACCGGAAGCCGCGATCCGTCCGCTTGGTGAGGCCCTGGAGGACGACCGAGCGAGCCGGCATGTGGATGCCGAGCGACATCGTCTCGGTGGCGAACACCACGCGGCAGAGGCCGCGCTCGAACAGGAGCTCGATGAGGCGCTTGAGGCTCGGCAGGATCCCGGCGTGATGGAGCCCGATGCCCAGCCGCAGCGCCTCGAACACGCTCTGGTTCAGCGGCGACTCGCCGACCGTTGGGCTCTCGCGCAGGAGGTCGCCGATCGCGGTGTCCACGAGGTACTGCTGCGGCGCCGTCAGCAAGCTCCGGCCCTCCGTGAGCACGTCCTGCATCGCGCGCTCGCATCCGGCACGGCTGAAGATGAAGTAGATGGCCGGGAGCCATCCGCGCGCCGCCAGCGCGTCGATGAGGACGGTCGGCGGCACCACGCGCCGCGCGTACCACCGCCCCCGGTCGTCCCCACCGCGCGGCTCGTCGCCGATGACCCGCGCGCGGCCGGTGCGGACCGCGGCGAGCTCGTGGATCTCCCCGGCCAGGTCCGCGATCACGTACGCGAGCGGCACCGGTCGGTGCGGATGGAAGATCGGGACGATGGGCCGGTGGACGATCGAGATCCAGTCGGCGATCTCCTTGACGTTGGCGACGGTGGCCGAGAGGGCGACCAGGATCACGTCCTTGGGGGCGCTGACGATGATCTCCTCCCAGACGGTGCCGCGCCCCTCGTCGCCCATATAATGACACTCGTCGAGCACGATGTAGCCGAGCCCGTCCAGTCCGCTGCCGTAAAGCGCGTTCCTCAGAATCTCTGTCGTCATCACAAGGACGGCAGCATGTGGGTTCACCTTCACGTCGCCGGTCAGGATCCCGACGTTGTCAGCGCCGAACGCGCGGGTGAAATCGGCGAACTTCTGATTCGAGAGCGCCTTCAGCGGAGTCGTGTAGGCTAGACGGCGGCCGGCCGCGAGCGCGGCGTGAATCGCGAACTCGGCGACGAGCGTCTTGCCGGCCCCGGTGGGCGCCG
>QHSL01000080.1 GCA_003220435.1 Candidatus Rokuibacteriota bacterium | reverse complement strand
AGCCCCTAGTGCGTCACCCAACCCGCGGCGTGAGCGAGGGGTGCGACGTCCTCAGCAAGAGGCATTCTCAGACGCCGCACCCCACGAACTCAGCCACCGCCCCGCGCGGACCGCTGAAAGCTCTTACTACGTCTATGGGCTGTTACACGTCTTATGAAGCTGGATGTTGCCGCCGTCCAATCGCCCCGAAGCGTGATACCCATTGGACAACACGATGCTGAACGTGTCATTGCGGCCTGGCTCGCCGTTATCGCTGACATCCACCTGATAGGTGAACCCACCCTGACCGTTGACCTCGGCAGTGCCCTCGATATGACGAGTCACGGAGTCGACTGCAGCGTAGGCTGTAACGCCGGTCCCCTTCACCTTTGGACCATTTGGGCCATGGTCGATATAGGTCAGATGGCCCCAAAGGGCGCCGTTCTTGATCCCACCTGCCACACCGAAGTTCCCTTTCGCACCCGATGGTGTCCCGGTGATCCATCCTCCACCGGTCACGAAATCCCCACCAGGGCAAACGGGTCCGCCACAGGTGATATCAGCGTGTGCAGAGGAAATGATGACGTTCGCAACCCCATCAACCTCGACGTGGAGTGCATTGACAGTGATATCACCGTTGTTGCCGCTCGCGGAACTCGTTTGCTCGTTGATGAGAACGCGACCGCCGAGCGGCAAAGAGATCGTCTGGTTGGGCTGCCCAGAAACGACGATCGATTGTCCGTTGATCATGAGACCAACGATGTCTGAACTCCCGCTGACGGATGCCATTCCATTGTGACATTCCGCAGTTGCTCTGGCTTGGAGCAACCCGGCAGTGATAGTGTTTCCGCCGACAGTCAAGGTCACATTCGCCACTGACGCTTCTGAGCTACTCCGCTGTCCTTGACCAACGGTCGAAGCATGGAGAACTTCGGCCGTCAGCAATCCAGGGACATTCGCATTGAGAAGCGACGCCTCTCGCGCGCCTCCTGTGCTGTCCAGCGCCCCGGTATCGGAGAGGACAATTGGCGGAAGGCCCAAAACCGTTGCTTGCACCACTGTGGCCTCGCCGCTAAAAGCCGTGCTGTTAGCCGAAGCGCTCTGCGCAGGCCAAAACAGCGGACTCAGCAATAGAACGCTGATCGTAGCAAAACTCCCACACCACGAACGCTTTCGCTTCATGTCAAGCCTCCTATTTTCTCGGGCGCCCCAACACTCAATGAAGGCCCTGAGGGCCAGACACATCCGAGCGCGCCGGCCCCAGCAACGTCCCACTCGGCAAGCCCCCTCCTTCGGTTGCGGAGGTCGATCAGCAAAAGGGCTGCCACAAAGTAGCGCGGCAGCGCGGCGTTGAGAGATCAGGCGGTGAACTGAGACGGCGACGCGCGGAGAGCTGGCAGGCTGACATCTCGACTGTGCGGTTGGCCGCATGCGCGGCGACGTCCCGCGCAGTGCACGCGGGCGACGAGCATCGAGGGCTGCGGGCGAAGATCCGCGACATCAAGGACTTCCCCGTCGAGGGCATCCTCTTCGAGGACATCACGCTCGAGGGCCTCACGACGCTGCTCAAGGATGCCGCGGCTTCGCGGACGTGATCGACCAGCTGGTCGAACGCTACCACCACCATGAGGTGGCGCGGCCCTCCGCTCCGGTTGTGGCCGCGCCGCCATGGAGCCTTCGCCACACCTCTGGCACCGGCGCCAGAGGCGCGTGCCCGAGCGACCTTCACACGAGTCGTCCCCAGTCGTCCCTCTCAGGTCTAGGAGCGGGTGTGGACGGACTGCGGCGTGGGAGCCCGCGCGTTTCCCCAAAATCTCATCACCGAGAAGGGCGCCTTCCAGCTCTATGACGTCAAGATGGGGCGGCGACAACTGCGTGGACATCTCGAGCCCAATGCCTGGGCCGCGTTAGCGTTTCTGGAAGGGTATCGCGACTCGCACATCGACGCCTACCGCCATGCCGCGCAGCGGGTGCTCACGTATGCCGAGGCCGAACTCCTCGATACCGCGCGCGGGTGCGTTTGTCGAGGACAGGGATTCTTCTCTCGCGCTGGGTGCGAACGGGATCATGGCTGACGCGGCGGCGGCGTGTCCGTCGAACCCAACAACGGAGGGACCACAGGCGAGTCATAACCTATTCGAGAAAATCGCAGGACGATCCAGAGTCCGTCGAGGCACAGCAAGCCGCCGCGCGCACATTCTGTGAGGCGCGCGGCTATGTGATCGTGCAGGAGTTCTCCGACTCCGGCATCTTCGGCGCCGAGTTCGCCAACCGGCCGGGCCTCAACGCGCTGCTCGACGCCGCGACCGCGAAGAAGCGCGACTTCACCGGGCTCGTGATCCGCGACGTAGACCGGCTCGGGCGCGATCAGTTCCGCACGGCGATGGCGCTGCAAGACCTGGTCGAGCACGGCGTCAGAGTGTTCTGTTACGGCGTCAACGACGGCGAGGAAATCAAACTCGGCTCGTTCGCTGACAAGATAATGCTGAGCATCCGCACGGGCAGCGCCGACGACTTCTGCGACAAGGTCGGCCGCTTGCCGTGGTCGAACGCCTCTTCACGATGGGCGCGTCGGGCCTTGGCAACCGGTGCATCGCCGACACGCTGGCGGCTGAATCGGTTCCGGCTCCTGGCCGCGTGGGTTGGGCGAAGACGATCATCCGCACGATGCTCTCGAACCGCCTATGTCGACAAGATCGCCCTCGGCCGCACGTGCGCCGATGCGGTCGGCGGTCAGGCGAACCGGCGCGCGGTCGTCACGGACGAGTCGAAGTGGACGGTGGTCAAGCAGCCGGGGCTCAGGATCATCTCGGACAAGGTGTGGACGCAGGTGCAGAAGCGCCGGGCCGCGACGCTCGAACGCTACGGCTCACACCGCTCGGCGGACGGCAAGCTACACGGCCGGCCCGAGGCCGGTCTGATCGCCGCGCACTTGCTCAACGGATTCGCGGTCTGCGGCGTCTGCGGCGGTTCGCTGACGTTCATGTCGAAGAACGGCCGCACGTCCAGGTATTACTGCCAGCGCCGCAACTCGCGCGGGTCGACGCCTGCACGAACGCCAAGGGTGTCCCGGAGGCGAAGCTGGACGCGGCTGTCCTCGGCGCGATGCACAAGGTGATCAAGGACCCGGCGACGGTCTGGGCCTTGATTCAAGAGCGTACCGAGCGGTACTCGGGGGCCCGTCGAGGCCCTCCATCTAAATCAATCTAAATCAATCCCAGAGGTACGCGCGAGGGTTGACCGCGTGGCCCTTGACCAGGATTTCGAAGTGGAGGTGGGCGCCCGTCGAGCGTCCCGTGTTGCCGCTCCACCCGAGCACGGCGCCGCGCTCGATCCGCTCCCCGACCTTCACGTTCGTCTTCGACAGGTGGCCGTACACGCTCTTGATGTCCTGGCCGTGATCGACGATGACCGTGATCCCGTATTCCTGGTACGTCCCCGCCACGTTGACGATCCCCCCGGCCGGCGCGCGCACGGGAGTCCCGTGCTGAGCGCGGATGTCCAGGCCGCTGTGGAACTCGGTGCCGGAGGACCAGGGTGACTGCCGCATGCCGAATTCCGAGTTGACGCCCCCGCGAATGGGCCAGCGCGACGGCAGTGCCGCGAGCGCCTTCCCGGCGCGCGCCATGAGGCGATCGAGCGCGCGGAGGCTGTCGCCCTGCTCCTTCACGTTGTCCGCGAGACGCTCAAGCTCGTCCCGGGCCGAGAGCCGGTCGGCCGGCCGTTCGGTCTTGTCCGAGCCACCACCGATTCCCTTGTCGCGGTTGCCCGGCTGAAGCTCGGGGCCGAACGGCTCCCAGATCCTCGCGTGGAGGTCCCGCCACCCCGCCATCTCGGTGCGAAGCTCGATCACGCGGCGGTTGAACGAGTCGATCGTCGCGTGCTGGTCGGCGATCTGCTGCTTGAAGGTCCGGGCCTCCACGGTGAGCTTTCGGAGCTGCACCCAGTCTCCCAGGAGCGCGCCGAACACGGAGATCGCCACGGCCACCGACGCGAACGCGACGAGCGCGGCCGGGCGCGGGAAGTTGAAGCGGACCACGCGAGAACCGTCGCCCCGTACGACGAGCAGGCTGAACTGCTGCCGACCCCTCGGGCGCCGGGCGGCGGGCGCGATCGTCCGGTGGGTCGCGACCTCCGCTCCTGGCCTGACGGAACTGTCAACGACGGCCGTATCGCTTATCACGTGAGGGGATAAGGGCAAGGGACGTGCCGGAGGGTCACCCTCAAACAATCAAGGGCTTGCGTGGCAGCGCGCCTGCCATTCCGACAATTGCGCAGGCACGTTGCGACAATTTGGGTGCCGGGGTTGATGTCTAACCCCGCGTGAGACCGTCGTTTATTGACACTCCGCGAGACGAGCGAGTATCATCTCTGGGCGACCTCGAAGGGAGCCTCGGATGGATGACTTCTACCGAATCAAACGCCTGCCGCCGTACGTCTTCGCGATCGTCAACGACCTCAAGAGCAAGGCGCGCGCTCGCGGCGAGGACGTCATCGATCTCGGGATGGGGAACCCCGATCTCGGAACCCCGAAGCACATCGTCAACAAGCTCGTCCAGGCGGCGCAGAATCCGAAGAACCACCGGTACTCGGCGTCGCGTGGCATCACGCGTCTGCGCACCGCGATCGCGAAGTGGTACCGCGATCGATACAGCGTCGAGCTCAATCCCGAATCGGAGACGATCGCCACGATAGGCGCCAAGGAGGGGCTGGCGCACCTGGCGCTGGCCGTCCTGCAGCCGGGGGACGGCGTGCTCGTCCCAAACCCGACGTACCCGATCCACGCCTACTCGGTGGTCATCGCCGACGGAGACTTGAGATCGGTGCCGCTGACGCCCGACGGCGATTTCTTCGCCCGGCTCGAGGAGACCGCCCGGCTCGCGTGGCCGAAAGCCAAGCTCCTGATCCTGTCGTTTCCTCACAACCCGACGACGATGTGCGTGGATCTCCCGTTCTTCGAGAAGGTCGTCGCGTTCGCACGCGAGCATCGGCTGATGGTCGTCCACGACTTCGCGTACGCGGACTTCGCCTTCGACGGCTACCAGCCGCCCTCGTTCTTGCAGGTGCCCGGGGCCAAGGACGTCGGCGTCGAGATCTTCTCGCTGTCGAAGTCGTACAACATGCCGGGCTGGCGGATGGGCTTCGTCTGCGGCAACGCGCGGATGGTCCACGCCCTCGCGCGCATCAAGAGCTACCTCGACTACGGCGCCTTCCAGCCCATCCAGATCGCCAGCATCATCGCGCTGGAGGGCGATCAGTCCGTCGTGACCGACATCGTCGAGGTCCACCGGCGGCGGCGCGACGTCCTGGTCAACGGTCTCAACAAGCTCGGCTGGCACGTGCCGAAGCCCAAGGGCACGATGTTCGTGTGGGCGCCGATCCCCGAGGCGTTCCGGGCGCTGGGCTCGCTGGAGTTCTCGAAGCTGCTCATCCAGGAGGCCAAGGTCGCCGTGTCGCCCGGCATCGGCTTCGGCGAGTACGGCGAGGGCTACGTGCGGTTCGCGCTGGTCGAGAACGAACAGCGGATTCGCCAGGCCCTGCGCGGCCTCAAGAACGTCACCCGCTGATCCCGCCCATCGCATGAACGAAGTCCGGCTCGGGCTGCTCGGTCTCGGCACGGTCGGTGCCGGCGTGGTCAAGCTCCTCGACGCGCAGCGCGCCACCCTCGAGGAGCGCGCCGGCTGCCGGCTGCGGCTCGCCGCGGTCGCCGACGTCGACGTCACGCGCCGGCGCGAGGGGCTCGACCTCGCGAAGCTGCCGATGACGACCGACGCCGCGCGGGTCCTCGACGATCCCTCGATCCACGTCGTGATCGAGCTGGTCGGCGGCCTCGAGCCGGCCCGCTCGTTCATCTTGCGAGCCCTCGCCGCCGGCAAGCACGTGGTCACCGCCAACAAGGCGCTCCTCGCCCATCACGGCGCCGAGCTCTACGACGAGGCGCGCCGGCGCGGCGTCACGCTCGCGTTCGAGGCGGCCGTCGCCGGCGGCATCCCGCTGATCCGCGCCGTCAAGGAAGGCCTCGTCGCGAACCGGATCCTGTCGGTGTTCGGCATCGTGAACGGGACATCGAACTACATCCTCTCCAAGATGACCGACGAGGGCCTCGACTTCGCGATGGTCCTCAAGGAAGCCCAGGCGCAGGGGTACGCCGAGGCCGACCCGACGTTCGACGTCGAGGGCCTCGACTCGGCCCACAAGCTCCAGATCCTGGTCACGATCGCGTTCCGCACGTTCATCGACCTCAAGGACATCCACACCGAGGGGATCACGCGGGTGACCGCGCAGGACATCGCATACGCGCGCGACCTCGGCTATCGGATCAAGCTGCTGGCGATCGCGAAGACCTCCGGCGACGCCGGCTCGGGTGGCACGGGCGTGGAAGTCCGGGTCCACCCGACGATGATCCCGGCGCGGGCCCCGCTGGCCGCCGTCTCCGGCGTCTTCAACGCCGTGTTCATCACCGGCGACGCGGTCGGCGACCTGATGTTCTACGGGCGCGGGGCGGGCCAGCTTCCGACCGCCTCGGCGGTGTGGTCGGACGTGCTCGAGATCGCGCGCCGCACGGCCCATGGCATCCCGGCGCTCGGGCTCGAGCTGCCGGCGGTCGGCGCCGGCGCGCTGCCTCTGCGCTCGATCGACACCGTGCGCTGCTGCTATTACCTGAGAGTCATGGCCCAGGACCGGCCGGGCGTCCTCTCGCGCGTGGCCGGCGTTCTCGGCCAGCACGACATCTCGATCGCGTCGGTGCTGCAGCGGGAGCGCGCCCCCCGCGAGGCGGTGCCGATCGTCATGATGACGCACGAGGCGCGCGAGCTCGACATGCGTCGGGCGCTCGCCGCGATCGACCGGCTGCCGGACGTCGCCACCGCGACGACGATGATCCGGGTGGAAGGTGGACCGGCGTGAAGACGTGGCGGGGCGTCATCGAGGAGTACCGGGACTTCTTGCCGGTCTCCGACAAGACCCCCGTCGTCACGCTCTTCGAAGGCAACACGCCGCTCGTCCCGGCGCCCCGGCTGGCCGAGGCGACCGACGCGCGTATGCAGATCTACCTCAAGTGCGAGGGATTCAACCCGACCGGCTCGTTCAAGGACCGCGGGATGACGATGGCCATCTCGAAGGCGCTCGAGACGGGAGCCCGCGCCGTCATCTGCGCCTCCACCGGGAACACGTCAGCCTCCGCCGCCGCGTTTGCGGCGCGCGCCGGCATCCGCGCGTTCGTCATGGTGCCGAAGGGCGCGATCGCGCTCGGCAAGCTCTCGCAGGCCGGCATCCACGGCGCGCGGGTCCTCATGGTCGACGGCAACTTCGACCAGGCGCTGACGATCGTCCGCCAGATCGCCGAGCGGCATCCGGTCACGCTGGTGAACTCCGTGAACCCGTTCCGGCTCGAGGGACAGAAGACCGGCGCCTTCGAGGTGTGCGATCAGCTCGGGCGCGCGCCGGACTACCACCTGATTCCCGTCGGCAACGCCGGCAACATCACCGCCTACTGGCGCGGCTACCGTGAATACCACCGCGCCGGCCGCGTGCGCGAGCTGCCGCGGATGGTCGGCTTCCAGGCCGCGGGCGCGGCGCCGATCTACGAGAACCGCATCATCGAGGAGCCGCGCACGGTCGCGACCGCGATCAAGATCGGGAACCCCGCGTCCTGGGGCCCCGCCCTCGAGGCGATGAAGGACTCCCGCGGCTGGGTGGACATCGTCACCGATGAAGAGATCCTGCGCGCCTACCGCCTGCTGGCCCGCGAGGAGGGCATTTTCATGGAGCCGGCGTCGGCGGCGACCGTGGCCGGGCTGATCAAGTCGATCAAGGCCGGCCGCTTCGAGTCGGGGTCGACGCTCATCCTCACGCTCACCGGCCACGGGCTCAAGGACCCGGACACCGCGCTCGAGTCCGCGTCGCGGCCGACCACGGTGCCGCCCCAGATCGACGCCGTTCTGGCGCAGCTCGGCCTCTGAGCCGGCTCAAGGTCCTGCTCGGCGTCGCGATCAGCGCCGCCCTGCTCGTCTATCTCTTCCGCAGCGTCGACCTGGCGGAGCTCGGCCGCCAGCTTCGCGGCGCCCACTGGGGCTGGGTCCTCCTCTCGACGGCGCTGGCGCCCCTCCAGCTCCTGGTGCGGGCGCGACGCTGGCGCTACCTGTTCCCACCGCACGCGAACCCGCCGGGGCTCACGCCGGCGATCATGATCGGCTATATGGCCAACAACGTCCTGCCGCTCCGCGCCGGCGAGGTCGTGCGCGTCTACGTGGTCGCGCGGCGCTGGAGCGCAGCCGCCGGCGGCACCGGCCCGCGAGCCCATCCGTTCTGGACGACGCTCGCCACGCTCATCGTCGAGCGCGTGCTGGACAGCCTGGCCGTCGTGCTGATCCTCGCGGTCCTGGTACTCCTCGTCCCGGTTCCGCGGTTTCTCGAGATCGCGGCCCTGGTGGTGCTGGCGATCGACGTCGCCGGTGTCGCGGTCCTGCTCGCCCTCGCGGTGGCGCCCGCCGGCTGCGCGCGGCTGATCACGCGACTGGTCGGGCGCTGGCCCAGCCTCCAGCGCCGCGCGCTCCGCGTTTTCGAGACGTTCGTCCACGGCCTCGACGGGATCCGCGCGCCCGCGCACGCGGCGCCGCTCTTGGCGTGGACGCTCGCCGTGTGGCTCATCCCCGCGTTCGCCGCGTGGACGATGCTCCTCGCCCTGGACCTCCGGCTGCCCTTCATCGCGAGCTGGGTGGTGCTCGGCTTCGTCGGGCTCGGCGTCTCCATCCCGTCGGCACCCGGCTACGTCGGGGTGTTCCACGCCGCCGCCGTGCTCGCCGTCGGCCTCTTCGGCGTCGGGCCGTCGGCGGGCGTCGGCTACGCGATCCTCTTCCACGCCAGCCAGATCCTGCCGGTGACGCTCCTGGGGTGGCTCTACCTCCTGCGCGAGCACGTGAGCCTGGGCGAGGCGGTTGTCGGAGCGAGGTCCGTGAGGACCGATCAACCGTGTTAGATTTCTGAGGCTATGGCGCTGCTCGTTCAGAAGTACGGCGGCTCGTCCGTCGCCGACGCCGACATGATCGCGAACGTCGCCCGGCGGGTGGTGGCGAGCGCGCCCGGCAACCAGCTGGTCGTCGTCGTCTCGGCCATGGGCAAGACCACCGACGGCCTGATGGCGCTCGCCCGCCAGATCTCCGCCACTCCCGATCTTCGCGAGATGGACATGCTGCTGGCGACGGGCGAGCAGGTCACGATCGCGTTGCTGGCGATGGCGCTCCAGTCCCTCGGCGTGAAGGCGCGCTCGTTCACCGGACCGCAGGTCGGCATGCGGACCGATCACTCGCACACGCAGGCTCGGATCACCCAGATCGACGCCGATCGCGTGCGC
Source organism: Candidatus Rokuibacteriota bacterium (assembly GCA_003220435.1). GTDB lineage: Bacteria > Methylomirabilota > Methylomirabilia > Rokubacteriales > CSP1-6 > AR31. The sequence continues at coordinate 45,852 of QHSL01000080.1, read as the reverse complement.
CGGGCGCTCGACGCCGGCGAGATCGCCGTGGTCGCCGGGTTCCAAGGGCTCTCCGATCAGGACGAGATCACGACCCTCGGTCGCGGCGGCTCCGATCTCACCGCGGTCGCGCTCGCGGCGGCGCTGAAGGCGGACGTGTGCGAGATCTACACGGACGTCGACGGCGTGTTCACCGCCGACCCGAACATCGTTCCCGACGCCCGCAAGCTCGCCCGCGTCTCTTACGACGAGATGCTCGAGCTGGCGAGCCTCGGGGCGAAGGTGCTCCAGAGCCGCTCGGTGGAGTTCGCGAAGAAGTACGGGGTCACGGTCCACGTACGATCCACCTTCAGCCCGAACCCGGGCACGCTCGTGACGAAGGAGGAGCTCGGCATGGAACAGGCGGTGGTGACCGGGGTGACGCACGACCGGAGCCAGGCGAAGATCTCTCTCCTGCGAGTGCCCGACCGGCCCGGGATCGCGTCCGCGGTGTTCGGGGGGATCGCCTCCAGCAACATCGTCGTCGACATGATCGTGCAGAACATCAGCCAGGACGGCTACACCGATATGTCCTTCACGCTGCCACGCAGCGACCACGCGCGCGCGGTCGCCTTGCTCGAGGGGGTGGCGCGCGACGTCGGCGCGCGCGGCATCGCGCACGACGAGCGGGTCGCCAAGGTCTCCATCGTGGGGGTCGGGATGCGCAGCCACTCGGGCGTGGCGTCGAAGATGTTCGCGGCGCTGGCGCGCGAGGGCATCAACATCCAGATGATCTCGACCTCCGAAATCGCCATCTCGTGCGTCATCGAGGACAAATACACCGAGCTCGCGGTGCGGGCGCTGCACGACGCGTTCGAGGTCGGCGCGGGAGTCTCGCGGTGACCACGGGGAAGGCCGCCGTCTTCTTCGGCCCCGGCAAGGCCTTCGAGCTCCGTGAGCTTCCCCTGCCCGACGTCGAGCCCGACGCCGTCCTGATCCGCGTCTCGCTCGCCAACGTCTGCGGCTCGGACCTCCATTTCTGGCGCGGGGACGCGCCGCTGCGCCTGCCCGAGGACGGCTGGATCTTCGGCCACGAGATGACGGGTCGCGTGGCGCGTCTGGGCGCGCGTGTGAAGACCGACTCGCTCGGCCGGCCGCTCAAGGAAGGCGACCGCGTCGCCTACACGTACTTCTATCCGTGCGGGCGCTGCCATGCGTGCCTCAACAACGAGCCGGCGGCGTGCCCGGCGAAGATCGAGCGCCCGCTGGGGCCCTCACAGTTCCCGCACTTCCACGGCGCCTTCGCCGAGTACTACTACCTGCGGCCGCGGGGCGCGATCTTCGTGGTCCCCGACGCGCTCGCCGACGAGCTGGTGTCGCCGGTGAACTGCGCTCTGTCCCAGGTGATCTTCGGCCTCGACCGGGCGGGGCTCACGTTCGGCTCCACCGTCGTCATCCAGGGTGCGGGTGGCCTCGGGATCCAGGCGGCGGCCGTCGCCAAGGACATGGGCGCCGCCACCGTGATCGTCGTCGACCAGCTCGCGGGAAGGCTGGAGCTGGCGCGCGCCTTCGGCGCCGACCACACGATCAACGTCAAGGAGGTTGCCGATCGCCGCGAGCGCGTCGGCCTCGTCCGCAAATGGACCGGCAGCGGCGGGGCCGACGTCGCGTGCGACTTCGTCGGGTTCCCTCAGGTCATCCCCGAGGGCATCGAGATGCTCCGCTCGGGCGGCACCTATCTCGAGATCGGGACGATCAGCCGGGGAGCCAAGGTCGAGCTCGAGCCGTCCCTGCTCGTGTGGGGCTCGAAGAAGATCGTGGGCGTGATCCAGTACGATCCCTGGGTGATTCCGCGAGCGCTCGATTTCCTCGTGCGCAACCGCGCGCGCTGGCCTTTCGATCGGCTCATCTCACACAAGTACCCGCTGGAAAAGATCAACCAGGCCTTCACCGACTCCGAGTGGCACGCGAAGGACACGACGCGCATCACGCGCGCGGCGCTCGTGCCCTAGACGAGTTCTAGCCGTCGGCCGGCGCTCGCCCGAGTACGCCGTGGATTTCGACCGGCTCGACGATGTTCTTCAGCGATTCGCGGCCGAGTCGTTCCAAGCGAAAACGATGCCCTAGCCGGCGCACGGTTTCGGGGCCGGCGAGAATCTGGCCCGCCCGCGCCGCAGCCGCCAAACGCGCGGCGAGGTTCGTCACCGGGCCACTCGCGGTGAAGGTCCAGCGAGCTCCGCGTGCCCCCTCGAAGCGGGTGGAGCCGACGAGCGCCACCCCGGAGTTGACGCCGATGTGAATCGCCAGCGGATGCTCGGTATTCTCGCGATTGAGCGCGTCCGTCGCGCCGAGCAGGGCGACCGCGCTGTCGATCGCGGTGACCGCGTGCCCTCCGGCCTCGGCGTCCTGGAAGATCGCCATGAACCCGTCGCCGGCGGTCTCGTTGATGTCGCCTCCCGCCCCACGGATATGATCCAGGAACGTCGAGAAGTATCGCTCCACCAACGCGTTGAGAACGTCCGCCCGGAGCCGATCGGCGAGACTCGTATAGCCGCTGATGTCAACGAACAGCACCGAGACATCTCGCTCGTGCTTCGCCAGCTCGGGGGCATCGGGATTGGCCGCGACGAGGCGCTTGACGGCTTCCGGGACGAACTTGGCGAAGTGATCCTTGATCTTCGAGAGCTCGCCGAGCTTCTTGTCGACGGCGTGTTTGAGCTTCAGCGCGGTCTGGATGCGCGCGATCAGCTCGCGCGGATTCACGGGCTTGGTGAGGAAATCGTCGGCGCCGGCCTCGATCCCCCGGATGCGATCCTCCATGCCGTCGAGCGCGGTCATGATGACGATGGGGATGAGCCGTGTCTCTTCGCAACCCTTGAGGATGCGGCAGACCGTGAAGCCGTCCATCACCGGCATCATCACGTCCAGAAGGATCAGATCGGGGGGGTCGCTCGCAACCTGGTCGACCGCCTCCTTGCCGTTGCCGGCACTGACCGTCTCGTAGCCCAGGTCCTCCAGCTCCTGCTCGAGGTAGTCGACGTTGAATGGCTCGTCGTCGACGATCAGGATCCTGGATCGCACGATCGTTCCCCGGCCGAACTCGTGGCTATGTCTGGCCCAGGAACTTGGCCAGCTTGGCGAAGAGCAGGGTATCGTTCAGCGGTTTGCTGAGATAGTCGTCGCACCCCGCCTCGCGAGCCTTGTCTTCGTCGCCGAGCATCGCGTGCGCCGACAGCGCGATGATGGGAATGCCCTTAAGATCCGGGTTCGCCTTGATGCGCCGGGTCGCCTCCCAGCCGTCGATCACCGGCAGCGAGAGATCCATCAGGACGAGGTCGGGGCGCTCGCGCTCCGCGAGCCCGATGCCCTCTTCCCCATTGACCGCCGTCAGGACCTCATAGTCGTCCTCCAGCAGCTGCACGAGGAGATCCCGATTGAACTCCACGTCCTCGACGACCAGAATTCTCTTCATGACGCTCGTTTCACGTAGTCCCGCCGCGATAGCCCTGCAAGGTGCTTCGCAATTCCTGGATGAAGCGGTCGCGGTCGAGCCCGCTTTTTTGGATCACCTTGAGAACGCTTTGGTCGAGCACGGCATGCTCCGCCGCCGTGAGCGTTTTCGCGGTGAGCACGATCACCGGGATCAGTGCGTACTCCGGATCCTGACGGAGATGCTCGATGACGGCGAATCCGTCCACTCTCGGCATGAGGAGGTCCAGCAGGATCACGTCCGGACGGCGGCGGGAGATCGCCTCGAGCGCCTCCTGGCCGTCCGCCGCGGTCTCGACCTCGTACGGCTCGCCTTCGAGCAACTGGCCCACCATGTCCACCACCAGCGGGTCGTCGTCGACGACCAGGAGACGGCCGTGCGGCGGAGCAATGCGTCCGAGGGCGGCGAAGACCGCGTCACGGTCGATTGGTTTGAGGAGGTAGTCGAAGGCCCCGAGCCGGTACCCGAGCTCCTTGTTGTCGACGATCGAGACGACGATGATCGGGATGTCCTTGGTCGAGGGATGCGCCTTGAGCTCGTGCAGAACCTCCCAGCCGTCTTTGTTGGGCATCGTGATGTCGAGCGTGATCGCGAACGGCCTGAGCTCGCGGGCCTTGTGAAGGCCCTCCTGACCGCTGAGCGCGCCGACCACCCGATACCCCGCATCGCCGAGGTTCTCTCGTAGCAGGTAGATCACGTCAGGGTCGTCGTCGATGACCAGGACCACCTTGCCGTCCGGTGGGACCGCCCGTTCGTCGAGCAAGGCCGCCGCGGCGGCCCGCGTCGAGATCGAGGACACCTCGTAGCGGAGCGGAAGGATCAGCGTGAAGGTGGAGCCGGCCCCGAGCGTGCTGCGCACCGAGACGTCGCCGCCCAGGAGCCGCGCGAAGTGCCGGCTGATCGAGAGCCCCAAACCCGTGCCGCCATGCTTCCGGGTGGAGCTGCTGTCGACCTGACGAAACTCCTCGAAGATCAGCTCCAGCGCGTCCGGCGGAACGCCGATGCCCGTGTCGGCGACGGCGATCGCCATCCGCCCGTTCTCGGGCCGCGCGCTCACGGTCACCGTTCCCGCGTCGGTGAACTTGATCGCGTTGCTCAGCAGGTTGATGAGGATCTGCTTGAGTTTGTCCCGGTCGGTCCACAGCGGCGGCAAGTCGGCCGCCATGTCTTTCCGCACCTGCAGGTGCTCGCTCCTGATCATCGGCTCGACCGTGCGCAGGCAGTCGTCGACGAGGACCGCGAGGTCGACGCTGCCGGGCCGCACCTCCATCCGGCCGGCCTCGATCTTCGAGAGATCGAGAATGTCGTTGATGAGCCCGAGCAGGTGCTCGGCGCTGATCAGGATCTTCTCCAGATTCTCGTACTGCCGGGCCGCCAGCACTTCCTGGGACCGCCGCATCACCAGGCGCGTGAAGCCGATGATGGCGTTCAGCGGAGTCCGCAGCTCGTGGGACATGTTCGCGAGGAACTCCGACTTGTGACGGGAAGCGTCCTCCAGCCGCCGGTTGGCTTCCTGCAATTCGCGCGTCCGCGCTTCGACCTTGGCCTCCAGCTCTTCCGCGTGTCGTTTGACCTGCTCGTAGAGCTGAGCGTTCTCGATCGCGATGGAGGCCTGATCGGCCAGCGCGCTCAAGAGCTGTTGGTCCTCCTCGCGGAAGGCGTGGGGAGCGTGGCTGTCGACCGCGAGCACGCCGATGAGGGCTCCTCGCGCCTTCAGGGGCACCGCGATGAGGGATCGGACCCCGGCCTCTTCGACGGCCGCGAGGAACGGGCTGTCCGGAAACTCCTGGCGATAGTCTTTGACGATCATCGGCGCGCCGGTCAGGATCACGCGCCCGGTGAATCCCTCTCCAGGCCTGAAGCGCATGACGGCGAACGAGTCGGTGACGCTGCCGCTGTGCGCCCGGATCGCAAACGTATCGCTCCCGGGTTGCCGCAGGGCGAGTCGACTGCCCTCCGCCCGAAGGAGATCGCGGGCACGATCGACGATGAGCTGCAGCGTCGGGCCGAGCGCGACCTGGGCGCCGATCTCCTGGCCGATTTCGTAGAGTGTCTGGGTCTCGGTGACCTTGCGCTCGAGCGCGATCTCGTTTCGCGCGAGACTCACCGCCATCTCGTTGAAGGAGGTCGCGAGACGACCGACCTCGTCCTTGGAGTCGATCGCGACGTTCACCGACCGCTGGCCGGCCGCGATGAGGTTGGCGGCCTCGGCCAGCCGGCGGATCGGGTTGGTGAGTCGTCGGACCCGGTTGATCGTGATAAAGACGGCGATGCTCAGGCTGAGCGCCGTGATGACGAGGAACGTGGCGGCGATGGCGACGGTAGTGCGCCGGAATTCCTTGATCGGATAGACGAAATCCAGCACCACCGCGCCCTGAAACGTCGGCGCACGCCCTTCGGCTCCCGCCTGATATACGGGGATCGCGTACGTCATCCTGGCCGCGACGGGCGAGAGGTAGGTCTCGTTGGGGCGCGATCGTTTAACGACCGCGAAGAACGGAGCGTCGGCGACGTGACCGCGGTCGCTCCTGATCTGGCCATCGAGCACCTTGGCGATCTCATCGCCGCGCTGGTCGACGTAGCGGACCTCGGGATAGATGAGCTCGACGCTGTTGCTCCGGTCGGCGAACCGCTTCAGAGAGCGCTCGAGCTCGCGCCGTAAAACTTCCGCTTCCTCGGTGAGCCCGTAGGCCTTGTTGTTGAAGTAGCTCGGAATCGCCGGGTTCTCGGCGATCGTCCTGAGGTCGGTCTCGCGCTGGCTGAGATATCGGGTGGCCAGCGTCGCCGCCTCGCGGCTCGACGTCACGAAGCCGACGGCGGCCAGGATGAGCATCGGGACGATGATGAGCGGCAGGATGATCACGAGCACCTTGTTCTGGATGCTGAGATCCCGCCAGAACCGGATCCGCCTCCCGCTCATGCCTGAGCCCTCGTGGCGCTGGTCCTCTGGCTACTTCTTCCCGGCCTGGTTCGGATCGGGGGCGTGCTGGACGAAATCGACGAACGTCATCTTCCCGCCCTCGACCTTGATGCTGTGGGTGATCCCCTGGGGAATGTGCACGACGAGACCGGGCTTGAGCGCGACCGACTTGCCGTCGAGGATGACCGTCCCCTGTCCGCTCACGATGTAGAGCACGTGGCTGCCGTCGTCGTGTCGGTGCATCGGGATCTCGTCGTTCACGGCCACCGCGTTCACCGTGTACTCGGGCATCTTGATCAGGGACCGGCTGACCGCACGGCGTCCCTGGCCCGCGCCGCTGAGCTCTTTGGCGAGATCGAAGACCGCGGCTTCGCTCGCCAGCGCCGCGCCCGCGGTCAGCGTCATTCCGGCCACGAGCGCGATCGCCATCCCGGTCATCACTTTTTCACCGCCCCCTTCCGCACCGACCAGTGCCGGTCCGTGACCGAGCTTTCGAGGAAGTTGAGATTCGACACGTACGGCACGAACTGCACATCCTTGTTGACGGCGTAGAGCTGGACGGGATTGTAGAGGAACAGGAAGTACGCCTGGTCGCGAGTGTGTCGCTCCATCTGCTGATAGATCACCCGCTGCTTGTCCCGATCCACGGTGCCCAGCACTTGCTCGTAGAGCTGTCGGAGCGCCGGTTGCTCGACGACCCAGTCGTTGGGCCCGTCGAGGGCGTAACCTTGATAGAGGAGATACGCGGGGAAGTTCAACGGGTCGAGATACGCCGTGAGCGCGATATCCCACGTCTGCTTCTCGGCCGGCTGGTCCAGACCGCTCAAGAGCGTCTTCTTATTGTAGGTGACGGGATCGAGGATCCGAAGCTCCACCTTGAGGCCGATTTGCTCGAGCATCTTGCTGATCACGGTGGCCTGAGCCTCCATCTCTTCAGACGCGATCAGGCTCACGGCGAGGCCGTCGGGATGGCCCGCTTGACGGAGCAGATCCTTGGCCTTGCCCGGATCGAAGGGGTACGGGGCGAGTTGGGGGTCATGGCCGAACCCCCGAGCCGGGATGAGTGCGGGGATGACGACACCGTTCCCCCTGGCACCGTACTCGATCATGTCGCTCCTGTTGATGGCGTAATTCAGCGCCTGCCGAAGGCGGACGTCTCGCCACGGGCTTCCCGTCTTCAGCATGTTGAACTGCCCGAACACCGTCTGGAGGCTTCCGCGGCTCTTCACCACGGTGGCCGAGGCGCTCTGCGCCACTCGCAGCGTTTCCACGGGGCTCAGATCCGTGATCACATCGACTCGGCCCTCGCCCGACTTGACGAGCTCGAGCGCGTCCTTCAGGCTGAGCGTGTTGTCGAAGACGATTCGCTTCACTCGGGGCGAGCGGCTCTTGTCCCAGTAGTTGGCGTTAGCTTCGAGAATGACCCGCCCCGAGCGCTTTGCCGGCGCGGAGACGCCCTCCACGAGCTGATAGGGTCCCGTGCCCCACGGGCCCGCGCCATCGATGATTCACCAGTGCTCCTCGCCCCAGCCCACTTCCCGATAGAACTGCCGGTTCGCGATGTGCATGACCGAGAGCTTCACGAGGGCGCCGCCATCGGGTTCCGGGAACACGAAATGGATCGTCCGCGGGTCAATGATCTCGAGCTTCGATCCCGGCTTGAAGTTCATGTACTGGCCGATGATGTGCGGCTGACGCCGTTTGGTGTTCTCCTCCCAGTTGAGCCTGACGATCTCGCCGTCGAACTTCTCGCCGTTGTGGAACTTGACGCCTTGCCGCAGCTTGACCTCGAGGGTGCGATCGTCGAGCCACTGCCAGCCGGTGGCCAGGCGCGGCACAAGTGTCCCGTCCTTGTCGAGCTCCATCAGGTGCTCGAACACGTGATACGTGACGTAGATCCAGTTGATCGGGCTCTTGTCGACGACGCGAAGCTCGCCGCGCGGCGCCGGGACCTTCTGCGCGAAGGCGGTGCCGCTCGCTCCGAAGGCGACGGCGAGAAGGACGACGCCCACAGTGAAAACTTTCATTGCCACCCCTCCCGGACGCATGACCCGCTCCTTGCGTTCTGGCCGTTCCGTTGTACCGCTATGTTCCCAGACCAACCAATGCTGAGCCGTGATCGACGGCTCCTCAGCATGAGGTTTCCTGCCACGTACCGGACACACTCGACCGACTTGCTCACTGGAGGGCAGCGGGTACGCCGCCTCGAGGCCTGTCCAGGCCCCGCGCGCCACGCTCGACCGCGCCGCGCCCGACAACCTTCCGTCGGACACCGCCCTGTCGTCCCGCACGCATGGCCGGAAGCACAGCATGGCCATCACCACCCTGTCAAGGCGGATGAGGGTCGTCCCTCGCTGTCGAACCTGGCTGAGCGCGGCGGCAGAGGATGTCGAAGCCTCATGCGACTCAGACCGTCAGGATTTTTCGACTCTAGTCGCTCGCGTGCCGGCGTGGGATCGTCGGCGCATGACGCCGTACTCGCGCCGCCAGCTCCTCGTGCTGCTGATCCTGCTCGGCGTCGCCGGGCTCGGTCTCGCCGTCGGCCACTGGCGTCGCGCCAACCCTGATCTCGCCGACCAACTGGAGCACCTCGACCGCGCCGGAGCGCCGGCCACTTCCGCCTCTGAGCTCGGTGGCCGCGGACCGGCGCCCACGCGCTCGCCCGACGAGCCCGCCCCCCGGCGATCGCGCCGCCGCGCTCCCGCGCGCGACACCGGCCTCGATGAGCGGGCGCCCGCGCGCGTCGCCACGCCGCCGTCGGCGCTCGACTTGAACCGCTCGACGGCGATCGAGCTCATGCGCGTGCCCGGCATCGGCGCGGTGCTCGCGCGCCGGATCGTCGACGCCCGCGAGGCCGATGGACCATTCGCGAGCGTCGACGAGCTGCGCCGCGTGCCCGGCGTGAGCGCCCGGAGGCTCGAGCAGGTTCGTGCGCTGGTGACGATCCCGGATTGAGCTTCAAGCGAACGCCGCTGGTGCCGCCGGCTGTCGCCTTCGCTGCCGGCATCGCGGGCGCTTCCTTGTGCGGTCCCACCCTCCCCTGGGTCGCGTGGGGCGCGGCGCTCGTCTCGGGCGCGGCGCTGGCGGTGCTGGGTCGGACTCTGGGGGCGGCCGCCGCGTTGCTGATCGGCGTCGCGGCTCTCGGCGTGCTGCGCGGCGCCCAGACACCGCTGGCGCCCGATCACGTTCGCCGCCTGTCGCTGCCGACGATCGCGCGCATCGAAGGCCGGCTCGCCGCCGAGCCACGATACTGGGCGCCCGATCGTGTCCGGCTCTGGCTCGACGCGCTGCGGGCGGACGAGGCGCCCGCCTCGGGGCGCATCCAGGTGACGGCGTACGGTGTGCCGCCCGCCCTCACCGTGGGCCAGCGGATCGTGGCGCCGCTGCGACTTCATCCGGCGACGGGCTTTCGCAACCCGGGGACGTTCGACTACGGCGAGTATCTCGCGCGAGAGGGGATTCGGGTGGTGGCCACCGTGCGGGCAGAGTCGATCACGCCGCTGGACGATCCCGCTCCGCCGTGGCCGGCGCGGGTGAAGCGCGAGGCGCTCGCGGCGATCGAGCGCGCGCTGCCGCCGGCGTCGGCGGCCTTGTTGGGAGGCCTTCTGCTCGGCGAGCGGACCGGCTTGCCGCCCGACATCGACGGGGCCTTCCGGCGCGCCGGCGTGTACCACGTGCTGGCTGTCTCCGGCTTCAACGTGGCGCTGCTCGCGGCGGCGGTGTGGGCGCTGTGCAGCCTCGCGCGCGTGGGCCGGCGTCTCGCCGCGATCATCGCGATCGTCGTCGTGATCGGGTTCGCGCTGGTCGTCGGGCCTCAGCCCTCGGTGCTGCGCGCCGCGGTCATGGCCGTGCTCGTGCTGGGCGCGGTGCTGCTCGAGCGCGATCCCTCGGTGACGAACAGCCTCGCGCTGGCGGCGCTGGCGATCCTGGCCGTCAGGCCGGGAGACCTCTTCGATCCCGGCTTCCAGCTCTCGTTCGCCGCCACCCTCGGGATCGTCATGGCGCCGCTGCCGAGAGGCGTCGTGCTGGGCGCGCTCGGCGCGAGCGCGGCCGCGCAGCTCGCGGTCCTGCCGATCACGCTGGCGCACTTCAACCAGCTCTCGACCGTGGGCCTCGTCGCCAACCTCGGCGTGGTCCCGCTCGCGGGCGCCGCGACCGTCATGGGCCTCGTCGCGGTCACTCTCTCGCTCGTCAGCGAGGCGGTCGCGGCGGTGGCGTTCGACGCGGTGTGGCCTGTGCTGCTCGCGCTGCGCGGGATCGTGGCGCTTGCCGCCGCGGTGCCGGGCGCCGTCGTCCATCTGCCCGCGCCGGGCCCACTCGCCGTGGCCGCCTACGTGGGCGGGCTCGCACTCCTCGTCGCCCGGAAACGACTCGCCGCGGCGATCCTGCTCGCCGTCGCCGTCGGCGCCGCAACGTGGCCGCTCGTGCGGCCGGCCGACCCTCGCCTGCGTCTGACGGTGCTCGACGTCGGCCAGGGCGACGCGATCGTCGCGGAGATGCCCGACGGCCGCGCGATCCTTGTCGACGCCGGCTCCGGCGGGCCGCGGCGCCTCGACGCCGGCGAGCGGGTCGTCGCGCCCTTTCTGTGGAACCGCGGCTTTCTCAGCCTCGCGGGCGCGGTCGTCACCCACGACGACAGCGATCACGCCGGCGGCATGCCGGCGGTGCGGCGGCTGCTCCGCATCGACGAGCGGTGGACCGGCCTCGACCCGCCGGCCGCGCCGCGCTGGTTCGGCGGCGTGCTGGTCACCTCGCTGCCACGTCTCGCGACGGGCGGACGCCGCAACGACGGCGGCCTCGTGCTGAGGGTGGAGGTCGGGCTCGTCTCGTTCTTGCTCGCGTCGGACATCGAGGCCGCTCGCGAGCGCGAGCTCGTGGCGACGGGCCGGCCCGTCGCGGCGACCGTGCTCAAGGTGGCCCACCACGGCTCGCGCTCGTCGACCACCGCCGAGTTCGTCCGCGCGGTTCGCCCGACGGTCGCCGTGATTTCGGTCGGCGCGCGCAACACCTACGGCCACCCCGATCCGGGCGTGCTCGCGCGGCTGGCCGACGCGGGCGCGCAGATCTACCGCACCGATCGCGACGGCGCGGTGATCCTCGAGACCGACGGCCACATGCTCAGCGTCACGCGGTGGGCAAGCCGTCGCGTCGACCGCATCTGCCTCGACCCGGAAGCGATCTGTTAGAATCGACCGCGGTGGCGAGAATCAACGATCACTACCTCAAGCTCCGCGCCAGCTATCTCTTCAGCGAGACCGGCCGGCGCACGCGCGAGTTCCAGGCGGCGCATCCGGGTGCGAATCTCATCCGCCTCGGCATCGGCGACGTGACACAGCCGCTGCCACCCGCGGTGATCGCCGCGATGCACGCGGCGGTCGACGACATGTCGCGGGTCGAAACGTTCCGGGGCTACCCGCCCGAGACGGGCTGGGACTTTCTGGTCGACGCGATCGTGCGCCACGACTACGGCGAGCGCGGCATCAAGCTCACGCCCGACGAGATCGTCGTGAGCGACGGCGCCAAGAGCGACACCGGGAACATCCAGGAGATCTTCGGGCCGGACTGCGTCGTGGCGCTCAGCGACCCGGTGTATCCCGCGTACCTCGACGTGACCGTCATGGGCGGGCGCGCGGGCAGCGCCAACACCGGCGGGCGCTACGATCGCATCGTGTACCTCCCGTGCACCGCCGAGAACAACTTCCAGCCGCGGCTCCCCGACCGGCGGGTGGACCTCATCTTCCTCTGCTACCCCAACAACCCGACCGGCGCCGTCATGACCCGCGCGTCGCTCAAGACGTGGGTCGACTACGCGCGCGAGCGGGACGCGGTGATCCTCTACGACGCGGCCTACGAGGCGTACATCCGCGAGCCCGACATTCCGCACTCGATCTACGAGGTCGAGGGCGCGCGCGAGGTCGCGATCGAGTTCCGCTCCTTCTCGAAAACCGCGGGGTTCACGGGCGTGCGCTGCGCCTACACGGTGGTGCCGAAGGAGCTCCGGGGGCGGTCGGCGTCGGGCGAGCCGGTGAGCCTCAACGCGCTCTGGGTCCGGCGGCAGTCCACGAAGTTCAACGGCGTGGCCTACGTGATCCAGCGCGCCGCCGCCGCCACCTACACGGACGAAGGGCGCCAGCAGGTGCGTGCCGTCGTGGACTACTACATGGAAAACGCGCGGATCATCCGGCAGGGGCTCGAGGCGGCCGGGCTCGCGGTGTACGGGGCCCGCAACGCGCCGTACATCTGGGTGAAGACGCCGGCCGGGCTCGACTCGTGGGGGTTCTTCGACAAGCTGCTGGGCGAGGCGCACGTGGTCGGCACGCCGGGCGCGGGCTTCGGACCGAGCGGCGAGGGCTACTTCCGGCTGACGGCGTTCGGCGGGCGCGAGCAGACCGAGGAAGCGGTCGAGCGCATCAAGAGCCGGCTGAAGCGCTAGGCCTCATAGGCGCGCTCGTACTGCGAGCGCAGGCGCTCCAGCTCCTCGGGGTCGAGCCGCATGCCCAGGGCCAACCCCATCTCGCCCAGGATCGTCTTGATCTCGTTCAGCGACTTTTTGCCGAAGTTCTTGGTCTTGAGCAGCTCGGCCTCGCTCTTCTGCACGAGATCGGCGATGGTCCGGATGTTCGCGGTCTTGAGGCAGTTGGACGCGCGGACCGACAGCTCGAGCTCGTCGACGTTGCGGAAGAGGTTCTCGTTGAGCTCGGTGCGCGGGCGCGTCTCGTCGCGCTCCGTGGCCTCTTCCTGGGGCGTCGCTTCCGGGAAATTCGTGAGGAGGTCGAAGTGGTCCTCGAGCAACCGCGATGCCTCGCCCACCGCGGTGGGTGGGTTGACGCTCCCGTCGGTCCACAGCTCGAGCACGAGCCGCTCGCGGCCCTCGGTGCCGACGGGCTCGACGTGGAAGTTCACGCGCTTGACCGGCGAGAAATCCGCGTCGAGCAGGATCGCGTTGATCGGCAGCGCCTCCGGCTCACGCTTCTCGGCCGGGACATAGCCGCGGCCGCGCTCCACGCAGACCTCCATCTCGAGCACGCCGTCCTTGTCGAGGGTCGCCAGCACTACGTCGGGCGTGAGGATCTCGACGTCGGCGTCGGCCTCGAAGTCCCCGGCCTTGACGACCGAGCCGCCCTGGACCTTCAGCCGGAGGATCTTGGGCCGGTTGACGTGGAGAGAGAACACCACCTTGCGGAGGTTCATCATGATGTCGAGCGTGTCGTCCATGACGCCCGGCAGGTACGAGAACTCGTGGAGGACGTTCTCGATCTTGACCCAGGTCGGCGCGGCGCCGTGGATCGCCGACAGTAGCACCCGCCGGTAGGCGATGCCCACGGCGAGGGCGAAGCCGGGCTCGAACGCCTCGATGGCCAGCTTGCCGTAGTTCTTGTCCTGGACAGTCCAGTCGTGACGCGTGGGAAGTTGAAGCTCCAGCATGAGACCCCCTAGAGACAACCGTGCGTGAAATCGGCGGTGTGGCCCTGCCCCAAGGCATCACAGTATACCAAAGCCCGGATGTTACACTGGTAAATCATGCGGTTGCGCACCGCGACCAGTCTCGTGTCGCTCCTCGGCGCCGGGGCTCTGGGGTTCCTGGCCTACGAGGTCGTGACCCCGGCCGACCGGCTCGAGGCGGAGTCCCTGGTGGTGGAGGTTCCGGCCCACGACGGGGTCCTGGACATCGCCGGCCGGCTCCAGCGGGCGGACGCAATCCGGAGCCGCGCCGGGTTCGTCCTTCTGACCATGGCGCGCGGCAGCTCCCGGTCGCTCAAAGCCGGCGAGTACGAGCTCGAGCGCGGAGCGACGACGCTCGACGTGCTGACCTTGATCGAGTCCGGGCGGGTCAAGCAGCACCCCCTCCTGCACCCCGAGGGGGCCACCGTGACCGAGCTCGCCCGCGCGCTCGAGGCCGACCGGTTGGCGGCTGCCCGCGACGTCCTGCGCCTGTCGACGGACGCGGCGTTTCTCAAGACGCTTTCCATCGAGGCGTCGAGCCTCGAGGGCTACCTCTTCCCCGACACCTATCAGCTCGTGCGCGGGATGACGACCGAGGAGATCCTGACCCGCATGGTCCAGCGCATGCGGTCGAAGCTCGGGCCCGACATTGCAGCGCGCGCCAAGGCGCGCGGTCTCACCGTGCACCAGCTCCTCACGCTCGCCTCGATCATCGAGCGCGAGGCGGTCGATCGCGAGGAGATGCGGACGATCTCCGCCGTATTCTGGAACAGGCTCAATGTCGACATGCCGCTCCAGGCCGATCCGACCGTCCAGTACGCGGCCGGCAAGGAGCGGCGCACGCTCACCCGCGCCGACCTCCAGCTCGACCATCCCTACAACACCTACCGTCGCGCGGGGCTGCCGCCGGGACCGATCGCCAGCCCCGGGCTCGCCGCGATCGCGGCCGCGCTCGACCCGGCGCCGGTGAAGTACCTCTACTTCGTCGCCATCGACGATCACCGCCACTTCTTCTCGTACACGATCGAGCAGCACAACGCGGCAGTCGCCCGGTACCGGCTCGCCCGCGCTCGGTGAACGTGCTATAAAGCCCCGGACATGACGGGCCCGACCGCCCTGTCCGCGAATGAGCGCTTCACGCGCGAGTCCCCGCCCCTGCCGTGGCTCTATCGCGCGCTCCGCGGGCCGGTGCGCAAGGCGCTCGCGCGATGGTTCGATCTCCAGGTCGACGGGCTCGAGCACCTTCCCTCGAGCGGTCCCTATCTCGTCGCGGCGAACCACCACAACTATCTGGACGGAGTCGTGCTCGGCGTGGCCGCGCCGGGCCCGATCTCGTTCCTCGTCATGCCGCGCGTGTGGCGCGCGACGCCGCTCCATCCGCTCTTCCACCGCCACGTCGGCTCGATTCCCATCAAGCTCGAGCGACCTGATGTTGGCGCGCTCCGCCGCGCGCTGCATCTCCTGCAGGAGGGCGGCGTGGTGGGCATCTTTCCGGAGGGACCGTTCAGCGTGCGCGGCCGGCTCGAGCCCGGCATGCCCGGCGTCGCGCTCCTGGCGCTCCGCTCCGGCGTGCCCGTGGTGCCGGCCGGCATCCGGGGCACGTTCGAGGCCCTGGAGGGGCGCTGGGGCTACATCCCGCGACGGGTTCCGCTTGGCGTCAGATTCGGACCGGCGCGGCGCTTCTCCGAGGATGGCGGCAACGGGCGGCGGAGCGCCCGGCTGTTCGTGACCCGGCGAATCATGGACGACATCGCCGCCCTCCTGCCGTGAAGCGGCCGCCGAGATCGCGGCGGCGCGGGAAGACCCGGCTGCCGCAGCCCGTGAAGCTCTGGGGCGGGCGCTTCAGCCAGTCGGCCGATCCGGCCGCCGAGCGCTTCACCGGGTCGCTCGCCTTCGACCGGCGCCTGTGGCCCCACGACATCGCCGGCAGCGTCGCGTGGGCGAAGGCGCTCGCGCGCGCCGGGCTCCTGTCGGCGGCGGAGCGCGACGCGCTCGTGAAGGGCCTCGACGCCGTTCGGACGGAGCTCGAGAACGGCACCTTCCCGTTCCGCCCCGAGCTCGAGGACATCCACACCAACATCGAGCGCCGGCTTCAGGAGCTGGTCGGCGACGTCGGCGGCAAGCTCCACACCGGCCGGTCGCGCAACGATCAGATCGCGCTCGACGAGCGTCTCTATCTGCGCGAGGTGATCGCGCGCGTCCGCGAGGGCCTTCGCGCGGTGCAGGCCGCGCTCGTGGCCCGCGCCGCCGAGACCGTCGAGACGCCGATGCCGGGCTACACGCACCTGCAGCGGGCCCAGCCGGTCGTCCTCGCCCACCACCTGCTCGCGTACGTCTTCATGCTGCAGCGCGACCGCGAGCGGTTCGGCGACTGCAGCGCGCGCGCCGACACGCTGGTGCTGGGCGCCGCCGCGCTCGCCGGCACGGCGTTTCCGATCGACTGCGAGGCGCTCGCGAAGGACCTCGGCTTCGCCGCGGTGTCGCCGAACAGCCTCGACGCGGTCAGCGACCGCGACGGCCTGCTCGAGTTCCTGGCGGCGGCGGCCATCACCGGCATGCACCTCTCGCGGCTCGCCGCCGACCTGACGCTGTGGGCGACCGCGGAATTCGCGTTCGTGGAGTTCGCCGACGCGTTCGCGACCGGCTCGTCGATCATGCCCCAGAAGAAGAACCCCGACGTGGCCGAGCTGATCCGCGGCAAGAGCGGCCGGCTCTACGGGAATCTGATGGCGGTGCTCACGACGATGAAGGGGCTGCCGCTCGCCTACAACTCAGACATGCAGGAGGACAAGGAGCCGCTGTTCGACTCCGTCGACACCCTCGACGCGATCCTGTCCGTCCTGCCGCCGTTGCTCGCGTCGCTCAAGTTCCGCACCGATCGCATGCGCCGCGCCGCCGGTGAGAACTTCGCGACCGCGACGGACCTCGCCGACTACCTCGTGCGCAAGGGCCTGCCGTTCCGCCAGGCCCACGAGGTCGTGGGCGGGATCGTCCAGTTCTGTGAGGCCGAGCGGAAGGCGCTGGACGGGCTCGGGCTCGCCGAGCTCCGGCGCTTCTCGCCGCTCTTCGCCGACGACGTCAAGGACGCGCTGACCGTCGACGCGTCGCTGCGCGCCCGCACCGTCACCGGCGGCACCGCGCCCGAGGCCGTGCGCCGCTCGCTCGCGCTCGCCCGCACGCTCGTCGCGCGCGGATGACGAAGCGCGGGCACCGGCTCGCCGCGTGCTTCGGGCTCGCCGCACTGGCGCTCGCGGCCTGCGGCAAGAAGGCGCCGCCCGTCCCGCCGGAGATGCGCGCGCCGCAGCCGATCGCCGATCTCACGGGCGCCGTGCGCGAGTCCGCGATCGAGCTCGCCTGGACACCACCGGGCCGCCGGGTGGACCGGAGCCGGCTGCGCGATCTCGAGCTCATGCGCATCTTCCGCGTCGAGGACACGGGGACCGGCGAGCCCAAGTCCGCGATGCTGGTCGACGGCATGATCAGCGGATACGTCGAGATCGCGTCGATCAAGGCCGCCGACCCCGCGCCGGCCGCCGCCCAGGGCGCCCGGATCGTGTTCAGCGATCGCCAGAACCTCGCGTATGGGCGGCGCTACACGTACGTGCTCCTCGCGGGCGATTCGCACGGCCGCATCGGGCCGCCCTCGCCTCGAGTTTCGGTGACGTACGTGGCCGCCCCCGAGCCGCCGAGCAGTGTCGTCGCCGAGGCGGGCCAGCGCGAGGTGCGTCTACGGTGGCGAGCCCCGGCCCGGCTCCTCGACGGCGGCGACGCGCCGGCGACCCTGACGTACGAGGTCCTGCGGGCGCCGTCACCCGACGTCGCGCCGTCCCCCCTGACGCGCACGTCCCAGGGGGAGCTGGCGCTGACCGATCGCGATCTTGAAAACGATCACACCTACTACTACTCGGTCCGCGCGCTACGCCTGGAGGGCAGGACGACCGCGTACAGCGCGGAGTCGCCACGGGTCGCGGCGACGCCGCGGGACGTCACGCCCCCCTCACCGCCCACGAGCCTGGCGGCGATTCCCTCGGAGGGGGCCGTACGACTCTCGTGGGGCGCCAGCCCGGAGAGCGACGTGGCCGGCTACGTGATCTACCGCGCCACCGAATCGGGCGCGTTCGAGCGCATCGGCTCGACGCGAACGCCAGCGACCACGTATGTCGACCGCACCGTCACCCGCGGCACGTACCGCTACGCGGTGACCGCCGAGGACACGGCCGCGCGGCCCAACGAGAGCCGGCGCTCGAACGAAGTCAGGGTCACCGTACCTTGACTTCATCTGGCGCGAATGCTACCAACAACGGATACATGGCCCATTTCGACTACCGTGAGGGGCACCTCTGCTGCGAGCAGGTCGAGCTGCGCACGCTGGCCGCCGACGTCGGCACGCCCGCGTACGTGTACTCGAAGGCGGCCCTGCTCGAGAGCCTCGCCGCGTACGACCGCGCGTTCCGCGACGTGCCCCACATCGTCTGCTACTCGGTCAAGGCCAACTCGAATCTCGGCGTCCTGTCGGTGCTGGCCCAGGCCGGCGCGGGCGCGGACATCGTCTCGGGCGGCGAGCTGTTCCGTGCGCTCCGCGCCGGCGTTCCGGCGAAGAAGATCATCTTCTCCGGCGTCGGCAAGAGCCGCGAAGAGCTGCGCGACGCGCTCAAGGCCGAGATTCTCATGTTCAACGTCGAGTCGCGAAGCGAGCTCCGCGTGCTCGACGAGGTCGCGCGTGAGATGGGCGTGCGCGCGCCGGTCGCGCTCCGCGTGAACCCCGACGTCGATCCCCAGACGCATCCCTACATCGCCACCGGGCTCAAGACCTCCAAGTTCGGCATCCCGTACGCCGACGCCCTCCGCGTCTACGAAGAGGCCGCGGCGCTGAAGGGTGTCTCGGTCGTCGGCGCCGACATGCACATCGGCTCGCAGCTCACCAAGGCCACCCCGGTCGCCGACGCGGTCGCGCGCGTGGTCGGGCTCGTGAAGAACCTGCGCGAGCGGCAGATCGAGGTCCGGATGATCGACGTGGGCGGCGGCCTCGGTATCCGCTACCGCGACGAGACCCCGCCGACGCAGGAGCAGTACGCGATGCTCCTGCTGCCCGCGCTCCGCGAGGTCGGCGTCACCGTCCTCCTGGAGCCCGGCCGGTCCATCGTCGGCAACGCCGGCGCGCTCCTCTCGCGGGTCCTCTATCGCAAGGACACCGGCACCAAGAAGTTCGTGGTGATCGACGCGGCCATGAACGATCTGATCCGGCCCTCGCTCTACGACGCGCACCACGAAATCGTGCCGGTCGACGAGCGACGCCGGTCGGCGCCCACCGAGAAGGTCGACGTGGTGGGGCCGATCTGCGAGTCGGGCGACTTCCTGGCCAAGGACCGCGAGCTGCCGAGGGCCGAGGAAGACGACCTCGTCGCGCTGATGAGCGCGGGCGCCTACGGGTTCGCGATGGCCTCCAACTACAACACGCGGCCGCGGGCCGCCGAAGTGCTCGTGGACGGCAGTCGCTACACGATCGTGCGCCGCCGGGAAACGTACGAGGACCTGGTGGCGGGGGAGACCACCCTATGAGCCAGACATTCCAGGGTTCGTTCGTCGCGATGGTCACGCCGTTCGCCCGGGACGGCAAGGTCGACGAGGCGAAGCTCCGGGAGCTGGTCGAGCTCCACGTCACGCACGGGACCGACGGCCTCATCCCCTGTGGGACCACCGGCGAGTCCCCGACGCTGAACCACGACGAGCACAAGCGCGTGGTCGAGACCGTCATCGAGGCCGCGCGCGGTCGGATCAAGGTCGTGGCCGGCACCGGCTCCAACTCGACGAGCGAGGCGATCGACCTCACGAAGCACGCGGAGCGCGCGGGCGCGAACGGCGCCCTGGTCGTCAACCCGTACTACAACAAGCCGACGCAGGAAGGGCTCTACCGCCACTACCGCGCGGTGGCCGAATCGGTCGCGATCCCGATCGTCGCCTACAACATCCAGAGCCGCACCGCGGTGAACGTGGAAACCGACACGCTCGCCCGTCTCGCCCGCGACGTCCGGAACATCGTCGGCGTGAAGGAGGCGTCCGGCTCGCTCGACCAGATGAGCCATGTGATCCAGGCGTGCGGGCCCGACTTCTCGGTGCTCTCCGGCGACGACAACATCACGCTGCCGCTGCTGGCCATCGGCGGCAGCGGCGTCATCTCGGTCATCGCGAACATCCTGCCGCGCGAGACATCCGAGATGGTGCACGCGGCGCTCGACGGTGACTGGAAGCGGGCGCGCGAGCTCCACTACCGGCTCTTCCCGCTCGCGCGGGCGGCGTTCCTCGAGACCAACCCCATCCCGATCAAAGAGGCGATGGCGATGGCCGGCATGATCGAGCCGGAGTTTCGGCTCCCGATGTGCCGCATGAGCGACGCCAATCGCGAGAAGCTGCGCGCCATCCTCAAGGCGTACGCCCTCGTCAAGTAGCCGGATAGACTGATGGTTGCCGGCGGGGAGACATCCCCGAGTGGGAGCGCGCCGCCGCGCCCGGAGGCCGATATCGTCGTCGCCGGCGCGGCCGGCCGCATGGGCGGCCGCATCATCGCGTGCTTGAGCGACACCCCGCAGCTGCGTCTGGTCGCCGCCCTCGAGGCGCCCGGCCACGCGTCGCTCGGGCGCGACGCCGGCGAGCTCGCGGGCGTCGGGAAGCTCGGCGTCGCCGTCGGTGACGACGCCGGCCTGACGATATCCCGCGACCGGATCCTGATCGAGTTCTCCGTGCCCGAGGCCTCGCTGGCGCACCTGCGGCTGGCCGCGCAGAGCGGCGCGCGCGCGGTGATCGGCACCACCGGCTTCAGCCCGTCGCAGCGCGCCGAGATCGTGGACCTGGCCCGCCGAACCGCGATCGTGCTCTCGCCGAACATGTCAGTCGCGACGAACGTCGCGTTCAAGCTCCTCGCCAGCATGGCCCGGGCGCTCGGCGACGAGTACGACGTCGAGATCACCGAGACGCACCACCGCTTCAAGAAGGACGCCCCCAGCGGCACGGCGCTCCACATGGCCGAGATCGTCGCCGGCGCCCTCGGACGCGACCTGCGTCAGGTGGCCGTCTACGGCCGCCAGGGGGTACCGGGCGAGCGGCCGAAGCAGGAGATCGGGATTCTCTCTCTGCGCTCGGGCGACGTGGTCGGCGAGCACACCGTCTCGTTCGGCACCCTGGGCGAGCGCATCGAGCTGGTGCTCAAGGCCCACAGCCGCGACACCTTCGCGCGGGGCGCGCTGCGGGGCGCCCGCTTCGTGGCCGGGCGCGCGCCGGGACTCTACTCGATGGCGGACGTCCTCGGCCTGGCGTGACAGGCCGCCATGCAGATCGTGCGCTTCAAGGTCGATGGCCGGACGCGCCACGGAGTGCTCGAGGGGTCCAACGTCGTCGAGTACTCGGGGACGCCGTGGACTCTCTTCCGCCGAGGACGCCGCCGGGTCCCCCTCAAGCACACGGTGCTGCTGGCGCCGACGCTCCCGTCCAAGATCGTGGGAGCGTCGTTCAATTTCCAGAAGCGCGCCGCCGAGCTCGGGTGGACCGTTCCGGAGGAGGCCCGCTTCTTCTTGAAGCCGGCCAGCGCGATCGTCGGCCCGGACGATCCAATCATCTACCCGCCGGCCAGCCAACAGGTGGAGCATCAGGCCGAGCTCGCCGTCGTCATCAAGCGCCGGTGCCGCAACGTGCCCGCCGCGGGTGCGCGACTACGTGCTGGGCTACACCTGTCTCAACGACGTGACCGCGCGCGACCTCGAATTGCGGGGACTGCCCATGCGCGCCAAGGGCTTCGACTCCTTCTGTCCGATCGGGCCGTGCATCGCGACCGACATCGACCCCAACGCGGTGGCGGTCGAAGCGTACGTCAACGGCGAGCTCCGCCAGGCGTCGTCAACGAAGGAGCTGGTCGTTCCAGTCGAGGAGATCGTGGCGAGCATTTCCCGGATCATGACGCTCCTGCCCGGCGACGTGATCGCGACCGGCACCCGGACCGGCGCGGGCTCGCTCGAGCCGGGTGATCGCGTGGAAGTGAGGATCGAGGGGATCGGAATTCTAAAAAACAGCGTCGTGAGGCTCTGATGGCCGACAAGCTCCTGCTCGAGGACGTGCGCTTCTACGGTCGGCACGGGCTGACGCGCGCCGAACAGGTCGTGGGCGCCTGGTTCTCGGTGGACGTGGAGCTGGCGGTGGATCTCACGTCCGCGATGGTGTCGGACCAGGTGAGCGCGACCATCGATTACGGTCTGGTCGCCCGGCGAATCGTCGAGATCGGCACCAAGAACCGTGTGAACCTGATCGAGCGACTGGCCGGCATGATCGTGGAGGCGATGCTGCGCGAGTTCCCGGCGCAGCAGGTGCGCGTGCGCGTCCGGAAGCTCACGCCGCCGCTCGAAGGCCTCGTGGGCACGCCGGCGGTCGAGCTCGTGCGATCCCGGTGATGACGCGCGTCTATCTGTCGCTCGGCTCGAACGTCGGCGATCGGCTGGCCGTCCTGAGGGCCGCGGTGCGGCGGCTCCACGGGCTCGCGGCCGTCCGGTTCCTCGCTGCATCCCCGCTCTACGACTCCGAGCCGTGGGAGAGCGAGCCGGGTCAGACCGCCGGCGAGCAGCGCTGGTACCTCAACTGCGTGGTCGCGGTCGAGACGACGCTGGCGCCGCGGGCGCTGCTCGCCGAGATCCAGACCATCGAGGCGGCCCTCGGTCGGACGCGGCCGCCGGGGACGCCGGAGGCCCAGCGGTTCGCGACGCGCACGCTCGACATCGACATTCTCTTCTACGGCGACCAGGTGGTGAGTGCGGGCGACGATCTGCATATTCCCCACCTGCTGCTGGCCGAGCGCGGCTTCGTCCTGCGCCCGCTGGCGGACCTGGCGCCCGAGCTGGAGCACCCGGCGTTCTATCGCTCGGTGCGCGACCTGCTGGCCGAGCTCGTGGACGAGCACGAGGTGCGCCCCGGCGACTACCCGGCGCACTGGTTCGAGGATTGAGCGAGGCCGTGGCCTCCGGCGACTTCCAGCGCGCGGCGCTCGAGCACCTCGACGCTCTCTACAATTTCGCGATGTACTTGACCCGGAACCCTCCGGAGGCGGACGACCTCGTCCAGGAAACCTACCTCCGGGCCTTCCGGTTTTCCCACCGGTTCCAGCCGGGAACCCACCTCCGGGCCTGGCTGTTTCAAATTCTGAGGAACACATTCTTGACGTTCTATCGGCTCCGCGAGCGGGAATCCGCGCTCGCCGAGGATGGCGTTCCGACCTGGGACGTTCCGATGTTTCACGACGCGCCAGAGGAATCGAGCAGTGCCGTCGAGGCCCACACCGACCTCGAGCGCGCGCTGCGGCGCCTCCCCGAAGAGTTCCGCACGGTGCTCTTGCTCGCGGAAGTCGAAGGGATGGCGCTCGAAGACGTGGCCCGCGTGCTGGCCTGTCCGGTCGGGACGGTCAAGTCGCGGATCTTCAGAGCGAAGGAGCGGTTGCGCGGCCTGCTGCGCGACTACGCCAAGGAATGACCCCACCCCCCTACGAGTCGGACGAGAGCCTGGGCGCCCGCCTTCGCGCGGAGCTGCCGCGCCACACGGCGCCGACGCACGTGCGGGCGGCCGTCGCCGCGGCGGCCGCTCCCGCGCGCCGCTCGACGCCGTGGCTCTCGCCCGTTCTGGCGGCCGCCGCCACTGCCCTGGTGCTGGGGCTCGTGTTCATGCCGATGCTGCCGCGGTTCGTCCACCCGACGGAGCAGCTGGTGCGCTCGGTCGTGGCCGAGCACACGCGCACGCTCATGTGGGGCTCCCGGCACTCGCAGGTCATCCCGGCGGCGCTCCCCTGGCTCACGCAAGAGTCGGGCATCGGTCTGCGGCAGGTCTTCGCGGGTGACGACGCCCTGGTGTTCGTGGGCGCGGAGCCGGTGTACCTCGACGAGCGCCGCGGGATGGCGCTCTACTACCGAGACGGCGACGGCCACCTCCTGACCTACGTCGTGCTGCCGTTCCCCGGCATGGCGATCCTCGACCGCTGGCGCGTTCCGATCGAGCGGGGTCAGAGTCGATATCGCCCGGCGCTCCTGCGCGACGAAGGGTTCTCGACCTGGGTGTGGCGGCAGGGCGACCTGGCGTGCTTCCTGGTGTCCGACATGGTCTCCGCGGAGGACGCGGAGCGCTTCAAGGACTACTTCGTCCGCGTCCGCCGCGCGACCGACCCCGTCCTGGCTCAGTAAGTCCGCAGGGGAGCGCCACGGCTCCGCCGGGGCGCTTCCGAGCGCGGGGGGGCATGGGGGGCCCTCGAGGCCCCCCATGTAATTCAGTGAACCGTGCTGCCGCCGTCGACGACGATGGTCTGGCCGGTGATGAAGTCGCTGTCGTCGGACGCGAGGAAGACCAGCGTCCCCACGACGTCGCCCGGTACCTCGGCGCGCTTCAGCATCCGCGACCGGACGTTTGCCTCGCGTCCCGCTTCCGGCATGTTCTTCTCGTTCTCACCGCTCAATGTGAACCCGGGCGCGATCGCGTTCACGCGGATGCCGAAGTCGCCGAGCTCGCGGGCGAGCGAGCGCGTGAACCCGACCACGCCGCCCTTGGACGTCGTGTAGTGGATGTAGTGCGGCACGCCCTTGAAGAACGTCCCGGACGCGATGTTGATGATCTTGCCCTTGCCCTGCGCCTTCATCGCCGGGAACACCGCGCGTGCGCACAGGAAGAGCCCGCGCAGGTTAACCGCCATGACCCGGTCCCACTCCTCGATCGGAATCTCCATGAACGGCCGGCGCTTGAGCGGGCCGTAGAGCGCCGCGTTGTTCACCAGGACGTCGATGCGACCGAACCGGGCGAGCGTCTCGGTGGCCAGGCGCAGCGTGTCCGGCTCGCTCGACACGTCGCACTCGACCACCAGCGCCTGGGCACCGAGGCCTTCGATCTCCTTGAGGGCGGGCTTGCCGTCGGCGACGTCCGCCACCACGACCTTGGCACCCTCCGCCGCCACGGCCAGACCATACGCGCGCCCGATACCTCGGGCGCCGCCTGTGACGATGACGACCGTGTCCTTGAGCCGCATGGCGCTCCGCTCCCCTCTTCGAGCCTTTGAAGTGTCGCCTCGCGACGCGACGCCGCTCAGCTCCTACTTCAGCTCAAACGTCTTGACCCAGACGCCCGGCGAGCCTTTGGTGTGCTTCATGTGCGGCCGGATGCGCTCGGTCACCGGGGACGCGTCGCGCTGGGCGAGCCATTCGGCGCTCTCGGACACCTTGGGATGCTCGAACTCGTAGAGCGTGAGGTACGTCGGCGTGCCCACCACCGCGCGATAGCGCCGGCCGCGGATCACGCCCGGCACCTTCTCGTAGTTCGGCACGTAGATCGTGTTGTACCAGTCGTTGAACGCCGCGTCGACCTCCAGCGGAACGTCCATGCGCCCGATCTGCAGCGCCGGGGCCATCCCGCTCGCCGCGGCCGCCGGCGAGAGCGCGCGCGGATGGATCATCGTATAGATGTTGCGAATGAAGTTGGTCCCGATCGCTTGCGGTCCCGTGCGCTGCGTCCACGGCGTCGGATTGTTCGACACCTTCTTGTACGCCGCGGTCTCCATCACCGCGGCGTTCTCGAGCTCGTAGATCGCCAGGTGCTTCGGCCCGCCCTTGACGGCCTCGTAACGCGCGGCGCTCAAGAAGCCCGGCACCGAGAGCCGCTCCGCCAGGTGCTCCTCGTTGTACCAGCGATTGAACTCCTTCTCCTTGTCCGACGGCACGTCAGTCCAGACCATCAAGAGCCCGGTGCCCTTCTTCGTCGTCATGGGGTGCTCCTTCTCATCGGCGAGGGATTGCCGACCCTGCTCGGCTCGCGTGGTGATCGGTGAAGGGTCGACACGAACCGCATTATCCCCCAACTGAACGGGCGGCGCGACGCTACCCCGTCTCCATCGGCAGCGACGGGTCGGCGGCCCACTCGGAGAGTGAGGCGTCGTACACCGCGACGTTCTCGTGGCCGAGCAGCGTGAGGACGAACGCGTCGCTGCTGGCGGCGATCCCACCGCCGCAATAGGTGATCACCCGGCCGGCGCCGAGCACGCCGGCCTCGGTGAACCGCTCGCGCATGACGTCGGCCGGCAGATAGGCGTGCGTCGTCGGATCGACCAGCGACCGGGCCGGGACGTTGCGGCTGCCGGCGATACGGCCGGGCCGCCCATAGGCGACTCCTCCCGCGCCGCGGTGCTGCTCCTCCGAGAGCGCATTGAGCACGCACGTGGCACGGTCCCCGAGAGAAGCGAGCACCGTGCTCTTACCCACGAACAGCGCGGGCCGCGGCCGCGCGACGAAACGCCCCGGCGGATACGCGCACGGCTCGGTCGAGGTCGGCCGATTCTCGTGCGTCCATTTGCGCCAGCCGCCGTTCAGCACCGCCGCCTGATCGAAGCCCACCGCGCGCAGCATCCACCAGACCCGCGCCGCCCACATGTTCACCGCGCGGTCGTAGAGGACGACACGCGTGCCCTCGCCCACGCCCAGCTGTGCCATCGACGGCGCCATCTGCTCCGCCGTGGGCATCATGTAAAGCAGCGGCGAGGAGCGGTCGCAGAGGTCGTCGGTCAGGTCGGCGAATCCGCTCCGCGGGATGTGGCCGGCGGCCCACGCCGCGCGCCCGGACTCGGCCTTGTAGCCGCCGCCGGCGAGCGGATGGAGGATGGTCGTGCACTCCAGCACGCGCAGCGCCGGGTCGTCGAGGTGCGCCGCGAGCCACTCGGTCTCGATGAGGTATTGGGGATTTTTCCAGGACATGGCGCTATCTCGCTCCCAGGGTCGCCTTGATGCTCCCGAGGTGCTCGTTGATGTGATTGATCAGGAGGCGCTCGATCGCCTGCTGGGCGCTCATGGCCGGCGCGCCGAAGAGCACCGCGGCGGTCCGATCGAGCTCGACGTCGGAGAGGCCGCGGACGATGCCGGACGCCAGCGCGACGTTCCGCCGGTGCAGCTCGAGCGTCTCGGTCTTGGTACAGGCGGCGAAGGTTCTGGCATGCTCCGCGTTCACCTGGTCGATCATCTCCATCGTCAGCGTCGGCGGGGTCTTGCCGGTGGCGATCAGCCGCACCAGATTGCCGATGCTCGCGTGCCCCTGCGCGACGTGATGTGCGACCACACCGACCGACCACTTCTCCGCCGACGTCGTCTTCTTCCATTCGGCGTCGCCGAGGCGTCTGATGGCGTCGGCGAGGGCCTGGCTGGCGTCCTCGAACCGCTTGGCAAGGGCTTCGGCGCGTGCTGCCATCGCTGGCCTCCGTCGGCGCCCGGATCGGGCCCGTCCGATCATAGACCGCCCGCCCCGTTGTACACAAAGCGCATCGGCCCCGTATGATGAGATGTGGCCCATCCGCGGAGCCGCACCCTGCCCGACCTGCTCGACGAGATCGCCGCCCGCGACCCCGCCCACGAGTTCATCGTGAGCGGCGCCGAGCGCCTCAGCTACGGGGAGGCCCGGGCCCGCGCCCGCCAGCTCGCGAAGGGGTTGCTGCGGCTTGGCGTGAGACGCGGCGACAAGGTGGCGCTCCTGATGAGCAACCGCCCGGAGTGGCTGCTCGTCGATTTCGCCGTGACGCTGCTCGGCGCCACCCTCGTGCCGATCAGCACGTGGTCGCGTGCGCGCGAGCTTGCGTACGTGCTCGACCACTGCGACGCGACGACGCTGATCACCGTCGAGGGCTTCGCCGGCCAGGACTATCGGGGCATGCTGGCCGAGCTCGGCGGTCCGGCGTCCCCGCGCCTCCCCACGCTCGCCCGTGTCGTGACCGTCGGGCGCGAGCTCGACGCGCTGAGGGACCTGGGCGAGGCCGTCGACGACGCCGCGCTCGACGCCGCGCAGCGCGCCGTCACGCCCGACGACGTCGCTTACATCCTCTACACGTCCGGGACGACCTCCACGCCCAAGGGCGTCCTGCTCCAGCATCGCGGGCTCGTCGAGAACATGTGGAACATCGGGGAGCGCCAGCACTTGACGGGCGACGACCGCATGTGGATGGGCATCTCGCTCTTCTGGAGCTTCGGGTGCGCGAACGCGTTGCTCGCGATCATGACCCACGGCGGCGCGATCGTGCTGCAGGAGTCGTTCGACGCCGGCGCGGCGCTGGCCCTGCTCGAGCGCGAGCGGTGCACGGTGTACTACGGCACGCCCAACATCGCGCTGGCGCTCACGGAGCATCCCGACCGGGCGCGGCGCGATCTCTCGTCGCTGCGGACCGGCGCCGCCATCGGTCCCCCGCCGGCGATGCAGATGGTGATGGATCTGGGCGCCCGCGAGATCTGCAACGTCTACGGGCTGACGGAATGCTACGGCAACTGCACGGTCACCGACGCCCACGATCCCGCGGCCGTTCGCCGCGGGACGGTCGGCTACCCGTTGCCGGGCATGGAGCTCCGCATCGTCCATCGCGACACGCGGCGTCCGCTGCCGCCCGGCGAGGTCGGCGAGATCCTCGTGCGCGGCTACCTGACCCCCGGCTACTACAAGGACCCCGAGCAGAATGCGGCGGCCTTCGACCGCGACGGCTTCCTTCTCACCGGCGATCTCGGCGCCATCGGCGACGACGGCCGGCTCCAGTTCCGCGGCCGCATCAAGGAGATGGTGAAGACCGGCGGCATCAACGTGGCGCCGCTCGAGATCGAGGAGGTCCTGCTCGGGCATCCCGCCGTCGAGCAGGCGTACGTGGTCGGTCTCCCCGACCCGCGCAAGGAAGAGGTCCTCGCCGCCGTGGTCGTGCTGCGGGAGGGCGGCGACGCCGGGCCCGAGACGCTGCGGGCCTTCTGCAGGCGGGCGCTGGCGGCGTTCAAGGTGCCGCAGGAGTTCCGCCTGCTGCGGCGGGACGAGCTGCCGGTGACCGCCACCGGCAAGGTGCAAAAGTTCCGCCTGGCCGAGATGCTCGCCCGCGAGCGCGACGCCGCGGGCGCATGAGGAGCCTTCTCCCGAACGACTGGCGGCGCAACGTCTGGGCTCTCACGCTGACGGTCTTCGTCGCCTTCGTCGGCTTCCAGTTCTTCACCCCGTTCCTGCCGCTCTACATCCGCGAGCTCGGTGTGACGGACCCGTCGCGGATCGCGCTGTGGGCGGGCCTCATCGCGGCGGTCACGCCGGCGATGTCGGGCTTCCTGTCACCGGTCTTCGGCCGCCTCGCCGATCGCTTCGGCCGCAAGATGATGCTGATCCGGTCGCTGATCGGCTTCGTCGTGATCGTGGCCCTGATGGGGCTCGTCACGTCGGTCTGGCAGCTCTTCCTCACCCGCGTGCTCCTGGGGCTCTTCGCCGGCTTCACGCCGATGGTGCTGGCGCTGGCCACCTCCTCGGCGCCGCGCGACCGGGTGCCGGCGGCCATCGGGCTCGTGCAATCGGCCCAGCTCTTGAGCGTCGCGGTGGGGCCGGCCATCGGCGGCTACGTCGCCTCGCACTTCGGGATCCGCTACGCGTTCTTCGCGACGGCGGGGCTCTGCGCGCTCGCGCTGATCGCGCTGATCGTGCTGTTCAAGGAGGTCTCCGACGGCGCGCCGGCCGCCACCCGCGCGGCGACGCAACGGCTGCCGCTGCGGCGCGTGTTCGAGTACCCGCACTTCGGCGTGCTGGTCGGGCTCTTGCTGATGGCCCAGTTCCTCGACCGGGGACTGGCGCTGCTGATCCCGCTGCAGGTCGCTCACCTGCCGGGTGTCCAGGCGATCGCCGCGGTCTCGGGCACGATCATCTCGATCGGCGCGGTGGCGGCGACCACGTCGGCCAACGTCGCCGCGCGGCTCTCGCGCGACGTCCCTTCCGCCCGACTGCTCCTGATCGGGCTGCTTATCGGCGGGCCGCTCTGCGCCGCGATGGCGCTGCCCCGCGGCTGGGTCGCGCTGCTCGTGCTGCGGACGCTCGTGGCGCTCTGTCTCGGCGCGGCGATCACGCTCACCTACACCCTGGGCGCCGTGGTGGTGCCGGCCGAGCAGCGCGGCGCGGCATTCGGCTGGCTCGGGATGGGGCTGCAGGTGGGCACCGCGGCGAGCCCGCTGGTGACCGGGGCCATCGCGGCCGTCAGCATTCCCGGCGCGTTCGTCTTCGATGGCGTGCTGGCCTGGGCCGCCGCCGCGCTGCTCGCCTTCGGCGCGCGCGGGCTCCGCTCGCGCGCGGCTCACTCGTAGCGGGGCCTCCGCTTCTCGCGAAACGCCGCGATGCCTTCCCGGAAGTGCGCGCTGGCCCGCACCCGGTCGCCGAGTTCCTGGTCCAGCGGCTCGCGCGCGAGCGCGTGCTCGGCGATCGTCGCGCTGATCTGCTGCTTCACCGCCTGCACGGCCGACGGGCTGTTGGCGGCGATCAGCTCGGCGGTCTCGAGCGCCCACGGCATCAGCGCGTCGGCGGCCACCACCCGATTGACGAGCCCGATGCGCGCGGCCTCGTGGGCGTCGACCAGCTTGCCGGTCAGCAGGAGCTCCATCGCGTGGACGTAGCCGATCTGCTGGACGAGCTTCACGGTCGCGCCACCGAACGGGTAGACCGACCAGCGGACCTCCGGCAGCCCGAACCGGGCGTGCGACGCCGCCGCGCGGACGTCGGTGGAGAGGAGCAGCTCCACGCCGCCGCCGACGCAGTCACCGTTGACGGCGGCGACGATAGGCTTCGAGTACACGTCGTGCTTCAGCAGGGCGTGGTTGACGACGCGCGCGATGTCGGGCGACGCCGAGAGGTCCCCGCTCATGTCGGCGCCGGCGCTGAAGGCGCGCGCCCCGGCGCCGGTGAGCACGATGCAGCGGCAGCGCCCGCGTTCCAACTCGTCCCAGAGCCGCCCCAGCTCTTCCATCATCGCGCGCGACATCGCGTTGAGACGGGGCTGGTTGTCGATGGTCACGACCGCCACGTGCCGGCCGTGCTCGCGGACCTGGATCTCCATCGGTCAGCGCAGCTCCGGGACGACGACGACCTTGCCGTGGGCCTTGCGGCCGGTCAGCAGGCGGATCGCCTCGACGCTCTTCTCGAGCGGCAGGCGATGCGTGATCAGCGGCTTGAGCTTGCCTTCGTCGTACCAGCGCAGCAGCTCGTCGACCGATCGCTGGAGCTTGTCCGGCGCGTTCCAGCGGTAGTAGCGCAGCGAGCAGCCGAGCGCTGCGCGGTTCTTCACCAGGAGCCGGTTCGCCGGAATCTGCTGGACGCCGCCCACGAAGCCGACGATCAGGATCCGGCCGCCCCAGCCGAGCGCGGAGAGTGCGGCGTCGAAGAGATCGCCGCCGACCGGATCGAAGCACACGTCGGCGCCCTTGCCGTCGGTCAGGGCCATCACGCGCTCGGTCAGGTTCTCGGTCGCGTAGTTGACGAGCGCGTCCGCGCCGCGCGCGTGGGCCACCGCGAGCCGCTCCGGCGTGCTGGCGCCCGCGATCACGCGCGCGCCCATCGCCTTGCCGATCTCGACCGCGGTGAGCCCCACGCCGCCGGCGGCGCCCAGCACCAGCAGCGTCTCGCCGGCCTCGAGCCGTCCCTGCCAGCGGATCGCGACGTGGCTCGAGATGTAGGCGACGGGAAACGCGCCCGCTTCCTCGAAGCTCATACCGGCCGGAATCGCGTAGGTCTCGGATTCGGGAGCCACGGCCATCTCGGCGAGCCCGCCGTAGGCGAGAATCGCCATCACGCGGTCGCCGGGCTTGAGCCGCGTCACGCCCTGCCCGCACGCGGCGACGACGCCGGCCGTCTCGAGCCCGGGACTGAACGGCGGATCCGGCTTCGTCTGGTAGCGTCCGGCGGTCATCAGCGCGTCCGCGTAGTTCACCGCGGTCGCTTTCACGGCGATCAGCACCTCGCCGGGCTTGGGCGTCGGCGCCGCGACCTCCTCGACCTTCAGCCCCTCGACTTCACCGAACGCCCGGCAGATCACGGCCCGCATGCGCGTCACGGGCTCGTGGCCAGGTAGCGCGGCGGCCGTCGCGCGTTGCTCGCCTGCTCGAACGCGTAGGCGAGCTTGAGCAGCGTCGGCTCGCTCCAGGCGAGGCCCATGAACGTGATCCCGACCGGCAGGCCCATCGTGGCGCCCGCCGGGACGCTGACGAGTGGATAGCCCGCCAGCGCGGCGCTCTTCGCGCTGCTGCCGCGGAACTGATCGCCGTTGACGAGGTCGACCGGCCACGCCGGCGTCGTCGTCGGCGCCACCATCGCGTCGAGCTGGTTCTGATCCATCGCGACGTCGAAACCTTCCTTGACACCCAGCCGGCGGCACTTGTCGAGCGCCTCCAGGTATTCGGCCTCGGTCAGGTCGCCCTTGGCCTGCGCGCGTACGAGCAGCTCCTGGCCGAAGTAAGGCATGTTCGTAGCGGCGTTCTTCGTGTTGAACTCGATGATGTCCTCGAGCGTCCGAACCTGGGCGCCCGGCATCAACTCGGCCAGATAGGCGTTCACGCCCGCCTTGAACTCGTAGAGAAGCACGGTGATCTCGGCCGCGGTGAGCGCGGCGCGATCGAAGTTCGGAATCTTGACCGGATCGACGATGATCGCACCACGGGTGCGCATCGCTTCGATGGCCTGGTTGGCGACTCCGTCGGCTTTCGCGCTATAGCCGAAGTAGCCCTCGCGCGGCACGCCGATCCGGGCGCCGCGCAGCCCGTCGGGATCCAGGAATCGAGCGTACTCGGTCTGCGCCTTGTCGGCGCCCGCCTGCGTCGCCGGATCGCGCGGATCCACGCCCGTGAGGGCGCCGAGCACGATGGCGGCGTCGGTCACCGTGCGCGCGAACGGTCCCACCGTATCCTGGCTGGCCGAGATCGGAATGACGCCGGCCCGGCTCGTGAGGCCCACCGTCGGCTTGACGCCGACGACGCCGTTGACGCCGGAGGGACAGATGATCGATCCGTCCGTCTCCGTGCCGATCGCGACCGTCACGAGGTTCGCGGCCACCGCGATGGCCGAGCCCGAGCTGGAGCCGCACGGCGTCCGGTTGAGCGCGTACGGGTTCTTCGCCTGGCCGCTCCGGGCGCTCCAGCCGCTGGAGCCGGGGGACGACTTGAAGTACGCCCACTCGCTCATCGTGGCCTTGCCGAGGATGACGGTGCCCGCCTCGCGGAGCTTCCGGGCCACGGTCGCGTCCTCGCGGGGCCGCGCGCCGACCAGGGCCAGCGTTCCGGCGGTCGTTTCCATCCGGTCGGCGGTGGCGATGTTGTCCTTGAGCAGAACCGGGATGCCGTGCAACGGGCCCCGCCGCTTCCGGGCGCGCTCGCCGTCGAGCGCTCGGGCGATGGCGATCGCGTCGGGATTGAGCTCCTGGACCGACCGGAGCGTGGGGCCGGCGGCGTCGATCTCGCGGATTCGCTCCACGTAGAGCTGCACCAGCGACTCTGCGCTGAGCCGCCCGGCTTGCATCGCCGCCTGCAGCGCGGCGATCGTGACTTCCTCGACGCCCGAGGGGGGCAGGCCGAGCGTCGCGCACGCCCCGAGCAGGGGTGTGGCGCCCAGCCCGGTCGCCAGCATCGCGCTCCTCCGCAAGAAATCTCTCCGCGTCGCGGTCATGAGGATCCTCCCCGGCGGCGATATTAGTCGGGATGGCCGTATTCTGTCAGCCTCCGGAAAGTACCGAGCCAGCTTGTCCAGTCTCTGTCCAGGCGCCCGCCGCGACCGGCCTCGGCAAGTCCCCAGGAAATCGCGCGTAGTCAGCGCCAAGAACCCCTGGCACCTCCCGTGCACCGACAGGGGGCCGGGAGACAATCCAGGAATCATGAGACGGCATGCGGTACGCGCGGTGATCGCGGTGGCGCTGCTCCTGAGCCTTCAGGGCTGCGCGGCCGTGGCGTTGACGCTTCTGAGCGCGGGCGCCGGTGTGGGCGCCAGCGCCGGGATCGACTACACCGTGAACGGCGCCGCCTGTCGGACCTTCACCGCCGGACACGACCAGCTGCGCAAAGCGGTCCTGGTGACGCTCCGTCGCATGGCCATCACCGTCAAGGCCGACGACAGCACCGACGAGGGGCGGAAGATCGTGGCGGAGGCGATCGATCGCAGCGTGGAGATCGAGCTCGAACGGCTCACCACGAAGGCCACGCGCATGCGGGTCGTCGTCAAGCAGGGCTTTTTCTTCCGCGATCGCGCGACGGCCGGCGAGATCATCAACAAGACAGGTCAGATCGTCGAGAACGGTACCAAAGTCACTCGCAACACCGACTAGACGGAGCAACCAACCATGAAGCGACGGATCGTCCACGCCCTCGGCGCGCTCACGCTCGCGATGGCCTCCACGGCGGCGGCGGAGCCGCAGCCGAGACCGGCGCCTCCCACTGCGATCGCATCAACGATCGCGCCGAGCCCGTTCGCCGCGCTGTCGCCGGGAAACCGGCGGATCGCGGTCGCCCTCTTCGAGTCCCAGAATCCGACCGCCCCGAGCGCCCGGCCGATGACGCTGGAGCAGATCGCGCAGGAAAGGCGCAGCGGGAAGACCTGGAACGTGGTCTTCCAGGCGATGAAGTCGCAGGGGCTGATCCAGGCCGAGACGCTCGCCCAGGCCCTGGGCCGCCACGACCGAGCCCGCCACTCTCGCTCCTAGCGCGGGCTGACGATCAGGGCCCATCTGCTTCGTGCGCGCCCTCGGCTGCGCCGCTCACCGTACTCGAAGTACGGCTCGCACGCAGCTCTTCGGGCGCCGCCTCGCATCTGGGCCCTTCTCGCCAGCCCGGTAGCTGCTAGGCGTCGAGGTCCCGCTCGATGACGAACGGGAAACTCATCAGAGTCAAGGCGACCAGCAGGACTTCGGTGTCGCCGAAGTTGTATTCGAAGAGGCCGGCGACGAGAAACGCCGCGATCGCGGCCATCGAGCCCAGGACGAGCCCTCGCGCCTCGTCATCCTCGGACGGAATCCGCCCGAGCACGCGGCCGGCGGCGCCGAAGAAGGCCACCCAGATCGCGATCCACGCGGCGAGGCCGGGAATCCCGCGCTCCGCCACGATCTGCAGCGGCGTGTCGTGCAGGTGGCTGGTCGAGCGCCGCAGCGCCTCCGGCGACGCGAGCGTCGGATAGAGGCGCTTGATCTGGCCGGGCCCGATCCCCGTGATCGGGTGCGCGGCGGCGACGCGCAGCCCCGCTTCGAGCATCGCCAGCCGATCCCGCGTCGTGTCGTCGTTGAAGTCGCCCACGCTGCGCAACCGCTTGAGCGTGCGCGGCTCCACCGCGACCGCGCCGACCACCACCAGCATCAGCGCCGCCAGCACGAGCCAGCGCCGGCGGAGGGCCAACGTGCATCCGATGCCGCCGACTGCGAAGCCCAGCCACGCGCCGCGCACCGAGGTGAACCCGAGCGCCAGGACGGAGGCGAGCCAGGCCGGCAGCGCCCAGGCCAGCGCGCGCCCGCCGCGGGCCAGGCGCGGCAGGGCGCTCACGAGCACGAGCGTGAGCACGCCGGCCAGCGTCATGTAGATCGAGAAGAAGCCACGGGCGCGGGCGCACTTTCTGAACACCAGCCGGACGAGCGCTCCGCTGGACTCGACCGTGCCTTCCGCGGCACAGAACGAGACCTGGACGATCGACACGAGCGCGACCACCGCGACCGCGATGAACAGGCCGTTCGCGAAGCGCCGCGCCACGTGCCCGTCGCCGAGCACGTGGAGCACCACGTAGAACGCGCCGAGCGTGAGGAGCCCGCGCGAGGACAGCAGGCTCTCGCGCGGCCGGCCGGAGGCGAGCGCGGCGACGAGCGTCCACAGCGCGAAGGCGGCGAAGGGCGCCAGCAGCGGCCAGCGGATGCGCAGGGTTCCGGCGGGTCGCGGGCCGAACACCAGCCAGAGGGCGAGGACGACGAGCGTCGTCTCGGCGAGCGTGATGGACGCGGCCAGGCCCGCCGCAAGCGCCACGAGCAGCGCGCCCCGCACTCCGTTCAATACGCGTTGCGGTTATGGAAACCGTACCAGAGGGTCTGAATCAGGATCTTCAGGTCGAAGGCGAGGCTCCAGCGCTCGATGTAGTACAGGTCGCACTCGATCCGGCGCTCGATCGACGTGTTGCCCCGCCAGCCGTTGATCTGGGCCCAGCCGGTGATGCCGGCCTTGACCTTGTGGCGGAGCATGTAGCCCGGCACCCGCCGCCGGAACTCCTCGACGAAGCTCGGACGCTCGGGGCGCGGCCCGACGAGGCTCATCTCGCCGCGGAGCACGTTGAAGAACTGCGGCAGCTCGTCGAAGCTCCAGCGCCGGAGGAAGGCGCCGAGCCGCGTGCGGCGCGGATCGTCGGGGCCCGCCCACACCGGCCCGGTCTGCGCCTCGGCGTCGATCTGCATGGTCCGAAACTTCAGCATGTAGAAGCGCCGACCGTCGACGCCCATGCGCTCCTGGCGGAAGACCACGGGCCCGGGCGAGGTCATCTTGAGCGCGACGGCGATCGCCAGCATCGCCGGGGCGGCCAGCACCAGCGCCAGCGCGCCGAACACCAGGTCGAAGGCGCGCTTGAGAACGCGGTTCCAGCCGTAGAGTGGCGACTCGCGGAGGTGAATGAACGGCACCGTCTCGAACTCCTCGACGCCGCCGCGCAGCGAGGCCAGGCCGAACACGTCGGGCACGAGGTGAATGGCGATCGGATCGTCGCCGATGCCGGTCAGCACGCCGGTCAGTCGCGAGTACTCGGCGTGCGGGAGGGCGATGAAGACGACGTCGACCGAATGCCGATCCAGAACCGCGCGGACGTCGTCGAGGCCGCCGAGCCAGCGGACACCCTCGGGCACCTCGCTCTTGTCGCTCAACATTCCGAGCACATGGATGCCGACGTCCGGTCGCCGCCGGAGCACGCGCAGCACCTCGGCGGCCGGCTCGCCGCCGCCCACGATCACCGCATAGCGCCGGTTGTAGCCGTGGCGGCGCGCCACCCGCAGCGCCTCGCGGAACACCGCGCGCGAGAAGCTGACCACGACGACCGACTCGGCCCAGAAGATCACGATGACGAGCCGCGAATAGTCGTGCCCGCGGAAGGCGAACGTCATGATCGCGACGAGGACCAGCACACCGAGAGTGGAGGCCTTGGCCACGTCGAGCCACTCCGACACCCGCGAGCTCAAGCGGCTCGGCCGGTAGAGATCGAAGGCGCGAAACGCGAAGCCCCAGACAAGGAGGATCGGGAGCAGCTGGAGCGCATAGTCCGAGAACGGCGGCACGTCGCCGGCGTAGTGGACGAGACGGAAGCGAATCAGGTACGCCAGCACCCAGCAGCCGGCGATCAGCATGAGGTCGGCGGCCAGGGTCAGGTGCTCGAAGAAGCGCGAGTGGGCCTTCAGCACGCTCGCCTCGTCTGGTGCTCGCTCCAGCGGCGCTCGATCCACTCGCGGAGCCGCTGCTTGAAGATCGGCCGGTCGAACTGCTCGGCGCGCGCCCGCAACGCCTTGGGATCGAACCGATCCCGCGCGCGCTCGAATCTAAGAATGGCGTCCACGAGCGCGTCGACCGATTGTTCGTTGAAGAAGAGCGCCGTCGGCGGAGCATCGGACTCGTCGAGCCCCACCATCGTCTCGAGCGCGCCGCCCCGCCCGAGCGCGATCGTCGGCCGCCCGGCCGCGGCCGCCTCGAGCGGCGTGATCCCGAAATCTTCGACGGCCGGGAACAGGAGCGCGCGGCAGCGCGAGTAGAGCGTGGCGACCTGATCGTCCGAGCGCAAGCCCATGAACGACACGGTGGGGCCCGCCAGCGCACGCAGGCGCGACTGCTCCGGGCCCGTTCCGACGATCCTGAGGGGTCGATCCAGGCGCGTCGCCGCCTGAACCGCGAGGTCGATGCGCTTATAGGGCACGAGCGCCGACACGATCAAATAGTAGTCCTCGGTCTGGTCTGCGATCTCGAAGCGAGAAACATCGACGGGCGGATAGATCACCTCGGCCCGCCGGTCGTAGAGACGCTGGATCCGCTTGGCGATGTACCGCGAGATCGCGACGAAGTCGTGGACGCCGTCGGTCTGGCGGTCCCACGACTGGAGCCTCTTGGCCAGCGGACCCGCGAGCAGGCGCATGACGATGCCGCGGCCCCGCCCGAAATAGTCGTCGTACATATCCCAGACGTACCGCATCGGAGAAAAGCAATAGCACAGATGAAGGGCGCTCGGATCCACACGCGCACCCTTCGCCGCGCAGTGGCTCATCGAGACGACCAGGTCATAGTCGCGAACGTCGAGCCGGCTGACCGCCCAGGGGAAGAGGGGCAGCAAGTAGCGAAACGGCCCCAGATCCCACGGCCGTCTCGGCCCGTAGCGCACAAACGACTGGAGCGGCGAGGTTACGATACGCCGGCGCTCGATGACGGGGCTGACGGTGCCGGGGAAGTGCAGCAGCGTGAAGAGCGGCGCGTCGGGATAGAGCTCGCAGAGCACCTCGAGGCAGCGCTCGCCGCCCCGCATCCCCGTCAGCCAGTCGTGGACGAGAGCGACGCGCGGGCCCGCAACCACGCCTGGTCCCGCTAGCGCGGGCGCGCCGCGATGCGCTGTCGCCAATACTCGAGCAGATCGGTGAGCGTCTGCTCGAGCGGGATCGTCCCGCGCCAGCCGAGATTCGTCTCGATCTTCTCGCGACTGCCGCGCAGGATCGGCACGTCCGAGGGGCGGAGCCGCGCCGCATCCTGGCGAATCTCGATATGGGGCAGCGTCGACTTCCCGATCAGGAATGCCAAGACGCGCTCGATCGACCAGTCGACGCCGGAGCAGAGGTTGTAGACCTCTCCCGGCGTGCCGCGCTCGAGCAGTGTCCAGTAGCCGCGGACGATGTCGCGCACGTCGGAGAAGTCGCGCGTGGGCTTGAGATCGCCCACGTGCACGACCGGCTCGCGCAGCCCCGCCTCCATCTCGGCGATCTGCTTCGCGAAGTTTGAGGTGGCGAACGTCTCTCCGCGACGGGGGCCAGAATGATTAAACGCGCGCGCCCGCACGATGTGCATGTTGTAGCTCTTGAAGTACTGATAGCCCATCAGGTCCTGCGTGACCTTGCTGACGGCGTACGGCGAGAGCGGGCGCAGCGGATTCGTCTCGCGGATCGGCAGCTCCGTCGGGAGGACGAGCCCGTACTCCTCGCTCGAGCCGATCACCAGGAACCGCGCCGACGACTTGAGCTGGCGCATCGCCTCGAGGAGATTCATCTGGCTGATGACGTTGGTGTGGAACGTCTCGCCGGGCGTCTGCCAGGACGCGGCCACGAAGCTTTGCGCGGCCAGGTGGACGATGTAGTCGGGCAGCGCCTGCTCCAGCACGGTGCGCACCGACATCATGTCGCGCAGGTCGGACTCGACGAGGGTCAGGCGGCTGCGGATCGCTTCGATGTGCTCGGTCTTGCTCCGCCAGCGCAGCGAGCCGATCACCTCGACGCCGCGCGCGAGGGCGAATTCTGCGAGGTGGCTGCCCACGAAGCCGGTGATCCCCGTGATCAGAATCCGCACGCCGTTCATAGTACTACACCGTCCGCGGCCGACCTCGCTTACGCGTGGCCAAACGGAGGCCCCGCCGCCAGGCGCCGGGCAGCGCCAGCGCCAGGAGCGGTCGGACGGCGAACACCGTGCACCACCAGGGGTAGGCGCGGCGCCGCACCGCCCGCCAGCGCACTCGCGCCTCGGCGCGCAGACGGTCGTCGTCGCGCACCGCGGACACGCGGCCGGGGGCCAGCCGGCGGATCACGAGCGGCTCGGGCAAGTTCGCGAGTCGCGTGAGCCGGCTCATCCGCATCCAGAGGTCGTAGTCCTGCGCGACCGGAAGTGACTCGTCATAGCCGCCGGCCAGATCGACGATGGTCCGCCGCATCATCACCGACGAATGCACGAACGGGTTGGCGCGGATCAGCGCCTGGCGGATCGCCGCGTCGTCAAGGGGTGGCCGCACGACCGCGAGCTCGCGGCCGATCACGTCCACCTCGCGCGCTCCCGTACCGAGCAGACCGACCTCGGGATAGGTGACGAGGAACGCGCGCTGGCGCGCGAGCCGCTCCGGCAGCGCGACATCGTCGGCGTCGAGGCGGGCGACGAGCGGAGCCCTGGCCAGCCCGAGCGCGCGGTTCAGGGAGCGCGTGAGCCCCGCGTGCTCGCGCCGCTCGACCACCAGCCGCGGGTCGCGAAGCGACGCCAGCACGTCCGGCGTCGTGTCAGTCGACCCGTCGTCGATCACGATCACCTCGAGGTCGCCGAGTGTCTGCTCGAGCACCGACTCGACGGCCGCGCGCACCCAGGGCGCCCCGTCGTGCACGGACATCAACACCGAGACGACGGGTACGCTCACGCGCCCCGCGTCGCTGGACGCTTCCGGAAGAGGAGGTTGAAGTACGGCAGCGCGAGGGACGGCGGCCGGCCGGCCGCGGCCAGCGCCGCGCAGAGGGGCGCGAACAGGGGCCGCGCGGCCCGGCGAGTTCGCGAGCGGGCCGTGTCACCGAAGAAGCGCCAGCCGTAGCCCGCGGCCTCGGTCAGGTCTTCGAGCCCCGTCCATCCCGACGACGGCAGGCACTCGGCGAGCGAGGCGTTCCGCCAGCCGGTGCCGTCAGCGACGAAATCGGCGTACGCGAGGGCCCCGAACTTCCGCGGTCGGCAGAGACGCGCGTAGCGAAACGCGAGCGGCGGCGACAGCCACTGCACCAGCGGAAGCCCGATCGAGTGCGTCTCCAGCGGAAAGAGCCGGTTCGGTGTGTCCAGGATCGCAATGTGGCCGCCGGGAGCCAGCACGCGATAGTACTCGTCCACCTGCGCCCGCCGCTCCCGTGGCAGGTGCTCCACGACGCTGATCGCCAGCACGAGATCGAACGCGCCGTCCGGCCACGGCAGCCGCCGAGTCTCGTCGTTGGAGAAGAGCCTGACGTCCCGCACCCTGCCGAGCTTGAGCTCGTCGACCTTGGCCCGGGCCATCTCGACGAACTTCGGGTCCGTGTCGAACGCGTCGATCGTCGCGATCTCCCGTTGCTCGGCCAGGTACTCCGTCATGTGGCCGAAGGAGCAGCCGACCTCGAGCGCAGCCAGATCGCGGGCGCCACGCGCGCGGAGCCAGCGCAAGAGCGGGTCGAGGTAGAGCGGCCCGCGCGTCTCCTTGAACGCAAAGTAGAGGGGCGCCCGCTCTTGCTTGCGCTCGACGAGCATCTCGATCACGCGCTTGCTGTAGCGGGTCGGCGGGTACGTGCGCCCCTCCAGCGTGAGCACGCGCCGATCGCCGAGATCGTCGATGCGGTAGTTCAGACCCGCCATCATCGCGAGTATAGCGTCACGTCTTGCGGGCCACGACGAGCAGCATGTGGCCGAACAACCGCAGGGCCGGCTCGGTATAGAGCAGACGCTTCGCGATGGCGACGAGCGGTCGTTGCCGCGTCAGCTCTCCCGCCGCGGTCGCCGACGCGTCCTCCCTTGCCTCGCCCGTGCGCCGGCGCCCACGGCGAACGAGCGGTCGCAGGGCCTGGCGGAGGATCCGGGCAGGATCGTATGGATGCGCGGCGCGCACCGAGAAGCCGCAGCGCGCGAGCGCCGCCACGAGCTCGGCGCGCGAGAAGGCGCTCTGGTAGAAGGCGCCGCCGCGCCGGGCGATCTCCCGATTGCGGTGACGGATCCAGCCCGTCGCGAGCCGACGCACGCCGTTCACGTACGGCACCGAGACGATGAGCACGCCGCCGGGCGCCAGCACCCGGTGCGCCTCGGCGAGGATGGCATCGGGCCCGCCGGGATCGTGCTCGACCACCCCGAGCGAGATGTAGCCGGAGAGCGCGCCGTCGGCGATCGCGAGGCCCCGAAGCTCCATGAGCGCGAGCGGCGCCGGCGCCGCGCGCCGGCAGGCGGCGAGCGCCTCGAGGCTCCAGTCCACACCCGTCACGCGCCAGCCCCGCTCGCGGAGGAGCAGCACGTACTGACCGAGACCGCAGCCCGCTTCGAGGATCGCGCCGTGGGCGGGCAGCGCCTGCGTGATCAGCGTCGTCAGCGGCGAGCGCCGGGCGATCGCCAGCAGCTCCTCGACCGAAATGGCGGCCCCAGTGGTCGGTCCAGAACTCCTGCGGCGCCGCGACCGAGTAGTAGGAGAGCACGGTCACCCCTTGCGGGCGAGCGCGAGGAACCCGGTGGCGTAGCTCGCCAGGAACGCCGAGCGCCGCACCGGGCCGAGCCCGTCGAGCGCGATCAGCAGCGAGGCCAGCGGCAGTGTGGGGGCCGCGGTCAGCCACCGCACGGGCCGCGATCCAATGTTCGCCACCGCCTGGCGGAGGTGGTTCGCGAGCGTTCCGAAGAAGCGCGCCTGCGCGCTCAGCGAGAGGACGCGAAGGCCCGAGCTCTCGACGAGCTCGAGGACGCTGACCTCCGTGAACCGGTGCCGGTCGGTCGGCCCGTCGGCGCGATGGAGAAAGGGCACCGCGATCACCGCTCCGCCGCCGGGGACGAGGACCCGCGCGAACTCCCGCATCGCGATCTCGGGCGCGACCACGTACTGGAGCACCTCGACGCACACGACCCAGTCCACGCTCGCGTCATCGAGGGGCAGCCGCTGGGCGTCGGCGACGACGTCGGGCCGCTCGCCCGGCTCGAGATTCAGTCGGATCCAGCGGCGCACCCGCCCGACCGGCGGCTCCCAGCGCCCGCGCACCATCCGCTTCGCGCCGATCTCGAGTACGACGCCACCGAGGCCAGGGGCGAGCCGTCCCAGCTCGGCGTCGAGGAGCGCGCGGCGATAGCTGAGCCCGAGCGGCACCATCAACGGTCCCGACGCGCCAGCCGCTTGAGGAGCTCGATCTCCTCGGCGACGAGCCGCGTCAGGTCGTAGCGCTCGACGGCCCGCGCCCTGGCCCGGTCACCGAGCGCGCGCGCGCCCGCCGGATCGCCGAGGACCCGCGCCAGCGCCCCGGCGAGCGCTCCGGGATCGCCGAGGTCGAACAGGAGTCCGGTCACGCCGGGCTCGATCACCGCGCGGTTGCCGCCCACGTCGGAGGCGACGCAGGGCACGCCGACGCTCATCGCCTCGAGCAGGATCTTGGGATGTCCTTCGGTGTACGACGGCAGCACGAACGCGTCG
Organism: Candidatus Rokuibacteriota bacterium; assembly: GCA_003220435.1. Taxonomy (GTDB): domain Bacteria; phylum Methylomirabilota; class Methylomirabilia; order Rokubacteriales; family CSP1-6; genus AR31. The sequence goes on along the minus strand of QHSL01000080.1, from coordinate 3,118 downwards.
GCATCGGTCAGGAACGCCGGAACGCGCCGGTGCTCGACGACGGGCACGAACTCGGCGGCCACGTTGCGACGGCGTGCCTCCGCCTCGAGGTGCGCGCGCGTGGGACCGTCGCCGACGAAGGTGAGCTTCAGCTCGAAGCGGCCGGCGAGGCGGGCGGCCGCCTCCACGATCGAGCCGAGGTTCTTTTCCTCGGAGAGCCGGCCGACGTAGAGCACGTTGCGGATCCGTCGCGGCGCCCGCGGCGCCGGCGCGAAGCGCGCGGTGTCGACGCCGTTCGGGATCAGGTGGACCTTCGCGGCCCCGACGCGCGCGGCGACGTGGGCGCGGAGCTCGGGCGTGGTCACGATCACGGCGTCGGCGGCCCTGAGCCCGAGCGCTTCGACGCCGCGCCGGAGCGCGCCCGTGGCCCGCGAGCGCGCGAGTCGGCCGTACCAGAAGCCGTAGGTGGTCACGAACGGCACCCCGAAGCGTCGCTTCGCGATCACGGCCGGCAGCGCGCCGGTGACCTGGAACACGCGGAGGACCGAGCACTGCCGGAGCTCGCGCGCGTACCGGAGGGGCATCAGGAACCCGTATGCCCACGGGTGCCAGTCCCCGCCGCGGTGGAGACGCACCCTCGCTGCGAGCTCCGGATCGGTGGTGTAGGCGGAGAGCGACTCGTCGAGGTAGCTGAAGTAGTGGACCGCCTCGAAGGCGCGCACGAACGGCGTGAAGTACGCGTCGATGAGCCGGGCGTGCTGGCCCGTCTTCGCGAGCTCGCCGAGACCGCCGCGGATCGCCGGGAGGAGCCCGAGCACCATCAGCCGCGCGCGTCCTGGTAGACGGCGAGGAGCCGCTCGACGCTGCCCTCCGCGCTCAGGCGCTCCGCCACGTGACGGCGTCCGCCGGCGCCGAGGGCGGTTCGCAGTCCCGCGTCGCGCAGCAGCGACACGATCGCGCGTGCCAGCTCGCCCGGCGCGTTGCGCTCGACGAGAATCCCGGTCGCGCCCTCGATGACGAGCTCGGGGGTGCCGCCGACGCGCGTCGCGACGACGGGCCGGCCGGCCGACATCGCCTCGAGGATCACGCGGCTCAGAGCGTCGGGGATCACCGACGGGACGACGACCATCTCGGCGAGCGGGTACAGCGCCAAGACGTCCTCGTTCGGCAGCGGGCCGAGCCGCCGCATCCACGGCACCCCCGCGTCCGCCTCCCCCTCGCCCACCAGCAGGAAGAGCACGTCGGGGAACGTCTCGGCGACCTCACGCGCGGCCGTTACCAGATCCGGCGTTCCCTTCCCCGGAGAGAGCTTGCCGACGTAGAGCACGATCCGGCGGCCGGCGACGTCGAGGCGATCGCGCAGCGCGGCCAGCCGTGTCGGTGACGGAGACACGGCGACGGGCGGCACGTTGTAGATCGCCTCGACGCGCCGCACGCGCGCGAGAAGCCCCGAGCGCCGGTACACGTCGAGGATCCCCTGGCTCACGCCGATGACGCAGTCGACGCGCCGCAGAAAGCGTTGCTTGAGACGGCTGTCGAGCCAGAAGTAGAGGAACGCGACCTTCGAGCGGAGCTTCCGGCGAGGGTTCCCCACGTAGAGCCGGAAGTATTCCTCGGAGCACTCGCCCCAGAGCTTGCGAACGCCGCAGTCGGCCGGCATCCCGTCGTGATGGTGGAGGCACATGGGCGCCGCGTCGATGATCGAGCCGTCCCGGATCGTGAGGAAGACCGGGATCCCCAGCAGGCGCCCGGCGAGGGTCGCGGGAATCAGCGAGTGCTTGTTCTGGGCGTGAATCACGTCGGCGCGCTCGCGCCGAGCCACCCGGAAGACGGCGACGGCCGCCCACACATAATAGAGGGGGTTCGCCAGCCACTTGGCCGGCGCCGGCCGCCCCCCGAGGGTGAGCCGATGCGGAAAGGGAAACCGGACGATCCGGACGCCGTGCTGCTCCTCGCGCGGCGCGGCGCCCCAGTTCGGCGTCACGACCGTCACCTGGTGGCCCCGCGTCGCGAGGGCGCCGGCGAGGGCGGCGAGGCTCCACTCGGCGCCGCCCGGCGCGAACGGCGGAAAGTACTCGTTGACGAAGCAGACCTTCACGACGTGACGCGCGCGACGACGCGGAAGCCGGTGGACTCGCGGGGACGGCGCAGCGCCACGTCGCGCTTCCATCGGCTGAGCCGCGCATAGAGACCGAGCGACACGCCGCCGACGGCGTCGATCACCCCCGCCCACGGCGTGTCGTAGACGACGGGCATGACCGGTCCGACGGGCTCGAAGCCGCCCGCGGCGAGCTCGGCGACGAACTCCGCCTGCGTGTACTCGACCTTGTGGTCGGGATCGGAGAACGCGAAGAGCCCCGCGGTGCGCAGGCGCCGCCGCCACGCCGTCTCGCTGTTCGGGCCGGAGACCAGCAGGCGGCCCGACGGCTTGAGCACGCGCCGGATCTCGCGGAGTACCTCGACGCGCGGATGGAGATGCTCGATCACGTCGAGGAACAGGGCGGAGTCGAAGGACCCGGAAGGAAACGGGAACCGCCGCGTCAGGTCCCACGCGAAGAGGTGCACGTTGGAGAGACCGAGCTTACGCCCCTCCGCCACGGCCACGCGGAGCTGCGCCACGTCGTAGTCCATGCCGAAGACCCGGTGCACCCGCTGAGCCGCCGTGAGGGTGTGCGCCCCGTTCGCGCAGCCCACGTCGAGCACGACGTCGCTCTCGCGGAGGTGCTCCACGTACCAGTGGTGCCACGGGGCGTCCACCAGGTGCTTGGGATGGATCAGATGCGGGCTCTTGCGCGTGTACCGGACCAGCCGCACGCCCACGGCCTTGCCGCGGCGATTCACAGTGTCGACGGCGACAACCAGCGGACGGGGCCAGCGCGCCGTCATCGCGCGCTCCGGCCGAGCCGCTCGCCGGCTTCGCGCACGGTGACGAGCTTGTTCGCGGACCCTCGCAGCACTCGCTCGAGCGCGGCGAGCCCGCCGAGCACGACGTCACGGTCGTGGAGCGCGACGACGTCGCGGTCCGCCACCCACGTGAGCCCGTCCACCGGGCCGAAGCGCCCCGGATCGAGGCACGACACGTAGCGGATGCCGCAGCCGGCCGCCGCGTCCAGCGTCGCGCGCGAGAACACGTTGCCGG
>QHSL01000120.1 GCA_003220435.1 Candidatus Rokuibacteriota bacterium | reverse complement strand
GAACCTGGCCACCAGGCATACCGGAATGGTATGCAAATCGGGATGCCGGCGTCAAACGCCGAACGACGCCGACACCGTAGGGGTTATTGCTGTGGGGGAGGTGACCTTTGGGCTACCGACCCACGGAAAGCCGAAGGGGTTACGGCATGAACCGTAACCCCTTGATTTCGCTGGTTGCGGGGGCTGGATTTGAACCAGCGACCTTTGGGTTATGAGCCCAACGAGCTACCGGGCTGCTCCACCCCGCGGTGACGTCGTCACCTTACCGGAGCCGTGCCCACCTGTCAACCGCTTGGCGGAAATCGCAAGCGCAAGGCCGGCGCCGCGCTCAGACGCGAGCGACGCGGTCCGTCTTCCCCGCCTCGAACCGCCCGCTGCGCGCGAGCGCCAGCAGCACGCGCCAGGCGCCCCGCGTGGCCAGCAGCCAGCAGGTCTGGCATCGCAAGATCCCGAAGAACTTCGCCTTCAGCGTCGTGCGCGCGATGGAAACCGGACGCGGGCAGTGCGGCGTGAGGCTCTCGATCAGGTCCTGGGTGACGATGCCGCCCACCCACACGGTGAGGCCGAGCGAGATCGACGGAAACGCGACGCCCAGGACGAACCACGCGGGGTGATACGAGAAGCGATAGGCCAGGTGCCAGCCGAGGAAGCCGAGCACCGGATAGACGAGGGCGGCGATGGGCCACTCGACCACCTTGTTGCCGACGTGCCGGCTGAGCTGGGCGAGGTTGTAAGCGGTGGGGCGGCCGCGCCAGACGTCGCGGAGGAACGCGACGTCGTCGAGCACGCCTTTGTACCAGCGCGCGTTCTGCCGGACCATCTTCTCCTTCGTCTCCGGCATGTCCACCAGCTCCAGCATCGGCATTGCGGCCATCAGCACGCCGCGAGCGCCCAGCGCGTAGCCGAGCGTCGAGTCTTCCGTCGCGCCAGAGGTCGGGAAGCCGCCCACGCCCTGCAGCACGTCGAGGCGCACGAACTGGTTGTGGCCGAGGCAGATCTGCGAGCGGCGGAAGCAGAGCTCGAAGATAGGACGCAGCACCCTGGCCAGGCGCGGGGCGCGTTCGGTCAACCAAGCGAACAGTGCAATCCGCCGCCGCTCGTTGATGAGCCGCGCGATCGAGACGCGGATGAAGATCGACGACTGCTGCACGGCGCACACGCGGCCGCGCACATCGAGGCGATCGAAGTTCGAGAGCGAGAGCGTCACGCCCTGGTAGGCGAGGCTTCCGCGGCCATATAGAAGATCGGCGGCGATCCAGCGGTGGGCGTTCGGATCGGAGATCGAGTCGGCGTCGCTGAGACCGATCCAGACGCGCGCCGGGTTGTATTGGCCGTCCAGCAGCTTCTCCAGCACTTCTTGCCGCAGGGCCCAGTTGAGCTGATGGGCCTTGCGCCCTTGCCCCGGCATCGCGATCACGCGCAGCATCTTTTGTTGCCAGGGCGGCAGGGTCTCGCGGAAGCGCCGCACCAGCTCTGCCGTCGACGCCGGCATCGTCGGATTGGGCGAGCGCTCCTCGTCGTCGCGGGTGGCGACCACGACGTGGAGCTTGGTGTGCGGATAGCGCGAGGCGAGCAGGCCGCGGAGCGTCGTCGCGATCTCCGGCTCTTCCCACGCCGGCACCAGGTGCACGAAGACGGGCGCGGCCGGATGGCGCTCGAGCGTCGCCTCGTCGGGCAGCGTGTCGAGGGTCGCGTAGGCGCGCTCAACGAAGCGACAGGTGGTCAGCATGCCCTTCCAGTCGAGCAGGAGCTTGAAGGCCGCGCGGCCGTTGACCAGGAGCGCCGCCCAGAACGTCGCGAACCAGAACCAGCCGGTGCCCCAGAACCAGGACCAGAACGCGTCCACGGGAACGCTCTAGCGCGCGGGTGGTGCCTGCGACGGGAACTTCAGCACGGTCTCGCCCTCGCGGACCATGCCCATCTGCTCCCGGGCGATCTGCTCGACGTAGAGCGGATCGTTGCGCAGCCGATCGACCGTCCGCGAGAGCTCGGACTGGCGCGCGCGCAGCGTGGTCAGCTCACGGTCGACCGTGTCGAGGGCACGGCGCATCTGCCAGGTGCGCACCGATTCTTTCACGCCGAAGAGCGCGAGCCCGCCCGCCAGCACGACCATCGCGATCGTCCCCATGCGCCGGGGGTTCGGCATACGGTCCGGGAGAGCGGGCAGCTTCACCGCGCGACGCGGGAGTAGAGGGAGCGCCCGGGCCACGACGCGGCGTGGCCCAGCTCTTCCTCGATGCGCAGCAGCTGGTTGTACTTCGCGGTGCGCTCGCCGCGCGCGACCGAGCCGGTCTTGATCTGGCCCGCGTTGACGGCGACGGCGAGGTCGGCGACGAACGTGTCTTCGGTCTCGCCCGAGCGGTGCGAGATCACCGTGCCATAGCCCGCGCGCTTGGCGAGCTCGACGGCCTCGAGTGTCTCGGTGAGCGTACCGACCTGGTTCACCTTGATCAGCACCGCGTTGGCCAGCCCGTTCTTGATCGCCTGCTGGATGATTGCGGGGTTCGTGACGAACACGTCGTCGCCGACGAGCTGGACGCGCCCACCCAGCTTGCGCGTCATCGCGCCCCAGCCGGCCACGTCGTCCTCGCCCAGGCCGTCCTCGATCGACACGATCGGATAGCGATCGAGGAGCTGCTCGTACCGGTGGATCAGCTCCTCGCTCGACAGCACGAGGTTCTCGCGCCGCAGCCGGTAGCGGCCGCCCGACTCGGCGAACTCGCTGGCGGCCACGTCGAGCGCCATCAGCATGTCCTCGCCCGGCCGGTACCCGGCCTTCTCGATCGCCTGCATGAACAGGTCGAGCGCGGCGGTGTTGCTGGCGAGGTTCGGCGCGAACCCGCCCTCGTCGCCGACGCCGGTCGAGAGTCCCTTCTCGTGCAAGAGCTCCTTCAGGGTGTGGAACACCTCGGCGCCCATGCGGATCGCGCCGGAGAAGTTCTCGGCGCCGGCCGGCACCAGCATGAACTCCTGGAAGTCGATGCCGTTGTCGGCGTGGGCGCCCCCGTTGAGCACGTTGAGCAGCGGCACCGGCATGAGCCGCGCGCCGACGCCGCCCAGATAGGCGTAGAGCGGCAGCCCGCTGTCGTCGGCGGCGGCGCGCGCGACGGCCAGGGACACCGCGAGGATCGCGTTGGCGCCGAGGGCGGACTTGTTCGGCGTGCCGTCGAGCTCGAGCAAGGCCTGATCGACCGCCGCCTGCTCGGAGGCCTCCATGCCCTCGATCTCGGGCGCGATCGTCTCCTCGACGTTGCGCACCGCGTGCCGCACGCCCTTGCCGCGATAGCGCTGGCCGTCGCCGTCGCGCAGCTCGACCGCCTCGCGCTTGCCGGTCGACGCGCCCGAAGGCACCGCCGCGCGGCCCCAGCCGCCGGACTCGAGCTGCACCTCCACCTCGACCGTCGGGTTGCCGCGCGAGTCCAGGATCTCGCGAGCGAAGAGGCCGCTGATGGTCGACACGCTAGTTCTTCCTCTCGACGACGTAGTCGGCCAGCGCGCAGAGCGGCGCCGAGCGCGCGCCGAACACGCCGAGCCGGCTCTTCGTCTGTTCGATCAGCCGCCGCGCCTCGCGGCGCGAGGCCTCGAGGCCGTGCAGCACCGGATAGGTCGCCTTCTGCTTGCGCTCGTCGCTGCCGGCGGTCTTGCCCAGCACCTCCAGGCTACCCTCGACGTCGAGGATGTCGTCGACGATCTGGAACGCGAGGCCCAGGCTCTGCCCCGCCTCGCCGATGGCCGCGACGGCCGCGCCGTCGCCGCCGGCCAGCCGCACGCCGGCGCGCAGCGACCCGCGGATGAGCGCCGCCGTCTTGTGGGTGTGGATGTATTCGAGCGTCGCGGGCGTGACGGTCTTGCCCTCCGACTCGATGTCCACGACCTGGCCGCCGACCATGCCGTCGGTGCCCGCGGCGTCCGCGATCTCGGCCACGACGTCGCGGATGACCCTCGGGTCCTTCACGAGCGCCGCGTTCTCGGCGATCAGCTTGAAGGCCATCGTCAGCAGCGCGTCGCCGGCCAGGATCGCCATCGCGTCGCCGAACACCTTGTGGTTGGTCAGCCGCCCGCGGCGGTAGTCGTCGTTGTCCATCGCCGGCAGGTCGTCGTGGATGAGCGAGTAGGTGTGGATCAGCTCGAGCGCGCACGCGGTCGGCATCACCTCGTGCGCCGTGCCGCCGACCGCTTCGGCCCCCGCGATCACGAGGATCGGCCGGAGCCGCTTGCCGCCGGCCAGCACGCTGTAACGCATGGCCCGGTGCACCGTGGGTGGCGCGGTGTGCTCGGGCGGCAGGAACCGCTCGAGCGCCGCGTCCACCTGGACGCGCCGGTCCTTCACGTAGCCGTCGAGGTCGAAGGCGCTCACTGTTCCCGGTCGGGCTCCCACGAGAAAGGCCGGGCGGCGAGCCCTCCGCCCTCGTCCTTCGCGAGGACCTCGATGCGCTTCTCCGCCGCCTCGAGGTAGCGGGCGCAGCTCCGGGCCAGCCCCACGCCTTCCTCGAAGATCTTCAGCGACTCCTCGAGCGGCAGATTGCCGGACTCGAGGCGGCCGACGATCTGCTCGAGCCGCGCCAGGCAGTCCTCAAACTTGAGGTCGGTCATCCCGCTCTCTGGTCGCGGCCACCCGCGCGTCGATGCTCCCCTCGTGCAGCAGCACACGGACAGCGTCGCCGACCCTCACCTGATGGGCGTTCCGCACGATCGCGCCCGCCGCCGTTCGGGTCAGGCTGTAGCCGCGCCCGAGCACGGCGAGCGGCGAGAGCGAATCGAGTCGCCCCACCGCCGCGCCCAGGCGGTGGCGCGAGCCCGCCAAGGTGTGGCGGATCTCGTCACGCAGCCGCGCGTCGAGGCGCTCGAGGCGATCGCGACCGCGGCTCAGGCGCGCTCGCGGGCTCGCCGCCGCCAGCGCTCGGCCGGCCAGCCGATGCTGCTGCCGGGCGCGCTCGAGGCTCCCGCGCATTCCCCGGCGGAGCCGCAGCGAGAGCTCGTCGACCCTCCGCTCGAGGTCGCGGAGCGGGCGCGCGGCGGCGCGCTCGAGCCGCTCGCGCAGCTCGCCGAGCGTGTCCACCACCGCCTGCTTCTCCCGGACGACCAGCTCGGCGGCGGCCGACGGCGTCGGCGCGCGCAGGTCCGCCACGAAATCGGCGATCGTGAAGTCCACCTCATGGCCGACGGCCGACACCACCGGCGCCTTCGAGGCGACGATGGCGCGGGCGACGACCTCCTGGTTGAAGGCCCAGAGGTCCTCCAGCGATCCGCCGCCGCGGCCGACGATAATGACGTCGACGTCGCCCAGCGCGTTGAGGTCGCGCAGGCCCTCGGCGATCTCCTCGGCCGCGCCGTCGCCCTGGACCCGGGCGGGCGCGATCACGATGTGCAGCTCGCCGAAGCGCCGGCCGATCACGCGAAGCACGTCGCGGATCGCCGCGCCGCTCGTCGAGGTCACGACCCCGATCTTCCTCGGAAAACGCGGCAGCTCCCGCTTCCGCGCCTGGTCGAACAGACCCTCCGCCTGGAGCCGGGCCTTCAGCTGCTCGAAGGCGAGCTGCAGGGCGCCGAGGCCCTTGGGCTCGAGCAGCTCGATGACCATCTGATACTCACCCCGCTGCGGGTAGACCTCGATGCTGCCGAAGGCCATGACGTGCAGGCCGTCGCCCGGCTCGAACTTGATCCGGCGCGCGCGGTTCCGGAACAGCACGACGCGCAGCTGGGCATCGGCGTCCTTCAGCGTGAAGTACGCGTGCCCGGAGCCGTAGACGCGGTAGTTCGAGATCTCCCCCTCGACCCAGACGGCGGGAAAGCGATCCTCGAGCGCCTCGCGGATCCGCGCGGTCAGCTCGGAGACAGTCAGGACCGCGCGGTCAGCGCTCAAACCGGGACGCGGAGTCGGCGAATGGACGAGGCTCGGCCGGTTTCTGGATCGAGCACGATCACCACGCCCTGCAGGGACGCGGGACCCTTGGCGGTCTCGAAGCGGATCGGCATCTGGTTGAGGAAGCGCTGGATGATCTGGTCGCGATCGACGCCGATGACGCCGTCGGTCGGGCCAGTGAGGCCCAGGTCCGTGATGTAGGCGGTGCCGCCGGGAAGCACGCGCTCGTCCGCCGTCTGCACGTGGCGGTGCGTGCCGACGACCGCGCTCGCGCGCCCGTCGAGGTACCAGCCCATCGCGAGCGACTCCGACGTCGCCTCGCAGTGCATGTCGACCAGGATGATCGGCGTCTCCTTGCGCAGCTCGGGCATCACCTCGTCGGCCTTACGGAACGGGCAGTCGATCGGCAGCATGAAGACCCGTCCCATCAGGTTCAGCACCGCGATCTTGTGCGGGCCGCTCTTGATGGTGACGTGGCCCGCGCCGGGCGTCCCCGCCGGAAAGTTCGCGGGACGCAGCAGCAGATTCTCCCGGGTGATGTACTCCACGATCTCGCGCTTGTCCCAGATGTGGTTGCCGGACGTCATGACGTCGGCGCCCGCCTCGAGCACCTGCTTGGCGATCGGCGCGGTGACGCCGAAGCCGCCGGCGGCGTTCTCGACGTTGACCACGCAGAAGTCGATCGCGTGCTCCTGGCGGAGGCGAGGCAGGAGCCTGGCGATCGCCTGCCGGCCCGGCTCGCCGTAGACGTCGCCGACCATCAGGATGTTCATCGGGGCTACTTCGCCACTTCGACGGCGCGGGTCTCGCGGATGACGATGACCTTGATGTGGCCGGGGTACTGCATCTCGGCTTCGATGCGCTT
>QHSL01000119.1 GCA_003220435.1 Candidatus Rokuibacteriota bacterium | reverse complement strand
GGACTATTCAGGAATGCACCCGTCGAAAGACCGAATGGCTGGGTAAGAGAGATCGGGCTGCATCGCCTGCTCCCCGGCTCGCGGCCCTGAGGCAGCGCAAGTTCGCCTCTGATAGCGCCTGGCTTGCTCGGGCCGCGCTCTCCGCGCTCATGAGCAGAGCGGCCCTGGTAGTGCAGAACGACGAGGGCGATCAGGTGCGGGCTGACATCTTGGAATCAAAGAGTGGACCCAAAGTACTGGAGCCGGCGGCGGGACTTGAACCCGCGACCTGCTGATTACGAATCAGCTGCTCTGCCACTGAGCTACACCGGCGCCAGGGAGTCACGCTAGCATAACTGGCGCGTCGGAGCGAGTCTCGGCCGGATCTGGTGATAGAATGCCGGGCCATGAAGTTTCTGTGTCTCGACTGCGACGCGCCGATGAAGCTCCACTCGACCGAAGGGCCCGACGAGGGCTCGCTGGCGGTCACCTTCCGCTGCCCGGAGTGCGGCTTCCGAGTCGCGATGCTGACCAACCCGTTCGAGACGCAGATGGTGCGCAGTCTCGGCGTCAAGGTCGGCGGTCGCGCGCAGGAGGCGGCGCCCTTCGAGCACCTGCGATCGATGATGGCCAACCCGCGCGCCGACGCCTTCGAGGGGGAGGGCGGCGAGACCGCCGCGGGCCCGGGGTGTCCCTTCGCGGCCGTCGTGAACGACGGCGCGGCGGCGGCGCCGACCGCTGTCCCCTGGACCTCGGAGGCCGAGGCGCGCGTCGAGCGGATCCCGTCGTTCATCCGGCCGATGGCCCGGCGCGCGATCGAGCGGTTCGCTGCCGATCACGGGTACGCAACCATCGACGAGGCCGTGATGGACGAGGCGCGCGGCGCGTTCGGCATGTAGCCGCCGATGACGAAGGCGGACATCGTCACGCGGATGGCCGCGGCGGCCGGCTGGCCCAAGGCCGGCACCGAGCGCGCTCTGCGCGCCGCGCTCGCCGGGATTCGCGCCTCGCTCAAGCGAGGCGACGCGGTCACGCTCGTTGGCTTCGGCACCTTTTCCGTCGCGCGGCGCAAGCCACGCACGCTGAAGAACCCGCGCACCGGTCAGGCGGTGACGGTCGCCGGGCGGATCCCGCGCTTCAAGCCCTCGAAGGAATTGAGACAAGCGGTTCGCTGACCGGCTTTTTCCTTGCTGGCCGCTCCGCGCGCTGGCTAGAATCGTCACAGTGCATCCGCCCCGCATCCTCGCGTCGCTGGCGGTGTTCACCGCTGCGCTGATGCCGTTCACCGCGACCGCTCAGGGTGGACGGCCCGCTGCCGACAGCCGCCCCCCGTCCTTCTCCGCCGAATCCGTCCTGCTGCTGGACCCCGAGGGACGAACGCTCTTCGCCAAGAACGCCGAGGAGGAGCGCGCGCCGGCGAGTCTCGTCAAGCTGATGACGCTCTACCTGGCGTTCGAGGACATCGAAGCAGGGAAGGCCGACCCCGAGGAACTGGTCACGGTCAGCCACTACGCGGCGCTAACGCCGAAGTACCGGATGGGCCTGCGTACCGGCGAGCAGGTTCCCCTCCGCATCCTGTTGGAAGGCGTGGCGATCGCCTCGGCGAACGACGCCGCGACCGCGCTGGCCGAGCGTCTCGCCGGCGACGAATGGAGCTTCGTGGCGCGGATGAACGCCAAGGCGCAGGAGCTCGATCTGCACGGCACGCGGTTTGCGAACCCGCACGGGCTCCCCGATCCGGCCCAGCACAGCAACGCCCGCGATCTCGCGCAGCTCATCGCGCGGCTGCTCCGCGACTATCCGGCTTCGCGTCCGATGCTGGGCGGACAGACCTTCGTCTATCGCGGTCGCGTCTACGCCCGACACATTCCGCTGTTCACCGACCCGCTGGGCGTGCAGGCGCTCAAGACCGGCTTCACCCAGGAGGCCGGGTACAACCTCGCGGTGTCGGCGTGGCGTAACGGCGTGCAGTTCGTCATGATCGTGCTCGGCTCGCGCACCCGCGCGCTCTCGTTCCTCGACGCCAAGAAGCTCCTGCGGTTCGGCTTCGTCGAGGCCGGGATCGATCCCCCGACCGAGCCGGCACCGCGCATGCCGAAAAAGCCGGTCCGCGCGCGACGCACCACGCTGGCGCAGTGAGCCCGATCCGCGGCTACGTCTTCGACGCCTACGGCACGCTCTTCGACGTGCACTCGGTCGTGGAGGCCGGTCGCGAGATCACGAGCGACCCGGCGGCCCTGTCGGCGATCTGGCGCCAGAAGCAGCTCGAGTACACGTGGCTGCGGGCGCTGATGGGCACCTACGCCGACTTCTGGACCGTGACGGAGGCAGCGCTGCGCTACGCGGTGCGCCGGCTCGGCCTCACCGCGACGGACGTCCAGCTGCGGCGTCTCATGGACGCCTATCTTTCGCTGGCCTGCTTCCCCGAAGTGACGAGTGCCCTGCAGCGCCTCGCGGGACGCCCGCGCGCCGTGCTCTCCAACGGCGCGCCGGCGATGCTGGCGGCCGCCGTCGCGGCGAGCGGGCTCGCGCCGCACCTCGACCAGGTGATCTCGGTCGACGCGGTAAAGACCTACAAGCCCTCGCCGCTCGTGTACGCGCTCGGGCCGACGAGGCTGGCGATCCCGGCGGGCGAGCTTCTGTTCGTATCGTCGAACGCGTGGGACGTCGCCGGCGCGAAGGCGTTCGGCTATCGAGTCGCCTGGTGCAACCGGACGAATGCGCCGGAGGAGGAGCTCGGCCTGCGCGCCGATCTGGTCGTGAGCGCGCTCGACCAGCTCCCGCGCTGAGGTCGACACCGGGCGGTAAAACCAGAGGCGGCCCGCGAGATGCGAGCCGCCTCGAGACGTCAAGCGCGGACGAGGCGCGGCCTCAGCGCTTGCCGGCGAGCTTCTTCCGCTTCACGTAGGCCCAGATCTTCTTCGTCATCTCGGACGGCCCGATCGGCGAGCCTCCGAAGACGGACTCGACGGAGTCCTTACATCCCTTGAAGTTGATCGAGTACCCCCCGAACGCCTTCTTCCCCTTCGCCATGATCTCCCCTCCTCCTTACTTGGTCGGGCCCGTCACCCGGATTTCGCCCGGGGGTATTACTACCACAGGTACGAGGGGAGGGAAACAAAAAACACCATCGGTTGGGCCCTCCCGTGCGAGGGCACAATACCCCGTCGGGGTATTGCCCTTCGGGGGGCGGCGCGCCTCGTCAGCGGCCGCGGAACGCCGGCATCACGTCGCGCGCGAACCAGCGCAGCTGCTCCTTGAACTCCTTCGGCGAGAGGCCCTCGGCCCAGTGCACCATGAAGTCGTCGAGCCCCGGGTACTTGGCCTCGATGGACTTGATGCCTTCGATGACGTGCGCGGGCGGACCGCAGAACCACGCCTTCTGCTGGATGCCGTCGGCGAGCGAGGGCACCCGCGCCGGCGCGCCCGGCGTGCCCCACGTGCGGCCCTGCTCGTCCGCGTAGCGCACGAAGCCGAACGGCGCGAACCACTTGTAGCGCTCGTCGTGCGACGGCTCGACGCGGCGCTTGGCCTCCCCGGGGGTGTCGGCCAGAAAGAGCCCGGCGCCCCAGATCATGTCCTCGCCGAGCTGCTTGCGGCGGCCGTACTTCGCGCACGCGTCGCGATACGCCTTCACGACGTCGTCCAGGATCTTCTCGCCGTTGAGCGTCACCATCGCCTTGAAGTTCTTGCTGGCCATGTAGTCGATGGATTTGCTGCTGGCGATGGGCATCCAGATCTCGACCGGCAGGTGCTTCGGCCGCGGCACGCACGTGAGCTCGCGCAGCTGGTGTCCGCGGTACTCCACCGGCGGCGGGCACTCGTACTGCTTGCCGTGGTGGCTGAAGCTCTCCTGGTCGAAGCATTTGAGCATGAGGTCGATCTGCTCCTCGAACAGCTCGCGGTTCGCCGCCTGGTCGATCACCGGCGACCCGAACGTCTCCACCTCCCGCGAGTGGTAGCCCCGCCCCACGCCCATGATCACGCGTCCGTCGGTGACGATGTCGGCCATCGCGTAATCCTCGGCGAGACGGATCGGGTGCCACATCGGGACCACGTTGAAGGCGCAGCCGAGCTTGAGGCGACGCGTCTGGGTGGCGAGCCAGAGCGAGAGCTGGATGAGGTTCGGGAAGCACTCGTACCCTTCGTGCTGGAAGTGGTGCTCCGCCGTCCACAGCGCGTAGTAGCCCAGCTCGTCCATCAGCTGGGCGACGTCGCGCGCGACGAAGAACGGCTCGCTGAGCCGCTCGTTGGAGTACCGCCGGGCGTCGGCGGGCGTGCCCTGCAACCCGATGTTCTCGAGCTCGACCTGACCGACGTAGAGCACGTGGAATCGCTTGATCATCTCGCAGTCCATCCTCCGTCGATCACGAGCGCGTGGCCCGTGACGTAGTCCGCTTCCTGGCTCGCGAGATAGCACGCCGCCGCGGCGATCTCCTCCACCGTACCGCGCCGGCCGGCCGGCGTCACCCTCCGGATCGCCGCCTCGTCGCCGCCGATCCCGCGCATCTCGGGCGCCTCCCGTCCGAGGATCCGCCGCGAGTTGTCACGCAGGTCGGTCTGGATCGGGCCGGGGCAGATCGCGTTCACCGTGACACCGCGGGCGGCGTAGCCGACCGCGAGCTGCTTCGTGAGTCCGACCACGCCGTGCTTGGAGGCGACGTAGGCCGGCCCGCCGCCGTCACCGACGAGCCCGGCCACCGAGGCAATGTTCACGATGCGGCCGCGTCCGCGCGCCAGCATCTCGACGAGCGCGCGCTTGGCGCCGATGAAGGTACCGGTGAGGTTGATCGCGACGACGCGCTCGAAGACCGCGGGAGTCAGCTCGTCGGCGGGCGCGTACCCGTCGAGGATCCCGGCGGCGTTCACCATGATCGCGAGGGGACCGAGCCGGCCCACTGCGGCCGCGACGGCGCCGTCGACGTCGGTCCAGCGGCTCGCGTCGCCGGTGATCGCGAACGCCCGGCCGCCTCCCCGCTCGATCGCCTGAGCGGTTTCCTTCGCGCCCTCCGCCTGCACGTCGAAGACGGCGACCGGCGCGCCGGCGGCGGCGAGGGCGACGGCGATGGCGCGACCGATTCCCGAACCGCCGCCGGTCACGAAGGCGCTGCCGGGGACGAGGCTCATCGGTCCACGAATTCCAGAACGGCGGTGGCGGCCGCCTCCGGCGCCTCGTGCAGGAGCATGTGGCCGCCCGGCAGGAGCCGCACCGCGGCGCCCTTGATGCGTCGCTGCCACTCCTCCGCGTACACGATCGGGTTGGCGCAGTCAGCGTCGCCCCAGAGCAGGAGCGTCGGCGCCGTCACCCGGTGCAGCCGCTTCTTGATGCCCTTGTCCGGCAGCGGCCAGACGAATTTCGCCACCGCGGCGCGGCGCTGGATCGACTCGATGTACGCCTGCAGTTCTTCGTGCGCGCTCGCGGGCCGCGCGGCCCACCGGCGCGCGGCCTCGGACGCGGGATCGCGGAACAGCACGGCCGGCAGGTCGTCTTGCGGCAGGATCAGGAGATCCTCCGACGGCGCGTCGTCGCGCCAGAGCCCGAGGGGCGACACCAGCACCAGCCTCCCGGCCCGCTCGGGGAAGACCGCCGCCAGCTCGGCCGCGACCATCCCGCCGAAGAAGTGCCCGACGAAGGTCGCCGCCCCGACGCCGAGCGCATCGAGCAGCTCCTCGTAGGCCAGGGTCAGATCGAAGACGCTCTCCAGCGTCTCGATGCCCGCGGAGCCCTCGACGCCGGGATGGAGCGGTGCGTGCACGGTGTGGCGTGCGGCCAGCCGATCAAGGAACGGCGACCAGCCGTCCCGCTCGTGGAACGAGTGGAAGTAGACGAGATGCGGGCCGCGGCCCGCCGACAGCACGCGAAAGCTCACCGCGCCGTCACGGATCGCGACCGTCCGGCTCTCGGGCGTCACTGACCGTTCCCGGCCGGAGCCCCCGACGGCCACCAGCGGTCCTTGTAGCCGGGCCACATGTCGCGGACGTGAGGCAGCACCTCGCGCGCGAACAGCTCGGTGTTGTGGAGCGTGAGGTCCTTGGGCATGGAGCCGATCTGGAGCAGCACCATGAGGTGGCCGACGCGCAGCGAGCGGATGCACTCCGTGAGCTGCTGCCGCACGGTGGCGGGGCTCCCGGCGATGACGTAGCCCTGGTCGAGGTACTGCTTCCAGTCGAGGGACTGGCGGATCTTCCGCGCCTGGGCGCCTACCTGCGGCTTGGTCCCGGTCTGGAGCGTCTTGATCGTGCGGTAGCCCGGCGCCTCGGCGAAGCCCTCCCAGACGTTCAGGCACTTCTGGTAGAAGTAGTGCACGTGCTCGAAGTAGAGCCGTTCGGCTTCGGCATCGGTGTCCGCCACGCACACGAGCTGCAGGAAGCCGGCGCGATAGGGGTTGTCGTCGGCGCCGACGCGCGCGATCGCCTCCCAGAAGCCGTCCATCGTCGCCTTGCCGCGCTTGTAGCCGTAGTAGGAGAGGTAGCAGTAGACGTAGTCGAGGTGGGCGGTCCACTCCCAGGTCTCGACGCTGCCGCCGCCGGGGATCCACACCGGCGGGTGCGGCTTCTGGAGCGGCTGCGGCCAGATGTTCACGTAGCGGACCTGCGTGTACTTGCCGTTGAACGCGAACATCTCCGGGCGCG
>QHSL01000116.1 GCA_003220435.1 Candidatus Rokuibacteriota bacterium | reverse complement strand
GGAGAGCACCTGTCACTCGTGTTCTATCTGCTCGCGCCGCTCGAGTGGGTTGGGCCGGGGGCCGCGGTGCTCCTGGTCGCCCAGACGGTGATTCTCGGGGCCGGCGCGCTCCTGGTCTTCGGCTACGCGTCGCGGCGACTCGGCGCCCCGGCCGCCGCGGTCCCGTTCGGGCTTCTGTATCTGCTCAACCCTTCGCTCCACGGGATCAACATTCGCGACATCCATCCGCAGGCGTTCGCGATCCCGCTGGTCATCGCCGCCGCGTTCGCCTTCGATGCGGGCCGGTACCGGTGGTGCGGCTTGGCGCTGGTGGGGACGCTCGCGTGCCGCGAGGACGCCGCGATCGCCGTCGTTGGCTTCGGGCTGTGGCTCGCGGTCGCGCGGGGCCGCTGGCGGCTCGGCGTGGGGCTGGCGGTGGCCAGCGTGCTCCTGCTGGCGCTGGACTTGAGACACGTGATGCCCTACTTCCGCGGCGCACCGTACCCGCACCTGCAGCGCTACGCGCACCTGGGATCGTCGCTGGGCGACATCCTCCTGAGCCTCGCCGTTCGGCCCTGGCGCTGGATCAGCGCCGCCCTGACGCCCGAGAAGCTCGTGTACCTCCTCGCGCTGCTGCTCCCGCTCGGCGCGCTCCCGCTGCTCGCCCCGCGCGCGCTCGTCGCGGCGCTCCCCGGCCTCGCGATGAATCTCCTGTCCTTCGATCACGCCCTCTTCCACTACCGCTCGCAGTACCAGGCCTTCGTTCTCCCGTTCTTGATGCTCGCGGCCGTGGACGGCTACGGGCGGCTCCGCGGTCATCGGAAGGCGGGCGCGGTCCTCGCCCTGGCGTTCCTGGCGAGCGTCGCGCTCACGGCGCGGACCGCCAACGATCTGATGGTGACGCGCTGGCGCCTCGGGCCCGAGCAGCGCGCGGCTCACGAGCTGATGGGGCGGATTCCCCGCGGCGTACCGCTGAGCGTCAACGAGCGGCTCGTGCCGCACCTGGCGACGCGGCGCGAGATCTTCATCTACCCGACCGGCGCCGGGCGCAGCGACTACATCCTCGACCTCGAATCGGTGCTCGCGGCGCGCCCGGCCGCCGGCTATCGCGAGATCGGGCGCTCCGGCGGGTGGATTTTGCTGCAGCGCGCCGGGTAGCCGGCAGCCTCGGGGGCCAGTCGCTTCCTGACCGCATGAATCGCTGATGTCAGGTCAGGGAGCGGAGGAGGTAGGTGGGATGGAGGCGCGCCGGGGCCGCGGAGAAAGGCGGCGCGTTGACGCCGGTGTCGACGAGGACCGAGTCGAGGCCGAAGTCGTGGGCGCCACCGATGTCCGCCTCGAGCTGATCGCCGATCATGACCATGTTGCGCGTCCCCGTCCGGCGCAGCGCCTCCGTGAACATCGCGGCGTGCGGCTTGCCGAGCCGCGTGAAGCGCAGGTCTCTCCGGTGAGAATAGCGGAGTCGCAGCGCGGCCTCGAACACCAGGGCGATGGACCCGCTCGCGATCCCGAAGCCGTGGGGCGAGGGATAGATGAGGTCGGGGTTCGGCAGCACCAGGTGGACCGGCCGCTGACGGTCGATCGCGCGGAACAACCCGCTGAGCGCCAGGTCCACGGTCTCGAGGAACGGATAGCCGAACTCATCGGCGACCACGAGCACGTCGAACGACTCATGAGGCTGAACGATCTCTCCGCCGGCCCGCTCGACATAGCGCCGGCTGTCCTCGGTGCCGAGCACGACGCACCGCGCGCCGGCCAGATGATGCGCGGCGAAGTGCTGCTCGAGCAGAAGCCCCGAGGTGATGATCCGTTCGGCGTCGATCGCCAGCCCGTAACCTTGATACCGGGCGGCCGCGGTGGTCGGCAGCTTCGACGCGTCGTTGGTCAGGATGTAGTACGGCTTGCCGGCGGCGTTGAGCTGACCGACGAGCTCGGCGGCGCCGGGCAGCGCGCCCGCGCTGTTGACGAGCACGCCGTACGCGTCGAGGAGCAGCACCTCGTAGCGACGCAGCAGCCCGGCGACATCGGTCGCGGGAATACCGGTCACCGCCGGCGGGCCGGGGCGGCGGAGGCGGTCAGTTCGCGGTCTCCGGCGCCTCGTCGGGCGGCGTGCCGCCCAGCACGTGCGAGGCGTGGTGGTGGACCATCCGCCATCCGTCGGGCCCACGCTCGAAAAGGTTCGTGGCGAGCACGGACGTGACGGCGAGCCGGCCCCGGATCTCCGAGAAGATGTTCTCGGTGCACGTCACCCACGCGAGGTCGCCGCCGGCGGCCGAGCGCACGTCGGAGAGCGTGAACCGCATCTCGGCGGTGTTCTCGAAGATCGCCTCCCACGAGGATCGGACCGCTTCCCAACCGATCAGGATCGGCCAGCCCGGGTGCACGCACTTCACGTGGGGCCCGTGAGACCACACCAGATCCATCCGCGCGAGGTCGAGCGTCTCGAACGCCTGATAGAATTGCGCGTTCGCTCCCTCGACGTCGTCGAGGCCGCTCATCCCTGCGGCGACGGGGCGGGCAGGCGGACGACCAGCGTGTCGCCGTCGAGGGTCAGCGGCAGCGACGTCAGCCGGTCGCCGACGCACGGGCCGGCGGTGCAGAGTCCGGACGCCGGCTCGTAGAGGGCGCCGTGGGTCGAGCAGATCAACGCGCGCCCGTCCTCGGTGAAGAACTCGTTCGGCCACAGGTCGAGCGGGGTGCCGACGTGCGGGCAGCTGTTGACGTACGCGCGATAGTGACCCTCATGGTTGACGACGAAGCCGTGGACGGTGCGCCCGGCGCGCTGCAGTCGAAACGTCGCGGTGCGACCGGGCGGCACCGTCGCCGCCGCGCAGCGCCACTCGTCGGAGCCCGGCATGCCCGGATGGTATCATCCAACGGTATGCTCGCGATCGACGCGCGCGACGTGGAGAAGACATTCCGCTCCGGCTGGTTCGGCCGCCGCCAGACCCAGGCGCTGCGCGGAGTCTCGCTGACCGTCGCGCGCGGCTCCATCGTCGGGGTCCTCGGGCCGAACGGCGCCGGGAAGACCACGCTGCTCTCGATCCTGGCGACGCTCCTCACGCCCGATCGCGGCCGGGTGCTGGTGCTGGGGCACGACGTTGTCCGCGAGGCTGCCGTGCTGCGGCGCCGGCTCAACATGGCCAGCGGCCGGCCGTCGTTCTTGTGGAGCCTGCGGGTCGGCGAGATCATCGCGTTCTACGGGCGCCTCTACGGCCTCAGCGGCGCGCGCCTGCGCCGGCGCGTCGACGCGCTGATCGATCTGTGCGAGCTCGGCCCGTACCGCCGCGTGCCGTATTCGGACCTGTCGACCGGTCTCAAGCAGCGCGTGGCGCTCGCCAAGTCGCTGGTGAACGAGCCCGAGCTCCTCTTCCTCGACGAGCCGACGCTCGGCCTCGATCCCGACGTCTCGGTGCGCGTGCGCGAGCACATCGCGCGGCTCCGCCGCGAGCAGGGCATGACCATCGTCCTCACGACGCATTACATGCGCGAGGCCGACGAGCTGTGCGACGAGATCGCGTTCATCAAGGCGGGCCGGATCCTCTCGCGCGGCACGCCCGGCGAGCTGAAGCGACAGATCCGCCTGGGCGAGGTGATCGCGCTCCGACTGGACCCGCCGACGGTGGCGTGGCTGGCGGAGGCGCCGGGGGTTCTCCGCTGCGTCGAGGCCGACGGCTGGGTCGAATGCACGGTGGACGAGGCCGAAAAGCGGCTCCCGGAGCTGCTGCGCGCCCTCCACAACGACGGGGTCGTCATCCGGAACGTGCAGGTGCGGGAGCCCGAGCTGGAGGAGGTCTTCGTTGAGCTGGCGAAATGAGCTCCTCGCCGTCTGGGCGGTGACGCTCCGCAACGCCCTGATGGGCTCGCGCAACGTGTTCTTCTTCTTCGAGCTGCTGTTCTGGCCCATCGTCGGCGTGCTCTCGATCGGCTTGATGACGCGCTTTCTCGAGCTGACCCCGGCGCAGGCGTCGTTCGTGCTGGTCGGGACGATCGCGCTGTCGGTGATCAACGTCTGCCAGCTCGAGGTCGCCTACGCGGTGCTGCTCGACGTCTGGTCCAAGTCGCTGAAGCACCAGTTCCTGGCGCCGATCGGGATTCGCCACCTGACCCTGGGCTCCTGGCTGGTCGGGATCGTCCGCAGCTTCGCCGTGTTCGTGCTGCTGACCGTGCTCGGCTGGTGGGCGTTCGACTTCGAGGTGCTCCGGCCCGGCTGGCTGGCGCTCGGGACGTTTCTCCTGGGCTGCTTCCTCACCGCGTGGGTCGTCGGTGTCGCGGTCTGCGCGCTCATCACGCTCTTCGGCAATCGCGCCGAGGCATTCGCGTGGGCGAGCGTCAACCTGGTGCTCGTGCTGGCCGGCATCTACTACCCGGTGTCGGTGCTGCCGGATTCGATCGCGGCGATCGCCCGGGCCATCCCGCTGACGTACTTCCTCGACGCCTACCGCTCGTACTACGGCTTTCAGTCGGAGTTCGCGGCGCCGGTCGCGACCGGGCTGGCGCTGTCGGCGCTGTACGCCGTGCTGGCCCACTGGGCGTTCCTGGCGGCGATCCAGCGGGCGCGGCGCACGGGGCTTCTCCTCAAGATGTCGGAGTGACGGACCAGCCTTTCGTCACGCGCACCGAGCGGGACAGCATGGGTCCCGTCGAAGTGCGGGCCGATCGCTATTGGGGCGCCCAGACCGAGCGGTCGCTGCATCACTTCGCGATCGGCGAGGACCGGATGCCGCTTCCCGTGATCCGCGCGCTCGGCCTCGTGAAGAAGGCGGCAGCCCAGGTCAACCAGGAGCTCGGGCTCCTCGACGCCCGCCGAGCCGAGCTGATCGTGAGCGCCGCCGACGAGGTGGTCGCCGGCAAGCTCGACGAGCACTTCCCGCTCTCGGTCTGGCAGACCGGCTCCGGCACCCAGACGAACATGAACGTGAACGAAGTGATCGCGAACCGAGCAATCGAGCTCGGGGGCGGCAAGCTCGGCAGCAAGGATCCGATCCATCCCAACGATCACGTCAACATGTCCCAGTCGTCCAACGACGCGTTCCCGACCGCCATGCACGTCGCGGCCGCGCTCGAAATCAGCGGGCGGCTGCTCCCGAGCGTCCGGGCGCTGCGCGACGCGCTCGCGGCCAAGGCCCGCGAGTTCGACCACATCGTGAAGATCGGGCGCACGCATCTTCAGGACGCGGTGCCGCTGACGCTCGGCCAGGAGTTCTCGGGCTACGCCGCCCAGCTCGATGGCGGGATCGCGCGCATCGAGGCGACACTGCCGGGGCTGCTGGCGCTCGCCATCGGCGGCACCGCGGTCGGCACCGGCCTCAACGCGCCTGGCGGCTTCGGCGACGCGGTCGCGCGGCGCCTCGCCGAGCTCACCGGCCTGCCGTTCACGTCGGCCGCCAACAAGTTCGCGGCGCTGGCCGCCCACGACGACCTGGTGATGGCGAGCGGCGCGCTCCGCACGCTCGCCGGCGCGCTGATGAAGATCGCGAACGATGTACGGTGGCTCGCCTCGGGGCCGCGGAGCGGGCTCGGCGAGCTGACGCTGCCGGAGAACGAGCCGGGCTCCTCGATCATGCCGGGCAAGGTCAACCCGACCCAGTGCGAGGCTCTCACGATGGTCGCGGTCGAGGTGATCGGCAACGACACCGCGATCGCCGTCGCCGGCTCGCAGGGCAACTTCGAGCTGAACGTCTACAAGCCGCTGATCATCTTCAACTTCCTGCGCTCGGTGCGGCTGCTGACCGACGCATGCGCACGGTTCCGCGAGTTCTGCGTGGCGGGCATCCAGGCGAATCGAGCCCGGGTCGCCGAGCTCGTCGACCGCTCGCTGATGCTGGTGACCGCGCTCGCCCCACACATCGGCTACGACCACGCGGCCGCGATCGCCAAGCAGGCGCACTCGCAAGGGCTCACCCTGCGGGCCGCGGCGCTCGCCTCGGGCTACGTGACCGCCGAGCAGTACGACCGCTGGGTGCGACCAGCCGACATGGTTCGCCTGGGCTAGCGTCGCGCGTCCGCTTGGCTTTCGGGGACCCTTCTGGCCCGTCGGGATAGCTGGTGGACCTTGCGTCCTTCGAGACGAGGCTGACCCAAAGGCTCTAACTCGGATGAGACCAGCCCTCTTGCAGTAAGGAAGCTTCGCCAGATCTGGCACAGGATGTCCGAACGAGTGCCTGGTTGGCGCGAGTGGCCCAGACATCCGGAGGCGGCAAGCCAGGGGAGTCCTTTAAGGGGACCTACTTAAGACATCCCCTACGCTAGAAGTTGCCGTCGGCCCGAGTCTTGCCTTGAGTTCCGCCGTGGCTACGCTCGGCGAGCCGCTGCTACGCGACCAACGACTGACGTCCCGCGAGCGGGA
>QHSL01000030.1 GCA_003220435.1 Candidatus Rokuibacteriota bacterium | reverse complement strand
GTCGGCTTCGCCGCGCAGGACATCCCGCTCTCGCGGATCGAGCTCGAGTTCGCCGAGCAGCTCGCGAAAGAGATGGGCCTCGACCCGATCCCGGTCGTCGTGGTCCCGGGCAACACGCCGGACTTCACGCCGTTCGCCCAGAAGCTGAAGGACGCCGGGGCCGAGTGGGTGCTCTCGTGGGCGCTGTGGCACGTCGAGGTGGGCGTGTTCGAAGCGCTCCAGCGCCTCGGCTGGCCTGGGAAGTACTTACTGTACGGCCACCAGCAGACCCAGGACGAGCTGGCGCGCTTGAAGGCGCCGAGCCTGCACGCGTTCGGGGGCAACACGCTGTTCATGGAGAGCCTGCCGGTTCACGCCGAGATCACCGGCCTGGTGAAGGGCCGGACGACCCATCCGCCGCACTACATGGCGGAGGGCTGGGTCTCGGCGATGGTGCTCGAGGCGGCGCTGAAGACGTGCGGCTGGCCGTGCTCGCGCGACAAGCTCGCGACCGCGATGGCCAGCGTGAGCGTCGACACGAAGGGGCTGCGCGGCGGACCCATCGAGTGGAGCGCGGACAACCACTACCGGAAGAACACCTACTACAAGGTGTACCGGTGGGATCCGGCCAAGAGCTCGATCGTGTCGGTCGGCGGTTGGACGCGCCTCGAGATCAAGTGACGCAAGTTCTCGCCACGACCGTCGTCGTCGCGAGCCTGTACGCGCTGCTCGCGGCGGGCTACGTGCTGGTCTACCGCGCGACGCGCGTGCTGAACCTCGCCCAGGGCGACATGATGACACTCGGCGGATACTTCCTGTTCCTGGTCGCCACGTCGGTGCCAGGCCAGCCCGTGCGCGCGATCGCCGGCGCGGCGGCGCTGAGCGCGCTGTCCGGCTTCCTCATCTACCGCCTGCTCATGCGCCCGATGGCGGGCCACCCGATCTTCGCCGCCGTTCTCGTCACGGTGACGCTCGGCATTCTCCTGCGCGCGGCGATCGTGCTCGTGTACACCGACCGCATCCGGCATCCGCTGGGGCTGCTGGGGCTCGCCAACCCGGCGCGGCCGTTGATCGGCGGCGCGGTCGTTTCCACGTTCGACCTGTTCACGGTGGGCGCGGCCGCGGCGCTCTTCGCCGCGCTGTTCCTGTTCCTCCGCTTCTCTCCGCTGGGCATCCAGATGCGCGCGGCCGGCGAGAAGCCGCTGCTCGCGTCCCAGCGCGGCATCAACTTCCACCTCGTCTTCGCGCTGTCGTGGGCGCTCGCCGGGTTTGCGGGCGCGCTGGCCGGCAGCCTCTACGCCAGCAACGTGCGCCTCGACCCCTCGCTCGGCGTCCTCGGCCTCAAGGCCTTCGCGGTGGCGCTGGTCGGCGGGCTCGACAGCCTGGGCGGCGTCATCCCCGGCGCTCTGATCGTGGCGCTCGTCGAGGTGCTGTCGGTCCGCTACGGCGACCCGCTCCTGGCCGACGTCTCACCGTTCCTCTGCCTGCTGGCGATGCTGCTCGTGCGCCCGTGGGGGCTCTTCGGGACGAAGGAAGAGCTGGAGCGCGTGTGAGCCTCGCAACCACCCGAGGATAGATGGCGCGGGGCGGCGGCTACTTCAAGACCACGTACGCGGCCGACCTGGCGCTGGTGGACACGCGCCTGCGCCGCCGCGCGCTCGCCGCGTTCGTCGTCGCGCTGCTCGTGCTGCCGCGCGTGGCGTCGCCGTTCATCCTCGACCTCGTTGCGCAGACGGCGCTGGCCGCGATCGGTGCCCTCGCGCTCAATCTGCTGACCGGGCTCGCGGGCCAGGTCTCGCTCGGCCACGCGGGCTTCATCGCCGCCGGCGCCTTCACGACGGGCGTGCTGATCGAGAACGGTGTGCGGTCACCGCTGGTCGCGCTGCCCGCCGCGGCCGTGGTCGGCGCCGTGCTCGGAATCGTCGTCGGCATCCCGGCGCTGCGCCTCAAGGGGCTCTATCTGGCGCTCGGCACACTCGCGCTGCACCACGTGGTGCTCTACGCATGCGCGGAGTTCCAGAACCACTGGGGCGCCAACACCGGGGTGTCGATCCCGCCGCCCGCCATCGGTCCCTGGGTGCTCAAGGGCGCCGTCGCCTGGTACTACACGCTGACGCTCGCGGCCGCGCTCGTGCTGGCGCTCTCGGTGAACCTGCGGCGCTCGCGCGCCGGCCGGGCGTGGATGGCGATCCGCGACCGCGAGATCGCCGCGGAGTCCGTCGGGATCGACGTCGCGCGCTACAAGGTCCTGGCGTTCGTGTGGTCGAGCGCGATCACCGCCGTCGCCGGCGGCCTGTTCGCGTACCATCGCGCGTTCGTGTCGGTCGAGGCGTTCGGCTTCTTTCTCGCGGTCGAGTACATCGCGATGATCATCATCGGCGGCCTCGGCTCGGCCCTGGGCGCCGTGCTGGGCGCCGCGTTCGTCACGCTCCTGCCGCACGGGCTCGACGCGCTGGTGGCGGGCCTCCGACTGTCCGGCGGCGCCGCCTACTATCTGTTCCCGCTGAAGTTCGGCGCCTTCGGCCTCCTGATGGCGGTCTTCCTGCTCTTCGAGCCGCAGGGGCTCGTCGGCATCTGGCGCCGCGTGCGGAACTGGTTCGCGCTGTGGCCGCTGCGCTACCGCCCGCTGCGTTCGGCGTCGTGACGTCGATCCTCGAGCTGACCTTGCCGCTCGAGCTCGAAAACCTGGAGGTCGTCTACCACCACGTCGCCACGGCGATCCAGGGCGTGTCACTCAAGGTGCAGCCGAGCTCGATCGTCACGCTGCTCGGAACCAACGGCGCGGGCAAGACGACGACCCTCCGGGCGATCTCGGGCTTCCTGGGCGCGGACAACGCCCAGATCGTGGGCGGGCGCGTCCTGTTCAACGGCCGGCCCGTGACCGGGCGGCGACCGCACGAGCTGGTGCGTCGCGGTCTCGTGCTGGTGCCCGAGCGGGACAAGGTCTTCGAGACGCTGACGGTTCAAGAAAATCTGCGCGCGCTCGTCCCGGGATGGCTCGCCTGGCGCGCGGGCGACCGCCCCCGCGTGCGCCTCGATCAGGTGTTCGAGTACTTCCCGTTGCTCGCCGACCGGCGCCGGCAGCTCGCCGGCTATCTCTCGGGCGGCGAGCGCCAGATGCTGGCGCTGGCGACCGCGCTGCTCTGCCGGCCCGCGGTGCTGCTGGTGGACGAGCTCTCGCTCGGGCTGGCGCCCGCCGTCATCGAACGCCTCATGATCCTGGTCGCGCGGCTGCGCGACGAGCTGGGGCTGGCGGTGCTGCTCGTCGAGCAGAACGCGGGCGCGGCGCTGGCCGTCGCCGACTACGGGTACGTGATGGAACACGGACGCATCGTCTACGACGGCCCGCGCGACCGGTTGCTCGCCCACGCCGACGTCCGCGAGTTCTATCTGGGCGTCGGCCACCGCGCCGGTCGCAAGAGCTACACCGACGTGAAGCAGTACCGGAGGCGCCGGCGGTGGTTCTGACCATCGACGGGCTCACGCTCGAGTTCGAGGGGCTCCATCCGCTGACCGGCGTCAGCATGTCGGTCGACGACGGGGCGCTGGCGGCGCTCGTCGGGCCCAACGGCGCCGGCAAGACGTGCGTCCTCAACTGCATCGGCGGCTTCTACACGCCGAAGGCGGGGCGGATCAGGTTCGGCGGCGCGATGATCCAGGGGCTTGCGCCCCATCGCATCGCGGCGCGCGGAATCGCGCGGACCTTCCAGTTCGTCGAGCTGTTCCGCGGGATGAGCGTGCTCGACAACATCCTGCTCGGCCGCCACCGTCACATGCGCTCGGGCTTGCTGGCGGGCGGGATCTTCTGGGGCCGCTCGCGCCGGGAGGAGACGCTGCATCGCCGGCGCGTGGAGGAGATCATCGAGTTCCTCGAGCTGGAGCGCTACCGGACGGAGCTGGTCGCGAGCCTCCCGTTCGGGGTCCAGAAGCTCGTCGCGATCGGTCGGGCGCTGGCCATGGAGCCGACGCTCCTGCTGCTCGACGAGCCGTCGACCGGCATGAACCGCGAGGAGAAGGAGAACCTCGCCCGCTTCCTGCTGCGGATCAAGCACGACCTGCGCACGACGATGCTGTGGGTCGAGCACGACATGGAGCTGGTCGGCGACCTCGCCGACACCGTGACAGTGCTGGACTTCGGGCGGAAGATCGCGGAAGGGCCGCCGGCCGAGGTGCTCCGCGACCCCCTGGTGGCCGAGGCCTACCTCGGCCGCGCCTACGTGCGCGAGAGAGGAGCCGGATGATGCTGCTGCCGACGTCGGTGGTGGGGAGCCACGGGCTCCCGGGATGGGTCTGGCTCGCCCGCGAGGCGATGGAAGCCGGCCGCCTCGGCGCGCTCGACGTCCGCGAGCTCATGGAGGACGCGACCCAGGCGGCGCTGCTCGACCAGGAGCGCGCGGGCGTCGACGTGCTGAGCACGGGCGAGATGATGCGGGTGCGCTTCATCATCGGCTTCTACGATCGCTTCCAGGGCATCCGGACGCTCCCGGCGGCGCGCAAGCTCGGCCAGCCCCTCTGGGACACGAACACGCCGTTCGAGGTGGTCGAGCCGATCAGTGCGCCGCAGGGGCTCGGCATCGTCGAGGAGTTCAAGCTGGCGCGCTCGCTCACGTCGCGACCGCTGAAGGCGACGGTGCCCGGCCCCTTCACGCTGCTGGTGGCGCTCAAGCTCGGCGGCGGCTACCGGGACAAGGACACGCTGCTGGGCGATCTCGTGCTCATCGTCAACGCAGAGTGCAAGGCGCTGGTCGAGGCGGGCGCCGACTTCATCCAGATCGACGAGCCGCACAGCGGGATGTACCCGGGCGCAGCACCGCGCTTCGACCAGGGCGTCAACCGGGTCGTCGAGGGCGTGCGCGCGAAGATCGCCGTCCACGTCTGCTTCGGCAACCTCTACGGGCGCCCGTTCGCCGCCGTCCGTGACTTCCGCGCGCTCTATCCGGCCCTGCGCGACCTCCGCGCCTCCCAGATCATCCTCGAGTACGCCAACCGCGGGATGGAGGACTTGAAGCTCTGGCGGGAGTTCCCGACCGACAAGGAGCTCGGCGCGGGCGTGATCGACGTCAAGGCGTTCAAGGCGGAGTCGCCCCGCGAGGTGGCCGAGCGGATCCGCGCCGTGCTCGAGCACGTGGCGCCCGAGAAGCTCTGGCTCACGCCCGACTGCGGATTCTGGGAGACGCCGCGCTGGGTGGTGAAGCTGAAGCTCGCCGCGCTCGTCGAGGGCGCGCGAATCGTCCGCAAGGAGCTCGGTGGATGAGACGTGTGCTCGCGATCCTGGCCGTGCTCGCAACCACCGGCTGCGCCGTGATCCACCGGGCGAGCTCGAACTTCTGGGAGCTCGAGCGGGGGCCGTCGAGTCAGGCGCCCGACCCGGCGACGACGCCCGAGGCGGTGGTGCAGGTGTACGCCGCGCGCACCGTCGGCTGGCGCGGTCTTTTCGCGGTGCACACGTGGATCGCGCTGAAGCCGAGTGCTGCCGCCGCGTACACGCGCTACGAGGTCATCGGCTGGGGCGTCGATCGCGGCGCGCCGGCGCTCCGTGTCAACCGCATGGGGCCGGACAACTACTGGTTCGGTGCCCGGCCGGTGCTGCTGGTCGATGTGCGGGGCGACGAGGCTGACGCGTTGGTCCCGCGGGTCGAGGCCGCGATCGCCGCCTATCCGTATCAGGAGAGCTATCGCACGTGGCCGGGTCCGAACAGCAACACGTTCACGGCGTGGGTCGGGCGGAGCGTGCCCGAGCTCCGGCTCAAGCTGCCGCCGACGGCGATCGGCAAGGACTTTCTCCCGGGCGGCGCGCTCGCCGGCACCACCCCGAGCGGCACGGGCGTGCAGCTCTCGCTCTTCGGCCTCGGCGGGCTGGCGGTCGGCTGGGAAGAAGGCATCGAGCTCAACCTGCTCACGCTCAACTTCGGCGTCGAGCTGAAGAGCCCGGCGCTCAAGCTGCCGATGGCCGGCCGCCTCGGACCGTCCTGAGCGCGCCGGCGCGGGCCCGGCTACACCAACCTTCCCCTCGGTGGTATCTTCTGGCCATCACGCCCCCGGGAGAGAATGCATGGACACGCTCGAGCTCGGTCTCGCCGGTAAGGTCGCAATCGTCACGGGTGGCAGCGAAGGCCTCGGCCTTGCGTGCGTGGAGCGGTTCGCTCGCTCCGGCGCGAAGGTCGCGGCATGCGCGCGTCGCAAGGACGTGCTGGAGCGCGGGGTGGAGCAGGTACGGCGCACGACCGGCGGCGACATCCTCGCGATGACCGCGGACGTGACGAAAGGCGCGGAGGTCGAGGCCTTCGTGGCCGCAACGCTGGCGCGCTTCGGCGGCGTCGACATCCTCGTGAACAACGCAGGCACGTCGTCCGCCGCGGGCTTCGAGCAGGTGGACGAGGCCACGTGGCAGTACGACTTCGACCTGAAGGTGATGGGCGCCATCCGGCTCTGCCGCCTCGTCATTCCGCACATGAAGCAGCGGGGCGGCGGCCGCATCATCAACGTGACCACCGTCGGCGGCAAGGCGCCGGTCGCGCGCTCCCTGCCGACCAGCGTCACGCGCGCGGCGGGCATAAATCTCACCAAGTCGCTCGCCCACGAGCTGGCCCCCGACCGGATCCTGGTCAACACGGTCTGCCTCGGCCTGGTGAAGTCTGCGCAGCACGAGCGGCGCGCGAAGGGCGACGTCGAGGAGTACTACAAGGAGATTTCGGAGCGGCGCAAGCTGCCGCTCGGGCGCTTCGGCGAGGCGAGCGAGTTCGCCGATCTGGTCGCGTTCCTCGCCTCGGAGCGCGCGGCCTACATCACCGGCACCGCCGTCAACTTCGACGGCGGTATCTCGGCAGCCGTGTGAGAATGCGCGGCTGACAACCAGGGAGACGCACATGCTGAAACGGAACGTGATCGTCATCGTCGTGCTGGCGCTGGGCTTCGTCCTCGGCTACGGGACGCTCGCCTTCACGCAGGACAAGAAGCAAGGACCACAACCGCTCCGCCAGATCCACGCCGCCGCGCGTGCGCTCGAGCTGGCGCAGAACCATCTCGAGAAGGCCGAGCACCACTTCGGCGGACACCGCGCGAAGGCGCTCGACCTGGTCAAGCAAGCCGAGGGCGAGCTGAAGCAGGCGGTCGAGTACGCGAGGGCGAACGCGCCGGCGAGCGCCAAGCCCGGGACCACCACCGCGCCCGCGCCGGCCACGACGCCGCCCCCGGCCACCGCGCCCGCGCCGGCGACGCCGGCGCCGAAGCAGTGACGGCCATGCTGGCGCTCCATACCTGGACGCTCGACACGACGCCGCTGGCTGACGTTCTCCGGGTCACGAAGGCCACGGGCTGGGACGGCATCGAGCTGCGACGCATCGACTTCGCCCGCGCGGCCGAGAAGGGACAGACCGCGGCGCAGGTGCTGGCGCTGGTGAAGGCCAGCGGCCTCCGTGTCGCCTGCGTAGGCGTCGAGATGGGCTGGATCTTCGCCGACGGCGCCGAGCGGAAGAAGCTGCTTGACGCGTTCACCGAGTCTTGCCGCTGGGCGGGTGAGCTCGGCTGCGCCACCGTCATGAGCGCGTCCGATCGCGGCCGCGGCAATTTGGCGCGCGCCGCCACGAGCGTACGCGAGGCGGCCGACATCGCGAAAGAGCATCGGGTGCGGCTGGCCATCGAGTTCAACTCGCAGGCCGAGCAGCTCAACAACCTCGACGTCATGCGCGGGATCGTCAGCGAGGCCGCGCACCCGAGCTGCGGCCTGCTGCTCGATACGTACCATCTCCAGCGCAGCGGCGCATCGCTGGCGGCCGTCGAGGCCGTGCCGCTCGCCGCGATCGCGTACGTCCAGTACAGCGACGTGCCGAAGAGCGGCCTCGAGCCGGGTAAGGCGCTCGATCGGTTGCCGCCAGGGCGTGGGTCCGTGCCGTTCAAGGAGATCTTCGGGCTCGTCGACCGCAAGGGCTACCGCGGGTTCATGAGCTATGAGGCGCCGAACCCGGCCGCGTGGGCGCGCCCAGCCGACGAGGTCGCGCGCGAAGCCCTGGAGGCGACGCGCGCCCAGCTGCCGCGCTAGCGATGGCTCTCGGAGGCGACCTGCTATAGTCGAGTCACGATGCGCAGCGTCGCCGAAGGGCTCCGTGCCGACGATCGTGAGGCCGTTCGAAGACTCACCCTGAGCGAGCGCCTGAGACTCCCGCTCGAGCTGGGGGTGCGAGATCTAGAGAGCTTCCGCCTGGCGCAGCGGCCGCCGCTTTCACGTTCGGACGCCGCGCGGGTGCTGGAGCGGCGGCGTCAGGCCGGCCGCCGACGGTCGCGTTGCATCGAGGAGCTGATCGGCTGAGTCTGCTGCGGCCCGTCGTCGCGCTGCTCCAGGAGCGCGGGACAGCGTTCGCCGTGATCGGCGCGGCCGCGATGGCTGTCCACGGAGTAAGCCGCGCGACCCGCGATATCGACCTCTTCACGCTCGCCCGAGAATGCCTGGAGCCGTCCTTCTGGGCGTCACTGGGACCGCCCGCCGGCATCGAGGCCGGCCGCCGCCCCGCCTGACTCGATCGGCTTACGAGCTGCGCGTGCCGTCGCGCAGCATCGTGAGCAGGCGGCGCACCCAGACGCGGATCATCTCGCGGCGATAGTCCGCGCTGCCCATCAGGTCGGAGAGCGGCTCGGCTTCGCGCGCGGCGGCCTCGGCGGTGGCCCGCAGCGCTGCGTCGGTCGGCGACTCTCCGCGCAGCGTCGCCTCGGCGCGGCGCGCGCGGATCGGCGTCGGGGCGACGCCGCCGAGGCCGATGCGCGCGTCCAGCCAGCGCCCACTCGAGTCGGGCACGACCAGCGCGGCCACGCCCACCAGGGGCCGGTCTTCGGCCGAGCGTGACGTGAACTTCACGTACCCACTCCGCGCCCCGCCTGGCGTCGCCGGTACGCGGATCGCGGTGACGATCTCGCCGGGCTGGAGCGCGGTCTCGTAGAAGCCA
Organism: Candidatus Rokuibacteriota bacterium; assembly: GCA_003220435.1. Classification (GTDB taxonomy): domain Bacteria; phylum Methylomirabilota; class Methylomirabilia; order Rokubacteriales; family CSP1-6; genus AR31. The sequence continues at coordinate 25,776 of QHSL01000030.1, read as the reverse complement.
CGGAAGAAGTCGGTGGCCGGTACGGTGCGGCCGCCAACCGAGCGGGCGATACGCACCTCGGCTTCGAGACACAGCAGGGCCGGCCCCGGGTCCGACGCGGCCTCGGCGTAGCAGAGGTTGCCGCCGATCGTTCCGGAGACGCGGATGGCCGGCGTGGCCACGCGGCGCGCCGCCTCGGCGAGGAGCGGCCAGCCCTCGCGTACGAGGGGCGCGGTGTGGATGTCGGCGAGCCGCGCCATCGCGCCGAGCTCCAGGATTCCGCCGTCGCGGCGGATCGCGGCGAGCTCCGGCAGGCGGTGCAGCGAGATCAACCGGTCGGGCTTCACGAGGCCCAGGCGGATCATCGGTACGAGCGCGGTGCCCCCGGCGACCAGGCGCGCGTCGCCGTCGCGCCCGGCGACCGCGTCGAGCGCCGCCGCCAACGTCTCGGGCTCGACCAGCTGGAAAGGGTAAAGCCGCACGGTCACCGTCTTCCAGACGCCGCTGCCAGCACGGCCTCGACGATCTTCGTGTAGCCGGTGCAGCGGCACAGGTTGCCGGCGAGCGCCTCGCGGACTGCGTCCGCCGTCGGCGTAGGGTTCTCGCCGAGCAGCGCCTTCGCGGCAAGCAGCATCCCCGGCGTGCAGAAGCCGCACTGGGCGGCGCCCCGCTCGGCGAACGCCGTCTGCAGCGGGTCGAGTCGCCCATTCCGCTCGAGCCCCTCGATCGTCGTGAGCGCGCGGCCCCGCACGTGCGCGGCGAGCACGAGACAGGCGCGCATGGGACGGCCGTCGGCGAGCACCGTGCACGTACCGCACACGCCCTCGCCGCAGCCGTACTTGGTCCCCATCAGGTGGAGGCCGTCGCGCAGCAGGTCGAGCACGGTCCAGTGCGCCGGCACGTCGGCGGTGCAGGGGTGCCCGTTGAGCGTCAGCTCCAGCTTCATGCGGACGTCCCCTCCTTCATGCGGGCCGCCCGATCGCGGCGCGCACGTTGGCGGCGAACTCGCTCGCGAGCTGCTTGGCCTTGACCTTCATCACCGCGTCGCCGACGGCGCCGAGTCGCCCCAGCACGCGCACGTCGCTGCGGTAACGCACCCGCGTGGCGGTCGCGGAGGCGGGCTCGAGATCGAGCGTGCTCCGCACCTCCACCTGGCTGGCGAGCTTCCGGTCGTCACCGTGGCCCACCGAGACCAGATGTCGTGGCCGATCCGCCTCGGTGATCGTGATCCGTAAGCTCTGCGTGGTCGATAGGAGCCCGACCTTGACGGTCAGGCGCACGCGATAGGTGGTCGAGTCCTCCACTTCGACGCTCTCGCAGCCGGGCATGCACGGCGCCAAACGCTTGGGGTCGAGGAGGAAATCCCAGACGGCTTCGGCCGTGCCGTCGACGGTGAACTCCTCCTCGAACAGGGGCACGAGCTACGCCCTCGCGCGGATCGCGGCGCGGACGCGCTCGGAGGTGATCGGCAGGTCCGTCACGCGCGAGGCCACCGCGCTCGAGACCGCGTTGGCCACCGCGGCGATGCTCGGCGTCATCGACGGCTCCCCGAGGCCCTTGGCGCCGAACGGCCCCAGCCCGTCGCCGGACTCGAGCAGCACGGTCTCGATCGGGGGAACGTCGAGCGAGGTCGGGATCCGGTAGTCCAGCAGGTGCGGGTTCTTGCTGACGCCGTTCTCCAGCGCGATCTCCTCCATGAGCGCGTAGCCGAGCCCCTGGACCGCGCCGCCCTCGAGCTGGCCCTCGGCGCTCGCGCGGTTGATGACGCGCCCGGCGTCGAAGCAGGCCACGAGGCGGCTCACGCGCGTGCGGCCGGTTTCCTCGTCGACCTCGACTTCGATCGCGTGGGTGCCGAACGTGTAGTCGTTGAAGGCCTTGCCCTGTCCGGTGAGCGGGTCGATCGTCGGCGCCGAGGGCGCGTCGTATTTCTCCAGCGCCTGCACGGGCCGGCCTTCGGCGATCGCGCCTTTCACGACGCTCGCCATCGCCAGCGCGCGGCGGGGCGCGCCGCGGACGAACGCGCGGCCGTCGGCCAGCTCGACGTCGCCGGACGCGGCCTCCAGCAATGACGCGGCGGCCGCGACCAGGTGGCGACGCAGTTCCCGCGCCGCGGCGAGCACGGCGTTGCCCGACATCAAGAGCTGGCGCGTCGCGGTCGTCGTGCCGGCCCGCGGAGTAAGGTGGCTGTCGCGCCCGACCGCCACGACCTGCGCGGGGTCGAGACCGAGCACCTCCGCCGTGATCGCACAGAGCGACGACGTCTGCCCGCCGCCCACGTCGGGCGCCGCGCAGCGGACGACGGCGGTGCCGTCGAGCTCCATGCCGACCCAGGCGCTCGCCGAGTCGCGCGTCCAGCACATCCGGCCGTACGGCGTGAACGAGGCGGCGACGGCGCGGCCGACGCGGGTTGGACGCCGCGGCGCTCGCGGCTCGCCCAGCCCTGCCCATGCGCGGCGCATCGTTTCCGCCAACCGCGGCTCGGTCTCGAGCACCTGACCGGTGGCGAGCGCGTCGCCCTTGCGGAGGAAGTTCTTCTCGCGCAGCGCGAGCGGATCGATCGCCAGCGCCGTGGCGAGCGCGTCCATCTGGCCCTCGTAGGCCAGGCAGGTCTGGATCGAGCCGAAGCAGCGATAGGCGCTCGCCACCGGATTGTTCGTGTAGACGGTGGTCGCGTCGACCTTCATGTGCGGCACGCGATACGGCCCGGTGGCGGTCACCAGGCTGTAGAGCAACACCCACGGCGAGAGCGCGGCGTAGGCGCCGGAGTCGGAGATCAGCTCGGCCTCCACGGCGGTCAGCGTGCCGTCGCGCGTGGCGCCGGTGCGATAGCGCATCACGTACGGATGGCGCTTGCCATGGCCGATGAAGGATTCTTCGCGCGAGAACACGAGCTGCACCGGCCGGCGCGTCGTCCAGACCAGGAGCCCCAGCAGGCACTCGACGGTCACGTCCTCCTTGCCGCCGAAGCCGCCGAGCTGGAGGATCTCGGCCACGTCGCGGTAGTGCTCGAGCACCTGGGTGCTCACGCGCAGCACCAGCACGCCCTCGGCGTCGATCCAGCCGAGGCCGGTCTCGGTCTCCAGATAGACGTGGTCGACGAACGGCGTCCGGTACGTGTTCTCGACGACCACGGCGGCGTCGCGAAAGCCGCGCCCGGCGTCGCCCGAGCGCAGGTGCCAGCGACGGAGGACGTTTCCGCCGTCGTGGACCGCCGGCGCGCCGGGCTCGAGCGCGGCGAGCGGATCGTACACGCCCGGCAGCTCCTCGTACTCGGCCTCGACGAGGTCGGCGGCGGCCGCGGCGATCTCGGGCGTCTCGGCAGCGATCGCCGCCACCGGCTCGCCCTGGAAGCGGACGCGATCGGCGGCGAGGACGGGCTGGGTCGCCAGCACGGCACCGGCGGTGGCCTCGGCCATGCGCCCCGGCAGCTCCATGCGCAGCTCGTTGCGCGGCACGTCGGCGGCGGTGAGGACCGCGACCACGCCGGGCAGCGCCCGGGCGGCGCGGGTGTCGAGCCGCGCGATGCGTGCCGAGGCGTACGGGCTTCGCACGATCCGGCCGTGGAGCATGCCGGCGACCGTGAGGTCGCCGGCGTAGATCGGCCGGCCGCGCACTTTCTCCCACGCGTCGGCCCGCGCCGGGCTCGTGCCGATCACCCGGTACGCCACGCCGCTCGCCTCGTCGCCGGCCCAGCCGAGAGTCGCCGCCCCCGGCTACACATCCCAGCCGCCGTCGACCGTCACCGACTGCCCCGTCATGTTCGACGCCTCGTCGGAGACGAGGAAGAGCACGGCGTTGGCGATGTCCTGCGCGATGGTCACGCGCTTGAGCGCCATCTCGTCCACGTATTCCTGGTAGACGCGCTCGGGCGTCCAGCCGCGCTTGCGCGCTTTCTCGCGGCACAGCTTGTCGTTGACGTTGTACGGACCCGCCTCGAGGGCGACGGTGCGGGTGAAGCCACGGAGCGCCCACTTCGAGGACGAGTAGGCGGCGCGGTTCTTGTAGCCTCGGAGACCCGAGGTGCCGCTGATGTTCACGATCTTGCCGGAGCGCTGCTGGATCATCCCCGGCAGCACGTGCTTGGTCGGCAGGAACGTCCCGCGCAGGTTCACCGCGATGACCTGGTCGAAGTCGTCGGCCTTGATCTCCCAGACCGGCGTCTCGATGGGCCCGGTGATGCCGGCCGCGTTGACGAGGATGTCGATGCGCCCGAAGGTCGCCCGCGCGCGGGCGACCATGCGCTCGACCGCCGGCTCGTCGGTGACGTCGGTGGGGACCACGAGCGCGCGGCGGCCGATGGCCTCGACCTCGCGGGCCAGCGCCTCGAGCGGCGCCGGCTCGCGCGCGGCAAGCGTCAAGTGCGCGCCCTCGCGGGCGAGCGTCAGACAGATGTCGCGGCCCATGCCCTTGGCGGCGCCGGTGACGATAGCGATCCGGTCGGCGAGCTTCATCCTGTGGGATCCTCCGCGCCCTCGCGCGTTGTTGCATCGGCGGAACGCCCGGCCGGCGGCCCGTAGCCGCCGCCCCCGCACGTCTCGATCACGACCAGATCGTTGGCGGCGAGGCGCACCGTCTCCTTGCCCCGGATGACGCGCTCGCGCGGTCCGGGGTTCAGCGTGATGCGGAAGGGGGCGCCGTCGCCGCCGCCGGCGAGGCCGTACGGCGGCACCACGCGCCGGTCGAGCATGCTCGTGAGCGTGAGCTCCGGCGCCAGGATCCGGTAGGCGCGCCGGAATCCGAGGCCGCCGCGGTGGGCGCCGTCGCCGCCGGAGCCGAGGCGGAGCGCCTGCTCCTCGATCACGAGCGGGTACTCGCCCTCGATGACCTCGATCGGCGTGTTCATGACGTTGGACATGTGGACGCGCACCGCCGAGGCGCCGTCCTTCGCGGCGGTGGCGCCCTCGCCCCCGCCGTGGACCTCGTAGAGAATCGTCCACCGCCCGTCGGGCTGCCGCGCGCCGAAGATCAGGACGCCGGAGGTCGTGGGCCCGCCGGCGACGACGCGATCGGGCAAGAGCGGCGCCAGCGCCTTGATGATCGCGTCGACGACCCGCTGCGACGTCTCGTGGTTACCGCCGACGACAGGACGATCCGGATCCGCGCTCAGGACGGTGCCGGGCGGCACGTGAACGTGCAGCGGCCGGTAACAGCCGTCGTTGGGCGGGACGTCCGGCGCGATGAGCGCCTTCATCGCGTAGTAGACCGCCGAGCACGCGATGTAGTACGTCGTGTTCACCGGGCCGCGCGCCTGCGGCGCCGTGCCCGTGAAGTCGAAGCGCGCCTCGTCTCCAGCGATCTCCACCCGCACGTGGATCCGGAGGGGCCGGTCGTCGACGCCGTCGTCGTCGACCCAGTCCTCGCCCTCCCAGACGCCGTCCGGAAGCGCGCGGATGGCCGCTCGCATCTGGGTCTCGGACTCGGCGTGGAGCCGCTCGAAGCAGGCGCTGATCGTGCCCGCGCCGTGGCGAGCGAAGAGCTCCTGCAGCCGGCGGGCGGCGACGTCGTTGGCGGCGAACTGCGCAAAGATATCGCCCTCGCGCTCGTCACGCCCACGCAGATTGGCCAGCACGAGGTCGAGCGCGTCGCGCTGCGGTCCATCGGCTGCGAACAGTCGGATCGGCGCGATGCGGAGCCCTTCCTGGTAGCACTCGGTTGCCGACGGCACGTAGCTGCCCGGCACGGCGCCGCCGATGTCCGCCCAGTGGGCGAGGTTGATCGCGAAGGCGACCAGCCGTCCGTCCACGAACACCGGCCGCACCGCCTTCACGTCGGGCAGGTGGTTGCCGCCCACCTCGGGCAGGTTGAGAAACCACACGTCGCCCTCGCGCATTCGCTCGGGCGGCACGCGCTTGAGGAGCTCCTTGACCGTGAACCCCATCACGCCGAGGTGAATCGGGATGTCGCGCCCCTGGGCGATCAAGCGCCCCTCGGCGTCGGTCAGTGCCGACGACAGATCGCCCGCCTCCTTGAGCAGCGGCGAGCGCGCCGAGCGCATGACGATCACGCTCATCTCCTCCGCGATCGCGTACAGCGCGTTGCGCACGACCTCGAGCGTGGCCGGGTGGAGGCTCATGCGCCGGCCTCGATCAGAAGGTTGCCGCGCCGGTCGGCGTGGCAGCGCTGGCCCGGATAGACGAGCGTCGTGGACCACTCGTCCTCGACCAGCGCCGGGCCCGCGATCGTCTGGCTCGTGGCCAGCGAGGCGCGCTCGTAGCGCGGCATCGTGACGGGCCCGGTCTCGCGGAAGTAGGCGCGCAGCGTGTCGGCGGCAGACGCGGCCGTGGAGCCGGCGGCGTGCGGCAGCGCGACGTCGTCTCGGACCAGCTGGGCCGTCACCCGGAGGTTGACGCACTCGACGCTCTCGCCGGTCGCGTAGCCGTAGAGCTGGCGGTGGCGGTGCTCGAAGGCCGCGCGCAGCGCGTCAGGGCCGCCGCCGACGTCGATCTCGAGATCGTAGTTCTGCCCGGCGTAGCGGAGATCGGCGCTCCGCCTGACGAGCACGCCGTCGGCGGCATGGCCCTCGTCGAGGAGTGGCGCCTGACACTGCGCCTCGAGGCTACGGAAGCGGTCGGCGACGAGTGTGCCGTCCCAGGCCTCGAGCCGGATCCGATACGTCTGCACCGCGTCGTAGCGGAGCGGCGAGACCAGGCACCCGAGCGCCGAGAAGGCACCGGAGTGCGCGGGCACCACGATGCGCGAGATCCCGGCCTCACGCGCCAGAGCGCCCGCGTGCACCGGCCCGGCGCCGCCGTAGGCGATCAGCGTGAACTCGCGCAGGTCGTAGCCGCGCTGCACGGAGACGAGCCGGAGCGCGCGCTGCATGTTGGCGTTGGCGACCTCGACGACCGCGTACGCGGCGTCGAGCAGCGAGAGGCCGAAGCGACGGCGGAGCGGATCGAGGGCCGCTTCGGCCCGGCCGCGATCGAGGCGGATCGATCCGCCGTAGATCCGCTCGGGGTTGAGGTACCCGAGGATCAGGTTGGCGTCGCTCACCGTGGGCTCGTGGCCGCCGAGGCCGTAGCACGCGGGGCCGGGCGCCGCGCCGGCGCTTCGCGGCCCGACCTTGAGCCCTCCGGTCGTCTCGATCCAGGCGACCGACCCGCCGCCAGCGCCGATCGACTCGACGGCGACCGCCGGCAGCCGCACGGGATAGTCGCCGAGCTTGCGCTGGCGCGCGGTTTCCGGCACGCCGTCGGCGACGAGGCACACGTCGGTGGTGGTGCCGCCCATGTCGAATGCGAGCGCGCGCGACAGGCCGAGCGAGCGCGAAAGGAATGCGGCCGCCGCCACGCCGGCCGCGGGCCCGGACATGGCCATCGTGAGCGGCCGCGCCCGGGCGGCGTCGACGGACATCATGCCGCCGGCGGAGTGCAGGAGATGAACGGGCACCGCGCGCCCGCCCGCGGCGAGGCGCGCCGCCAGGTCGTCGAGGTACCGCGCGGCGAGCGGCATGACCGCCGCATTGAGCACCGTCGTGGACGTACGCTCGTATTCGCGGAACTCGGCGTTGATCTCGCTCGAGACCGACACGAACGGAAAGTGCTGGGCGAGCGCCAGGCGGAGCGCCTGCTCGTGCGCGGGGTTCGCGTAGGCGTGGAGAAGGCAGATCGCCACGCTCTCCACCCCCTCGCGTTGAAAGTGCCTGATGATCGCGGGGAGCTCCCCGAGCTCGAGCGCGGAGAGCACCGAGCCGTCGGCACTGACGCGCTCGCTCACCTCGGCGCGGAGCTCCCGCGGCACGAGGGGCTCCGGCTTGGCCGGCAGATCGAGCCGGTAGAGGTGCGTCCGGCTCATGCGGCCGATCTCGAGCACGTCGCGGAATCCGCGTGTGGTGACGAGACCGACCGCGCCGACGCGCCGCTCGACGATCGCGTTGGTGACCAGCGTGGTCCCGTGGGCGAGCGATGCGCACGGCCCGGCGGCGCGCGCGACCGCGGCCAGGCCGCTGAGGACGCCGCCCGCCGGATTGTCGGGCGTGGTCGGCACCTTCAGCGCGCTCATCCGACCGGCGCCGTCCCAGGCCACGAGGTCGGTGAAGGTGCCGCCGACGTCCACGCCCACGCGCATCAGCGCTTCCTCTCTGGTGGCGCGGTGTCGCGGGGCCGCGCCGGCTCCGGAAGCTTGCCCCAGGCCGGGGGAGGCGGTCAACAGGCCGGCTACTTTCCGAAGTATCGCGACGACATCGAGCGCGTGTTCGGATCCGTCAAGCTCCTGGAGCCGCGAACGCGCGGCCCACGCGCACGCCGTCGGCGTGAGTTACCCCACCCTGAACCGGGCGCGGATCTCGTCCGGCCGCTCGGAGTACGGTGGAATCTCCTCGTGCGGGTCGAACGCGACGTCGAGCACCAGCAGCGCCGGCGCGCGCGCGTCCCGAGCGCGCGGGTACGCCGCGCGAAGCGCCAGAAGGTCGGCGACCGCCTCGACGTGACCGAGGCCCATGCCGCGCGCGAGCCCGACCCAGTCGAGCGGTGCCGCCGGCAACGTCTGGCCGCCCGAGGACTCGTAGTGGCGATTCACCCAGAGCAACGCGGTGAGATTCGCAGGCCGAGCGGCGGCGACCGTCGCCAGCACGTTCGGGCTCATCATCAGCGAGCCGTCGCCCTCCAGCGCGATCACGTGGCGATCCGGCCGCTGCAGCGCCATGCCGAGCGCGAGCGGGATCGCCGCGCCCATCGAATCGCACAGCGCGAAGCAGGGCGCGGGTACCGCGAGGTGGGGCAGGTAGCGCGCGTTGGCGCCGAGGCAGGAGACGAGGACGTCGCGCGGCGTGAGCATCGCCACGAGCCCCTCGAGGAACGCCTTGCGGGGGATCACTCGAGGTCCCCGCCGGTGATCAGCAGGACGTAGGGGCCGCGCGAATCGTGCGCGAGCTGCACGCCGCGGGCCACCTGGGCCGCGAGGTCCTCGGCGCGGTCGGCCAGCGCGTAGGGCAGCCGCCAGGCGCCCAGCGTCGCCTCGGTTACGCGTCCCTTCGGGGCGTGGTAGTAGATCGGATCGCGCCCGTCGCCCCGGTAGGACACGATGAAGAAGCAGGGGATCCGGTAGAGCTCGACGAGCCCGGCCAGGACGCCGCCGCAGTTCAGGAGGCCGGCATTCTGGATCAGCACGGCGCCGCGCCCGCCGGCGAGGCTGGCCCCGCAGGCGATCGCCACCGCTTCTTCCTCGCGGGCGACGTCGACCGCACGGATCTTCGCCGACGCGCGGACGGTCTGCATCAGCCGCCCGATCCAGGTGTCGGGCACCGAGGCCGCCAGCGTCACCCCCGCGGCCTCGAGGCCGGCGACCATCCGCCGCACGCCGCTCAGCTCAACCGTGCTTGCGTAGCTCCAGCCGCCCGATCTGGCGACGGTGCACCTCGTCGGGCCCATCGGCGAAGCGCAAGGTGCGCGAGTGGGCCCACATGGACGCCAGCGGGAACTCCTGGCTCACGCCGCCGCCTCCGTGGAGCTGCATGGCGCGCTCGACCACCTGCAGCGTCATGTTGGGCACGGCCACCTTGATCTCGGCGATCGCCTGCTTGGCGGCCTTGTTGCCGACCGTGTCCATCATGTAGGCGGCGTGCAGGACGAGCAGCCGCGCCTGATCGATCTCGATGCGCGACTGCGCGATGCGCTCGAGCGTGATGTCGTTCTCGGCCAGCCGCTTGCCGAACGCCACGCGGTTCTGCGAGCGCTTGCACATGAGCTCGAGCGCGCGCTCGGCGACGCCGATCTGGCGCATGCAGTGGTGGATGCGGCCGGGCCCCAGCCGGCCCTGGGCGATCTCGAACCCGCGTCCCTCGCCCAGCAGTATGTTGGCGGCCGGCACGCGGACGTTCTCGAAGATCACTTCGCCGTGGCCGTGGGGCGCGTCGTCGTAGCCGAACACTGTCAGCATCCTCAGGACCTTGATACCCGGCGTCTCGCGCGGCACCAGGATCATCGACTGCTGTTTGTAGCGGTCGGGATTCTTGGCGTCCGTCTTGCCCATGAAGATGAGGATCTTGCAGCGCGGGTCGCCGATGCCCGAAGTCCACCACTTGTGGCCGTTGATCACGTACGAGTCGCCGTCGCGGATGATCGACGACTCGATGTTGGTCGCGTCGGACGAGGCCACCTTGGGCTCGGTCATCACGAAGGCCGAGCGGATCTTGCCCTCGAGCAGGGGCTGGAGCCACTGCTTCTTGTGCTCCTCGGTGCCGTAGCGCTCGATCGTCTCCATGTTGCCGGTGTCGGGCGCCGAGCAGTTGAAGGCCTCGGGCGCGATCGGCGACCGGCCCATGATCTCGCAGAGCGGGGCGTACTCAAGATTGGTCAGCCCGGCGCCGCGCTCGCTCTCGGGCAGGAACAGGTTCCAGATCCCGCGCTCACGCGCCTTCGCCTTCAGCTCTTCCATGATCGGCGGGATCTGCCAGCGCGTCGGGCCCGCGTTGAGCTGCTCGTGGAAGACGTGCTCGTTCGGGTAGATGTACTTGGTCATGAAGTCGGTGACCTGCTCCATGTACATCTTGGTCTTCTTCGAGTATTCGAATTCCATCAGGCTCTCTCCTTCATATGCGCGCCCCGGCCGGCGGGGCCCCAGCCCGCGACGGCCTGCCGCGCGCACTGCCGTCAGTGCTGATAGCGCGGCAGCGTCTTGAGCGGCGAGAAGAACACCGGTCGCGCCATCCGTCCCACCGGGACCTCGATCAGCACGGGCCGGTCCATCTGGATCGCGTCCGCGATGAGCTTGCCGACCTCGCTGGGCTCCTTCGCGCGCCGGCCGACCGCGCCGTACGCTTCGGCCAGGCGGACGAAGTCGGGGTTGTGCAGCTCGGCGGCGAACTTTCCGCCCCAGTGCTCGTCGAGGTCGCGGGCGACGTTGCCATACGCGTTGTCGTTGAACACGACCGCGACGACGTTGATGCCGTGCTGAACTGCGGTTGCCATCTCCTGGGCGTAGTACATGAAGCCGCCGTCGCCCGCGATCATGACCACCGGCTTGTGTGGGCACGCCACCTTCGCGCCAAGCGCGGTCGGGTACTCGAAGCCGAGGTTGCCGGCGTAGGACGACGTGATGTAGGTCCGCGGGCGATAGACCGGGAAGAACGGTCGCGAGAAGTAGCCGATCTGCGTCATCCCGGCGATGACGACCGCGTCCTCGGGGATGCCCTGGCGCAGCGAGCGCAGGATCGACGAGTTGGGCTCCTGGGTCATGAACGCGGCGACCTCGGCCCGGAGCTTTTCTCGCTCGCCCTTGCGCGAGGCGCGCGGCTTGCCGCCGGCGCGCAGCCGCTCGAGCAGCTTCTCCAGCGTGGCCTTCGCGTCGCCGACGAGACCGGAGGTCTTCTGGTGGTTGCGGCCGATCTCGTCGGAGTCGGCGTCGATCTGGATCACCTGCTGGGCGGGCTGGAACATCGCGACCGCGCAGCGGGTGCCGACGGCGAGCACCACGTCGGCGCCGTCGAGGTAGCCGCGCAGGGGGCTCTTCGGGAAGAGCCCGGCGCCGAGCGCGAGATCGCTCGCGTCGCTGATCGCGCCCTTGCCCTCGGGCGTCTCGACCACGCCGGCCTGGAGGTGCTCGGCCAGCGCCGCCAGCGGTTCGTTGGCGCCCGAGAGGTGGACGCCGCCGCCCGCGTAGATCGCGACTCGCTCGGCGCGCAGCAGCGCGTCGGCGGCCCGGTCGACGTCGGCGGCCGGCGCCGCGGCGCGCGGCGGATGCGCGCCCACCGGAGGCATCGTCAGCTCGACCTCTTCCTCCATCGTGTCCCACGGCATGTCGATCGCGACCGGTCGCGGCCGACCGCTGCGGAGCTGAGCGAACGCCTCGCGCACGACGCCCGGCGCGTCGGCGACCTGCATGATCGTGCGGCGCCACTTGGTGGAGCCGGCCAGCGCGTCGAGCTGGTCGTCGAGCTCGTGGAGCACGCCGATCTTCTTGCCGATCTGGTGGCGGGGGATCTGTCCGGCGATCATCAGCACCGGTGAGGAGGCGGCGTAGGCGGTGTTGAGGCCGGCGGAGGCGTTGAGGAGGCCCGGGCCGGGCACGGCCACTGCGACGCCGATGTCGCCGCCGGCGCGCGCGTAGCCGTCGGCCATGTAGGTCGACGAGCCCTCGTGGCGCACGGTGATGAAGCGAATCGGCTCGTCGCGGAACGCGGTGACGATGCCGTAGAGCTGAACGCCGGGCAGGCCGAACGCAACCTTGACGCCTTCACGGGCAAGAGCTTTCACGATCGCTTCGCCGCCGGTCATCCGCGCCATCGCCGGGTCCTCACTGTGTAGCCGCGCCTCGGCCGGCGGGGCCCCAGCCCCGCGACGGCCTGCAGCGCGCACCTCACTGTCTCAGGTTAGGGCCGCAGGGTATCACGTTGCCTCGGGCCCCCGCTCGCGGGGGCTCTCATCGTACACTACCGCCCGATGCCCGAGCTCCCCGAGGTCGAAGCCGCCCGGCGCCTGCTCACGCGCACGGCGGTCGGACGCCGAATCGCCGCGGTCAGCGTCGTGCGCGATCCGATCGTGTTCCAGGGCGTGAGCCCGGCGCGCGTGCGCCGAGCGCTGCTCGGACGCCGAATACTGGCGGCGCGGCGGCATGGCAAGCATCTGTGGCTCGAGCTCGACGGCCGACCCTGGCCCTGCTTCCACTTTGGAATGTCCGGCGAGATCGAAGTCCGTGGCCAACGCCGCGGCCGACTCATGACGGAGGGCCGCCGGGCGCACGAGGGCCTCTGGCCACCGCGCTTCCTGCGGCTGCACCTCGTGCTCGACGACGCCACCGAAGTCGCGTTTCACGACGCGCGCCGGCTCGGACGCGTGCGCCTGCGCCACGACCCGCGCGCGGAGCCGCCGATCAGCCTGCTCGGATTCGACGCGCTCCACGAGCTGCCGCCCCGGCGCCGGCTCATCGAGCTTTGCCGCGAGCGCGCTGCGCCGATCAAGGCCCTGCTGCTCGATCAGTCGTTCTCGGCCGGCGTCGGGAACTGGATCGCCGACGAGGTGCTCTATCAGGCCCGCATCGACCCGCGCCGGCGCGCTCACACGCTGACGCCGGCCGAGATCGGGCGCATCCGCAGGCAGCTGCGGCTCGTCATTACGACCGCGGTGCGTGCCGGTGCCGACAGCGACCGGTTCCCGGCGAAGTGGCTCTTTCACACACGGTGGAGCAAGCGCGAGCGGCGCCCATTGACGGTGAGTGGTGAGCGCATCCGGTACCTCACCGTCGGCGGACGAACGACGGCGTGGGTCGCCGAGGTTCAGCGCTGAGTGTCCGGCGGATGGACGCTGCGCGGGGTCGGGCGTAGGATGGCGAATCTACGGAGGGCTTGTCGATGGCGAACATTGCGCCCGTGCATCTGATGAGGTGGATCGAGGAGAACAAGGGACATTTCAGCGGGCCGGTCGCGAACAAGGAAGTGTTCCCCGAGAGCGAGTTCATCTACCAGATCATCCGCGGGCCGAATGCCCGCAACGACTTCCACATCGACCCCGGCGACGAGATCTTTTTTCAGCTCAAGGGCGACATCACCGTGCGCTGTATCGACGAGATGGATAAGCCGCGCGACATCAAGGTGCGCGAGGGCGAGTCGATGCTCTGCCGCGCCGGCACGCCGCACTGCCCGATCCGGCCTCCCGACACGTGGGGGCTCGTCATCGAGCGCAAGCGGCGGGCCGACGAGCTCGACAGGCTGGCCTGGTTCTGCGAGCGCTGCGGCGGCCGACTCCACGAGGCGACGTTCTCGTGCGCGAACATCGAGGTGGAGCTGCGAGAGGTCATCCAGAAGTTCAACGCGAGCGAGACGCTGCGGACCTGCCGGAAGTGCGGCGCCGTGCTGCCGGTGCCCAACGGGGCCTAGCCTGCCTCGATTTCCGCCCGCCCGACGTCAGGCCAGCGGATCTCTTCTTCAGCGCTCATGGTTCACCGGGAGCAGCTCGAAGACGGGATAGCGCGAGGCGATCGACGCGAACACCGCCGGCGGCGAGCCCGCCGGCACGGGGAAGTAGCGCTGAACGGTCAGCTTGAAGCGATCCAGATAGGCGCGCAGGACGGACGGCTTGCCGATGTCGGGGACGGCGCGCAGCCGGAATCGCCGGGTGTCGCGGCCACGCTTCAGCGCGACCTCGCCGGCCACCTCTCCGTTGCGGACCCACTGGGTCCGTCCGCGGGGCGCGACGAGAAAGCGCGTGCCCTGGAGCTCGATCACGTTGACCGGCGTGGAGAACAGACGGCCCGACTTCCGCCCGCGCACCTGCAAGAGATAGTAGTCGCGCGGCCCGAGCCCGAGCCCGACGAGCGCGCCGAAGGCTCGGTTGAACGTCCGCTCGAGCCGGCTCGGCTCTTGGAACGCTGGGGCCTGCTCGTCCATGGCCGGCGCCGCCGCCGGCGTCAGCGACCGTAGTTGTCGATGAGGAAGCGCGAGATGCTGTGGTGTGACGGCAGCCCGGGCAAGTTCGAGCAGGGGAACCACCGCGCGTCCTCGAGCTCCTCCGGATCCACCCTGATCTCGCCGCCGGCATAGATCGCGACGAAGCCGACCATGAGCTGGCTCGGGAAGGGCCAGTTCTGGCTGCCGACATAGCGGATGTCCTTGACGTCCACGCCGACCTCTTCCTTCACCTCGCGCGCGACGGTGCTCTCGAGCGACTCGCCGTTGTCGACGAAGCCGGCGACGAGCGCGTAACGATTCGGCGCCCACCCCGCCTTCCGCGCGAGCAGCACGCGGTCGCCGTCGCGCACGATGACGATGATGGCCGGGTGCAGGTGGGGGTAGTGCTCGTACTTGCAGCTCGGGCAGCGCTTGCCCCACTCGCCCTCCAGGCGCTCGGTGCGATCCCCGCAGCGCGGGCAGAAGCCGCTGGTGGTCTCCCACCAGAGCGCCTGCATCGCCATGCCGCCGAGCGAGAGCATGTCGTCGGGCAGCCGCGCCCCCTGCATCGGCACCAGCGTCTCGCGCACGTAGCCGTCGGGCACGGCGGCCTCCCGCGGGAGTGAGACCACCCAGCACTCGGTCTGGCCCAGCGTGCCGAGCCAGAGCGGCTCGCCCGCGCCATCCAGTCCGGCCGGACGCGCGCCCGTCGGAAAGCGGAAACCCTCGCCCGCCGGCTGCACGATCAGCTTCTGGTCCTGGACGATGAGCCAGTGGCCGCGCCGCTCGGGCGGCTTCGTGCCCTTCTTGGCGGGGACGAACGACGCGCCGATGCAGTCGCGGTTGAACGGGAGGTTGACGGTGAGCGGTGTGGTCACGATGCCCTCTCTCAGAACCCGAGCGCCCTGATCTCGGTGGGCTCGCCGGCGCGCGGGGCCGCCGCGGGCGCCGTCCCGAGCTTCTTGAGCGCGGGCATCACCTCGGTGGCGAACAGCCGCATGCCGCGCTCGGCCTCGTCGTAGGGCATGCCCGCGTACGAGAACACGCCCACGAAGTGGCTGTTGCCCACGCGGTTGCGAACGTCGAGGATCTTCTCGAAGCACTGCTCGGGCGTGCCGTAGACCTGGAGGTCGGTGAAGTAGTCGATGACCTTGTCGGTGCCGTACTGGGCGATCTTCTCCGACATCTTGCCGTAATACTCGTAGCCCTTCGTGTGGGTCAGGTGGTCGCCGGCGAACTGGTAGTGGTCGAGCACGGTCAGGTAGTAGCCGCCGATCCAGCGCCGCGCCATCTCGCGCGCGCGCGCGGCGCTGGGGTCGCAGAAGGTCCAGCCGGCCGATACCGGCGGCGGCGCGTCCACGCCATTGATCTCGCGGTAGATCTTCCGGTAGGTGTCGAGCTCGCGGGCCACTTCCGGCCACGGCTTTTGTGGAATGATCAGCAGGCCGACGCCGAGGCGCGCGATGACCGGCATCGAGTCCGGCGACACGGCGGCGGCGTAGGTGCGGCCTCGGAACGACTTGAACGGCGCCGGACGGATCGCGGCGCGCGGCTGCTGCACGAACTGTCCCTGGTACTCGCAGTGGCCGGTCTCGAGCCCCTGGAGCAACATCTCGGCGGACTCGACGAAGCGCTGGCGCGACTCGTCCATCGAGAGGCGAAAGCCGTCGAACTCGACCTTGCCGGCGCCGCGCCCGAGGCCCAGGATGAGCCGGCCGCCGGAGATGCTGTCGAGCATCGAGACTTCCTCGGCAACCCGCATCGGGTCGTGCCACGGCAGCACGACCACCATCGAGCCGAGCTGCGCGCGCTCCGTGCGCCCGGCCATGTAGGTGAGGAACTGGAGCACGTCCGGACACATCGTGTAGTCGGTGAAGTGGTGCTCCACGCCCCAGATCGACTCGAACCCCAGCGGCTCCGCGAGGTCGGCGAGCCTGAGCTCGTTGCGGTAGACCTCGCGATCGGCGCGCGCCTTGCCGGGATTCTGGAAGACGGCGGCCATTCCGACGTGCATAGGAGCCTCCCTTTGGCCGTTGTATTATTGCGCCGATGAGCCCATTCGATCCAGCCCCCTTCGTGGAACGGCGCCAGCGGTTCGCGGCGGCGATCGGCGACGCGCTGGCCATCATCCCCGGCGCGCAGGAGCTCCGCCGCAACAACGACGTCAACTACGAGTTCCGGCAGGCCTCCGACTTCTACTTCCTGACCGGATTCGACGAGCCCGACGCCGTCGCCGTCATCAACCCGGCCGACGCCAAGGAGCGCTTCGTCCTCTTCGTCCGCCCGCGCGACCGCGAGATGGAGATCTGGAACGGGCGGCGCGCCGGGGTCGAGGGCGCCATCGCGACGTACGGCGCGGACGCCGCCTACACGATCGACCGGCTCGACGACAAGCTCCGCGAGTACATGATCGATCGGCCGACGGTCTACTACCGGCTGGGCAGCGGATCGTTCGACGGTCGGGTGACGCGGCTGATCGCCGAGCTGCGCGGCGCGCGCGCCCGGGGCCACGCCGCGCCGGTGCGGCTCGAGGATCCCGGCCCCATCCTCAACGAGCTGCGGCTGCGCCGCTCGGATGCCGAGCTGGCGCGCCACCGCCGGGCCTGCGAGATCAGCCGCGACGCGCACACCGAGGCGATGCGGTACGCGCGGCCCGGGCTCTACGAGTACCAGGTGCAGGCGGCGCTCGAGTTCGTGTTCCGTGTCAGCGGCTCGCGGCGCAACGGGTACCCATCCATCGTGGCGTCGGGCGCCAACGCGTGCATCCTCCACTACACCGAGAACACGCGGCAGATGGAGGACGGCGACCTGCTCCTGATCGACGCCGGCTGCGAGTGGGGCTACCACTCGGCCGATATCACCCGCACGTTTCCCGTCAACGGCCGCTTCACGGCCGCCCAGCGCGCGGTCTACGAGATCGTCCTGCGCGCCCAGCTCGCCGGCATCGCCGCCGCGCGGCCCGGTAACCGATACGAGGCGATCCACGAGGCCGCGCGGCGTGTGCTCACCGAGGGGCTCATCGCGCTCGGCGCGCTCTCCCGCGGGCTCGAGGCATCGCTCGCGATGCACCATTACCGCGAGTTCTACATGCACGGCACCGGCCACTGGCTCGGCATGGACGTGCACGACGTCGGCGACTACCGGATCGATCGCAAGTCGCGCCTCCTCGAGCCCGGAATGGTGCTCACCGTCGAGCCGGGCCTCTACTTCGACCCCGAACGCGAGGCCGTCACCTATCATCTGCGCGAATACAGCGAGGAGGAGATGTGGGAGCGCCGTCTCCGCCTCGGCGCCGCCACCGCCAAGAAGATGGAGGACGAGGAGAAGGCGAAGGCCGAGAGGGTCACGCACCCCGTGCCCAAGGAGCTGCGCGGGATCGGCATCCGCATCGAGGACGACGTCCTGATCACCGACACCGGCTGCGAGGTCCTCACCGCGGGCACGCCGAAGACCCTCGACGAGGTCGAGCGCGCCTGCGCCGAGCCGCCGCGGCTACCGCGGCCCTGACGCGAACACCCGTTCCATCGCTCCCGCGGACGAAGAGACGCGCCTCCTGTTGATCGAGCCGACGGGAACGCCGAACACGGGCGATGCGAGGACCGCGGCGCCGAGGCGAGAGCTCGGGCCGACTACTCAGCGGTGACGCTCGGGTTCGCGACGGCGCCGTCAGCGGCCGAGCTCGTGGCGGAGAGCGCCTTCGAGGGTGGGGTGCCGAAACGTGAAGCCGCTCGCCTGGAGCCGCGCCGGCACCACGCGCTGGCTCGTGAGCAGGAGCGCGTCGGCCATCTCGCCGAAGGCCAGGCGCGCCGCGAAGGCCGGAATGGGCAGGAGCGCGGGGCGCCCCAGCACGCGGGCGAGCGTCCGGGTGAACTCGGCGTTGGTCACGGGCGTCGGCGCGACCGCATTGACGGGACCGCGAAGCGAGTCGGTCGCGAGCGCGTGACCGATCGCGTCGATCATGTCCGCGAGGGCGATCCAGCTTATCCACTGGCCGCCCCCCCCGATGACGCCGCCGAGGCCCAGCCGAAACGGCGTCAGCATCTTGGCCAGGCCGCCGCCGGCGGGGCTCAGCACGAGCCCGATTCGCAAGTTGACGACGCGGATGCCGCGCGCCGCCGCTGCCGCGCTCGCCGCCTCCCACTCGCGGCACACCTGGGCCAGGAATCCCGTGCCGGGCGCGCTCTGCTCCGTGAGCAGCTCGTCGCGGCGGTCGCCGTAGTAGCCAATCGCTGAGGCGCAGACCAGAACGCGGGGCGGCGCGGCGGCGCGGGAGAGCGTGTCGACCAGGCGCGCGGTGGCGGCCACCCGGCTCTCGCGAATCCGTGCCTTCCGAGCCGCCGTCCAGCGGCCCGCGGCCACGTTCTCTCCGGCGAGGTGGACGACGGCGTCGGCGGTCGCGGGACCCGCCGCCGCGATCGCGCCGGAGGCGGGGTCCCAGCGAAGCGCGTCTTCGCCCGGCCGCGGCTCGCGGCGCACCAGCGAGATCACGCGATCCCCGCGGGTCGAGAGAAAGGACACCAGCGCCGAGCCGACGAGCCCGCTCGAGCCGGTGACCGCGACGATCACGCCATCGCGCCGCCGTCGACGGTGTAGATCGCGCCGGTGACGTACGTCGCGTCGGAGCTGGCCAGGAACGCGACGAGCGCGGCGACCTCGTCGGGGGAGCCGTAGCGTCGCATCGGGATCGTGGCGGTGAGCCGCTCGCGCCTCATCTCGGTGTCGAGCTGCTGGGCCATCGGCGTTTCGATGGGGGCCGGGCACACGGCGTTGACGCGGATCCCGTGGCGCGCCAGCTCGAGCGAGGCGGCGCGCGTCATGCCCACCACCGCGTGCTTGCTCGCGGTGTAGGCGATGATGTTGGGTGA
This sequence comes from Candidatus Rokuibacteriota bacterium, assembly GCA_003220435.1. GTDB lineage: Bacteria > Methylomirabilota > Methylomirabilia > Rokubacteriales > CSP1-6 > AR31. The sequence continues at coordinate 6,612 of QHSL01000030.1, read as the reverse complement.
GCCGCGGAGCCCCGCGATCGAGGCGGTGTTGACGATGGCGCCGCCGCCGCGCGCCCGGAGGAGCGGTGTCACGACCTTCATCCCGAGCCACACGCCCTTCAGATTCACGGCGATCACGCGGTCGAAGACGTCCTCCGGGTAGTCGACGAGCGGCTTGAGGGCGCCGAGGACGCCCGCGTTGTTGAAGAAGACGTCGATCCCGCCGAACGCCTTGACCGCGGCGGTGGCGTAGCGCTCGACGTGGGCGAGCTTCGTGACGTCGGCCTCCACGGCCAGGACCTCGCCGCCCGCTCGCTCGACCGCCGCCACGCTGAGCGCGAGCGCCGGCGCGGCGAGATCGACCAGGACGACGCGCGCGCCCTCGGAGGCGAAGCGCACCGCGGCGGCGCGTCCGATGCCGCCCGCCCCGCCGGTGACGACCACGACCTTGCCGGAGAAGCGCCCGTCCATAATTTGTAGCCACGTCTCGGCCGGCGGGGCCCCAGCCCTGCGACGGCCTGCGGCGCGCACCACGTCAGGCGCTCCATCTTGCTCTTGGCGCCGGACCGACGCAAGCTTAGGGACGCCATGACCGAGGACGAGGCCCTGAGCGCCCTGCGCGGCAACGACGCGGTGGCCGCCGCGCGCGCCGAAGGCGTGCTGTGGGAGATGTGGCACCGCTCGGGGGACCACGAGCTGGACGCGCTGCTGCGAGAGGGCATCGCGATGATCGAGCGGCGTGACCTCGTCGAAGCGGAGGCGATCTTCGCCCGCCTGATCGGGCGGGCGCCGGCGTTCGCCGAGGGCTGGAACAAGCGCGCGACGGTCCGCTTTGTGGCCGAGAACTACGAAGGCTCGATCGCCGACTGCCAGGAGACCCTCAGGCGGAACCCGCATCACTTCGGCGCGCTGTCTGGCCAGGGGCTCTGCTACATGGCGCTCGGCCGGCATCGCGAGGCGGCGGCGATGTTCCGGCGTGCTCTCGTCGTACATCCCCGCCTGGGCGGCGTGCGCCACAACCTGGCTGCGGCGCTCGGCGAAGCGGTGCGGGGCAACGGACACTAGGTCGTGCGCGCCGACTGGGATCGTGCGGCTATAGCTGGAGGGGTGAGGCCGACGGAATGATCGCGCAGACCGCGGAGGTCCGTGATGCGCACCGATTCGACGTGGCCGCGCTCGAGCGCTACATGCGCGGGCACGTGGAGGGCTTCGTCGGACCCCTGACGGTTCGCCAGTTCCGCGGCGGCCAGTCCAACCCGACCTATCATCTCTCGGCCGGCGGGGGGGAGTACGTGCTTCGTCGGAAGCCGCCGGGCAAGCTGCTGCCCTCGGCGCATGCGGTGGACCGCGAGTACCGGGTGATCACCGCGCTGGTGAAGACCGGGTTCCCGGTGCCGCGCACGTTCGCGCTCTGCGAGGACGAGACGGTCATCGGTACGGCGTTCTACGTCATGGACTGCGTGCACGGCCGCGTCATCACCGATCCGGCGATCCCCGACGTGACCCCGCGCGAGCGTGGGCTGATCTACGACTCGCTCAACGACGTGCTGGCGCGCCTGCACACGACCGACTGGCGGGCGCTCGGGCTCGCGGACTTCGGGCGCCCGGGCAACTACTTCGCCCGCCAGATCCACCGCTGGACCCAGCAGTACCGGGCGTCCGAGACGGAGAAGATCGAGTCGATGGAGCGGTTGATCCCGTGGCTGCCCGAGCACATCCCGACCGGCGACGAGACCGGGCTCGTCCACGGCGACTTTCGGCTCGGGAACGTCATCGTTCATCCGACGGAGCCGCGCGTCGTCGCCGTGCTCGACTGGGAGCTCTCGACGCTCGGTCACCCTCTCGCGGACCTCGCGTACTTCTGCCTGCCGTACCGCTTCACGCGCGAATGGGAGGGGCTGGCCGACAAGAACCTCGGCGAGCTGGGAATCCCCAGCGAGCAGGACTACGTCGCGACCTACTGCCGGCGAGCCGGGCGTGCCGCCATCGCCGACTGGAAGTTCTGTCTGGCGTTCGCGATGTTCCGGCTGGCGGCGATCGCGCAGGGGATCATGGGGCGCGTGGTCGCCGGCACCGCGAACGACCCGAATGCAGAGGAACGCGGGCGGCGCGCCCGCCCGCTCGCCGATTCGGCCTGGGCATTGATCAGGTGAGGGGCCCCGAAATAGGAAGCGGCGGTCCTCGGCGTTAGCCGCTCGGCGTGGGCGCGTAAGTCTCGTAAAAGGTGTTGGTGAGCAGGCCGGTCGGATCGAGCTGACGCTTGGCCGCAAAGAACTCGGTCACGCTCGGATACGACCGCTGCAGCTGCGCGGCCGTGTAGTGCAGCTGGTAGGGCAGGAAGAAGGTGCCGCCCATGCGCGCGGCCAGATCGATCAGCTCGCTGGTCAGCGAGCGCATCCGTGCATCGCCCGCGGCGTCGGTGGTCTGGTTCAGATAGAGCACGACCGCGAACATCTCGGTCGGCGCGTACGTCAGCACGTTGTCCTCGCGGCGCACGACGCGCACGGACGCGTTCAAGACGTTGGCGCGGTGGGCCATGAGCGCCGCCCGTAGGCCGTCGACGAACGCGACGAACTGGGCGTGCGGCACGAAGTACTCCTGCAGGATGTCGGTCTCGTCCTCGAGCGCGTTCTTGAGGTAGCGCACCGAGTCGTGCATCGGGTGATTGCGCGACACCAGGCACGCCTCGCCCTCGGCCAGCGCCTGGTTCCGGCTGACCGGGCAGGATCCGAGCCTGGGCTCGACGTACTTCTCGGCGAGCCACTTGAGGCGCATCGGCAGCGTCCCCTGCTTGGCGAGGTTGAAGACCAGCCGCCGGAGCTTCACCGCGCGCACCTCGCCGAGCGGCGGAATGTCGGCGCCGCGCCCGTCGGCCCGTCGATAGGTGTAGAGGAGCATCTCCTCCAGGAACGACTGCGGAGCCGTCGAGAGGTGGCCATACATCAGCTCGTATCGGGCTTCGGGTCGGATCTCGTTGTCGAAGACCGCGGGGAAGTCGCGGTAGCCGATGACTCTCCGCTCCGAGCGGTAGACGGGGTTGTCGGTGACCTCGAGGTCGGCGTCGAGGATGACGCCGAACAAGCCGTAGCCGCCCACGACCAGGTTGAAAAGCCGCGGATTCTCCGTCGGGCTCAGGTGCTGCACGGAGCCGTCGGCGAGCATGACGTGCATCGAGCGGATCGTCCCCCCGACCGAGCCGGCCTGATGGTCCATGCCATGGGCGTTCACGGAGATCGAGCCGCCGACGGTGAAGATGTCGGTCGACTGCATCGCCAGCACGGCGAACCTCGGGTGCAGGAACTTCTGGATGGCGTGCCAGGTGGCGCCGCTCTGCACGGTCAACGTCGCGCTCCGCGCGTCGAGCGACATCCGGTTGAGCCGCGTCATGTCCAGCACGAGCGCGTTGCGGGCGAAGGCCTGGCCGCCCATGCTGTGCCGGACACCCGCGACGGAGACCTTCAGGCCGTTATCGCGGGCGAACTGGAGCGCGGCGCGGACGTCGTCGACCTCGCGGACCGCCACGACGCCGTAGACGGCCGTGCGGCTCAGACAGCTCGCGTCGTTCACGGTGCCGCCCCGCTGCACCCAGACCAGCGACGCGGGCGCGGGGATCGGCCGATCGGGCCGCGCCGGGCCGGAGCCGGCCGGCGACACCGGCGGGCAGTCTTTCTCGCCCACGGGATCCGCGGCGAAGAGGAGGGCCTTCCGCAGGGCGACGGCGGCGACGATCACGAACAGGAGCAGGGCGATCACGAGCGGTCTCGCGAGCACCCGTCTGAGCCTGGTCCACACGATCACGGCACGCGCCGTCCCCGGCTCAGTAGTCGTACAGGTGTTCGAGGATTACGCCGCTCCTCTCCAGGCCCGCCAGGATCGCGTGCAGCGAGGCCACCGGCGCCTTCACCGCGATCCGCTTCACCGCCGGGTTCGTGAGCATCGTCGCGCTGAGCACGAGCTCGCCGCTCGGAAGTCGGTAGTCCCACCCGCGGGGCGCGATCGCGGTGAGGACGATTGTCTCGTTGCCGGCGAAGTCATGGAATCTCACGCCCTGCTTCACCAGCGTGGTGACGACCCCCGTGAACGGCTCGTAGCGGGGAAGGATGACAAGATAGGAACGGGCGTCGAGCGTCCTGATGCGCCGGACCCGCCGATCCTCGAAGATCCGGTCGCGCGCGTTCTCGACCCACGCGTGGATTGCGAGCTCCTCCGGTGCGTAGACCGCGCCGGTGGAGCGGCCGATCATCCACCCGTACACCGCCTTCACCCCGTATTCGGCGGTGAGGGCGAACCGCCGCTCCCACTTTCGGATCAAGCCGGGGCCCCAGAGCGGCGTCTCGCGCCAGAGCGCCGTCAGCTTGCCCGCAAACGGGAACTCGTACCACGGCGCCGTGTGCATGAACGCGCCGTACTCGCCCGCGATCCGCCGCGCGAACGCGTCTTCCGCGGTGTGATAGCCGGCGATCCACTCCGTCACCCGGCCGACCGTGCCCTCGTAGACGCCGCGGAGCGCGTTCTCGACCGAGAAGCTCGCGCCGATGACGGCGAGCATGAGATGGACGCCGCCGTCGAAGCGGTACACGCCTTTGGTCCACCGACACACGTCGGCGTAGTAGCTCCAGTACTGCCGGATCGCGTCGACGTGGGGGAACTGGCTCGGCGGGCGCGATTCGATGTACCTCGCGTACTCCTCCGTGCTGTACACGATGTACCACTCGGGCAGCGTGAGAAAGGTCGGCGCCTCCTCGCGGAAATATCCCTTCACGTCGGTCGTGGCGCGGAGCAGCTCGAAGGACCTCGCGATCGGTTGGCTGCGCCGGGCATAGCAGTGGACGCCGACGAACCGGGCCGGGTAGGCGACCGCGAGCAGCGCCAGCACCGCCACAGTCGCGGTCGCGAGCTTGACGAAGGCCAGGCCCTGTCGCTGGCGTCGACGCCTACGCTGCACTACGTGCGGGCATGGGGCTCTTGCGGAACCCGAACACGAGCGCGATCCCGGCGAGCACGATGTGAGGCAGGTTCACCGCGAAGTTCTTCTGGCTGAAATCGGGCGTGCCCATGCCCTGCAGGAAGATGCTCAGGTCGAGAAGTCCCCGGCTCTGCGTGAGACCGATCACGACGTCGAGCCCGTAGAGGCTGCCCACCCACTGGAGGTAGACACGGATCCAGCGCGGCGCCCACAGCGCAAGCACGGCGCCGACGAGGCCGGAGAGCAAGTGGACGATGTCGTCGATGGGATCGATCTTGAACAGGCCGAACAGGAAGCCATCGGCGTCGGTGAATCCGGGAGCGTGCGTGATCACGAAGACGCCGACGAACCCGACCGTGTACACCCACGCGAGCGTCGTGAGCATGGTGTCGCCTCCTCTCAGCCGTCGCCAGTCGGAGATGAAGCGGCTTTGAGGCTTTATAGCACAGATGACGCCGGCCGCCATGCCGCACCAGGTCCGCGCGACGTCAGCGATCGACCTCGACGCTCACGTCGCGCACGTCGGACCAGCAGGCCTCGTCGAGAAAGCACTCAAGGTGTAGCGCCCCGCGCAAGCTCTCCGCCCCGGCGGCGACGGCCGCCGAGGCGGAGATGGTGCAGACGGCGCCCATCGAGCGACTAGCGGTCGCCTGCGGGCGACGCAGCGTCGGCCTGGGCCTGGTCGCCGCCGTTCGTCCCGGCCACCGTCGTCGTGGCAGGGACGGCGGCGGCGAGCTTGCGGAACTCGAGATGGACGCGACGATTGAGCTGCTGGCACTCCTTGCTCGGGTCGTCGCACAGCGAGCCGTCCGAGCCGATCGTCACCAGCCTGATCGACGCCTCGGGGACGCCCAGCTCGACGAGGAACTGCTTGACCATCTCCGCACGCCGCTGGGCGAGGGTCCTGTTGTATTCTGCCGGTCCCTGTCGGTCGGTGTGGCCCTGGATGAGCACCACCCAGGCGTTGGCCAGATCCATGAACCCGGCGGTCTCCTGGAGCACTCTGGCGGCGTCGGCGCGCAGGCGCGTGCTCTTGAAGTCGAAGTACACGTCGGCGTGGAAGACCCCGGCGGGCGGCGCGGGCGCCGTGACCCGCGAGGCCTTCGGCTCGGCGCCGGGCTTCACTGCGACGACGCCCGCCGCCTCTACCCCTCTGGAGTGGATCCAGTACGTTCCGACGGCCCCGGCGACGACCGTCAGGAGAATCCCGACGAGGATCGCCAGCTCCCTGGTGCTGCCGCTCCCGCTCGTCTGCTGCTGTGTGTTGGTCATGGCCCTTCCCCTCTCTGGCTCGAGACGTCGTGGCGTCCCGGTGATCGGGCCCCGGCGTCCGCTCCATGCGGACCGTGCCCGCTCACGGCGAAGAGCAACGCGCACGCCAGACGTGACGCACACGGGGGAAACGAGATAGCCCGCGGTGTCGCGGACTTGGCGCGGTGCGCCCGAGCGGACGAGGTCACCACGATGCGGGGAGGCCCCGCATCCCCGCACGAGCAGTGGCTCGTCCCCGCGGGGGATCAGACGCCGGCTGGCGAGCGGCGATCGAAGTGCTGGCGGACCAGGAGCTCCAGGGACCTGAAGTGGCGCTCCGGCAGGTTCTTGAACCGCCGGCGGCAGGCGCCGATCGCCTCGTCGGCCGACTCGAACCGCTCGATGGCCCGCATCAG